>CALINO010000064.1 GCA_938045295.1 uncultured Arenicella sp.
ACGACACCTAGACAGCTTTTCTGGCGACCATAGCGATTGTGCACCACCTGATCCCATCTCGAACTCAGAAGTGAAACCAATTAGCGCCGATGATAGTGTGGGATTACCCATGTGAAAGTAGGACATCGCCAGATTTAAATACTAAGCCTCAGTTGCAATAGCAACTGGGGCTTTTTTAATGCCTGTTAGATTTTACGGTGTCGTATTTGAGTACGGGAATACCGATGTAACAAATTTGGACGCCCGTAGGACGGTCGCGATCAAAAATTGATCCTTCATTTTTAAAATACCCTCCGTCCATGGAGGGCAAGCGATGCGACTCATGGATGAGGAGCACAAAGTAGGACATGAGGCTCGCTCCTGCAGTGTTGCTAATCGCCAGATTTAAATACTTAGCGAAGGCTTTTTCTATCTCTTTCTACCCTATAGTCATATGCTTACTGCGTTTGTCTCTACATTTCCAGTGTATTTTGGTGTAGGAATGGAGCTACAAAATAGTGTCAGTCGATCACTGAAAAGATATAAGCATCTTCGCGTATATTTAGAATGTGATAGGTTTCAATTGATCATATTCTCATATAGAAGCTTCAACCTAAAAAGCTTCTTTCTTGATTTCTCTAAGATCACCGACGTTACAGCTAGGTTTAGCGCAACGAATACCAAAGTAACGCTAAAGTACTGGAAGGACCGAGCAAGTTCGGCAGCTTGCGTCTCTTGGTTTGTACTGAATAAGTACGCCACGACGGCGAGAAATAGGAGTGCAAAGCTACATATCCAAATTCCTCCCCAAGCCCACCTGTATTGAGATTGGGTTTGTTTTATAGAGGTTTGCAATTCGGCTTTCACTGAGCCTGTAGAAATTCTCGACGCTCCAGACCGAGACCAAAATGAGATCCCTAGTGATGCCAGACAAAAAGTTAAAGTAGCCAAACCTAAAAGGAATAATCCGTCAGCAAGTAGGTATATAGCAACCCCGGATCCAGTAATCGCAATCATTGTTTCAATAGCCGTCAACGCATACATCTTAAGACGGGCTAATTGAACCGGGCTAGTAAATTTTTTGGGCACAGGAGGTGTCTCTGATTTCCAAATAAGACTGAGTTCATCTAAATCAATGTTATCATCTTTCATTTTTCAACTCCTCTAAATCGTCACGTAGAAACTTTTTTGCGCGGGTTAGTCTAATGGAAATAATATTAGGGTTTTCCCCTAAGACCGAAGATATTTCTTTCGGCGTAAACCCTTCTAGAGACAAGCTTATGACTTGCTGCAAGCCGAGGGGGAGACGGCGCACTGCCTCCATTAAAAGGTCATGCCGATTACTCGATTCGATATTCTCATAAGGAGTATCGTCATCGGAAGGGTGTGAAAAATCTAATTCCTCATGGTTAGGTTTCATCGCTTCACGAGCCACATGAGAAATGCATTTGTTATGAGCGATACGGGCCAGAAAGGTTTTCAACTTCGAGTTACCTTTAAATTTAGGAATCGCTTTCCAGATCGCAAAATATATATCTTGATTGAGTTCTAAGCATACTTGTTGATCCCGCTCATAGTTGCGGACAATGCGCCAAATCATACCGCCATGATCAGTTAATATTTTTTGAAATTCGTCTTCTCTATTCAAAACATGCCTAAGGAAGTTATGGTTTGCACTTATATAGTCTCGCAAAAATAATAATCCTTTCAATTGAAAGAATTTGACGACCAAGGTGACTATCCCTGTATCGACAACAATACGAGGAATTCACACCATGAGACTACTAGATTTCATTCGAAGGTTACGCTTTTTGGCGACTTCTCTGGCTCTAATAGCCTGTTCTACTTCAATTAGTTATTCAGCTTCGCCAAATGAGCACACAGTTATGATTGTTAATGCTAATGTCGTTACCGGAGATGGCCGAGATATTCTAGAAAATCGAGCGGTCACGATCATTGGCCAAAAGATTGTGTCTATTGACCGCATGGACAGCGTAAAAATCCCGCTCACTACAGAAGTTATCGATGCTCAGAATTCGTACTTATTACCAGGGTTTATCGATACGCACGTGCATATAGGCTTAGGTCCGGTTGGGCTTAATATGGAAGGTGAGGAGCCAATACTCTATTCATCACCATCGGATACTATCGCGGATCAGACATTAAATACTTTACTGAAATACGGTGTTACTACTGCTAGAGACCCGGGTGGATCATCGAAGATTACGATCGCAGCTAAACGGCGTTTAGATGCACGAAAAATTGCGGGTCCAAAATTGTTTGTAGCGGGAGACATTATTGATACGGCAAGGTTTGATAACCTTGCCGCCACTGTAGCGACAGAGAACGACGTTAGAGCAGAAGTTACGCGGCAGGTCGAGGCCGGTGTTGATTGGATAAAGCTCTATACTGGTCTATCTAAAGAGATGGTCGCAGCGGGTATCGATGAGGCTCATAAGCATGGTGCAAAGGTCACTGGTCATTTACACGAAACAACGTGGACAGAAGCCTCTACTTTGGGTATTGACTCAATTGTTCACATAATTCCGGGTTCATCGGAGTTGCTTCCGCTTGATAAGCGAGCAGAATATGAAGCTTCAATTTTGGGCAAGGCGACGTTTATGCTCAAATGGTTTGAGGATGCAGATTTCACTTCGCCTGAAATAAACGAAATGATTGTTGCTCTACGAAAAAACAATGTGTCGATAGACCCGACGCTGGTTATCTTTCATGCAATGGCGTTTGGTGATGGCGAAGCTTATTTTAACAACCCTGCTCTAGACCAAGTTTCTCCAGAGCTGATTGAAAATTGGCGTTCTATGTTTAATTTCAACTTTGGTTGGACGCCAGAAGATTTTGAATACGCAAAATCAGTATGGCCCCGTGTCGAAGAGTTTACTCGGCTTCTTCATCGTTCAGGAGTGCATCTAACTGTGGGCACTGACGCCAATAATCCATGGGTTGTTCCGGGCGAAAGTTTTCACACTGAATTAGAACTTTTGGTTCAGGCAGGTATTTCAGAGCGAGATGTAGTGACGCTCGCGACAAAAAATGGAGCTGAACTGCTTGGTGTTATAGATTCGGTGGGAACAATTAGTCCCGAAAAACAAGCCGATTTAGTTTTAGTCAAAAGCAACCCGTATGAAGATATAAGGTCAACACGGAAAATCATTTGGGTTATGCAAAACGGGGAGATACAGTAATGCAAATATCATCAATTAAGCAGGCTTTGGTCAAAAATAAGAAATTAGTTCTTAGCTCTATCTGGGGGGTAACGTTAATCGCATGGCTTGGTCTTGCATGTCTAGGCTTTATGAAACCAACAATTGAAACTTGGGTTACGGCAGTAACAGTAGTTGCGGTTTTAACCGAATTAGCATTTTGGAGCACAGCCTTGATCTTTGGCGTGAGCATTTGGGATAGCCGTAAGAGAGTATTCGCATTTATATTTCCGCGAAAATAAGGTAAACGTCAGTGGATTATATTGGGGGCGAGCATAGTTGGTCGGCGTAACCCGTGCATTAGAGCACTCCCGATATATTCCTTCACAACGGCTCGAGAGCAATGATCCAGTGATACCTGACGAATTCATAGGTTGTATTAGAGTATCTACTAATGGAAATAGAGGCGATGCTCGGCCCGTGTGTGTTCCCAGGAAAATCAGGAAGGCCTAGGTAGGGGCAATGTTTTTAATCGAGGTCTGTCCCCGTTCCGCTCAATTGTATACAATATACAAAACGGAGAGAGTCATGAAAATAATAATTATATCCATCGCTGCCATCGCCCTTAGTGCGTGTTCAGCTCCACATACAGCAAAGCAAAATAATCTGGCAAAAACGGCTGAATTGTCTGAGCCCATTACTGTGCCAGCGGTTATGGACGAAACTATTTCAAGTTTTGTCGAAGACGGTCATGTTGCAGGCTATTCAGTTGTCGTTTATGAAAACGATGTAGAGACTTATTATGGTGAGGCTGGGCTTGCTGATATTGACAGCAATGCGCCAATGAAGCGAGACACAATCCACAGTATCTACTCAATGACAAAGCCTATTGTCAGTGTGGCGTTGATGACTCTCTACGAGCAAGATAAATTTGAATTGGATGACCCGCTCTCAAAGCATTTGCCAGAGTTTAAAGACATGCGTGTCTATGCTGGTGATAATGAGAAAGGTGAGCCTATTATGGTTTCACCAGAAAAGCCGATCACTGTTCTCGATATGCTACGCCACACGGCGGGGTTGCCTGAAAGCTTTTGGGGTGGCCCAGATACAGAGTCAAAGGTGTTCGGTACGGAAACCAAAATAGGCATAGAAAACACCTTGAATGAGATGGCCAAAGCCGGTGGTAGCCTGCCGCTTTTGTTTCAGCCGGGTACGCAATGGCGCTACTCTTGGGCAGTAGACATGCAATCACTGATGATTGAACGTCTGTCTGGAAAACCGGTTGAACGTTATTTGCAAGAGGTGTTGTTTGACCCGCTTGGCATGACCGATACCAGCTATTATGTTCCAACCGAGAAACAGCACCGACTGGCGACAATTTACACAAAGGCTGAAAATGGGGATCTGGAAAAAAATACAGACCAATTTACTCATGATTTGCACCGAAAACCGCACGTCATGAAGCCCGGCAGTTTGGGTTTAGCTTCAACTGTTGATGACTTTGCTCAGTTTGCACGTATGCTTGGTAATAAAGGCGAACTCAATGGCGTGCGAATTTTAAAGCCTGAAACGGTCAGCCTTATGACTGATGATCACTTACCCTCAAACCTTGCCGATAAGAGCTTTCTTGGAAATCGAGGCTTTGGTATTGGCTTTGCGATTCGTCTAGTGCCGCCGCAAAAGGATAAAGATCTCTATGGCCATATTGGCGAGTATCGTTGGGGCGGGGCAGCTGGTACAAACTTCTGGGTCGACCCAGAGAAAAATATTGTTGTGGTAATCATGACTCAGCGCATGCCTTTTGACGGAAAATTGAACAAAGAAATTCGAGATGCTATCTACAATGTTCGGCATCGGTCTTTGCCTAACAGCGATGACAATCAATAAGCGGAAGTAGTTTTTATTACCTAGCCCCAGTAGGCATTTATATTGGGGCTAGGTAATTAGAATAGATATTTAATTGATCTGTTTTACGCTAAGCCAGCAAGTTTGTTCGTGAAAATAATAGCGGCACAGCGCTTCGTGAGGAAATAAATATAACCGGTGTATTCTCATTGCTCATTCAGTTGTGCTATTTTGTAGTTATAACTACTGTGTATTTATAATTACAACGGAGGCGATGAATGAATTATTTAAAATTAAACGATCAGGTTTCTGTTTCTGGTCAGCTTTGCCCTTCAGATTTAGATAAATTAGCGGACGAAAAAATAGAGTTGTTAGTGTGCAATCGCCCAGACGGTGAAGATGAAGGGCAGGCAACATTCGAGGAGATATCGAAAATTGCACAAGAGAAAGGAATCAAAACTAAGTTACTCGCGTTTTCTTCTTATCAAATCCAAAATGAAGATCGCGATAAGTTAGTTGATATTATCAAAGAGAACAAGCGAACCCATTTATATTGCCGCTCTGGCGCCCGCTCAAAGCGTTTGTGGCGCATGGCCAATAAGATTGGCTGCGGTGGGCATGACTATCGCTAAATACTAGCGTAACTTTTACTCTTTGGCCGATCTGTTAGGGTGTATTTTTTATTGCTGAGTGCTTTAAGTCGCACTTGAGTAAGGTGCCAATCAGTGCGCGGTCACACAATAAAAATACGGTACACTACGCACCATGAGTGCATTTTTTGTTTGGTTAGAGCTTTCTGAGCAGCGTATTGATAAGGCTGTAGTCAGTGCGATGCATCAACAACTGGCTCCATTTGGTGGCGATGCCCAAGAGTTGCACCTGAGTGCCAATTTTGCCGTCAGCGTTCAAGCAAGGTGGACAACGCCCGAGGACGTGGGCGAGCAACAACCCCTTTATAACAGCAAGAAAACGCAATGTTTTGTGTTTGATGGGCGCATCGATAACAGAGCGCACCTTATTACTGAATTACAGCAATGCGGTGAGCTGAGTGCTAATGATGCCGGCCATAGTTTTTCTGATGCCTCCCTGTTGTTTACGTTTTTAACTCGCTTTGGTGAGGCACGGCTAGCGGAAGTGATTGGCCCTTTTGTGTTTGTTTGGGTTGATTTAGCGAGTAATGAATTGCGTGCCGCGCGCGACACCATGGGCGGGCGCTACCTGGCCTTTTTTCAAAGCGATCAGCGTCTAATCGTAGCAAGCACTGAATTGGCTTTTCTAAAATACCCTGACATCGGGCATGTTTTAAATAAGAAAAAAGTAGCGGGTTGGTTGATTAATCGCCAGGAAGGCAAGCACACAAGCTGCTTGAAGGGTTTGTCGGTTGTTAACCCCGGCAACCGATTATTTTGTGCTGAGGCTAATGGCTGGCGAACGCAACAACATACCTTTTATCGCCCTAACCCTGAGCGTCATAATGTGGCTCTTAGCGATCACGAGTACGCGCAAGAATTTCGGCGTTTATTAGATCAAGCCGTGAAACGGCGCTTACGTAGCCGAACTGAGGTAGGCTGCATGCTCAGTGGTGGCATGGATTCAGTGCCCATTGCAATCTCAGCGGCACTGTCTGAGTCTGATGTTGGTTTCTCGGCTTATTCTTGGGTGTTTAATGATTCGCCAGAGATGGATGAACGGCGTTACTCAACCCCTGTCTGTGAACGGTTTGGCATAGAGCAAGTGTTGATTGAATGCGACCACTTATGGCCAAAATTTGACCATGACACTCATAATAACCCGTTGTTTCCCTTTGCGTTGCCATACGCTGAGTTTCAACAGCGAACCTTGGATGCAGCGGCAAACAATGGGGCCGGTGTCATGTTGTCGGGCTTGCAGGGTGATTTATTGTACGAAACGCAAAGCCGGCAAGTGCTCGATGCATTATCACAAGGCGAATTTAAGTTAGCACTGTCAGAACTCAAGACGCAGAAAAATACACACTCTCTTACTTGGTGGAACACGATCAAGCGTTTTGTGATTATGCCAAGTGGCATCATGCAGCGCTGGTTAGAGCGCCGCCATTCTCGACAGTCAGTGACCAGTGAGTGGTTAAATGAAGAGCGAGTGAATGAATTTAGTTATCAAAAGCATTGGCTGTTTGATGTTAGTCAAAAAGCATTGAGGCCATTGCAATACCGAGTGGTATTAGATGGTTTTGCTGGCGAAGACGCCATGCTTGGCCGCCATATGGAAAATAAATACCGAGTTGAGCGGCGTTACCCATTTAGAGATCGTGATTTATGTGAGTTTTTATTGTCGGTGCCCACGTCACAATTGGCTAAACTAGGCCTGACTCGCCCCATCGTAAAGCGGGCTTACCGTTCTGAGTTTACTGATGATTTAGTAAAGCGAAACGATAAAACTCAGTTTGTTCAAAGTCTGTTGCAAGGCATTAAGAAAGACCACAATCTGTCCGGAAACTTGCACAGCACCCCGTCATTTTGGCAAGAATATGTAAAAGAGTGTTATATTAACGATGAAACTACCAGTGATGATACGAAAACAGTGGTCAAGTGGCGTTGTGCTTATTATAATTTCTGGTATCGGGTGTGGTACAGATAATATAATAAAAACAATAAAGTATCCTGTACCTTGGTAGAGCAAATCATTAGCGTGGTCTGTTCTGTAATGGAATTAGTAGAAAAGAAAATGTCTATTTTAAAAAATAAGCCACTTGTGGCTCAGAGCACGATTGAAAGCACTGGGGTTGATGATAAGGCTGTTGTAAAACAGGCTTACGAATCACCAGTACTGATAAATCACGGAGACGTACGAGATATTACTCTTGGCCCAACGGTTGGTATTGGTGAGAGTGGTAATGAGCTGGGTCGTAGAGTTTAATCTTAGTCAGTCCGATGATTTAAGTAAGCGAATGATCTAAATCGATCGTATCGCATAGATAAAGATAAACGCATTAGCAATAAAAAAGCACAGCTTAGGCTGTGCTTTTTTATTGCGCTTTTAATTTGAGTTCAGATGTACTATTAGCACTCGTTATTGGTAATAGTACAAACGTCGTTGGCTATTCTTCAAAAGGCGCTAACTTTTTCTCCAGCTTATTCTTTTTCAAAACCACGTAATTAGGTAAACCGTTGCTGTAGCTTGGATAGTCTTCGCCTTCGATCAACGGAGACAAATAGGTGCGGCATGCATCGGTAATAAACAAGCCATCATCGGAGATATAATGCGCCGGCATTTTCTCTTCCACATTAGCCACCTCAGCCAGAGGCGCATGCCCCGTGGTCCATTCGTAAGGCGAATCGTTAGTGCGGACAATGGTTGGCATAACCGCATTAGTGCCATTCACGGCCAACTCAACCGCGGCTTTACCCAGTGCGTACGCTTGTTCCATGTCTGTTTTAGAACCAATGTGGCGCGCGGCACGCTGTAAGTAGTCGCAGACAGCCCAGTGGCATTTCAGGTCTAGCTCTTCTTTTATCAGTTGTGTGACCACCGGTGCTACTCCACCAAGCTGGGCATGACCAAAGGCATCTTTCACCCCTGAGTCAGCCAGGAATGTGCCGTCTGGGTATTTCGCTCCTTCGGACACCACAATGCTGCATTGGCCTTTTTCTTTAACAATACGATCAACTTTTTGCAGAAATGCGCGTTTGTCAAAATCAACTTCTGGAAACAAAATAACATCGGGACCTAGCCCTCGTTCATCCGCGGCTAGGCCTGATGCGGCGGCAATCCAGCCTGCGTGTCGGCCCATGACTTCCATCACAAACACTTTGGTTGAGGTTGAGCTCATTGATGCCACGTCCATTGACGCTTCTAAAATAGACACGGCAACGTATTTTGCTACAGAGCCAAAGCCCGGTGAACAATCGGTAAAGGGCAAATCATTATCAATGGTTTTAGGCACGCCAACACAGGTGATGGGGTAGCCCATTTGTTCACTTAATTGCGATACCTTGTGTGATGTGTCTTGAGAGTCACCGCCGCCATTATAAAAAAAGTAACGAATGTCATGCGCTTTAAACACTTCAATCAGTCTTTCGTACTGGCTGCGGTGTTCGTCAATCGATTTTAATTTGTAGCGGCATGAACCAAAGGCACCTGACGGTGTGTACTTGAGTGCTTCTATGTCTTCAGGGCTTTCTAGGCTGGTATCAATAAGCTCTTCATAAAGTGCTCCTAATATGCCATCTTGCCCTGCGTAGACTTTGTTTATATGGTCAGGGTATTGTGCTGCGGTTTGAATAACCCCGGCGGCCGAGGCATTGATAACGGGAGTAACGCCCCCAGATTGAGCGTAAAATGCATTGTAGGCTGGCATAAGTCAGTGTTCGTGTGTGTTGGTTTTATGTGCGCGATTGAATTATAACGGTTTACCGCCGTGACAAGAAACAGATTCAGTGTTTATATAACGCCAAAACAAGCAAAACTTAATGACATAAATAGATTAAATCCAATGAGTGAAATTTTTATTACCGATGCCGATGGCAAACAATCGTCTCTTCAAATAAAGCCTGGTTTAAGTTTGATGGAGCATTTGCGTGACGCCGACTTTGATGAAGTTCAAGCCATTTGTGGAGGCTGCTGTTCGTGTGCCACTTGTCATGTGCATATCCAAAGCAGCGCTGGCGACATACCTGCAATGGAAGAAAACGAAGAGGCTCTGTTGGAATTAGAAGACAGTTTTGATTCAAACAAATCAAGACTGTCGTGCCAAATTGAATTAGACGAGTCGCATCACGGTTTACGTGTTGTGCTATTGGCTGATGAGTTTTAATGGACCCGTTAAGTCAGGGTGTGTTGGGCGGTGTGGCCGCTCAGCAAATCAGCTCAAAGCGTAGCCGAGTTGCCGCATTGCTTTTGGGGTGGTTGGCCGGTATGGTCGCCGACCTAGATGTGTTGATCAAGTCCAATACTGACCCGCTGCTGTTTCTTGAGTACCACCGTAATTTCACTCATGCCCTCATTTTTATTCCTGTTGGGGCGTTACTGTGCGCCGGGCTTTTTCAGTGGATATTTAAAGCGTGGTTTGGTCGGCTTGAGTTAAGCTTTCGGCAGGTGTATGCGTTTTGCTTTGCCGGCTACGCCACGCACGCGCTTTTAGATGCGTGCACCACTTACGGCACTCAGTTGCTGTGGCCGTTCAGTGATGCTCGTATCGCTTGGAATACGGTCTCAGTGGTAGACCCCTTATTCACCTTGCCCTTGTTGTTGTTCTTGGTGCTGTCTGTGATTAAGCGTTCACGCCGATGGGCCAGTGCGTCTGCGCTGTACGCATTTTCCTATCTGGGTTTAGGCTGGGTTCAACATGAGCGGGCGTTTGATATTGCGCAGAAACTGGCCAATGATCGCGGGCATAGCGCCCAGCAACTTGAGGTGAAACCCAGTTTTGCAAACGTGTTAGTGTGGAAAAGTGTGTATGAACACCAAGGGCAGTATTTTGTGGATGCGGTTCGGGTTGGTATCAGTGGCCGAATTTACCCCGGAGTGTCGGTGGATAAATTAGATTTATCGCGTCATTTTCCAAGCTTAGATTTGCAATCACAACAAGCGCTAGATGTGGAGCGATTTCGTTGGTTTTCCAATAACTACTTAGCGTTAGATCCTGATAACGCGCAGCGAATTATTGACGTGCGCTATTCATTAATACCCAATCAAGTGGCTGGCATGTGGGGCATTACGTTGGATTCGAATGCCCAGCCCAGCCAACACGTTACGTGGAACTCAGATCGCCCGAAAGGTGCAAAAGCCAAAGAACAGGCAGGCCACTTATGGGCGATGATTTTAGGGAAATAAATTTAATAAATTACCTTAATACAAAGAGACTATTTTTTATCACTATCCGTTTCTCGGGGCTTCATTAATGGAGCCCCAACCATGCGGCCATTGCGTGTCTTCAGGTTGGCCTGAATTTTCGAAACTTTTCGCTCACGTAGAATAATGCCAATGCCTGACGCCACCGTAATGAGTGAACCAATGATCACCCATTGGTCAATGGCTTCATCAAAGAATAAGTAGCCAAAAATAATGGCCCAAATAATTTGGCTGTATTGCATGGGGGCAATATAAGTGGCCGGTGCCAGTCTAAAACCGCTCAGGTTGCAATATTGGCCTAATAAACCCAATGCGCCAACCATAAACATCATGGCAAGGTGTTTTAACGACATGGGCTCGTAGACAAAATAAAGCGCCACGCCGGTAACTAAAATGGTGGTCAGTAGCGGAAACAAAATCATGGTTGCCATGTTTTCAGAGCCGCTAATTTTGCGCGCAATGATTGAGGCAATAGCACTGCAACAAGAGGCGCTAAACGCAAACAGGTGGCCTAGGGTGACGGTTTCAATGGAGGGGCGTAAAACAATAATAACCCCCAGCATGCCCAGCAAAATAAGCGCCCAGCGCACAATGGCGATTTTCTCACCGAGAAACACAATGGCCAATATTGAAATAAGCAGCGGTGTGCAAAACAATAATACGTACACTTCGACCATGGGCAGCAGCATGAAAGCAGAGAAGGCAAAGCCAAGTGTTGCCACATTCAGAACCGCACGCAACACCACCAGTTTCGGGTGCGTCGGCGTCAGCGATAATTGCTTGCCTGATGCAATGCGAGTCACCGAAAAAGGCACATAGGCAAACAGCATGGCAAAGAACAAAATTTGAAATACGCTGTAGCCTTGCAGAGCTTTAACTAAGGCGTCATGGGCTGAGTACGCAGCGTAGCCTGCCAGGGCCAGCATCAGCCCTTGAAAAACTGATTGAGGTCGGTTGTCCATAAAAACTAAAATCCATAAATAAGTGGCACAATAAAGCTGAATGACGTCCAAACAATCAGGGTCAGTGGCACACCAGCCTTAACAAAATCCATAAACGTATAGCCGCCAGCATTCATGACCAATAAATTGGTTTGGTAGGCCATGGGGGTGGCGTAGCTCATGTTGGCACCAAACAATACCGCCAGTACAAAAGCTTGCGGTGGCAAGCCTAATTGATTGGCAATGCTGATGGCAATAGGGGTGCCAATAACGGCGGCGGCGTTGTTAGAAACAATGTTGGTTAAAATGGCCATCAATAACATCAATGCCGCAAAGATAACGCGGTTTGGCATGCCCTGGGTCACTTCAACAAACTGTTGTGCCACGTACATGGTGGCCCCTGTTTGTGTGAGGGCGGTGCCGAGCGCCAAACTGGCCACCACAATTAAAATAACTTGAGCGCTTAGTGCCCGTTGTATGTCTTGCCACTTCAAGCAATTAGTGAGCACCATCAGCAACGAGCCGACAACCGCACTAATGGCAATGGGTAAAATACCCAAGGCTGCGGTCAAAATGATGGCGGCCATGATGCCGATTGCTCGCGGTGCATATTTGGTCGAAGGAAGTTCGGTGGTGGTGTCGAGCACCAGAAAGTGCCCTCGTTTCTTTACTTCTTCAATATTTTCATTTGAACCTTGAACCAGAAGCACGTCGCCAAGGCGTAATGGGGTTTTTGCTATGCCTTGAGGCATGCTCTCAAGCACTTTACCTTTACGGTGAATTGCCAGCGTTACCAGTTGATAGACTTCAGAGAAGTGCACCTCATTCAAGGTGCGGTGAATCATGGGCGAGCCACGGTCAATAACCAACTCGGCTAAGTGCTGTTGGTCTTCAGATAATGGGTTGTCGTCACTTACCTCAGTGCCCTTAGAGTACAAAGTGGTGTTTAAGGTGCGCTCATAATCTTTTAATTGAGCAGGCGTATCGCGCACGAGTAAGCGGTCGCCTTCTTTAATTTTGGCATCCGGAAGTGGGGCTGTAAACGTGCTTTGCGAGCGACGTATGCCCGAGACTTGAATAGCGCCTTCGGTTTTTTCAATGATGTCGGTTAAGGTTTTGCCGACGGCCCAGCTGTTTTTCCCTACGTGTAAGTGAGCCGTGAATATGCGCGGGCCACTGTCTTCGAGTTGGGGAGTGCGTTCAGGCAAAATGCGCGGTGCGATTAGCCATAAATACAGAATGCCAATGAGCCCGACAATAGAGGCGGGCAGGAAAAAGTCGAACATGCCGATGTCTTCTAAGCCCATGTCTGAGGCTACGCTTACCACCAATAAATTGGTTGAGGTGCCAATAGTGGTGGTCATGCCGCCAAGTAGGGTTGCCAACCCCATCGGCATTAAAATAGCCGATGGTGAACTTTTTGTTCGTATCGCCACGTTCAACATGATGGGCAACAATAAGACAACGATTGGCGTATTGTTCACCACGGCGCTGAGTAAGGCAGAAACAATCAGCGTAATCAGCACTGACAGCGTGGGGCTGAATGCCCACAGTTTCGCGAGTCCACGGCCAACCGGGTCAAGTGCGCCGGTTCTGACAATGCCGTAGCCGGCGACCATCAGGCCGCACACAGCAATCAATGCCTCGTGCGCAAAGCCGGCAAAAAAGCTAATCGGTTTTAGTACTTCCCCATCCGAATTCTCGTAGGGATAAAGTTGGAAGCTCACCGCGAGTATAGCGATTACCAAAAGGCTCGACGTTTCCAGCGGAATACGTTCGCGAGTGAAAAGTATGAGTGCAACGACGGTTAAGCTTAACGCCCAAATTGCATGTGGGTCTAACTGCATAGAAATTAGTTATGTTGTTCCAGAACGCTAATTATAAGAGCAAGAGTGCCTTACACATCAAGCGTTATATTTATGCTTATTGGCTTGCATTTTTCGATTGTTGTAAAAGCGCTAATTTTTGTGGGTTTGTTACTGATAGGTTAAATCGTGTTTTTTGTGGCTACCTGAGCCATATCCTTCGTGAAATTTTGTCTAGGCTTATGTTAACATCCGTGCTTTAGTTTGCCCCATTTTCACTCTTGCTAACCTTCAAACTATTGGTAACTTGTTCAGCATGTTAACACCCGAAATTATCGCAGTATTAGGTATTTTAGTTTTTGCGGTTACCTTGTTTGTCTTTGAGGTGGTTCGGGTGGACGTAGCCGCACTGATTGTGTTGGTTTTACTTGGCTTATCTTCGCAAGTTGAGATGTTTAACGGAGGCTTGGTTCCGGTTTATCAACTCTTTGATGGGTTTTCCAGTAATGCGGTCATGTCGATTATTGCGGTCATGATTATTGGCGCCGGTCTGGATAAAACTGGCGTTATGGGGATAATGGCCGCGCAAATCTTAAAGCGGGCAGGTAAAACTGAAGGCCGTATTACGTTGGTATTGTCGGCGTGCGTGGCGTGGATTTCGAGTTTCATGCAGAACATTGGCGCCGCAGCGCTGTTTTTGCCCGTAGCCAGCCGTATTTCACGGCGCACCGCCATTCCATTGTCTCGTTTATTAATGCCGATGGGTTTTTGTGCCATTTTAGGCGGCACCATGACCATGGTGGGTTCCAGCCCGTTAATATTATTGAATGACTTGTTGGAAAGCGCCAACCTGCATTTTCCTGATAATGCGATTCCAATGGAGAAATTCTCTCTGTTTTCGGTAACTCCAGTAGGGGTTGCGTTGGTATTTACAGGGATATTGTACTTCTTGATTTTGGGCAAGCGCATTTTACCGTTGGCTGAAAAACAAGTACTCACCACTGAGAATCTGCAGCACTACCGAGATGTTTATGGCATTGATGGCCGCATCTTTGAGGTGACGGTTAAGCCTGATAGCGATTTGGCTGGCTTGCGCTTAGGCGAAGTGCAAGTTCGTGGTCGAGCTGGTTGGATCTTAGGTATTAAAGCCGGAAATAACGTTCAAATTATTCCGCAACAAGACACGCTGATTGAGGCGGGTTCAATGTTGGCGATTATGGGCGCTAGAGAAGAAGTGGCGTCTTACGCTGAGAAACACAGCCTTGATGTGAGCCCATTTTTAAATGAATTTGCCGATGCTCTGAACCCTACTACTGCCGGTATTGCCGAAATAGTCATACCGCCAGATTCTGATTTGATTGGCACCACTATTGCGGGTGCCGACATTCGCAAGCGTTTCGGTATGCGAATTTTAACGGTGTATCGCATCGATACGGTGATTGATGAAGAGCTCTCAAGCCTTCAATTGCAAGCGGGCGACACCTTGGTGGTGCACAGCCGCTGGCAAGACATGATAAAAGTGGCCGAAGATAAGCGCTTTGCGGTGGTGACTGACTTCCCGAAAGAAGAGTTTCGCACTAATAAATTGCGTAATGCCTCGGTGGCATTTTTGATTGCCATTAGCTTGGTGTTGTTCAGTGATTTGCCCTTGGCTCTTTCGTTAATGGTCGGCGCCGTGGGTATGGTCATAGGCCGAGTGCTGAATATGGAAGAGGCCTATCAGGCCGTATCGTGGCAAACGGTATTCTTGTTGGCCTGTTTGATTCCATTGGGCATGGCAATGCAGCAATCGGGTGCCGCAGAATTTTTAGCTGATCTGGCCTTGCAGTTTATGGATGGTTTTCCAGTCTGGGGCATTCAGTTGTTCTTGGCGATCATTGCCACGGTCTTTACTTTGGTGATGTCTAATGTGGGCGCTACGGTTTTGTTGGTGCCACTTGCCATCCAAATGGCTTTAGGAGTCGGGGCCGACCCAGCCATCTTTGCTTTAACCATCGCCTTGGCCACGTCTAATTCGTTTTTAATTCCAACGCATCAAGTGAATGCGCTTATTATGGGGCCGGCCGGTTATTCGGTAAAAGACTTTTTAAAGGCTGGCTTCGGTATGACCGTGCTGTTCTTGGTGGTAATGTTGTTGGTGCTGAATTTGTTTTATTAATGAGCTATTCGCTTTATTTTTCATAAACTAATTAACCTACTTTATATCCTATGTTTAAAAAAATCAGTCTTGTATTCGTTCTTCTTTTTACTTTGGTCGGATGCGGTGGAGGCGATAGCGATTCTGGCTCAATGGTTGAGCCGACGGTTCCGGGTGACAGCTTGCCAGCTAATTTTGTAGGCACTTACACTGGCACCCTTACGGCCACTGCTAGGGCGCTGGGTCTGTCTCAAACCGATACGTTTCCCATTACTATTGTGGTTACTGAAGACGGTGAAATTCGTTTTGAAGGGGATGATCCAGATGAAACTTTCACCGCCGCAGTGGCTAACGACGGTTCTTTTGCTGTTGATGTTAGCGCCAGTGACCTAGACAGTGATATTGATGAGTGTGATAGCAGCACGAGTATTTCTGTCACTGGTCAAGTTGATGGAACTACGGCTTCAGGTGATATCGAAGGTGAGGGGCGTTGTTCTGTGGATGGCATTACGGCCGATATTGAACTGTCTGGAAGCTTTACGGCAACTAAATAGTAGTCATAAAGTATGAACGGCTGGCAATAACGCTATTGCTGTTTTAATCACTCTTTGCAGCAGTAAGGCTATTGGATGCACCTCAGGGCACACTTCAGTGAGCTCTGATGCGTTCGATCTTGCTTTACAAGCTAGCTTTGGCTCGATGATCATCACTCCAGGGCTGGCTATTGAAGGGGTTTCCATATAAAGGCATTTCTCGAACCTCAACGCTGGCTGAGGTTCCGCAGAATATGTCAGCGGACTTCGAAACGATGGTGCAGGCTTGTGCGGATGCTTCAATAGAGCCGGGTCATTTTTTCAGTATTTATAATAAAGTGAAGTTGTCGAAACAAATATTCAGTTACACCTCAGCGATTGGTGGCGATAATGTCGATGCCTTGACTAACTTACCTGGCATGCCGAACTTGGTGTCAGGTGAAATCAAAAGCCAGAAAATGTTTGAAATTAGGCATCGCGGCTCTTATCAGTATCTTGGTAATGCGTGGGCGATGGGTAATACGCTGTTACGGAGCGAGAAGTTAAAGCAAAATGGGGCTCCTTTTGAGTATTATCACAATGACCCGAGTGACACTCCCGAGAGCGAATTGTCCACTTCCATTTATTTTCCGGTTAAGTCTTAATGTGGAGCGTTCGCTTTTAAGTCGTTTTTTGTGGTACGATTTGAAGGCTAAAGCTCAGTCGCGATGGGTCTGTATTCGCGGCTTTTTGAGTGTCAGCGCGCTGATTGTGCGGTGCTCAAAATTTTAGGTTTCATTGCGAAATGGCAATGGTTGAGTTATTAAGGTCTAAGGCCAGAATTGCTCCTAGCTTTGTTTATATTTAAGGTATTTAAAATAAAATCTTGCGGTTTTTTCTTAAAGTAATACTTTAACAAAGCTCTATATCTCACACGGAAAAGTGAGCTAACTCCATGAAAGAAAAAGGTTTTCTTTTTCATTAGTGCTTGACAGAAATGGGTCTCTGATAGATAGTGGCGAAAAGTGGGTAAATGTGGGATTTGGTGGATAAATAAGCCGAATCTACTCATTGCATAACAAAAACTATTAAATCAGTGAGTTAACAGGCGTGTCTCGAGGCAGCAGTCATATCAGCGTTGATGCAAAAGGTCGGATGGCAATCCCGACAAAGCATCGTGACGCCTTGAGTTCTGATGACGGCGCTGCATTGGTGGTTACTATCAGTGCCACAGATCGTTGCTTGTTGTTATACACCGCGCCCGATTGGGCGGAAGTGGAAGCCAAGCTGGTGGCTTTGCCAACGCTCAATCCGCAAATACGCAAATTGAAACGCATGCTCATTGGGCACGCAGATGACGTGTCTATGGATGGCAGTGGTCGAGTGTTATTGCCGCCGGCGCTGCGAGAATTCGCTGGTATTAGCAAAAAAGCCGTCTTGGTAGGGCAAGGCGATAAATATGAGATTTGGGATGAGGCGCAATGGCTTGCCGAGCGCGATTCCATCTATGACATTGAGCTTGATGAGGCGAACTTGCCTGATGAGCTCGCTACACTTGCATTTTAGGCGCTGTCATGGCTATCGAAGAATCTCATGTTCCTGTCTTATTCAGAGAGGCGGTCGACGCGTTGAATATCATGCCAGGTGGAACTTACATTGATGCCACATTGGGGCGAGGTGGTCACTCGGCCGAAATTTTGCGTCATCTCAACGATCAAGGTCGCTTGATCTGTTTTGACCGAGACCCAAGGGCAATCGAATTAGGCAAAGAAAAATTTGCAAGCGATGATCGCGTGTCGATCGTGCATCGCCCATTCAGTGAAATGAGTTCAGCACTCACGCAAGAAGCCAACCCTATTAACGGGGTGTTGATGGATTTAGGCGTGTCGTCACCACAATTAGATCAGGCCGAGCGTGGCTTTAGCTTTATGCGTGATGGTTATTTGGATATGCGTATGGACACAACGCAAGGAGAGTCGGCTGCGCAGTGGCTAGCTCGCGTTGATGAAGCAGAACTGGTTCAGGTTTTATTTGATTTAGGTGAAGAAAAATTCGCCCGACGCATTGCGCGTGCGATTGTGCTTGAGCGTGAAGAAACAAAGCTTGAGAGCACATTGCAGTTGGCCGCCATTGTGGCTCAGGCAACGCCCAAAAAAGACAAGCACAAGCATCCAGCAACACGAACTTTCCAAGCCATTCGTTTGCATGTCAATCAAGAGTTAGTGGAAGTGTCTCAAGCCTTGCCACAAGCTTTGGAGTTGCTGGCGCAAGGTGGCCGTTTGGCGGTTATCAGCTTTCATTCGCTTGAAGACCGAATTGTTAAGCGGTTTATACGTAAACACTCAACGCCCAATTTGCCACCGCGCAATATTCCAGTAACCGAAGAGCATTACCTAACGCCCCTTAAATCAATCGGCAAGGCTATTAAGCCGAGTAAAGAAGAGATCGCACGAAACCCGCGTTCGCGCAGTTCAGTATTACGAATTGCTGAAAGAACCGCCGTGCCGCTTAATGCGGGGGTGATGCATGCGCGATAGTCTGATGTGGTTTTTAGTGTTCAGTGGGGTGGTAAGCGCGTTGTTTGTGGTGAATGCAAGGCATCAACACCGCATTGCGTACTTGGCGTTTCAAGAAGAAGAGTCTCGCCGCGACGAGCTTAATGATGAGTGGGGGCGGTTGTTAATCGCTCAAGAGTTGTGGTCGTCGCCCAATGTGATTGAGCGTGATGCGGCTGAACGGCTCTCGATGCGCGCACCTAAAAAGGGCGATGTTGAATACGTAGATCTAAGCGCCAGCTTAAGTGTTGGTGGTGTTGAGGCGCAGGGTGTAAATAAAAATACGGAACAAGGGTTTAAACAGCCGTTTAAACAGCAAGGAGGTGGCCATGCCTCGCGCTAATAATAAACCTGAAGACGTGATTGTTCCTGTATCCACTTGGCGTTATAAAGTCGTTGGCATTATTTTTTCGAGCATATTCTTAGGCTTGATCGCTCGTGCGGCTTACTTGCAGGTGGTTGATCGAGATTATTTGCAGTCTCAGGGCAATGCGCGTTATTTGCGCATTCAAAACGAGCCGCCAACACGAGGTATGATTCGTGATCGTAATGGTCAGCCGTTGGCAATCAGCACCCCTGTTGATTCTATATGGATGAACCCGTCCAAAATTTTAGAGCAAAAAAACGAATACTCTTATAAACAGCTAACCAAAATGCTGGGCATCAGCCGAGACAAGCTATTAGGTTTGGCTGAAAAACGTAAAGCCCGCGAATTTGTTTATTTGAAACGGCATTTGGCACCACAAGACGCTAAAAAAATATTGGCCTTGAACGTGCCGGGCATTAACAGTGTGCGCGAATATAAGCGCTACTACCCTGCGGCTCAGGTGACTGGTCATGTGGTTGGTTTTACTAATATCGACAATGAAGGCCAAGAAGGCCTCGAGTTGGCGTTTAACAAGCAACTCAAAGGTCGCAATGGGCGTACGCAAGTCTTGCGTGATCGTGTTGGGCATGTGGTGGAGCACGTTGAGCAATTAAGCCGCGTACAACACGGTGAAGATGTGACGGTGAGCATTGATGCTCGAATTCAATATTTAGCGCACCGTCATTTAGAAGCCGCGGTGAAAAGGCACAAAGCGAAAACCGCTTCATTGGTGGCGTTAAGTGCCAAAACTGGGGAAGTGTTGGCCATGGTCAGCATGCCTGACTTTAACCCTAATGACCGTTCAGAGCTTAAAAGCCGAAACTTTAAAAACCGTTCTATCACCGATTCATTTGAGCCTGGCTCAACCATGAAGCCTTTTGCAGTGGCAATGGCCCTTGAGGCCGATGTGATCAGCCCGGACACCTTGATCGACGCAGAGCAAGGCAGTATGTACATCGGTGGTTCACGTATTACAGACACGAAAAAGCTGGGCGACATTACCGTTAGTGATGTGATTCAAAAGTCCAGCAATATCGGTTCGGCCAAAATTGCCATGATGATGAAGCCGCGAGACTTGTACGACACATACAAGGAACTGGGCTTTGGTAAAAAGAACAAGCTAACGCTGAAGGGTGAGCAGCGCGGAATTTTGGCAAACCGTAAATCATGGCGGCCTATTGAGCATGCCACCATGTCTTACGGTTATGGCTTGTCAGTTAATACTTTGCAACTTGCCAGATCTTATTTGGCATTGGCAAACGACGGGGTACTGTTACCGGTGAGTTTACACCCGGTAGACGAAGTGCCAAAAGGTAAGCGAGTTTTTTCCAAGGAAACCGTAGATCAAGTGTCGGCCATGTTAGAGCTGGCGGTCAGTGATAACGGCACGGCACCGAAGGCGCGCGTGGATCAATATCGAGTTGGCGGAAAAACCGGCACCGCGCATAAAGTGATTGATGGGCGCTACCAGGATGATGCTTACTTGTCACTATTTGCTGGTTATGCTCCCATTTCTGACCCGCAAGTTGTTCTTGTGGTGGTAATGGACGACCCTCGAGGGGTTGATTATTACGGTGGTTTAGTTGCTGCGCCGGTGTTTTCTGAAGTGATGAATGGCGCGCTGCGTTACTTGCAAGTGGCGCCGGATAATATTGGCAATAAACATGGCTTAGATAACGATGATGAGCCAACTAAGCTCATGATAAAGCGTGCCACGGCCAGCGTTAACGTTGATCAGGAGGGCGTGTAATGTGCAGCATGCCACTGAACGAATTGTTGGCTGTGTTTGCCATTGAGCCGTCGCGAATGAGTGACGCTAAGGCCGTTGCCACAGCCATTGAATTAGACAGCCGGAAAGTGACGCAAGGCTCGGTGTTTTTTGCTTGCAAGGGGCACGCAGCGGATGGGCGTGACTATATGCATGCGGCTGAACAAGCGGGCGCCATTGCCGTCGTTTATGAAGCCGATGACGCTGATTTACCTAAAGGCCGAATTAACGAGTTAATCAAAGAGTTGACTGTGCCGGCATTTGCGGTGCACGGTTTGAATGACATGGTGGGGCATGCCGCCAATGCGTTTTATCGCGAGCCATCGAGCGAGATGCAAGTGTTTGGTGTGACCGGCACCAATGGCAAAACCACGTGCTGCTATTTATTGCTGCAAGCGTTAACCGCGCTGGACATGAAAGCGGGCATGATCGGTACTATTGGTGTGGGTGGTTTGAGTTCCGATGGCGCGGATCAATTGAGCGCGTCTGGGCTGACCACTCCGGATGCCATTGGCGTGCAAAAAGCATTGGCTGAATTTCGTGATCAAGGTTTCACGCAAGTGTGCATGGAGGTTTCATCTCATGCATTGGATCAAGGCCGTGTTAATGGCGTTGATTTTTTCTGTACGCTGTTTACTAACTTAACTCACGATCATCTTGACTATCATGGCGACATGGCCAGTTATGGTGCGGCGAAGCAGCGCTTGTTTACCGATTTCCATTCAGAGCTAGTGATCACTAATGCCGCCGACGATTTAGGCAGCCGCTTAATTGATGTGGCTCGCGCAGAATTCATTGTGCAATATGGGCAAGGCGGCGATGTGTTTGCCGATGAGGTCGATTTAGGCGCTCAAGGCATTCGTCTGGTGATTGAAGGTAATGGGGTTGAGTTTGAGCTCAGTACGCCATTAATTGGAAAAGTAAATATTCCAAACATCGAGATGCTGGTGGCAACCTTGTTGGCATTAAGCACTCCGGTGGATGATATTCAACGCATTCTCAGTTCGATAAAGCCAGCGCCGGGTCGCATGGAGTTATTTAGTGCTGATAACCAGCCAAACGTGGTGGTGGATTACGCACACACCCCCGATGCCTTAGAAAAAGCACTGCACTCTATTGAGGCGCATTGTGAGGGCACACTTTGGTGTGTGTTCGGCTGCGGCGGTGACCGTGATGCAGCCAAGAGGCCATTAATGGGCGCCTTGGCTGAAAAGATGTCGGGCTACCCCATCATTACTAACGATAACCCAAGATCAGAACAGCCAGAGGCCATTGCCAGCGACATACAGTCTGGCATGGCTTCGGATAAGGCGCTTGTTGAGTTAGATCGCGCTAAAGCCATACGCTATGCAGTACAACATGCCCGTGCGGCCGATTGGGTGCTGGTGGCGGGTAAGGGTCATGAATCTACCCAAACTATTGGCGATAAAGTGTTGCCATTCTCAGACCGCGAGCAAGTAACTCAAGCGTTGGCCATGCAGGAGGCGTCGGCATGATGTCACTAATGCAAGTCAGCCAAGCCGTGGAAGGAAGCATTAAAACAGGCAGCATGCCCGACGTGCTTATGCACGATGTGGCGATTAATACTCGTGCCGATTGTGATGGCCGATTGTTTGTGGCGTTAAAAGGCGAGAACTTTGATGCGCATGATTTTGTTGCGCAAGCCGAAGCGAATGGTGCCGCGGCGTTGATGGTTGAGCGCGAGGTGCAAAGCCAACTACCCACCGTGGAGGTGGCAAGCACTCATAAAGCATTAACCGCGCTAGCGGCATGGTGGCGTCAGCAGTTTGCGGTTCCTGTATTGGCGATTACTGGCAGCGTTGGTAAAACCACCGTCAAAGAAATGCTGGGTTCCATCATGGCTGAGTTAGGCCAAGGTGTGGTAACCAACGGCAATTTGAATAATGAAATAGGCGTGCCCTTAACCTTAATGCGGCTCGCCACGCACGACCGTTATGCGGTTGTGGAAATGGGCATGAATCACGCTGGTGAGATCGAACGGCTAAGCCAATTGGCATGCCCCACGGTGGCCACTGTGAACAATGCCGCCGCCGCCCACTTAGAAGGCTTAGGAACCATTGAGGCCGTGGCGCACGCCAAAGGGGAAATATTTTCTGGTTTGGCCAGTGATGGGGTTGCGGTGATTAACGTGGATGACCCTTATGCCGAGCTTTGGAAAGAACTGGCGGCGGATAGAAAAGTAATCACCTTCGGTTTAAACACAGAAGCCGATGTGACGGCCACCTATAAGCAAAAGACGGGTTACTTAAAGTTGGCGGTTGTTGCTAAGGGCAAAAAAACCAAGGTTCATTTGA
>CALINO010000065.1 GCA_938045295.1 uncultured Arenicella sp.
GACTAAAACCGGCAGAAAAAGACGCCATCATGGCGGCATTCAAAAACGGTAATCTGGCCCTGCTGGTGGCGACAACGGTCATCGAGGTCGGCGTGGATGTGCCCAACGCCAGCCTGATGGTGATTGAAAACGCCGAACGCATGGGTTTGGCGCAGTTACATCAACTGCGTGGCCGAGTTGGGCGAGGCAGTGAACAATCGTTTTGTATATTGCTGTACCATTCGCCGTTAAGTCAGCACGCTAAAGAGCGTTTAAAAACCTTGCGTGAAACCAATGATGGTTTTGTCATTGCACAAAAAGATTTAGAAATTCGAGGCGCGGGTGAATTGTTAGGCACTCGCCAAACCGGCAGTATCAGCTTTAAAGTGGCTGATCTAATTCGTGATCAGCATTTGCTGCCACTGGTTGAACACAGCGCTAATAAATTGATTGAACTAACGCCTAATAATATCGACCCTTTGATTGATCGTTGGGTTGGCAGTAAAGAAAACTACGTAAACGCATAATATGAGTTCGCTCCCACATTACCTTAAGTTGATGCGCTTCGATAAGCCCATTGGCAGTTTGTTATTGCTATGGCCAACCTTATGGGCGCTGTGGCTCGCTACAGAAGGCCAACCGTCGCCAACTTTGTTCTGGGTGTTTGTTTTGGGGGTGTTTGTCATGCGTTCAGCAGGTTGCGTCATTAATGACTACGCCGACAAAGACTTTGACCCTTTGGTGGAGCGCACTCAGCAACGCCCATTAGCCGCGGGCGATCTCACTCCCAAGCAAGCCTTGTTATTGTTTGCTGTGTTAGGGCTTATCGCCATAGGTTTGTTGTTGTGTTTACCAAGCCGAGTGTGGCCGTGGGCGGTGCCGGCAGCCGCGGTGACCATCATTTACCCGTTTATGAAGCGCTTTATTCAAGCGCCGCAAGCGGTGCTGGGCGTTGCGTTTAGTTTTTGCATTCCCATGGTGTACGTGGCGGCCGACACGCCTTTTAACTCTGGCTTTGTCTTGTTGCTGGTAATGAACTTTGCCTGGGTGATTGCCTATGACACCGCGTATGCCATGTCTGACCGAGAAGACGATTTGGCCATTGGCGTGAAGTCCAGCGCTATTTTGTTTGGCCGTTTTGATAAGGCGGCCATTGGAACATTGCAGGCGGTGGTTGTATTGATGTTGCTGTTGTTGAAGGCACAGTTGGGCTTGTCTGATTGGTTTTACTTACCGGTGTTTGTGGTGTTTTCCATGTTCCTTTATCAGCAGTACTTGATCCGTGAGCGAGAGCGCAACAGCTGCTTTCGTGCGTTTCTAAATAATGGCTGGGTGGGGGCTGTTATTTGGTTTGGCTTACTCGCTGGTTAAGGTTTGTGGTGCGCTGAACGGCGCATCAGAGACTGCGTTTGGCAAAAAAACGAAAAAATAGTATGCTCAGAGCGGTATACACAATAAAAATAACATGGCCTGTGCACGTATATTTTCAGCGTAGAGCTATTCAATGGCGGCCTAGCGGCCTGGAGGTGTAGGTGCGTTCTATATTAGTTGTGAACCCGAAAGGGGGCTGTGGTAAAACCACAATAGCGACCAACTTGGCGACGTATTATGCCGTTTGGGACATTTCAACCGCGTTGGTTGACCTTGACCCTCAACAATCGAGCATGGAATGGCTACGGGTGCGCCCAAAAGATGAAAACTCCATTCAAGGTTTTAATGGCTTGAAGGGGCGAATCTACCCAGAAGAGGGCACTCGGCGCGTTATTTACGACTGCCCAGCACGCACCGACAGTAAAAAAGTGGCACGTTTAATTGAATTGGTTGACGTGGTTATCATTCCGGTGATGCCAAGCGCCATTGATATGAGAGTAGCCGCTACCTTTGTTGCCGATATTATGGGGCACGTTAAGAAAAGCAAAACTAAAGTATCGATGGGGGTTGTGGCAAATCGTACGCACAAAAACTATGCCTCGTACAAAGCTTTGGCTAAGTTCTTACGTGCTTTGGATGTGCCATTTGTGGGGGCTCTGCGAAACTCTCAAAATTACATTAAAGCGGCTGATACTGGCGTTGGTATTTTTGAAATGAGCATGTCTGAAGCGAAGCCAGATATGAAAGAGTGGGCGCCTATCATTAATTGGGTTGAAGAGAAAAGAAAACTCAAATAATGGCTAGTTAATAGCTCAATAAAGCGGCTTCGTGTAAATGCAAGAAATTGCAAAAGCGTCATGTTAAGGCGCAATACTTTATTTGTGTAATTTAATAAGGTTGGTAGGATACCAGCTTAATCATTTTTTATTTACGGTGCTGTATTTGCTATGCGTTTACTTAATCATCTAGCCCTCTTTGTTATTTCAGCCCTCGTTCTGCAAGGGTGTGCAACCAACCCAGTGACCGGTAAGCGGCAACTGGCCATGTCAGAAAAATGGGAGATCAGTACCGGTAAGGCCAATCATCCTAAAATTTTGCAACAATACTCGGTGTATGATGATCCAGAGCTGCAAGCCTATGTGAATGAAATAGGTCAAAAGCTCGCCGCTAAAAGCCACCGCTCTAATTTGGACTTTACCTTTACATTATTAGACAGCCCCCAAGTGAACGCGTTTGCCTTGCCTGGCGGCTTTATCTATGTCACTCGCGGCATCATGGCTTATATGACAAAAGAAGCCCATTTAGCCGGCGTTATTGGGCATGAAATTGGTCATGTTACTGCTGCACACGGTGCACAGCGTGCGGCGCAAGCGCAAGTAGGTGGCGTGCTTACTGCTGCCGTAGCCATTGGCACTGGTAGTGGCGAGCTCGCGCAAGCATCACAGATGTTGGGCGGCGCATTGATTAGTGGTTATGGCCGTGAGCAAGAGTTGCAATCCGATCGTTTGGGCGCCGAATACATAGCGCAAAACAATTACTCACCAGACGACATGGTGGGCGTGATTGGCATATTAAAAGACCAAGAACTGTTTGCTCAAGAAAAGGCGCGCCGTGAAGGCCGTCAAGTGCAGAGTTATCACGGGTTGTTTTCAACTCACCCTAAAAACGACAAGCGCTTGCAAGAAGCCATTGCCGCCGCTGACAAGTATCGTGACACCACCAAACCCAAACCCGATGATGGCCGATTTTTACGCCTAACCAACGGCATGGCGTACGGTGAAAGTGAAAAGCAAGGCATTACTCGTGGTAATAAGTTTTACCACAAAAGCTTGGATTTATTTATTGAGTTTCCGGAAGGCTGGCGCCTACAAAACACCCCTGCGGTATTGGCGGCATTGGCACCTGATGGTTCAAAAATGATTCAAATGCGCATGGACTCGGTGGCTCCACCGGTGGATGGCGTGCGTTATTTAGGGTCTAAATTTCCGCAGTTTCGCGATGCGCGTAATGTGCAAACCAATGAAGACCAAGCGGTTGCTGGCGTTGCAACCGTGAGTGATCAACGCACAGGCCAGCAGCAAAACCTGCGCGTTGCTATGGTAACGCGTGGTAATCAAGCATTTGTGTTGTCCGGTGTGGGTAAAACTCAGCTGCCAAACCAAGAATTCTTTGAGGTGGCTAAAAGTGTGCGCCGCCTTAAGTCAAGTGAACGCAAGTTGGCTGAAGGGCGCAATATTAAGCTTGTTCGAGCTAAAGCTGGCGATACCGTCGCCTCATTGGCTAAGCGTTCTAATTTAAGCCAATATCAAGAAGCTCAAATTCGCTTGATCAATGATCTGTACCCAAGTGGTGAGCCTAAAGCTGGGCAATGGGTAAAGATTGTCGAATAGCCACGAATAATCGAACACTGTTTCAGCATAAAGCCGGTTCAAGTCATTAAGCGCTTGAGCCGGCTTTTTTTGCCTGGCATGTTTCAGCTTTAATGTACTTGACTGTTGTCAAATTATATATAAATATATATTTATGTGTTTTATTCGAGATGTTTAACGAGATTGCTTGATGAGATTATTCAATGACGAGTGCCAGTAACAGCGCGCAAGGAATGGTGGCTCGTGATTTAAATGTTGACGAGTCGATGGTGGTTCGCCTCGCGGACCTTTTTAGCTTGATGGGTGACCCCTCTCGTTTAAAAATCATTGTGGCGTGCTTAAATAACCCAATCAGTGTGACGGACATTGCTAATTCGTTGTCATTATCGCAGCCTTTGGTGAGTCACCACCTTCGTTTGCTCAAAGCGGCTCGTATGGTGCGGGCTGAGCGCCGAGGTAAGCACATTTTTTACGTTGCCGCTGATGCGCACGTTCAGTGTGTTATCGCCGATATGGTGGCGCACTTTTCAGAACCCGACGATTGCTTGTAAATGGTTTTCAACAACATGGAAAACAACGATCTACATTAACGATAGGAGAGACACATGGCCGGCCATTGTTGTGAACCCCACAGCGTAAATGCGAATAATCCAACATTTAGAAAAGTGTTGTGGTTCGCCTTAGTGGTGAATGCCGCCATGTTTGTGGTTGAAATATTTGCCAGTGAGCTCAGTAACTCAGTGTCACTAAAGGCCGATGCGTTGGATTTTTTCGGCGATGCGGCTAATTACGCAATCAGTTTGTTTGTTATTGCATCAAGCGTGGCCGTTCGCGCAAAAGCGTCACTGTTTAAGGCCGCCACCATGTTGCTGTTTGGCGCGTTCGTCGTGTACAGCGCCACAGAGCGAGCCTTGTACGGCAGTGAGCCAGTAGCGCACACAATGGGGGTCGTGGGCTTTCTCGCGCTGGTTGCGAACGTCGTAGTGGCACTCACTTTATACCGTTACCGCAGTGGCGACAGCAATATGCAATCTGTTTGGTTGTGCAGCCGTAACGACGCAATTGGTAACTTGGCCGTGATCGCCGCCGCGGGTGGCGTGTTTGTCACGGCCAGCCGCTGGCCAGATCTGGTGGTGGCAGCAATTATCGCCACATTGGCCGTCAGTTCGGCATGGCAGGTGATTAAAGTGGCAAAAGCCGAGTTGGCATCTAAGCCAGCCTCAGTCAAATGACCGTTTTGATGCTTAATGCCTAGTGCTTAATGGTAAGGAACCAAAGCCAAACAACTAACACCACTTTTACAACCGCTCATGCACCGTCTCTTTCGAGTATGCATACGCACAAACTAATATTGAGTTCTTATGCCAGAATCTTCCGCCGATAAGTTATTACGTTCTCAAGCCGCGTTACGCAAAGGCAGCCAACACGGCAGTGATTATTTAGCTGGCTTAGCCGAACGCAATGTCGCGCCATCCGCCACAGCCATTGACGACTTAAGTAATTTTGTTGAACCTTTGCCAGAACAACCTTCAGAGTCAGAAGCCGTGCTTGATATGCTCAATGAATACGGCAGCCCTGCATCAGTGGCAACGGCCGGCGGGCGCTTTTTTGGTTTAGTGGTCGGTGGCTCGTTGCCGGCGTGTGTGGGTAGCCGAGTGCTGGGTGCCGCTTGGGATCAGTTGGCCACCACAGAGGCAACCAGCCCCGTAGCGGCTCAATTAGAACGGGTTGCATCTGGCTGGCTGATTGAACTGTTTGGCCTGCCAAGTAACAGCAGCGTTGGTTTTGTGACCGGCACTACCATGGGTAATTTCGTTTGCTTGGCCGCCGCAAGGCATGAGCTGCTTAGGCGTTTGCAATGGAATGTTGAAAAACAAGGCTTGTTCAACGCCCCTGAGTTGCGAGTCATTGCCTCAGAAGAAGTGCACATCACCGTAAAAAAAGTATTGTCAATGCTGGGTTTTGGAACCGACTTGATCGAAACTGTGCCGGTGGATGGAAATGGCGCCATACTGGCGGCGCAGTTGCCGCCGCTTGATGAGCGCTGCATTGTATTAACCCAAGCGGGTAATGTTAATTCCGGTGCCATAGACCCTATTGGCGAGATTGCCAAGCGTGCTAAAGAAGCGGGTGCGTGGGTGCATGTTGATGGCGCGTTTGGGTTATGGGCGGCGGTAGGCAACAGCACCAAGTCACTGATGACCGGTTTTGAACTTGCTGACAGTTGGGTGACCGACGGTCATAAATGGCTGAACACACCCTACGATTGCGGTGTTGCTATGTGCCGTCATCCGCAAGCCGTTCATAGTGCTATGTCTACGGTTGCCCCCTATTTTAAAGCGGGTGAACATACAGAAGCAAAAGACATGGCGCCAGAGCTGTCAAGGTCGGCGCGTGGCATAGACATGTGGGCGGCATTAAAAAGCTTAGGCCGCTCTGGTGTGGCAAATATGGTTGATGAGTGTTGCCAGCACGCACAATTAATCGCATCGCAGTTAGATAAAATGGGCTTCACCATTTTGAATGACGTGGTGCTTAATCAAGTGGTGGTCACGCACCCAAGCAAAGAGCAACAACTCGATGAGCTGGTTAAAAAGGTACTTGCCAGCGGCGAAGCTTGGTTTGGTTTAACTCAATGGAAAGGGCGCACAGCGTTTAGAGTGAGTGTCTCGTCGTGGGTAACCACCGAAGAAGACGTCATTCGTACCATTGCGGCCATTGATGCGGCCGCGAAAGAACTTAAGTTCTAGTCAGTAAGTTACAGCGCTGAGGCCGCACGTGCATGCCGGCTCTTCTTGCGTTGGTGAATAATTTGATCGACCGAGTAAATGAATAACGCACACCACACTAAGCTGAACGCCAACATACGTTCAGAACCAAACGGTTCGTGGTAAATAAACACCCCAATGGCGAGTTGTGAAAATGGCGCTAAATACTGAGTCATGCCGAGTGCAGTCAAACTGATTTTTTTCGCCGCCAGAGCAAACAAAACAAGTGGTATCAGTGTGAACAAGCCAGACAGAATAAATAAAACATCAGTATTGGTGCTTTGCCCCCAATGGCTTTGCCCGGTGTTTGAAAGATAAAACACATAGCCGACAGCAGGCACAAACATAAACAAGGTCTCAATGGCCATTCCATGAGTGGCCGGAACGGACACCGTTTTTTTGATGACGCCATACAGCGAAAACGTAATGGCCAATGTCAATGACACCATCGGCAGCTTGCCATGATTAATCACTAAGCTTGCCACGCCGATAAACGCTATGAATACGGCTAAACTTTGCACGGCGCGCAGCCGTTCTGAGAAAAACACCACGCCCAATAGAACACTGAACAATGGGTTGATGAAGTACCCCAGTGAGGATTCAACCACTTGCCCATCGTTGACAGCCCAAATAAACACCGCCCAATTGAGCGACATTAATAACGACGCAATAAATAAACGAGCCAGCAATTGAGGTTGCTTTAAGTAGCTAATAAACGGCCTGAATTGCCCCATTACCACAATTAACCCAATGATCAGTAAGTACGACCAAACCATGCGTTGCATGACTATTTCTAATATCGGAATGTGGTCAAGCTGTTTCCAAAAGATCGGAAACAAGCCCCAACACGCGTAGGCGCCGATGGCATACAGTATTCCTACGTTGTGTTTATTCGTTTCCATCTTGGTTTATTTAAAGTGCATCAATAGTATGGGAGGCACTTAATGGCTCCGTTTAAAGCGTTTAGCGCTCACAGTTAAACATTCAGGCTGACATATGCTAGGGTTATTGTACCTGAATAACCTGACACATTGACTATGAAAAAGATTGTGATTTGCTTGTTGTTAGCTGCGATTCCTAGCATCGCATTTTCCAATGATGTTGTGGTGCTCTCGTGCGGTGCCACCGTCGATGTAAAGGCTAAGCGTTTAACGGGGGCTAAAACCTACGCCATTGAAAACGGGCGCATTAGTCGTGTCGGTCGGCTTGACGATACCGGTGTTACGGTTAATGATGCTCGAGTTATCGACCTCAGCGATTACACCTGTTTGCCAGGGTTGATTGACATGCATGTGCATTTGACTATGCAGAGTAGCCCGCGTTCTTATATCGAAAACTTCACCTTAAACCCTGCTGACTATGCTTTTCGAGCGACTAAATACGCCAAACTGACCCTCGATGCCGGGTTTACCACGGTAAGAAATTTGGGTGATGACGGTTTGGTGACTCGCTCGCTGCGTGACGCCATACAGCAAGGTTATGTCGAAGGCCCTCGAATTTTCACTGCGGGCAAATCTCTGGCTACTACTGGCGGGCACGCCGACCCAAGTAATGGTTATCGGCATGACCTTATGGGCGACCCACATGCTCGACACGGCGTCGTCAACGGTGTTGATGAAGCCCGCAAAGCGGTGCGCCAGCGTTATAAAGATGGCGCTGATTTGATCAAAATTACCGCCACTGGCGGGGTATTAAGCACCGCAAAAAGTGGCCAGAATCCACAGTTTATGGACGATGAGTTACAGGCGATTATACAAACCGCTAATGATTACGGCTTCAAAGTGGCCGCCCACGCTCATGGTGCTGAAGGTATGAAGCGCGCAATTAGAGCAGGCGTAAGTAGCATAGAGCATGGCACGTTAATGGATGACGAAACCCGTCAATTAATGAAAAAATACGGCACCTATTTGGTGCCCACTATTCTGGCGGGTGAGTTCGTTGCCAAAAAAGCAGAAATTGATGGTTATTTTCCTGAAATAGTTCGCCCTAAAGCCGCCGCCATTGGGCCGCAATTAAAAACCAATTTTGCTAAAGCTGTCAAAGCCGGGGTGAAAATTGCCTTTGGCACTGACAGTGGGGTGTCGTACCATGGCGATAATGCGCAAGAGTTTGCTTTAATGGTAGAGCAGGGAATGTCTGAAATTGAGGCAGTTCGAACGGCCACTATCAATGCCGCTGACTTACTGGGCGAAACCGATCAGCTGGGCAGCTTAGACGTTGGTAAATTTGCCGACATTATTGCAGTCAAAGGCAACCCCTTGAGCGATATCAGCGTGCTTGAAAACGTGCATTTTGTTATGAAAGGTGGTGCTGTCTATAAACAAGATTAAGGCTGTGCCCCTAAGCTTGCAAGCCTTGCTTTATTGCCAACAAATAAATCGCAGTGCTTGTAGTGACGAGCGCAAAAAAAATAATGCTTAACTGGATTGATGTTGCTGATGCCAATTTGACGTGATTTCAAACAAATGGTCTAAGCCTTCAGTCAGTGCTGCGGGCCCGGGTTGTAGAATATAGGCGGATTTAATTTCGTACACTTGCTTATTAACCACGGCCGGAACATCCTCCCACCCCTCTCTCAATACCACTTTCTCAGGGTGAAATTTTTTGCCACACCAAGAACCGATACTGATGTCTGGTTGCTTTGCCACCACGTCCAGAGGGTCGGCGACAATGCGGTCTTTGCCGCCTTGGTGTTTGGCGTTGTCGGCATAACAATCGATTCCGCCAGCTATTTCGACCAGTTCACTGACCCAGCCAATGCCCGATATGATCGGGTTATACCATTCCTCAAAATAGACTCTAGGCTTGCGCTCCCAAGTGTCGGTAATGGCTTTAATTTCAGAAATTTTTTGTTCATAGCCTCGTGCTAGATCTTCGGCCTTATCCTTTGCATCAACCAAACGCCCTACGGTTCGTATCATTCTCAAGATGCCTTTGACCGTGCGATGATTTAATACGTAAACCTCAACCCCTTCTTTGATGAGTTCAGCGGCTATGTCGGCTTGCAGGTCTGAAAAGCCTAATACTAAATCAGGTTCAAGCTCGAGAATTTTTGGTATTTTTGCGCTGGTAAAGGCCGATACTTTGGGTTTTTCTTTGCGTGCCTGTGGCGGCCTTACGGTAAAGCCTGAGATGCCAGCAATGCGATCTTGCTCGCCTAGCAGGTAAAGAGTTTCAACCGTTTCTTCGGTCATGCAAATAATGCGTTGTGGCCAGTTCATGTTTAATTAAATGATGTATGAAGCATGCTTAAGTTTGCTTGATTCAATGTTGGGTCGTGGTATCTAAAAAGAAACGTATAAAGCGCCGTTGTAATAAACGCCCTCTATTGTTTAATTTTTTGTATCTGCTTTATACTTGAAAACAGGTCTTTGAGTACAGTATTGAGTAATAAACTCTATAAACATTGAGGTGGTAATGAAAAGGATATTATTGGTTGTTGTTCTTGGTTTGTTTTCAGTGGTTGCTTTTTCAGCGCCTGAACTTAAGGGTAGCCCTGAAGAGCTTAAAGGGTTTCTTCACCCCAAAGGTAACGTAGTGACGATTGGCGGAGAAGCCGAAGAGAGGGCTTATTCGGACAAAGCAATCATTAGCCTTGTTATCACCACAGAAGAAAAACTGCTTTCGCAATCGATCTCTAAGAATACAGCGTTACGAGAAAAAATCACCAAGGAACTCATTAAATCTGGCATAGACTCTGAAGGAATTAAAAGCTCAAAATTTTCTTCATCTCCTGAGTATGGGTGGTTTGGCAGCAAGCCATCGAGTTACAGGGTGGTTAATCGAATGGCTGTTTCCATAACGCAAGAGCAGCAGTTGAAGAGCATTGCTCTGGTTGCGGATAATTACGAAGAAGTCGCATTGTCAGACACGTCTTTTGAACATTCTAAAAAGCACGCAACCATTGAAAAGGTTAAAGCTCTTGCGCTTGATGACATCATAAAGCAAAAAGAATTTTATGAGAAAAAGTTAGGGCTAAAGTTAACGGCTATTGGAATTCGAAATGCTGATGCTCGGCAAAATGCCACTCGAGGAGCAATGGTGTTGGAAGAAATTGTTGTCACTGGTATCAAAAAAAATCAGAGTGGGTCTTCTTATGCGTCGAGCTATAAGCAAGCCTCACAAACAAAGTCGTCCTTCGATGAAGTCGTGTACAGCGCGAGCTTGTTTGTTGATTTTAAAATAGAATAATAATTAGGGCTTAGCTTAATGCAGACGTAATGGTATAGAGTACGGGCGCTTCTGGTTTTGGTGATTTAGATAGGTATTGCTGTACTTGCCAAGGCGCCTCTAGTGCGCTTAACCAATTTGAAATGGCTTCAGTTTCAATGGCGCCTTGTGCATGGCCGGGGTAGCAAATTAGGCAAATGATGCCGCTGTTGGCTAAATTGCTCAGTGCCACTTCCAGTGCCGTTACGCTGTGTTCTTTGAGTGTGGTAATAGACTTGTCACCTTTGGGTAGGTAGCCAAAATTGAACATAGCGCAATCTATTGTTTGCTTGATGTGCGCTTGCATTGTTTGGTGGCCACATTGATGGAGCTCAACATTGTTTAACTCTGCAGCGTGCAATCTATTTTTTGTGTTGGTGATGGCGATGGCTTGAATGTCAAAAGCCAGTACTGTTTCAAAGCCTAAACGCGCTAGAAATTCAGTGTCGTGGCCATTGCCACAGGTGGCATCCACCGCTAAACCTCGTGTTCTTTCAACAAAGTGTTGGCGAATCAGTTGGTGTGCAAGGCGAGTTAAAGCCATCGGGTTATTTCCTCTGGCAGTGGCTTATTTTCCAGCATGTGTTGGCATAATAGGGTTACGTAAAAAGGCGCGAGTAAACAGCCTTTACTGCCTAAGCCATTCAGGCAATAGGCATTATTTAAGTTTGATAACGCACCAACGAACGGCTTGCGTTGTGTGGTGGACGGTCGAATACCCACATCGTGGCTGATTAGCTCGGCCTTTAATGAGGTGTGGGTCGTTAGGCTCTGCATAAACTTAGTGGGCGTTTCGGCAATGGCGTTTAATGAGGTGTCATTCCATACGTAATTTGAGCCCAACCGCGCGCGCCCATCGCCCAGTGGCGCTAGCCAGTTACCCCAGCTCAGCAAGCGGTCAACCGGCTGTTCAGGTTTGACGGTAAGAATTTCACCTTTGGCTAATTTAAAGGGCAGCGATTTAAGCCAAGGGTTGTGAATGGCTTGATAGCCTTCGCAAAAGATCAGCTTTTTAGCGTTGATGTTTTCAAAGCTAAACTCATTGTTATGTAATTGTATTTTTTCGTACGTGAGCTGTGCCGAAATTAACGCCGAGCGTTGTTGCAGCCAATGGCGCATGCTAAACAGTAATTGCTGAGTATCGACCATGGCCGTTTTAGATACCTGAATGGCGCCAAACGGGTGTTGCTCTGAATTGCCAAACCAGCCGCCAGTGTTGCTGGTGTTATTTAACAAGCTCTGGTATTCCGTTTGCTGTTTTCGTTGTGCTAGGTATTCGGCTTGGCCGGCATTTTTAATCAGTCGCGTTTGATTGATTTCACGGTAGATCCTGTGATTAGAGCTTAAGCCTAAGTCTAAACCTAAGTCGCGTTCGATCTGCCAATACAGAGTTTGTGCGTGTTCAGAGTATTCAAAGAACCGCTCGGTAATATTCAGCCGATGCCCGGTAATTGGGTTGATAAGCCCAGCCGCCACTTTGCTGGCACTGCCATAATGATCATTATCAACAACGCACACAGACTGCCCAAGTTTAATAAGATTGTACGCCAGTAACGAACCGGTTATACCTTGGCCAATAATTAAGAAGTCAACGCAATGCATGTTTGAATTATGCTAGTCTGCTACAAAAATAGGATTATAACCACTGAGCGTTAAATAAACTGGCAAATGCGCCCAGTGTTTGCTCACGGAGGTAACGTTGGCTAACAGCATTATTAGTGAAAGGCGTTTCTTGCCTTATTTCTGTACTCAATTTTTGGGTGCGTTTAACGATAATATCTATCGTTATGCATTCGCCATCTTGATTACCTATTTCTTAGCAAAGAACAATCAAGACGGCGCAATCATTATTAATTCAGCCTTAGTGGCGTTTATTTTGCCGTTTTTTGTGTTTGGTGCCATTGCCGGCCAGTTGGCTGACAAATACGAAAAAGCATTTCTAATTCGGCGCATTAAAATAGCCGAAATCATCATAATGATCGCGGGCAGTTTTGCGGTCTATTTTGAATCCACTTATGGTATGTTGGCCATATTGTTTGCACTGGGTTCACAGTCGGCATTTTTTGGCCCTATTAAATACAGCATATTGCCGCAACACGTAAGCAAAGACGAGCTGTTAGACGCCAACGCCTATGTTGAAGCTGGCACCTTCATCGCAATTTTGCTCGGCACTATTTTAGGCGGTGTTCTCGGTGACCCTGCATTGGTTTATTACTTGATGGCGGCGATTGTGTCGTTTGCCATCATTGGGTGGGTGGCCGCGCAGTTTATTCCCGATGCGCCGGCGGCTATGCCAGAACTAAAGATGTCGTTTAATATTCCCAAAGCGACCATTCAAATCATTCGTAATACCTATTCAAATCGCCCTGTTTTTATGAGCATTTTAGCAAACTCATGGTTTTGGTTTGTGGGTGCACTTATTTTGACCCAGTTCCCGATCTTCGCCAAAGACGTGCTGGCGGGTGATGAAAATGTGGCTATTTTGCTTTTGGCTACGTTTTCTATTGGCATTGGTTTGGGCTCATTTGCCTGTTCTATTTTTTCCCGAGGCCGAGTGGAAGTAGGTTTGGTGCCATTCGGTGCGATTGGTATTAGTTTTTTCGCATGGCAGTTAGGGCGCACAGACATTGAAGTCTCAGAGCAGCTGCGAACGCTGGCTGAAATTTTAGCGGTTCCCGGCGCTTGGTGGGTCATTGTTAACCTCACTATGATCGCTTTTTGCTCAGGTCTTTTTATAGTGCCGCTGTACGCATTCATGCAGCTCTACAGTAAAGAAGAGCATCGCTCGCGAACCATTGCGGTTAATAACATCATTAATGCGTTGTTTATGATTGCCGCGGGTGTCATGGCGGCCGTGTTGTTGGCCATGAACTTTACGGTACTGCAAATATTTAAAACTGCGGCCGTGATGAATATTTTTGTTGCGGTGTACATATTCTCGCGTGTGCCTGAGCATTTTTTACGCTTATTAAGTTGGTTGCTAATGCACAGTATCTACCGAATCAAAAAAGTAGATTTAGACAAGATTCCAAAAGAAGGGCCGGCTTTAGTGGTGTGCAACCACGTTAGTTTTTTTGACCCACCAATATTATTAGGGGTGCTACCAAGGCCCGCTCGGTTTGTGATGTGGCATGGGTTTTACGACTTGCCAGTGGTGGGAAAGATTTTTAAATGGCTGAAAACCATTCCCATTGGTAACTCGCGTGATAGAGCTGATTTGGTACCTCTGGCCTTCGATCGAATTGCTCAAGAACTGGATGCCGGTAATTTGGTGGTGATTTTTCCAGAAGGCGGCATTACTAAAGACGGGGAATTGAATAAATTTCAGCCGGGCATTGATAAAATCTTAAAGCGCACGCCGGTGCCGGTTGTGCCATTGGCGTTAAGAGGAATGTGGGGCACATGGTCATCACGTAAAAAAGGGCGCGCATTAAAGGGCTTGCCAACCAAGTTATTGAAGAAGTTAACGGTAGTAGCTGGTGATGTTATTGAACCAGAGCAGGCCAGCCGCGAAGTATTACACAGTAAAGTACTTGAATTAAGAGGTGACGAAAAATGAAGCAACGTTGCAGTTGGTGTGAAGGTGATGAGCAGTATGAACGTTACCACGATGAAGAATGGGGCGTGCCGATTTACGATGATCGTGAATTATTCGAAATGCTGAATCTAGAAGGTGCGCAAGCCGGTTTAAGTTGGATAACGGTGCTGAGAAAGCGTGAGCATTATCAAAAAGTATTTGATGGCTTTGACCCGCAAAAAATAGCCGCTTACGACCAGGCCAAACGAGAAGCTCTATTGGCTGATCCGGGTATTATTCGCAATAAACTGAAAGTGAATGCGTTCATTGTGAACGCTCAGTTGTACCTTGATATGCAGGCCGCGGCCGAAAGTAGTGGCGAGCCTAGTTTTTCTGAATTTCTATGGTCGTTCGTGGGCGGCAAGCCCATTGTTAATCAGTATGAAACGCTTAAAGAAATACCCGCCAATACTCCTGAGTCCGATGCCATGAGCAAGGCGTTGAAAAAGAAAGGCTTTAAGTTTGTTGGCAGCACCATTTGCTATGCTTTTATGCAGGCCGCTGGTTTAGTGGATGACCATGTGCAAAGTTGTTTTCGGCGAAATACGTAAAGCCTTTTAAATTCACTGGCAATCCTAGCAGGGATTGACTAACATCGCGGATGATTTTCACTACTCGCTGCTAAGCCTTGTGATTAAAAAGTTTCTTTTTTACATTGTATTGATTGCGGTCAATGTTCTCTTTATTGAGGCCATTGCTTACGGCTTTTATCGCGTGAAATATGGTGATTATGCGCGCCATGACTTACAGTTAGAGCGTATACAGGCGATTCAATCAATCAAGCAAGGTGCGGTGTTTACGGGTGAGAATAGTGCCGATAAGGTAAGCTCGCCGGGCGCATCCGTACGAGAAATATTACACCCTTACGCGGGCTATACGGTAGAGGGCCTTCGGCCAATACAAGGGTGTATTGAAGAACCAGCCCAGCCTTATAAATGCATTGACAGAGACTTGCGCCCAGAAGACTTGGCCATGCCTAAGCGCAGCGCTAAGGCATTGAATGTGGCCATTCTTGGCGGTTCGGTGGCGGTTGGAACCGTTAATGGCGCTCCGCATCGTTATTATCAAAAAAAGCTAGCGGCATTGCCTGAATATCAAGGGCGAGAGGTAACTGTGCATTTGTTGGCCGCCGGTGGGTACCGCCAACCGCAGCCGTTAATGATGCTCAATTATTATCAGACTCTGGGCGCTGAATACGACTTAGTCATTTCGCTGGACGGTTTTAACGAAGTGGCAATTGCAGGCAGCGAATATAAGTGGAATAAAATTCACCCTGCGTTTCCACGCAGCTGGAAACATCGCTTAGCTGGCGGCGCGTCAACCGAACAGATTAACTTGCAAGCGAGAAAGGTTGCCTTGCAAGAGCGGCATGTGGGGCGGGCGACTTTTTTCAGTAACCCCATTGCGAGAAATAGCGCCACTTTTAACTTAATTTGGAAAGTGTTTCATTCAAACTACCAAGCAGAGTTGGCCGGTTTGAATGAAGAAATCACCTATTTTGATGCCAGCCCAGACAAGCCAAGAAAGCTTCAATTTGAAGGGGTGGGGCCGGTTTATCATTTCAATAATTGGGATGACACCCTTGAGTACGCGGCGCAGCTTTGGGCAAACAGCACGTTACTAAGCCACGGTGCGGCTCAAGTACAAGGCGCCAAGTTCTTCCACTTTTTACAACCCAATCAATACATTGAGGGCGCTAAACCGATCATGTCGGCAGCGGAAAGAAGCATTGCCATTGCAACCCCCGGTTCTGGCAAGGGCGGTTATGGCGGTTGGTATGTAAAGGGCTACCCATTTCTTAAAGAGCGTCAGCAATGGCTTAAAGCTAAAGGCGTGAACAGTGTTGATTTAACCTACCTGTATAAAGACGAGGTGGGCGATATTTACATTGACTCATGCTGCCATGTAAACAGCAAAGGGTCGGCCATGATTGTGGACGCAATAGTGGCTGAGATTCACCGTTATAATTTAGCCAACCCTGAGTAACGAGATTGACTATGAGTGACACACAACAAGCAAACCAACCGGCACCTAAAATGCTCAGCGAGCGCAGTTTTGGTTTGATTTTTGCCGCTATCTTTTTAGTGATTGCCGCATTTCCATTAATGTTTGGCGGCGGTTTGCGTCAATGGGCGGCGATGGTGGCGGGTGCCTTTGCGGTGCCGGCCATAGTATTCCCTGCGGTGTTAAAACCGCTCAATATTGCATGGGTGCATTTTGGCCAATTAATGCACAAAATCATTAACCCAATTTTAATGGGCTTGGTGTTCTTTGTTGCGGTATTACCAACGGGGTTGATTTTAAAATTACTAGGTAAAGACCCAATGCGCCGCAAGCTTGACCCAAGTGCCAAAAGCTACTGGTTGGAACGCGATGCGAACAGCGTTACTAAAGACAGTTTTGATAATCAATTTTAATTTACCACTGAGTTAACTCAAATCATGGACTTAATTAAAGAACTCTGGCGCTTTATGAAAGCGCGCAAAAAATTCTGGCTAATGCCAATCATCATCTTCAGTGTTGTGATCGGCGGCTTGGTGGTGTTTGCTCAAGGCTCAGCATTGGCTCCTTTTATTTATACTTTATTCTAGCCACATGATTATTCTCGGAATTTCGGCGTTTTATCACGACAGTGCGGCCGCCATCATTGATGGTGAGCGTATTATTGCGGCGGCGCAAGAAGAGCGTTTTACTCGTATTAAGCACGATGCTTCCTTTCCGGTTAAAGCGGTTGAGTATTGCTTGAAAGAAGCCGGTATTTCGATTGACGAAGTAGACGACATTGTCTTTTTTGAAAAGCCGTTCATCAAATTTGAGCGCTTATTAGAAACCTACGTTAGTTTTGTGCCTAGGGGCTTTAGTTCCTTTAAGGCGGCGTTACCGATATGGGTAAAAGAAAAGCTGTTTCAGAAAAAAATCATTCGTGAAATGGTGGCGCAGTTTTCTGACAAAGCCAGCGATGATATTGATTGGGACAGCAAGCTAAAGTTTTCAGAACATCACCTTAGCCATGCGGCCAGTGCGTTTTACCCGTCACCGTTTGATGAAGCCATTGTGCTCACCCTAGACGGCGTGGGCGAGTGGGTAACCACGTCGGTGGCCATTGGGCGCGGCAATAAGCTGGACATTGTAAAAGAGATTCACTTTCCACACTCGCTGGGTTTGTTGTATTCAGCGTTTACCTATTACACCGGCTTTCGCGTTAACTCAGGCGAATACAAAGTAATGGGCTTAGCACCTTACGGCGAACCCAAGTACACACAAGTTATTTTAGACAACCTGATCGACGTGAAAGACGATGGTTCTTATCGTTTAGATCAAAGTTACTTTAATTACTGCACCGGTTTGACCATGACCAATAAAAAGTTTGAGGCTTTATTTGGTCGGCCTGCGCGCAAACCTGATGAAGAGGCCCTTGAGCAATTTCACATGGACATTGCCGCTTCGGTGCAAGAAGTCACAGAAATCATTGTGCTGAAACTCACCGAGTCGTTGGCTAAAGAAACCGGCATTCGTAATTTATGCATGGCCGGTGGTGTGGCGCTTAACTGTGTGGCGAATGGCAAAATTCAACGCGCAGGCCATTTTGAAAATATTTGGATACAGCCTGCAGCTGGCGATGCCGGTGGTGCCTTGGGCGCTGCGCAAGCGGTGGCTCACTTAGTGCACGATGTGCCACGCACCGTACAAGCCAGCGACAACATGCAAGGGTCTTACTTAGGGTGCGAGTTCTCCACCGATGAAATTAAGCAACGTTTGACTGAAGTAGGTGCGGTATTTGAAGAGCACTCACAACAAGAGATGCTCAAGCAAGCGGCGAAAGCCTTAGCTGAGCAAAATGTGGTTGGTTGGTTTCAAGGGCGCATGGAATTTGGCCCCAGAGCCTTAGGTGGCCGCTCTATTTTGGGTGACCCGCGTTCAGAAGCCATGCAAAAGACGCTGAATCTTAAGATCAAGTATCGTGAATCCTTTCGCCCCTTCGCACCCTCAGTGTTGCGTGAGCATGTGGGTGAGTGGTTTGACCTTAATGGCGACAGTCCATACATGCTGTTGGTCGATAATGTCAAAAAAGATAAGTGCTTGGCAATGAGCGATGAACAAGAAGCTTTGTTTGGTATCGAAAAGTTGAACATACCGCGTTCAGAAATACCGGCAGTGACTCACGTGGATTACTCCGCTCGTATTCAAACCGTGCATGAACAAACCAACCCGCTGTACTTTGGGCTGATTACCGAATTCAATCAACTGACTCAATGTCCGGTTGTGGTTAATACCAGTTTTAATGTGCGCGGTGAGCCCATTGTATGCACACCTGAAGACGCATTTAATTGCTTTATGGGCACCGAGATGGACGTGCTGGCAATCGGTAATGTGATACTGCGTAAAACCGACCAAGACCCAGCCTTAGCGAAAGATTACAAGCACGCGTTTAAGCTGGATTGATCTGGCTGCAATAAGCGCGAATAAAGTGTGTGCTGTGAACTAACAGAGCCTAATCAGCGCTGTTAGTTCGCCGTATATTAAGGATATATATCAAGCGCTCAGTCATCAAGGCTGGGGTCTGTTTCAGCGTCGCTTGACTCATTGGCCAGAGCAAGCTTGGCTTGCGCCGTCTTATCCGCTCGGCGAGTTGAGCGTTGGCGGCGTGCTTCCATATTATTATTGCGCTGCTTGGTGTGACGCTGATTGCTGGCATTCAAGGTTGAGGAAAACTCAGCCAGTTCTTTTTGCCCCCACTCCTGTGCTTGTGCTTCAGAGGTGAAATCGGATTTCTGTTTTGAGACATGTTGCTTCTTTGAGGTCACTTGGCGGGTAATTTGTGCCTGCCATAGGTCGTCAACTTTGCTGATATGCAGACTGTATTTTTTGCTTTTTTCCATTCCAAACACACCTAAAACATTAAGAGTTTATTTCGATGCAGAGGCTAACAGGTTTTGGTGCTTCTAGTTCGTCTAATTTCATAGCAAGTCAGTTTACTTGCATCAACTGCTCGTCACTAATTATATAAAAATGGGCATTAGGGGTGGGTATTTGACGCTTTTCGTATAGAGGGTGTCACATATTGAATATCCTTGTCGGCATTTAAAAGGCTAGGATGGTCGTGTAGAAAAAGGCCGAAGAGCACTTACTGCGATAAAAATAATAAAAAAACTTGGTTATGAAACCGAGTTTTTGTCAATAAACATCTAAATCTGTGAGGAGAATTGGAGTGAACACGAAAAAAGTTTGTCGGGTTGGCGGTCTTGCGCTGTCCTTAGTGGCATCGACCTGTATGCCAAACCTTGTAATGGCTCAAGGGAGTGCGTTACTTGAAGAAATAGTGGTGGTTGCGCAGAAAAAAGGTTTTGGGGAATCCATTCAGGATGTTCCCATTTCTATTACTGCTTATTCAGGTGATCAGGCTGAAGCGATGTTTGCAGTCAACCTTACCGACATTGGTTTAGCCACACCCAATGCCAGTTTAACCGAATTACCAACCTTTCCAGGCGTTGCTAACTTCGTGGTGCGTGGCATGGGAACGGTAGGTCAAAGTATTCCATCCGCAGACCCCGCGGTTGGTGTGTCAATTGATGGCGTTTCACTTGGAACGATTTATGGCGTAGTCACAGACTTGTTTGACCTTGAGGCAATTGAAGTGCTACGAGGGCCACAAGGCACGCTGCTTGGTCGTAATGTTACTGGTGGCGCAATTACCATGAGAACCACACGACCGACTGAGGAATTTGCCGGTAAAGTGAAAGTCGGTGTGGGTAACTACGGCAAGCTAGATGGCTCCGTGTTGCTAAGCGGGCCTATCAACGACCGATGGGGCGCTAAAATAGCGGTATTAAAGAAAGACAGAGACGGTTATTTCGACGCGCCAAATATTGGCGGTGA
>CALINO010000066.1 GCA_938045295.1 uncultured Arenicella sp.
GGCTACCCGCATGATATTAAGGGGCAGGGCATTTACGCCTACGTTACCTTAATGGCTGGCCAAGAGTACACGGATGATCTTAAATCGTTGTTGGTTCAACACGTGCGTAAAGAGATTGGGCCGGTAGCCACTCCTGATATTATTCACTGGGCACCAGGGCTACCAAAAACCAGGTCGGGCAAAATTATGCGCCGAATTTTGCGGAAAATTGCAGAAAATGACGTTAGTAATATGGGCGATACCAGCACCTTAGCCGACCCAAGTGTGGTTGATGATTTAATTGCAAGCCGTTAACCAGTTTTGGCGTTTTTTTGACGCAAACACATGTTTATTCACATATTAAAGATTCACATAACCAAGCAAGCCTAACTCCGTAATCGCGCGGAGTTTACGGCTTACCAAATAGTGCTTTGTTGGTCTAATTACGCGCAAAAAAATATTCTCAAAAATAGATTGTATTTATCAAAAAAAAACATAAAATGCCGCCTTAATTTATTGCCCCTGGGGTTTTTATGCTTATTCGCTAACCGCGCGTTATTGCATACTGACAATGCCAACATAAATTGATTTACGCTTTTTATGTTGTCTAGTTAAGTTCTCAAGAAACGTGTTAGCTCAATACAATTCGTTTTTAGAGGACTTTTTCGATGACACTCGAAATTAACTTAGTGCCTGAAGCCGCCGAAAATATCGAAGCTAATTGGCCAACCCATCACCAATCAAACAGCGCAAACCAAGAACAACAACCGGCCGACCATTTTATTGTTCGCAATGGAGTGGAGTTTGCCGGTACTCACCTCATTATTGATTTGTGGGGCGCACAAAATCTCGATGATCTTGAGTTGATGGAGCAAACCATGCGCGAGGCGGTGACCGTTGCTGGCGCCACACTGCTGCACATACACTTACACCACTTCACCCCAAACGCGGGTATTTCTGGCGTTGCCGTATTAGCGGAATCTCATATCAGCGTGCACACGTGGCCAGAGCGAAACTTTGCTGCCTTTGATGTGTTTATGTGCGGTGATGCGCAACCAGAAAAAGCAATACCCGTGCTGCAAGCCGCGTTTAAACCGAGTAGTGTTGATGTGCATGAACACTTACGAGGTGAGCGAGCGCTTAACAGCCAAGCCAATTCTATGGTTGACGGTTCTATGCTTGATACTTGTAAGCTTGATGCTTCTATGGTGGATGTGTCTGTAATGGCGGAGGCAAACGATGAAACACTTTAAAGAAACGCTCTACGATGCGGTTTGCCAAGAATACCGTATTGATAAACTCTACTTTGAGCATAAAACAGAGCATCAGCATTTGATGATTTTTCATAATGCCATGCTTGGGCGAGTAATGACCTTAGACGGCATTGTGCAAACCACCGAAGCCGACGAGTTTATTTACCATGAAATGCTGGCGCACGTGCCCATGGTGGCTCACGGTGCGGCGAAACGTGTGTTAATTATTGGCGGTGGCGATGGCGGCATGCTGCGTGAAGTTTGCAAACACCCGATTGAGAGCGTAACTCAGGTTGAAATTGATCAAGCCGTAGTGGACATGTCGATTGAGTTCTTACCCAATCATTCAGCGGGTGCGTACGATGACCCGCGGTTGAATCTGGTGATTGACGATGGCATGAACTTTTTAAAAAACACGCAAGAAAAGTTCGACGTGATTATCTCAGACAGCACTGACCCAATTGGGCCGGGTGAAGTACTGTTCAGCGACACCTTTTATGCGCACGCCAAACGTTGTTTGAATAGCAATGGCATATTGGTCACTCAAAACGGAGTGCCTTTTTTCCAAAAAGACGAAGTACAAACCACCTACCAACGCATGGGCGCTAATTTTACTGATATGACGTTCTATTGCGCGCCAATACCAACGTATTACGGTGGCTTTATGACGTTCGCGTGGGGCACTGATGACGCTACCGCGCGTACCATTGACCACCGTGATATTGAGCAGCGCTGGCAGCAGCTGGGCATTTCAACGCGTTATTACAACCCTGGCATGCATCAATCAAGTTTTGCGTTACCACAATACATAGTGGCGGCGTTAAATGATGTTGAGAGCTGATTGTTCGCTATGAGCAACACCAACGCGTCGCGAACCATCGTGCTAGGCATTGATGACGATGTAAAGAGCGAGTACCTGTCTGTGGTCGCAGAACACGGTTCGCCGTGCTTAGTCTATCGGCCTGCTGAGCTGGAGAAGCAATTTAAATCGTTGCAAAAAGCCTTACCCAACGTTGATTTGTATTACGCGGTAAAGGCACACCCTGATGCGCATATTATAAAAACAATCAACGCGCTGGGCGGCGGTTTTGATGTGGCCTCAGCGGGTGAAATGGACTTATTGCTGCAACAGCAAATTTCTGGGCGGCGCACTATTCACACCCACCCAATTAAAAAAGACAGCGAAATTCGTGACGCTTTACGCTTTGGTGCCACCACCTTTGTGGTGGATAACCTATATGAATTAAAAAAGCTCACCGCCTACCGAAGCCGCATTGGTGTGTTGTTGCGCGTGAGCTTTCGCAGTGAATCAGCGGTTGTAGACTTATCTCGTAAATTTGGTTGCGAGCCGAATGAAGTAAGCCAGTTAGTCAGCGAGGCCGAGTCTTTAGGCATTCATGTAAAAGGGCTGTCGTTTCACGTTGGCTCACAATGCAATAATGCCGACAAACACGCACAAGCAATTCAAGAGTGCGCAAGGCTAATGCACAGCATTAACGCAACCGCTAAAACGCCACTCAGTTGGTTGGATATTGGCGGTGGCTTTCCTGCCGATTATCAACTGCAGGGTGTTGATATTGATGAATTTTGTGTGCCCATCAGAAACGAGTTAAACAAGCTGCCTAAAGATTGGCATTTATTGGCAGAACCTGGCCGTTATTTGATTGCCCCAGCGGTGGTCAGTATTACCACCGTTACCGGCAAGTCAAAACGCGGTGGTTTGTTTTGGTACTACCTAGACGAC
>CALINO010000067.1 GCA_938045295.1 uncultured Arenicella sp.
CGCGGGTTCGATTCCCGCCTATTCACCAACCTGAAACGTTGGTTTAAAAGCGCGAAAGCGCAACACCGTGGGGAGTTTCCCCGCGCGTCTCAACACGTTTGGTGTCTACTGCGAGATACGCAGAGAGGCCAAAATGAAGGAGGCGGCGCAGCAGCCAAATGGCCTGTGCAGCTCAGCCTAACTGCTGAGCGATCTAACTTAAACTTGTTTCTGCAGGAGCAGAATAAAGACAGGGATGTCTTGCAAGCAACGGTTTGATCGCAATGCAGGGGCGCTGAGTTTGCCCGCAATTTGGCTGTGGAAACTCGCCACACATTTTTAACCGAGTCAGTGGTTTTAGCCAGCGGCTCACAACAATGAGGAAGCACAAATGATCATGAAGAGAATTGTGGTCGCGCAGCATGAACGCGGTTTAGTCCTCAGGGACAAACAGATTCATGAAATTCTAATGCCAGGCATTTACTGGCGTTGGGTTTTTAGGACCAACATTGAGGTGTTGGATACCCGTAAATCGGAAATCAGCAGCGAGGCAATTTTGCGTTTACTGGATTCCAATGCAGAGTATGACTTACAACTTAAAGCGCAGTTTTTTCAAGTCATCGAACTTGGTGAAACTGAGCTAGCGTTAGTGTATCAGCGTAAAGCACTGCGTCAGGTTTTGAAAAGCGGCACTCGACATGTGTTCTGGAAAAACACCAATGACCTTGAGGTCAAATTGGTGGACACCAAAACAGATTACCGAGTTGAGAAATCACTGGTGAACATTCTGGCAAGGCGCAGCGGTATCGTTGGTTTGCTGGATCAAGTTTACGCCACCGAAGTAGGCTCAAAACAATTGGGCTTACTGTGGGTAGACGGTGAACTGGTTGACACCTTAAACGCCGGTTTGCATGCATTCTGGAAAATCAATCGCTCAATTAAGGTTGAGCACATGGAGCTTCGTTTGCAAAACTTGGAAGTGGCTGGTCAAGAAATTTTGACCAAAGACAAAGTGAGCTTGAGAGTGAACTTGTCGGCTAACTACCAATTGACTGACGCGGTGCAAGCCCGTTTGCAATTGAAAGACTATCAAGAGTACTTGTATCGACAATTGCAATTCGCCTTGCGCGAAGCGGTCGGCACCAGAACCTTGGACGCACTGTTAGCGGACAAAGAAGCGCTCAATGGCGAGGTGTTTAACGCGGTGGTTAAGCAAATGGCTGAAGTGGGCATCAAAGTGGCTAACGTGGGCGTGAAAGACATCATCTTGCCTGGCGAGATGAAAGAAATTCTCAACCATGTTGTGGCCACCGAGAAAGCCGCGCAAGCCAACGTGATTCTCAGACGCGAAGAAACCGCAGCAACTCGTTCACTATTGAACACCGCAAAATTGATGGAAGCAAACCCAACCTTGTTGCGTTTGAAAGAAATTGAAGCGTTGGAAAAAGTGGTCGAGAAAGTCGACAAGATCAACGTATACGATGGTCTGAACGGCCTACTTCGCAATACCGTTAAGTTGGAGGTTTAAAAAAGTCTCTCCGCTCAATTTGGAGCGGGGAGCAAACTATAAGGAGAGGCGTTATGCCTATTCAAACAGTAATAACAAAAGGCAAAGTACCGGTAAAAATTTACACCGACGACATTGAACCAAGCGCTTACCAGCAATTGCTTAACATGTCACAAATGCCGTTTATACACTCACACATCGCGGCAATGCCAGACGTGCATTGCGGAATCGGCGCCACGGTTGGCTCAGTCATACCAACCAAAGGTGCCATTATTCCAGCGGCCGTGGGCGTGGATATCGGCTGTGGCATGAACGCCATTCGCTTGAGCATTAAGGCAGACCAACTGCCGGATAACTTACGCGGGCTGCGCAGCGCAATTGAGCGTGACGTACCGGTTGGTTTTAATATGCATAAAGTCGACGCGGTGCCCGATTCCACGGTCAGAGCGTTATCGAATGGCTTATCTAACATATGGGAGAAACACCCAAAGTTAAAAAGCAAACAGAAACAGCCCTACCAAACGTGGATTCGCCAACTGGCGACTCTAGGCGGCGGTAACCACTTCATCGAATTATGCTTAGATGAAAACGATGACGTTTGGGTGATGTTGCACTCAGGTAGCCGAGGTGTTGGTAATGCGATTGGCCGCTACTTTATTGAACTGGCACGGCGCGATATGGAAAAGGTTCAGATGAATCTGCCCGATCGTGACTTAGCTTATTTTAAAGAAGGCACGTCGCACTTTAATGATTACATAGAAGCGGTTGGTTGGGCGCAAGACTACGCCATGATCAATCGCCGAGAGATGATGCGCTTGATATTGAACGTATTGAAAAAGCGTTTGCCTAATTTCAAAGTAACGAAAGAGGCCATCAACTGTCACCACAACTATGTGTCAGAAGAGCACCACTTTGGTGAGCAAGTGTTTGTAACCAGAAAAGGCGCCATCCGCGCAGGCGAAGGCGAGTACGGAATTATCCCCGGCAGCATGGGCGCAAAGTCGTTCATTGTGCGCGGTAAAGGTAATCCAAGCTCATTCTGCTCCTGCTCACACGGCGCTGGCCGAGTAATGAGCCGAACCAAGGCAAAACGGTTATTCACGAAACAGGATTTGGAAGCGCAAACCGCAGGTGTGGAATGCCGAATCGACAAATCCGTAATCGACGAAATACCCGCCGCCTACAAAGACATCGACAAGGTAATGGCCAATCAAACCGACCTCGTTGATGTGGTACACACTTTGAAGCAAGTAGTTTGCATCAAAGGCTAACAAGATCAAGCCGCTGAAAAGCGGCTTGGTTTACCGTTTAATCCGCATTGAAGCAGCCGGATTAAGCTGATTTTTTGTGGAGTAGTCGCGAGGACTGTCTGAGGCCAAAGGCCGAGTTCCGCAGCGCCACAAAAAATCAGCTTAATTCGGGAACCCGCAGGGCTGTTTCAAGAGCGGCGTGTTTCTTTGGTTCCGTTTCTTTGCACGAGCAAAGAAATGAACGCCCTGCAACGGCGAGTTGCAAACTTAATAAATAGCATTAACGAAAATTTAAATGACCCACTTAAAACCAAAACCAACATAACCCAACCTGCAAAAAGCAGGTGATATAGAAGAGATAAAACAATGGACACTCAACTACTAAACGAAGTGATCTCCTGCTTACCCAAAGGTAAAACCCACTATCGATATTTCAAAGGCGCCTACGCCTCAAGAATTCTATCGATGTTATTACCCGAACAAACAAGCATTCACCAACTAAAAAAAACACGCTTTAAACACCTACTTGAACACCCAACAGTCAAAACGGTAATCGCCAACTGTGGTGATGGCGTACTTACAAGCACACAGCTAGAGAGCATTTGGCACGAGCCATCTGAACCGTTTCTGCTAACAGTAAGTCGGTGGGGCAGAAAATCAAATCAGTACTGGAATCAACATTGGTATCAAACATCGCGACCAGGTGAAAATTTGGTACTCCAGCTTAATCTACCTACAGAGCATCGCCAACGATTTCTTGACCAAGTAACTAACGACAACACCTGGACAATTAACGGCACAGCGTCCTCACACCCTGTTCAACAGTCAACAGAGTGTGCTGCATTTCGTGACACACTGGCGTGGGCGCGTATTGACTTGGACTTAGAAACAAACGAAGCATTAATCGAAGAAATTCAAAGCGATGGTATTAGAAATGTAAAACGATGGGCTAAGTGGTACCGTCGTAAAAATACCAAAGCAAATCGGCGCGCTCTGGTGTTTGTGGAATGGTTTGAACGATTCAATACATTATGGGCTGAAACCGTCCTTATGGCGGCTATCGAGTTCATACACCACGAACTTGGGATCGAGCGTATTTTCATCCATACATCAAGGTGCGGTTGGAAAGTGAAAGGCATGGGTAGCTATAAAATGCCCCCAAAGTCACTGTATGACGCTCTACCCAAAAAGTTTGCCTTCAAACAAACATGGGCCGCACCGGAATTTTTGTTAGCCACTAAATGCTACCAACGCTTAATTCGTCAACAACCGGATATCGACTTTTATCAACTCTCGCTGAATGAACTGCGTACAGACTCAAATCCGGCGATAAAGAAAACAGGAGGCATGACATGCCGCGTCGTATAGGAAACACGATTGTGCCACGTAACCCCGTGGCACAATCCGCCACCAACCGGCGCGCCGGCGTACACGAACGCAACCGCACCTCACAACGCCAGCAAAGCCGAGCTCGAGTGAGAGAGCTCACTGAAGGCTGGCGTGAGGAATTGGCGTTTGAGCGAGAGAGTAATATAGACTAGGGCAATATTAACAATCTAGGCATTAAAGCCTGCAGACATGGAAGTCAAAATAAGCTTTTCGTACTACCTAGTTTGAGTTTTTGAATGCTCAACAGCTTATAGGATTTAACTCTTCATCAATAACGTTAGAACACTTTAGAGACTCAGCAAGATCCTTATTTACATCACCCTCAACAACTGAATTAATAACTTGAATTCGAGTATCAACAGCTCCAGTTCCTGAAAATTCTACAACTATTGCTTCTCCTGAACGACTGAGAATTTCAGACTCTCGTATCCACCCTCCTCGATTACCACTAGCTAGGAGGGTTGCCCCATGATTAGAAAATAATCTTGAGTTTCTTATATTGAAAGCTGATAAATCAGAAACTAGTGCATTGTCATCGTTGACTGCAGCTGTGCGAATAGCCGAATTAAATATATTTACACCACTTTCATATGAATAAACTCCTTGAGCGATGCTTCCGAGACCAGTTGAAACAGCGATTATTGTAGAGTTATTCAAGTTTGTAGTTGTACCGAAGCTGTTAACCCCGATCGAGCGCGAGTTAGTTCTATTATTACGTAGATATATAGAAGAGTTTATAATTTTTTCAGAGCTATAAATTCCGGTCATCAAATCGGCACTTCCATCAACGACAACATTTACATTAGTAATCATTCCTAATTCCGATAGCCCGCAGGCTTCAGAGCCCTCGGCATGCACTCCCAGGTTACGCACTGTTAAGTTACTAATTTCTGACCGATGACCTTCTATAACACATCCATCAACAAACGATTGAATAATCGTATTGCTCGCAGAGCTACCAGCAATACTGACAAAAGGCTTAAGTACCAATTTTTCACCTAATAGCCAATATGTGCCAGGCTCAACATTGATAACATAGGGTTTAAACTTGGATGCGTCAACAATACTATTGACCGCACTTATTGGATCTGTGAATTGGCCTCCGCTTTTTGCAACTGTTATAACTTGGTTGCCTGCAATTGCGGATGAAGTAAAAAATATAGAAAAAAATGCAAATGTTTTAAAATTCATGTGTATATAACCTCAATGTTTAATGACATAAAGAGCCTTATTATCAAGTATTGACAGTAGCAAATTGACTCTTTAAAGAAACCAATCCTTTTGGATAACTTTCTACAATCATGAGCCTGATCTATAGCATATATTGCATTATTTTCATACTTATAACCATGCCTCGTCTTACCCAAAAGTATTCGCATCCTGAGGAAAAGAGGTCTAGAACCCAAACGACTTTTTCATAATCAAATTTAACCCATGTTAGCTAATAATTATATTTTGTATACACCCTGAATTTATTTTCAGACCAAACATACCAATGACTTAGCTTAGCCCTCTACATGTATCCTTTTTAAGTTCGACTGGAATGACACATGATTTCCATTTCGCAAATAATTATTTGAACTCCCCATGGCATATATAATAATTTGCTAATTTTTAACCACACACAATAATAATAAATGATGAGAATCACCTCACAGGCCAGCAAAGTCGAGTAAGAGAGCTCACCGAAGACTGGCGTGAGGAGTTGGCGTTTGAAGAGCCAGTACGCATCACTAGCGGTGGTGACAACACTGAATAAAAATTTAAACCCAAACAATAAAAAAAGGCGCCCTATAAAGGGCGCCCTAAAAATGGCATAAGTTTATCTATACGAAGGAGGATATTTATAAACTTCCGCGCAGGCCAATTACCCACCGGGAGCCATTTATTTCAAAGGTTTCTAGAAAGTCTCTGGTCTCAGAGAAGCGAAATTGATCTTCCTCTAAAATATTAATGCCTTCAGCAAAAACACTGAATGAGTCGTTAATGTCGTAACTCACAGAAAGGTCAAGCTGTTCAAAGTCGTCAATGAATTCATCACGGCCACCTTCAAACGTTTGCCCAACAAGATAATCACTTCTGAAGTTGTACGACAGCCGCGCGGTCCACTTTTCGTTTTCAAAAAACACCGATACGTTAGCGGCAAAATCAGAAATATTTTCTAATTGAGACACCTCACCGTCTGAGGTTGCCTCGCTGTCAACTAAGGTAAAGTTGGCAGCAGCACCAAGCCCACTGTTTGATAGGTATTGCCCGCCCACTTCTAAGCCATAAATCTCAGCAGTGTCACCATTTCTTGGTTCTTGCACACGAAAGGCAAACTCAGTTGGGCCACGTTGCAATATTCCACCGCCAACCAATTGTTGTTGTACGTCGTTTATTACCACCGTTTCTTGAGAGACAACTTGAGTCACAAAATCAGAAATGTCTTTATAGAAAAGTGCAGCAGCAAAATACGTACCGCCGTCGCCATACCACTCAGCCGAAAGATCAAAATTATTAGAGCGAATTGCCTCTAACTCTGGGTTTGAGCGTGTGACTGCCTCACCACCCACATTGGTACTGGCCACTGAAAATCGAGTTGATAAATCGGTTAACGTCGGCCGCGATAAACTTCTTGAGAAACCTGATCGCAAAATCCAACGGTCACTTAAATCAACGGCAATATTAAAGCTGGGGAGCACGTCAAAATAATCATTATCAACGTTAACCGCGGCGGGGTCTGAAATAGTAAAGGTTTGATTATTTCCGTCAGTGGCTTGAACCACGGCATTGATATCCGACAAAGAATTACCAAAACCAGTGGAGGTTAAATCCGTTAACGCAAACCGCACACCGGCATTAGCACGGTAAGGAAGGTCACCAAAATTGCCTTCAAAATCAAGTTGTGCGTACGCCCCTAAGACACTTTCATCAACCACAAAAGAGGCGGTTCGATCTAGTATTGGGTTTAGCACACCCGGCTCTAAACCATTGTACGCCGCGCGCAGCGCGTCAATGTTTAAAGTGGGGAATACCGCGTTTACATTAGCGCCGCTGCCCGACAAAAAGTCTGACGGAGTAGCGCCATCGAACAAGGTGTTAGGGTCAGCGGCCACATTAAATGGCGTGGCATAGCCGCAAAAAAAGCACTGCGTTGCTATGTTATTACGCGCTATGTTTGCCTTTTCACGAGACACATAATCAGCCCCTACCTGCAAACTAGAAGTTTCGCCAATTTCCACACGGTAATCGCCTTTGAGTGACAATACCTCGTCGGTCACTTCAACAATGTCCGTTCGTGCAAAGTGCAAGCGAGCATCGGAAGCATTCAGTTCAGAAAGAGGCACTTGCGGCCCACCGGGGGTGTTGGCGGCGGTATAGAAAACATCGGGAACTGGGCCACCGGTAAAGCGGTGTTGAATAAAGCCATCGGGGTAGCCAATAACAAAAAACTCACCGCTACCGCCGGCCGAACCAAAGTCATCTCGCTGCCCGTCGGCTTCAGAATACGCCACGTCTAAGGTGAAATAACTGTTATCACTCAATTGCCATTCAGCATTTGCGCCTAAGGCAATGGTGTCGCTATCACCTTCGGCTCTTCGGCCAACGAATTCTGTGGCAAACGGAACCGCATCAAAACTGACCACTTGATTCGAATCATTGAGTTGAGCGTTAGACACTAAGCCATTAGCCAGAACACTTGGGAAAAATGAATACTGATCTAACTCGGATGGGTTTTCAAAGGTTGTGTACAGCGCATCTACGGTTAAGCTGAATGCATCTGAAGGTTGATATTGAAACGCGACGGTACCACCAATGCGTTCTAGCTCTTGTTCAGCCAAGCCGGCGGCAAAACTGTTAAAGCGCGCATCGCGGGTTAAAATGGTTGCACCGGTTGTGTCATTAAAGCCGTCGCCATTGGCGTCCAGAGCGCCGGCAAACGCGACACCGTTAGAGTCTACCTGCACATCATTGACGAGGAAGATACTCTCAGCAATGTCGGTTCGCGCATCACGCTGTTGGTAGGAGAATGACGCTAAAACACCCATGGTGTCGTCCGCCCATGTATTACTAATAACACCCGATGCTCGCAAACCAAAATCATCCGCCAGATTTTCGTATTGAGTGGACACCGAGCCCGACGCACGAAAACCAACATTGTCTAACGGTTTGGCCGATTGAATATTAACCAAACCACCCAAGCTGCCATCACCCTGACTTGAGGTGGTGGATTTAAAAACCTGAGCGCCAGAGATAAGCTCAGATGCAATAACATCAAAAGAAAATTCTCGACCGTTATTTTCGGTAGCGATCAAACGGTTGTTATACGTCACGCCGTTAAACTCTTCACCCAAACCGCGCACCGTTACAAACTGCCCTTCACCACCGCGCGTGCGAGTAATGGCAACGCCAGTAATGCGTTGCAATGATTCGGCCACATTAACGTCGGGAAATTTACCCAGGTCTTCTGCGGATATTCCGTCAACCACTTGGCTTGAGTTTCGCTTTAATTCTGCTGAGTCTCGTAAGCTGCGCCGTATACCGGTAACCACCAACTCTTCAACAATATTGGCCGACGCTTCAGCGTCTTCGTTCTGCGCACTAGCCAGTGGCACCATTGCACAGCTGACCAATACGCCGGCCGCTATTTTCGACATTTTTTTGCGCTCAGGAACCAACCAGCGAGCAATAAGGTTTGATTGATTTGATACTTGTTTATGTTTCATTACGCCTCCTCTTTTTAAAAATTAATATTTTTATCTAAACGATTAAGGTGAAAAGGCAACCGCCTTTCAAATCTATCTTAATCGTTTAAGATTAAATATTAATCAGAGCCGTCGCGCACATCAAGTTAACTCAGATCTTAATTTTCGCTTAATTTTTTAGGGGCAACTCTCTCTAACAACCAACTGTGTTGTTAAAGAAATATCCATCACTGGCCGCTTTCCTTGAAACATTTCGGCAATAAGGCGGCCTTTTTCCAGGCTCGGCTGATGAATGGTGGTAATAGATGGGTGCTGTGCAGCGGCTTCTGGAATGTCATCAAAACCAGTGATTAGTAAGTCTTCTGGCACTCGAATGCCTAAATGCCGAGCCGCTTGATTGGTGGCAATGGCAATGCGGTCAGACATACACAAAATCAATTTGGGGCGCGGATGCCGCGTCAATAGGTTTGTGGCCGCTTGATAGGCAAATTCGTGAGTATTGTCGGGTATGTGAAAGATTCTACGCTGTTCAATTACTTTACCCGCCTCTTCTATGGCGGCTTCAAACCCTCTTAAACGCTTAATGGTTAATACGCTTTCATCTTTAAGTGCGTGATTTTCAATATTACTAACGCGGTCTAAATTTAAAATTCGCAAGCCGATAATGCCAACGGTTTCAGGTTCGTGTTTTAACGCATGAGCCGCACACGATTTAGCCGCCTCAAAGTTATCGATATTCACCGACACAAAATCAGGGTCACTGAAGTCAGCGAGTAATACAAATTTATTTTGTGCCTTTAACCGTAACAGTGCTTCAGCATGCGGAGGGCCATAAACAATATAGCCATCCACAAACGATTCATAGCCGTGCAAGTTCAATGAATCTGAGCGGGACGGTATGATCAATAAGCTTGAATCTGATTTCTCAAAAACTTCTGAAACGCCTTGCAAGAACCGGTTTGCAACCGCATCTGTGAAAGAATACGTTAAGTAGTTAGACAGCATAATGCCGACAATGCCGGTCTTGCCTGTTCTCAAACTGCGAGCGGCCGCATTAGGCCCCGAGTAACCTTGCTGAGCGCAGTACTCCAATATTTTGGAACGTAATTTATACGACAACTGGTCTGGCCGGCTAAACGCATTAGACACCGTAGCGGTAGAAACCCCAAGCCCTGCGGCCATGTCTTTTAAGGTCTTTTTCTTTTTACTCTCTGTGCTCATTAGACGTCTGGGTAATGTTTATTCTCGGTATAAATGCAGGTAATCAGGCAGCCATATAAACCGCATTCATCGGCTCAAGCGTGAGTTGCTTACGTTGTAAATCACCATTCAGAGACGGCACGTCAATAATGCTTAAGCTTGGGTAGGGCAATGTTACCACTTGTGTTTCGTGAGAGAAATTAATTGCAATGACCAACTTATCGTTTGCGTGTGCACGCTCAATCACAATCACCGACCCGCTGCTCTGAACCACTCGAATGGCGCCATACAGCAATGCTGAAGAACCGCGCCTTAGCCGAGTAAGCGCACGAAACAGCTGTAAACTGCTGTCAACGCACGCTTGTTTTTTCTTCACGCACAATGACAAGTGCGCTTCTGGAATTGGCAACCATGGCGAGGTGTGGCTAAAGCCAGCAAACGGTTTTTCTGAATCCCACACCATCGGCGTTCGGCACCCGTCGCGGCCAGAGAACATAGGCCAAAAGTGCAAGCCATAAGGGTCTTGAATATCCTCTTCGGCTATGTGCGCTTGAGGTAAACACAGTTCATCGCCCTGATAGAAACATAAGCTACCGCGCATGGCAAAAAGCAAGGCAATGGCAACCCGCCCTAAGCCGTCAGCTTCGCCCCAACGAGAAATAAAGCGCTCAACGTCGTGATTGCCAATAGCCCAACATGGCCAGCCATCAGCGGCAATCGACTCACCAGACTCGATAACATTACGAATAAACTCAACGTCCAGATTTTTTGAAAGTAACTCAAAGGTATAAGCCATGTGCAAGTGTTCATCGCCTTGAGTGTACTCGGCCATACGCTGCAAGCCGTGCCGCGAACTTATCTCGCCAATACTGGTTGAGCCGGGGTACTCATTAAGCACGTTTCGTAACTGCTTTAAAAATTCAATATTCTCACTTCGATCAATGTCGTACAGATGCTCTTGAAATGTATAGGGGTTGTCGGCTCGCGCGTTCAACATTAAATGCGTATCACTGGTCACCGCGGGGTTAGAACGTAATTGAAGGTCGTGATAATAAAAATTCACCACATCTAAACGAACACCGTCTACGCCTTTGTCCAACCAAAAACGCAAATTATCTAATTGCGCTTGCCGCACATCAGGGTTGTGAAAGTTAAGGTCAGGCTGGCTGTCTAAAAAGTTATGCAAATAGTATTGGCACCGAGTTGAATCCCACTTCCAAGCCGAACCGCCAAAAATCGAAAGCCAGTTATTGGGCGCAGAACCATCATCGAGCGGGTCAGCCCACACATACCAATCGGCCTTATCATTACTGCGGCATTGTCGGCTGGTTTGAAACCATTCGTGCTTATCTGAAGTATGGCTGTACACCTGATCTATGATGACTTTCAAGCCCTGGGCATGCGCCGCCGCTACCATCACTTCAAAATCATTCATACTTCCGAATATCGGGTCGATACTTCGATAATTAGAAATATCGTAACCAAAGTCTTTCATGGGCGATGCAAAAAAGGGGGAGATCCAAATGGCATCTATGCCTAAATCATTTAGATAATCCATCTTTGCAGTAATACCGGCAAGGTCACCCACCCCATCACCACTGACATCAAAAAAGCTGCGCGGGTAAATTTGATAAATTGACGCACCACGCCACCACTCAGTGTCGGTCTTTAAAAATTGCTTATTCATGTCTTACTAAAGTCGGTGCAGTTAATGGATTGATAGATTTATCTTAATGCATTAAGATAGCCTTGTACAGCGTAACAAAACTCACAGACACACAACACTACTTAAAAGAAACTTCTTCGCGAGGGCTAAGCCATGCTAAGCAATATCGATATCGCCATTATTATTGGCTATCTACTCATTGTCGTAATCATTGGAATTGTCGTATCTAGAAAAACCGAAACCGGAGAAGACCTATTCTTAGGTGGCCGTTCACTGACATGGGGAGTGATTGGTTTATCACTATTTGCATCCAACATATCAAGCACCACACTGATAGGCTTGGCCGGCGCCACTTACAGCGTGGGCATTGTTCACTCCGTGTGGGAGTTTGGGGCGGGCCTGCCTTTCATTATATTAGCCATCTTTTTTGTGCCTCTTTATTTACGTGCAAAAATAACCACTGTGCCAGAATTTCTAGAAGGCCGTTTTGACCGCCGCTCTCGTCTAATCTTTTCAGCGATCACCATTGTCACCAGCATTGTTGTCGACACCGCGGGCGGCCTTTATGCCGGCAGCTTAGTGCTTAAAACCTTTTTCCCAGAACTGTCACTCTGGTTTACCTGCTTAGCCCTAGCCCTGTTCGCCGGTATCTATACCGCGTTTGGTGGGCTCAAAGCGGTGGTGTATACCGACTCTCTGCAGGCCATTATTTTACTGGTTGGCTGCACTCTTCTTACCTACCTGATGTTTCAAGAGATCAACTTTTCATGGAGCGCCTTAGTGAATGCCGCCCCAGAAGGTCATTTCTCTATTGTGCGCCCTATTGGTGATTCTGAATTGCCGTGGACCGGCATTCTGCTTGGGGTGCCGTTTCTGGGCTTTTGGTACGTTGCCACCAACCAATACATCACCCAACGAGTACTGGGCGCCAAATCAATTCAACACGCACGCTGGGGCATTATGTTCGCTGCGCTGCTTAAAATGACGCCTTTTTTCATCATGATACTGCCCGGCGCAATGGCCATTGTGCTATTCCCTGGCATCACCGAATCAGACCAAGTATTTCCAACCATTGTGCAAGAGGTCTTACCGGTGGGCGTAGTAGGTTTGGTAATGGCTGGCTTAATTTCCGCCATCATGTCCAGCGTAGATTCAACGCTGAACTCCGCGTCAACCTTAATTGTAGTGGACTTTATTAAGACCAAAAAGAAAGAGCTCAGCGGCAAACAGCTTGCTAAATATGGCCGCATCTCAACATTTGTGCTCATGCTTGTGGCCGCGTTATGGGCGCCCAACATTCAACACTTTGGTGGCCTCTGGAGCTACCTGCAACAAATGTTCTCTATTATTGTTCCGCCAGTGGTGGTAATTTTTATAATGGGCGCATTCTACAAACGCGGCACGGGTTCTGCGGCATTCTGGACACTCATTTTAGGCCTGCTGGCAGGCACCCTCACCTTTATTGCCAACCAACTCGGTGTTTGGCCACTGCACTACCTTGAAAATGTGTTCTTTATGTTCGCATTGCTGACAACACTGTTCATCACAATCAGCCTGAATACAGAAAAGCCCAGCGCCGAAACCATCAAGCAATTCACCTTCTCAAGAGAAATGGTTCAATGGGAAAATCAAGACTTGCCATGGTACAAAAACTATCTGTATTACTGCGGCCTAATCGTGCTTTGCATCATCATGATGTTCGTGTTCTTCTTTTAATTGATGAAGTGAATAGCAATAATATTTAACTATGCCCTTTGGCTCTTTTATATTTAGCCCCAGGTATGTAATGACTTAAGAAATAGCCACTCCATTCGACCCGGGCGATGCTCGGCAAATAAGCAGTGCCGTTGCGACAAGCTTAAGTGCTCGCATTCGGGGTATTGGTATTCTCTGGCTTTACGAATGTCATCCACACTGTAAATGCTAGTAATGTGATGCGTTTTGGCAAAACCGGCTCGAATTGTTTCGGATATCTCAATATCCAAAAAGTCATGCACTTCTATTAGCAAGTCATGCTTGGCCAAAACTTCGGCTGCTTGTTGGTTAAACAGTGTTTTTTCATAGCCTTCGCAGTCACTAACAATCAATGTTCTTTTATCAGTGCTAATACGTTTATTTAATTCTTGTGGGTCACAAAAATTAGCCAGCGTAATTCTTTGTGATACGTTATTAGCCTCTGCCATGGCCTTGCACAAAGTTAACGCTTGAGCATTTGTATCGTAAGCAAAGACCTTGGCTTGCTCTAACTTAATCGCCAAGCCAACGGCATAGTAACCTTCGGCACAACCTATATCGATGACTTGCTCATAAGAAACACGGCAAAGCTGCTCCACCACATCATGTAATTCACGCTCATAGCACCCTATCAACTTAGGGGCCAATGTACTGCCAACGGATTCAAGCTCGGGGTAATGCATATTAGCAAAAGGGCCATGCAATACTCTTTGATTAGGGCTAATGCTTAACAACAGCTTTTTAAGTTCCTTCTGCTGACGTTCTTGCGTTAGCTTCTTTTGCGGGGCGTGACGTTGAACATTCAAATAATAGCCAAGCGGCACAATACTTTTGCTCAATATTGCCCAAGCAATGTCATTTTGTACAACCCAACTTAATAAGCGCTTAATAATACTCTTCATTGCTGTACCTCATACCTGAGTTCGCATACGAGTAAATACTAGCATTAATTAGGCTCTGTACTATAACTACAATGTTTATAGCGTTTGCCACTGCCACAAGAGCACAGTGTTACGAATTAAAGTTACCGTTGGCTACGACTAAAAATCAATTGCTCTGACCCCTTTTATTTTTTGTTTTTACAAATTGAAAATCACGGTTGTGCCATCTTTGGTGGGAACAACATAGAAATCGCTCTCACCTTCTATCAGGTCCTCCTCATTCAATTCGAACGAACCTACATCGCAATTTTCGTCACGCGCTAGCCCGCGCTGATCGATAGAGGAGCATTTGCTTGAATCGGCGGTATCAAGCGCAATGCTATTTTCATTTAGTTCATGAGTACGAGTTGACCCACCGTTTGAACGCAATGGCATCAGCCCAGGGTCACCTGATCGACTGGCTCCACAACTACCATCCTCAACAATTGAGAAGCTATCTATAGAAACATTATTTGATGCACGCCTGAAACAATCACCGCCACCGATCGAATTCGCCACGATCGTGTTGACTAAATTGACACGACCATTTAGCGCAACAATACCCGCGGTATTACTGCCATCGCTGTTCAAACCGTCATCGGTAACTGAGTTGCCACTAATTGTTGAGCTGCTGATGTCGACGGTTGTTCCATCGCCAATAACAAACACCGCGCTGGCTCTGGGTGAGGTGTTTTTTGATAAAGTGCTGTTTGTCATATTGAGACTTATCGCGTTCGTAGCGGTGCGGATGCCACTGCCATTTATCATTGCGGTATTGCCTGACACGGTGACGCGCTCGAGAGTAACGGCATCGCCCGCATGATTGATTGCGCCTCCTCGCGATGCAGAGTTATAGGCGACGGTTGTATTCACTATATCTATGGTTGCATTGTCAGCTAGGCTGATTCCGCCACCAAAGCCGCTGTTGTTATTGTAGATGGTGGTATTGTTAGTAATGTTTGAATTGCCAATAGTGACTTTTGCATTGTCTTTTGCGTGAATCCCACCACCGTCGGCTGTTGCCGTATTGTTAGAGATAGTCGTATTGTAAACTTTGATAGCGGCGTCATCTTGAATGTAGATTCCACCACCATTGCCAACCCCACTATCTCCGCCTAAATTTGTGTTGTTTATCAGTGCGCAGTTATTAAGAGTGACTTCTGAGTTGGTGAAATAGCCGACCTGTCGGTCATAAATATTAATACCGCTACCACCGTAACCACCTTCCCCCCCGTTTATGAGTCTGAGATTGTTTAGAGTGACTTTACTATTTAAAATAGTCAGTGGCCTAATACGGTTTTCAGCATCGATGGTGATTCCACCTGACACCGTAGAGCCGTCTATGACGATATTTTTATTTCTCAGAAACACACTATAACCGGGGCTGATCGTGTTGTTTGGAAATGCCAAATTGCTTGAAAAGACGATAGTGTCGGTTCCTGTTGCACTGCCTGTTTCGCAACCGTGCCCTTGGTTCTCGGGTTTGTTCGCTGAGAAGATGGCCTCTGTCAAAGTACACCCTGGCACATTAAAACGACCGGAATTCGTGTTCACGGTAATGGTCGCGGCACTTGATGTAAAAGGCGAGATAGCAGCAATGCCGACGCAAAAAGATGCATTGAGCATCGATAACTTTGGTCGGTGTATTGTATTTTTGTCCTTAAGGTGCTGTTTCATGAGCTAGGTTGTGAGATAGGTTACTTAATTGGTTAGTTATTTTTTGGTTGACTGTGTTTGGGCGCAAATAATCACCCGAGACAGATTATCATTGCGATAGCTTGCGTTGTAATAGTTATAATTCACTATTGAGTGCACTATTAATTTATATTTACACAGCCACTGCAAATTCGGCTCTCACACACCAATGTCAATAAATAATCAACAAGACTATAGGCAGTATTTCCGTTCGGCAGCCAATGCCGACGACGTATGGCAACGTTTGCATTCAGTACTGGCTGAGTTCGGTGTGACACACGTATTCTATGCACTGGGGTACCTAGCTGACATTATTAGCCAAGAGCACCTAGATGGGGTTCTCCAGCAAAGCTCTATCCCGCACAAGTTTAATTATAAGACGTCTTACCCTGACGAGCTTTTAAGGAGGGTAGATGGGGAGTTTCGGCTTGAACAAGACTTGAGCGCACTTCATTCAGTTATTGAGACTAGCCCGTTTGTTTGGAGTGATCGAGAAGATTATCAAGCGGCGATGTCGATTAATAACGATGGCTCTGAAGCTTCATTTTGGTTTGACGTGAAGCTGGTAGGGGTGACTTTACCATTGAGATTTGGAACATTTGGCAAGGGCGGAATGGGGCTGTATATGTCTCGCCTTTCTGAACAACAATTTCATCAGATTTGGGGCAATCACAAAGACGATATTATCTCGATAATCAGTTACTTTGATGAGGTTGTACGTGAAAAATTTTTAGATTTATTGGGTATCTCATTTACCAAGCGAGAGAAGGATATCTTGGCTTTCTTAGCTCAAGGGTTCTCTGCAAAAATGATTGCAAAAAGTTTGGGGACCAAAGTGAATACTGTGCAGAACCAAATCATGGAACTTAGAAGGCGACTGGGTGCGAAAAACAACGTTCAACTCGTGACCATTGCGCTTACCTTTGAAGTTATTTAGACGACTGTTATAAAACTCAATCAAAGGGGCAGAGTTATTGATTACAGTGACCGTTGGCTACAACTAAAATTCCTAATCTTGTTGTGCTTTAGCTTGAGCCACCACAGCACTTAACGCGGCCTTGTGCATACGATCAAAATCACCACTGGATTTCAACTGACTTAGCCATTGATCCACATAGGCTTTGAAGATCACATCTCTGGGCAATAAATAACCCAACTCAAAATAGTTAAACGGCTGATCTGGGTTAACCGCAACTAGCTCAGGGTGAATTTCAGACTGAATTATGGTTTCGATTGCGTCGGTAACCATCACATCGGCTTTGCCATCACGAATCTTGGTAAATACGGATAAGTTTTCACCGTTTTCGATAATGGTCGCATTGGGGAAATGAGCCCGAGCGAACTTCTCATTAGTACCACCGGGGTTCACGATGACTCGCGTGCCTTTGGTGTTAATAGCAGCAATGGTGCGGTATTTGTTGGCGTCTTCATTGCGAGCAATGGCGGCCTTACCGCTGGACATCATTGGCACACTAAAAAAAGCCTGCTGTTGGCGCTCTAAAGTGATGGTAATACCGCTCATGCCAATGTCGTATTTGTTGTGCGCAAGGTCAGCCATTAACGTTGGCCAAGAGGTTTTGACAATCACCAAGCTAACACCAAGGCTGTCGGCCAAGTTCTGCGCTAAATCAATATCCAAGCCCGCTACCCCTTGGACGCCCGCCGTATTGGCATACGAAAATGGCTTGTAATCAACCGTGGTACCAACACGAAGTGTTCCCCGTGCGATGATTCGATCAAGCAATGAGTCATTAAGGCCTGTTGCGCTGCTGTTGTTACCTGCTGCGGCACTTGAGTAACTTAATGACATTATGATGATGAAAAAGAATGTGGTTACAGCATTTGTAGTTCGAATCATATTGGAGTACCTCACTCTATGCTTGATAACAACAACGTTTATATCGCTTACCACTGCCACACGGGCATGGTGCTTTTTTTCGTATTTTAGCCTGTGTTTTAGCATCGGCTCTGTTTTGCTTATAAAACGACTCTAAGCCTTTGTACAAATCAGGGTGGTTACGCTTTAACAGTTTGGGGCGCTCAAAGAAATATTCGGTGGCCACTGAAAAGAACTCGGCGTTGTTAGTGCCGCCATAATCTCGTATGTCACTTTTACCACTATTAATCTGTTCGATTTTTTCTTGCACCATCGCCAACCAAGGCACGGCATAGGCCTGCTCGCTTAACTGCCTTGGCAGGCCATCAACGTCTCCGTCGGCCATGTCGATTAAATGCGCGAACTCATGAATGGCCACATTGCGCTTGTCATTATCATGGCTAAAGCCTTGATGCAGTGCCGGCTGGCACAAAATCATTTTGCCACGCAAATGGTGTGTGCCGACTAAGCCTGTGATATTGGAATCATGCTGCCCAAACTCAGAGGCATCATTAAAGGACTTGGGCACCAAGTAAACGGTATCTACTTTCACGTAATGCCAACGGCTGAAGCCCCAAGCCAAAATCACCGAACCACTGGCAACCAACAGCTTGTCTTCATCGCTGACTTCAAGTTCGTGACCAACAAACTCAGTGTGATGAATAAAGCTTAGGCAACGCTGCTCGAAGCGTTGTTTTTCTGACTCGTTCAGCGCCGCGTAAAATGACACCGCCCGATTTAAAAACGCCTTATGCTCTGACAGCATCACCGGCTCTAGCGCGGGCTCAAAACCAAACAAAGATCGTAAAAATTGCCAAACTCCTTTCATATTCTTTTATTCCTGCGGGGCAGCGTGTGCCTGTTTTTATTCGCCCTGTTGCGTTTGCTCAATGTACGAAATTGAGGTAATTGGCACCCAACGCTGCGTGTCTTCTTTGGTTAATAATATGAATTGCTTGCTGTCATCAAAACCACGGTACAGCCACTCATTTAACATGGCTTGGTCGCCCACTAATTTAACCGTAACGGTGGCATGGTTGGGCACTAAAAAAGCCGTAACTGAAGTGTGATGCAACTCAAAAGTCATAATATTTGGCCAATTTAAATTAATCAGTGTTATCAATCAGTATAAACTGGTAGTAACTTTTGGTTAATTAAAACTCGTGCTTTAACTATTTAATAACAACAGCTCATTAATAAATACAGCTCAATAAGCACAAATCAATAAGCACACATAAAACACACCTAAATAATCGTTCCAACTTATATGACTCTCGTTCATCACAATCAAACCATCAATAAGTTCGTCTTTATTTTATTACTGGCACTCACGCTTGGGGCGTGTGCTAAAAACGGCCAATACCGTGTTGACCATCTTGATGGTAATTGCTTGTGGGGTGAACAAGACTGCACTCAATCGATTGTTGAAACCTACCCTGAGTTTGATTTAACGTTCATTGAATTTACCGAACGCGGCAACTTGTATGATCGCGCCAGCGCTGATCATGTGTTGCGCCACATTAAACAACAATCGCAAACTGAAGACGGCACAGCGGTATTCGTATTTGTGCATGGTTGGAAGCACAACGCACAATTCAACGACAGCAATGTGGTGCAATTTCGAGACTTTCTCTCATTAGCGGCCGAAAACAACTTAGTTGGGCGGCGTAAGGTGATTGGGGTTTATTTAGGTTGGCGTGGTAATGTCACCGATTTTCCAGTTGCCAAAGATTTGTCTTACTGGGGGCGCAAGTCAGTGGCTGAAGAAATCGGCAGCGGCGGTGTTACTGAAGTTTTTACTCAACTGCACGAGATTCTAGTTCAACAAGACGAATTCGCTGAATCTAATGGCCCACTGTATAAAAACACTTACGTCATCATTGGCCACAGCTTTGGAGGGGCGATTGTTCTCTCGGCACTGCACGATGTGTTGTTAAAACAGATCATTGCGCCCACGCCTAATTTAGGCGAAGGGCCGCATCAGTGCAAAAAAATTAAACGCTTTGCCGATGCGTTACTGTTGCTCAACCCAGCCATTGAAGCCAATCGCGCTATTTTGCTAAAAGAAGCCGCCGCCCGCTGCCAGTTTGGTAAAGACCAACCTACCCTAATGCACGTACTGAGCAGCGACGGCGACACCGCCACTAAGTTTTTCTTCCCCGTGGGGCAATACGTAAATTTAGCCTTACCTAAATCCAACAAAAGACTTAAACGTACCATTAATGGTAAACAAATCACCCTAAATGAACGCGAGCTTGATGTGGTGAGTGTGGGTAACTTAAAGCAAATCAGAACGGCGTATTTATCGTACGATAAAAAATCTCAAGATTGGTCGTACATTCGTTGCCGAGAAGACTTAGAAGGCTGTGGCATTCGCAAATCTTACGATAAGAAAAACCACTTTCCGTCGAACAAACACGAACCATTATCTTTTATAAAAACCGACAATGTGTTTATTCGCAACCACAACGACGTATTTGGTTGTTATTTCCAAAGCTATATTAGCGCGGTGATATTCCAAACCCAATCGGTTGATAAAGGGTATATCAACAACTCTTCAGCCAAAAGCAGTAAAGAAGCCTTAGGGTGCAACCACCTAAACTTTGACATTAAACAATGCTTTAATAGCCAGCTGGATGAGTATGAATGCGAGGCGCCTTAGAAATACAGCAATACAATAACCACCTAAAGCATTAGCGGTTTGCATCTTGTGTGGTTAACAATCCGCCAAAAAACACCAAGAGCGCGCCACTGAGTCTTTGTACCCATAGCCCGAGCCAGCCGTTGTTGGTTAGCGTCTTTAACTTGGAAATACACAAAGTAACACTAAAAAACCAAAAGAAAATAATTGCGGCGTGGATGCTGACTAATGTGAAGGCGGCTGCGTAGTTACCGCTTTGAAAACTAATAAACTGTGGAAACGCCGCTAAGTAGAACATTGACACCTTAGGGTTGAGTAATTGCGTTAAAAAGCCTTCTGCGAAATTTTGATGCAGCTTGCTGGGTGCTTTTACCACGCTACTTCCGTTTGACTTTTTAGTTTTAGTTTCACTCAACGTAGACAAGATTGTTTTTAAGCCTAGATAGATCAAATACGCCGCGCCTATGTATTTAATAATGGAAAATGCGTATGAGGAGTTTAACAATATGGCGGATAAACCAAGAATGGAAACAGCACCATGAACAAAGGTAGCAGTGACTAGCCCAACAATATTTTCTATTCCGGCTTGCTTGCCCTTGCTACCAACGGTTTTCATGATAAGCACACTATTAGGGCCTGGAGACATGACTAGCAATAAAGCAATAACAGTAAACGCGACATAGTCACTCATAATGGTCAAACTCCTTCTTTAAGGTTATAAAAATAAAGCCATAAAAAAAGCCTTTAATCATTGCTGATTAAAGGCTTTAATTTTAGAACGTTAGCACTGAATTATTCTGCTGCGCTTTGCTCTTCTGACGCTGGCGATGCCCCCTCTTCAGGGGTGTCTTCATACGCATCAAACGCCGCGGCGGCATCTATGGTTTCTTGAGTCATTAACTCTTCCAGCTCTAGCTTCTTAGCTTCTGATTCACGGCGGCGACGTACGCGCTCTTCGTGATAAGCCAAGCCAGTACCGGCAGGAATTAAGCGACCCACTACCACGTTTTCTTTCAAGCCACGTAAGCTGTCAACCTTACCTGCAATAGAGGCTTCGGTTAGTACTCGTGTGGTTTCTTGGAAAGAAGCCGCAGAGATGAACGATTCAGTCGTCAACGAAGCTTTGGTAATACCAAGCAATACAGGCTCTGATTTTGCAGGGATTATATCGTTGGCTTCCGCTTTTTCGTTTTCTTCTAAGAAACGCGTGCGCTCAATTTGTTCGCCTGGTAGTAGCTTGGTTTGGCCCGGATCAGTGATCTTAACCTTACGCAGCATTTGGCGAACAATTACTTCAATGTGCTTGTCGTTGATGGTTACACCTTGTAAGCGGTAAACCTCTTGCACTTCATTAACAATGTAGTCGGTTAACGACTCTTTGCCCTTAAGTGCCAGAATGTCTTCAGCGACTGGCGCGCCGTCTACAACGATCTCACCTTTTTCTACCGTCTCACCTTCAAACACGTTGATGGTGCGGCCTTTTAAGATAAGTGTTTCAACTGACTCACCGTTGGTGTCGGTAATAACCAAACGTTGCTTACCTTTGGTTTCTTTACCAAAGCTAACCACACCCGATGCGGTTGACATAATAGCCGCATCTTTTGGCTTACGTGCTTCAAACAACTCAGCAACACGCGGTAGACAACCGGTAATGTCGCGGTTTTTAGACGACTCTTGCGGAATGCTAGCAAGTACGTCACCAACGCCCACTTTTTGACCGTCGTCTACCGTTACGATAGCACCGGCCATTAGCGTGTAACGCGCTGGCACATCGGTGCCGGCCAGCGTTAGCGGCTTGCCCTTTCCGTCAACCAACTCAAGTGCTGGTCTTAGGTCACGTGCTGAACCACGACGCTCGGCTGGGTCAATAATGACGTAAGAAGTTACACCAGTCAGTTCGTCGGTTTGCTTAGTAACGGTTAAGCCTTCTGTCATTTCAGAGAACTTAACTTTACCTTGTACCTCAGTAATGATTGGGTGCGTGTGTGGGTCCCAGTTGGCAACAATTTGGCCAGCCGTTACTTCATCACCGTCGTTCACTTGTAGAACCGCACCGTATGGCAGCTTATAGCGCTCACGGTCAGAACCGTTTTGGTCTTGAACAATCAGTTCACCAGAACGCGCAACAACAACTTGTTTCTTATCAGAGTTAATAACAGAACGCAGGTTCTCTAACTTAACAGAACCGGTGTTTTTAACTTCAATGTTCGATACAGATGCCCCTGCGGTTGCCGCGCCACCAATGTGGAACGTACGCATGGTTAACTGTGTGCCCGGCTCACCGATTGATTGCGCCGCGATCACGCCTACGGCTTCACCACGATTAACCATGTGGCCACGCGCTAAGTCACGGCCGTAACAGGTTGTACAAATACCGTAACGAGTATCACACGTTACTGGAGAGCGAACCAACACTTCATCAATGTTGTTGCCTTCGATTGCCTCAAAATATTTCTCGTCAATCATGGCGCCTGCGGGCACGACCACTGAATCATCAATGTTTGAATGCACGTCTTTAACAACGGTACGACCCAATACACGGTCTTTCAGCGGAATTACTACGTCACCACCTTGTACTAAGGCTTTACGTAATACACCGTTGCTGGTGCCGCAATCTTGATCGGTTACTACTAAGTCTTGACATACGTCAACCAAACGACGAGTCAGGTAACCTGAGTTCGCTGTTTTCAATGCGGTATCGGCCAAACCTTTACGAGCACCGTGAGTTGAAATAAAGTAGTGAGATACATTCAAGCCTTCACGGAAGTTGGCGGTAATCGGCGTTTCGATAATCGAACCGTCCGGTTTGGCCATCAAACCACGCATACCTGATAACTGACGAATCTGAGCGTGTGAACCACGAGCTCCTGAGTCAGCCATCATGTAAATAGAGTTAAATGATTCTTGGTCAACTTTGTTACCTTCGGCATCAATCACTTCGTCTGAACCGAGGTTTTCCATCATTTTGTTGGCGATGTTTTCTGAAGTACGCGTCCAAATATCAACCACTTTGTTATAGCGCTCGCCGTCGGTTAAAAGACCGCCAGAGAACTGCTCTTGGATTTGCTTAACTTCAGTTTCGGCTTCATCAACAATGTCGTGCTTTTCAGCGGGCACTACCATGTCGTCAACACCAATTGAAATGCCAGCCAATGCCGCGTTGCGGAAACCGGTGTACATTAATTGGTCAGCGAAGATCACCGTCTCTTTCATACCAACGTTGCGGTAACACAAGTTGATTGTTTCTGAGATGGTTTTCTTTTTCATCTTCTGGTTAATCGCAGAAAATGGCATGCCTTTAGGCAAAATTTCTGACAACAAAGCACGGCCAGTGGTGGTCTCGTACTTGTTATTCGTGTGAGTGCGTTCACGCGTTTCTTCGTCAATGTGCACTTCAGGAATGCGCACATTAATTTTTGCGTGCAACGAAATTTGGTCAGCGTCATAGGCGCGACGAACTTCGTCAACGTTGGCAAAGTGCTTGCCTTCGCCCGCCACATTAACCATTTCACGTGTCATGTAGTACAAGCCCAATACGATATCTTGCGATGGCACAATAATTGGCTCACCGTTTGCGGGAGACAAAATATTGTTGGTCGACATCATCAAGGTACGTGCTTCCAATTGTGCTTCAATTGAAAGTGGTACGTGTACCGCCATTTGGTCACCGTCAAAGTCGGCGTTGTATGGAGTACAAACCAATGGGTGTAATTGAATCGCTTTACCTTCAACCAGCACCGGCTCAAACGCTTGAATACCTAAACGGTGAAGCGTTGGCGCGCGGTTCAACATGATTGGGTGCTCACGAATTACTTCTTCCAAGATGTCCCATACTTCTGGGGTCTCGGCTTCCACTAATTTTTTCGCTTGCTTAATAGTCGTAGCAAGACCACGCAATTCTAATTTGTTAAAGATAAATGGCTTGAACAACTCAAGACCCATCTTCTTCGGTAAACCACACTGGTGCAGTTTAAGCGTTGGGCCTACTACGATCACTGAACGACCTGAGTAGTCAACACGCTTACCAAGTAGGTTTTGACGGAAACGACCTTGCTTACCTTTGATCATGTCAGCCAATGATTTCAACTGACGCTTGTTGGCACCGGTGATCGCTTTACCGCGACGGCCGTTGTCTAACAAGGCATCAACCGACTCTTGCAACATACGCTTTTCGTTACGTACGATGATGTCAGGTGCGTTCAAATCAAGCAGACGACGTAAACGGTTATTACGGTTAATAACGCGACGATACAAGTCGTTCAAATCAGAGGTGGCAAAACGGCCACCATCAAGCGCAACCAATGGGCGTAAATCAGGCGGAAGAACCGGTAGCACTTCCATGATCATCCACTTAGGGTCGTTACCTGACGATTGGAATGCTTCCAATACTTTCAGGCGTTTTGTGATGTTCTTGATTTTAGTTTCAGAAGAAGTAGCGCCCAGCTCTTCGCGCAAGCGGTCTACTTCTTTATCAATTCGTACATCAACCAACAGCTCTTTAATGGCTTCGGCGCCCATGCCGGCTTTAAACTCGTCACCGTGTTGCTCAACGGCGTCAAGGTAAGCTTCTTCCGTCATCAGCGTTTTGCCTTCTAAGGGAGTCATGCCTGGGTCAATCACGATGTAGGCTTCAAAATACAATACGCGTTCGATTTCACGAACCGTCATGTCCAGCATTAGGCCCAAACGGCTTGGTAATGATTTCAAGAACCAAATGTGCGCCACTGGGCACGCTAGGTCAATGTGCCCCATGCGCTCACGACGTACTTTAGCCAAGGTGACTTCAACGCCGCATTTTTCACAAATTACGCCGCGATGCTTTAAACGCTTGTACTTACCGCACAAGCATTCGTAGTCTGAAATTGGGCCAAACAATTTGGCACAAAACAAACCGTCACGCTCAGGCTTGAACGTACGATAGTTAATCGTTTCCGGCTTCTTAACTTCACCGAATGACCAAGAGCGAATTTTCTCTGGTGACGCGATACTGACTCGAATCGAATCAAAATCGTCATTTACCGCACCAGGCTGTTTCAATAGATTTAATAAATCTTGCATTGTTTTTTCCTCAAATAATTTAGGTAACGGTAACTGTGCTTACTCTACTTCGTCTTCTTGTAGCTCGATATTCAGACCCAATGATCGGATCTCTTTCACGAGTACATTAAACGACTCAGGCATATTCGCTTCTACCTGATAGTTACCCTTAACAATGTTTTCGTACATTTTCGTACGGCCGCTCACGTCATCGGACTTAACCGTTAACATTTCTTGCAAGGTGTATGCGGCACCATAAGCTTCTAGCGCCCACACCTCCATCTCACCAAAACGCTGACCACCAAACTGAGCTTTACCACCCAATGGTTGCTGTGTGATCAAGCTGTATGGGCCGGTTGAACGGGCGTGCATTTTGTCGTCGATCAAGTGATTCAACTTCAAAATGTACATGTAACCAACCGTTACTGGGCGGTCAAACTTGTCACCAGTACGGCCATCGTACAATGTGGTTTGCCCCGAGGCTGGCAAGTCTGCCAATTCCAACATGCCTTTAATTTCAGCTTCAGCCGCACCGTCAAACACCGGCGTTGCCATTGGCACGCCTTTACGTAAGTTGCCGGCCATTTCAATAACTTCTTCGTCACTGAACGTTTTTAAGTCTTCGGATTTACCACTGGTGTTGTAAACCTTGCCTAAGAACTCACGCATTTCTGACGCTGATTTTTGCTTACGCAGCATCTCGTCAATTTTCTTACCAAGCCCAGCCGCGGCCCAACCAAGGTGAGTTTCAAGTACCTGACCTACGTTCATACGCGACGGTACGCCCAATGGGTTCAGTACAATATCAACCGTGGTGCCGTCTTCCATAAATGGCATGTCTTCAACCGGAACAATTTTAGAGATAACACCTTTGTTACCATGGCGACCCGCCATTTTGTCACCCGGTTGTAGGCGACGTTTTACCGCCACAAACACCTTAACCATTTTCAAAACGCCTGGCGCTAAATCGTCACCGGCTTCAAGCTTGCCGCGTTTTTCGTCGAACAGTTCGTCAAAATACGTGCGTTGTTGCTCAAGGCTTTCTTGCAACTGCTCAAGCTTATCGGCCGCATCTGCGTTAGTTAAGCTGATTTCAAACCACTTAGTACGCTCCAACTCTTCTAAATAAGAGGCAGTCACCTTTTGGCCTTTTTTCAAGCCAGGTGCTTTAACCACTTCTTTGTTTTTAAGAAGGTTTTCGATACGTGAATACGTGTCTTCTTCAACGATGCGGAACTGGTCATTCAAATCTTTACGAATGCTGGTCAGCTCGGTTTCTTCGTTGGCCAGTGCACGCGTGTCTTTTTCTACGCCATCGCGAGTGAATACTTGCACGTCGATGACCGTACCTTTCATAGAGGAAGGCACACGCAATGACGTATCTTTCACATCGGAAGCTTTTTCGCCAAAGATCGCACGTAACAGTTTTTCTTCTGGTGTTAGCTGAGTTTCACCTTTAGGCGTTACTTTACCAACCAAGATGTCGCCACCTTTAACTTCGGCACCAACGTAAACAATACCGGCTTCGTCTAAACGACCCAGCGCATGCTCGCCCACATTAGGAATATCGCGCGTTACTTCTTCAGAGCCCAGTTTGGTATCTCGAGCCACACAGGTCAGCTCTTCGATGTGAATCGTTGTGTAAACGTCTTCTTTAACTAGGTTCTCTGAAATAAGGATCGAATCCTCAAAGTTGTAACCGTTCCACGGCATGAACGCCATAAGAACATTACGCCCTAGTGCCAACTCACCCATGTCGGTGGATGGGCCATCGGCCAACACATCGCCACGCTCAATCGTGTCGCCACTTTTTACTAATGGGCGCTGATTAATGTTGGTGTTTTGGTTTGAACGGGTGTATTTCGTTAAGTTATAAATATCAACGCCCGAGTTGCCGTCGGCGGCTTCATCTTCGTGCACACGAACCACAATGCGAGCCGCGTCAACGGTTTCAACTTTACCGCCACGCTTGGCCGTAAGTGCAACACCAGAGTCAACCGCAACAGTACGTTCCATACCAGTACCAACCAGCGGCTTTTCGCTGCGGATTGTAGGCACGGCTTGACGTTGCATGTTAGAGCCCATCAATGCGCGGTTCGCATCATCGTGCTCTAAGAATGGAATGAGTGAAGCCGCTACCGACACAATCTGTGATGGTGCTACGTCAATAAATTCCACTTGCTCTGGAGTGGCTAATGAAAATTCGTTCTGATGTCGGCAGTTAACCAACTCATCGGTTAGCTTGCCTTTACCGTCAACTTCCGCGTTCGCTTGCGCAATAACAAACTTACGCTCTTCAATCGCAGATAGGTAGAAAACCTCTTCGGTTACCTTACCTTTTTCAACTTTCACGTACGGTGTTTCTAGAAAACCGTAATCGTTCGTTCGAGCGAATACCGCCAAAGAGTTAATCAAACCAATGTTTGGACCCTCTGGTGTTTCAATTGGGCATACACGGCCGTAGTGAGTTGGGTGTACGTCTCGAACTTCAAAGCCCGCGCGCTCACGCGTCAAACCGCCGGGGCCTAAGGCCGAAACACGACGTTTGTGAGTCACTTCTGACAACGGGTTAGTTTGGTCCATGAATTGCGACAATTGCGATGAACCAAAGAATTCTTTAACCACCGCCGATACCGGCTTGGCATTAATCAAGTCTTGCGGCGTTAAGCCTTCAGCTTCAGCCAACGTTAAACGCTCACGCACGGCACGTTCTACACGAACCAGACCAACGCGGAATTGATTTTCAACTAACTCACCAACCGATCGAACACGACGGTTACCTAAGTTATCAATATCATCAATGTCGCCTTTGCCGTTTTTCAAATCAATCAACGTTTTCATTACGTCGATGATGTCGTCTTTGCTCAGTACACCTTCGCCTGTATCCGACTCGCGGTTCAAACGTCGGTTAAACTTCATTCGACCAACGGTTGATAAATCGTAACGGTCGGCATTAAAGAACATGTTGGCAAACAAGCCTTGAGCCGCTTCTTTCGTTGGTGGCTCACCTGGGCGCATCATGCGATAGATTTCCACTTGCGCTTCCAACTCACTGCTTGTTGGGTCAATGCGCAAAGTTTCTGATACGTATGGGCCTTCGTCTAAATCGTTGGTGTAAATAACTTCAACTGATTTAATTTTCTTTTCAACAAAGGCTTCAATCAGCTCTTCGGTAACCACTTGGTTTGCTTCAGCCAGCAACTCACCGGTTTCTGTATCCGCAATGTCTTTGGCAAGTGCACGACCAACAAAGTAGTCATTAGGCACCGAAATAGACTTCAGTTTAGCCTCTTCCATCTGACGAATGTGGCGCGCAGTAATGCGACGGCCAGCTTCAACAATGATGTCCGACTTTTTCTTGCCAGTGGTGATATCAAAACCCAATTGCTCACCACGTAAACGTGCAGGCAACAAATCCAGAGTGATTTCTTTAGCACTGATATTGAACGTGTCGTTTTGGAAAAACATCTCAAGAATTTCTTGAGTGGTGTAGCCCAAGGCACGCAACAAAATGGTGGCGGCTAGCTTACGACGACGGTCAATACGGATAAATAATAAATCTTTAGGATCAAACTCGAAATCCAACCATGAACCACGGTAAGGAATAATTCGAGATGAGAATAATAACTTGCCTGAAGAGTGCGTTTTGCCTCGATCATGGTCGAAGAATACGCCTGGCGAACGGTGTAACTGGGCAACCACAACACGCTCTGTGCCGTTGATCACAAAAGTACCGTTATCCGTCATCAATGGCATATCGCCTAAGAACACTTCTTGTTCTTTGACTTCTTTAACGGTTTTTGCACCCGTTGATTTACCTTCTTCTTTGTTGTAAATCACTAAGCGCATTTTCACGCGCAATGGCGCTGAAAAAATAAGCCCACGTTGCTGACATTCACGAACGTCAAACGCTGGTACGCCTAAGCGATAACTTACAAACTCAAGCGCAGCACTTCCATTGAAACTCTCAATTGGAAACACTGATTTGAACGCCGCCTGCAGACCTAATTCAGGTCGAGCATCTGGCTTAGCATCAGCTTGTAAAAATTTACGATATGACTCTAATTGAGTCTCTAATAAGTAAGGAATTGGTAAGACGCCTTCCGGACGCTTAGAAAAACTCTTACGTAAACGCTTCTTTTCAGTAAAAGAGTAGCCCATGGATTACCTCATTTTTTACAAGCTTATTAAGCTGACAATCACCATCATCAGCCAAAAAATTCTTACTAACTTTGCTCACACCTTAGTGCGCACTTAATGAACAAAGATTAAGACCGTTACTCGAACAAACCGTTTAAATTAAGTATCACAACAACACTTTGTTCGGCTAACTGCCATAAAAGTAACTGAAGAATTTTCACCCTTCAGAAGCGGACTAAGGCCGACCGACAAATGCCGATCAGCCTTGGTACTTTCCGCTTAAGCCTCAGATTTTCTGAGACTAGCCGAACTTAAACAAACGTTAAGTTCGACAGCAAGAGCTAGCAAGCTCTTACTTCAACTCTACCGAAGCGCCTGCTTCTTCAAGTTGCTTTTTAAGCTCTTCAGCTTCGCCTTTCGCAACGCCTTCTTTCAAAGTCGCAGGAGCGCTTTCTACCATTTCTTTAGCTTCTTTCAAGCCAAGGCCGGTTGCGCCACGAACAGCTTTAATTACGCCAACTTTGTTGTCGCCGAAACCAGCTAGAACTACGTCGAACTCGTCTTTTTCTTCAGCGGCACCGCCAGCGTCGCCGCCACCAGGTGCTGCAACTGCAACAGCAGCCGCTGCAGCAGATACGCCGAATTTTTCTTCCATATCAGTGATAAGTTCAGAAAGTTCTAGCACTGACATTGATGCAACTGCATCTAAGATATCTTGTTTACTCATTTGTAAAACCTCAACAGGGGAATTAACCCCAAAATAAAATGTAAAAACTGGAAAGCCATTAGAAGCATTACGTTTCTAATTTGGCTTTATAAAAATTAAGCCGCGTCTTTCGCGTCTTTTACCGCAGCCAAACCACGCACGAACTTAGTTGGAACCTCGTTAAGTGTTTGAACGAACTTAGCAACAGGCGCTTGCATAGTGCCCATTAGTTTCGCCAACAACTCATCTCGACTCGGAAGTTGCGCAAGTGCTTTGATGTCACCATCTGAAAGCAAAGCGCCGTTCATTGAACCGCCTTTGATTTCTAGTGCGTCATACTCTTTTGAATATTTATCAAGAACTTTCGCAACTGCAACCGGATCTTCCGATGCTGCAAATGCCAAAGGACCTACTAAATACTCATCCAAGCATGAGTGGTCGGTATCTTGTACTGCGCGACGAAGAAGCGTGTTCTTAATCACTCGTACATACACATTATTTTCGTGAGCTTCACGGCGTAGAGCTTTCATTTCCTCTACAGTTAAACCGCGATACTCAGCAATAATGGCAGCTTGCGCATTACCGACTACGGCAGAGACGTCTTCAACGACCTGTTTCTTTTGTTCAAGATTTAGGCTCATATCAGAGCTACCTCCAGTTTTGGCACCCTAAATCAGTTTTACAAACTTGTTTAAAAAAACAAAAATACAAAACTTGTCTGGGGACACCATCTACGTAGGAAATTAAGCACTCATTGAACAAGAACGTTAAGAACAACTTTCAACGGTTAAATTCAATTAAGAATTTAAACCTTAGAAAGAGCTCCTCAGTTTTCAAGCTTGCTATGCAAACTTAAATTCAAAAAGCAACACCTACGGTCTTTGACACGCCTTTCGATTCGAAAACCAAAAGACACCCAATAAAACAAACAACCTCTTAAATTAAAATTTTGGCAAGCAACTTTTACAACCGAAATTGATTAAGCGCCCGCCGTATAAATTAAAATTGTGGAAGAGTTTGTCTGTCTACACGTATACCCGTGCCCATGGTTGTGGACACCGATACTCGTTTAAAGTACTGACCCTTCGCTGAAGCTGGCTTTGCTTTGTGCAAAGCCGCTAGAAGAGCCGTGAAATTCTCATGTAAATCTTCCGCAGAAAAAGAAGCTTTACCAATGGTTGTTTGGATAATGCCCGCTTTGTCAATACGAAATTGAACTTGGCCTGCTTTTGCATTAGTAACCGCTGTGGCCACATCGGCTGATACGGTTCCAGTCTTCGGGTTTGGCATCAAACCACGCGGGCCTAATATTTGACCTAACTGACCAACAACACGCATTGCGTCTGGGCTGGCGATAACAATATCAAAATCGAAATCACCGGCTTTTACTTGTGCAGCCAAGTCGTCCATGCCAACGATATCGGCACCGGCTTGCTTTGCTTTTTCAACGTTATCACCGTCAGTAAACACAGCCACCTTTACTGTTTTGCCTGTGCCCTTAGGTAATACGGTTGCACCGCGAACAGCTTGATCAGATTTACGCGCATCAACACCTAAGTTGATTGCCACGTCGACACTTTCATCAAACTTTGCCGTTGCTGTTTCTTTCGCAAGCGCGAATACGTCTTCCAAAGCGTAAAACTTATCGGCATCAACCTTCTCGGTCAGCGCCTGTGTACGTTTATTTATTTTTGCCATGACTATAACCCTGCCTATTCAGTTTCAATGCCCATACTACGAGCCGAACCAGCAATAATTTTTACCGCTGCATCAATATCGTAGGCATTTAAATCGCTCATTTTAGTTTGCGCAATTTCTTCTAATTGAGCGCGCGTTACCTTACCAACTTTATCGGTATGAGGTACGCCTGAGCCTTTCTGGATACCAGCCGCTTTCTTCAATAAAATTGAAGCCGGCGGAGTTTTCATAATGTATGTAAAGCTCTTATCGTTATACACCGTGATCACAACAGGAACAGGCAAGCCTTTTTCCATTTCTTGTGTCGCCGCGTTAAACGCTTTACAGAATTCCATAATATTCACACCATGCTGACCCAGTGCAGGACCAACAGGCGGGCTTGGGTTAGCGCCACCAGCGGGCACTTGAAGCTTAATCAAAGCATCAACTTTTTTAGCCATTTTTTACTCCAGAGCTTAATGCTCTTATTTGGGTGCAAACGCCTTACTCATTTCAGGCTCCCCGATTAATAAATACTTCTATTCTTAAAACAATATTATTCTGTCGTGAGTAGTGATGCTTAGACGAGGCGTGAATGAAATTTTGACGCGGAGCGTGCTGGAGCACGTGAGCATCTAAATTTTAATCAACAACGAAGTATAAGCGTCACTAATCGCGCCCGAATCAGCCTTTTTCTACTTGACCAAAATCAAGTTCGACTGGTGTTGAACGACCAAAAATCGAAACCGCAACGCGTAATTTCGACTTCTCATAATTTACATCTTCAACCGTGCCGTTAAAATCAGCAAACGGACCTTCCGTAACACGAACAACTTCGCCCGGCTCGAAAGAAAATTTATGCTTAGGCTGATCAGAACCATCTTGAACTTGCTGCAAGATTGCACTTGCCTCACGATCAGTCAGCGGTGTTGGGTCTGACGCTTTACCACCAATGAAACCCGACACTCGAGGCGTACTTTTCACCAAATGCCAAGTATCGTCATTCATGATCATTTGCACCAACACATAACCCGGGAAAAATTTACGTTCACTGGTTCTCTTTTGACCAGAACGCATTTCCACTACTTCTTCAGTGGGCACCAAGATTTCACCAAAAAATTCTTGCATGCCATGGCGCTCAATACTTTCTTTCAACGCCAACTGAACACGCTTCTCATAATTTGAGAAGGCCTGAACAACAAACCACTGCATCGTTTTCTCTGAAGCAGATTCGGCTTCTGTCACCATTTGGTCTATTGTTGGATTATCTGTCATCACTTACCTTTATCTAATAATTGACTTCAACTGTTTACTACTTGAGTTACTAATTGAGCCACTTCAGCTTTTAAACTAAATGCTTTAACTACTTAACGCCTAACAGCAAGTCATAAATGACTTTGAATACCGTGGCGTCTATCATCCACAAAAACAAAGCAACCAACACCACCACAACCATTACGATCATAGTCATCTGCAGCGTCTCTTGCCTCGTTGGCCACACCATTTTGCGCAGCTCTATTTGTGAGCCTTTTGAAAACTGAATGAGCGATCGGCCGGAGTCAGAGGTTGCAGCAATACCTAAAGAGGCCACAATTGAAACCAACAATACCGCCACTGTCGCCAAAGGAGACACTTCGCCACCCATTAAATCGGGTAACGCGTAATAGCCATAAATACCGGCAATTAAAACGGCCACTGCCAAAATGATCTTTACTTTATTCATGCTCTATCTTTCGCCTTGGCTCACACTTGCTTTCAATTAATAGCAAAACTTTCTCACGCAAATACATCTTTCAAACAACTCAAGGAACCGTAAAACCGCCCTTAAGCTGCATTGCAATTCGACGAAAGAAACTCACTCTTGATACTCACCAAGCCTAAGCTCAAACCGTCAAACCTAAATCTAAAATCAGTTTAGTGGCAGGCCAGGAGGGAATCGAACCCCCAACCTACGGTTTTGGAGACCGTCGCTCTGCCAATTGAGCTACTGGCCTAAACTAAATTTCTTTAAACATCAACGACTTAGGAAGCCCAAAAAGATTTCAAAAGTCATATACGCAAAAAGGTGGGCTAATATACATTAACCCACCAAGTTTATCTAGCCCTAAAACAGGCTTTTGGAATAAACTTTTTAATTCGCTTTTTGACTCAAAAATAGCCAAAAAATTAAGCATTAAACAACAAGCCTTGCCAAATAATGAACCCAAAAAACAGGACAATAATCAGCAAGGCCTAACAATGCTTAAATGTTGATTTAGTCGTTGATTTTAGCCACAACGCCCGCACCAACAGTACGGCCACCTTCACGAATAGCGAAGCGTAAACCTTCTTCCATCGCGATTGGTGCAATCAACTCAACTTGCATCTTGATGTTATCACCTGGCATTACCATTTCAACACCGTCTGGCAATTCACAAGCGCCCGTCACGTCAGTTGTACGGAAGTAGAACTGTGGACGATAGCCTTTGAAGAAAGGAGTATGACGACCGCCCTCTTCTTTGCTTAGTACGTACACTTCAGCTTCGAACTTAGTGTGAGGCGTAATTGAACCTGGCTTTGACAATACTTGACCACGCTCGATGTCTTCACGCTTAGTACCACGAAGAAGAATGCCGACGTTGTCGCCTGCACGACCTTCGTCTAGCAATTTTCGGAACATCTCAACACCAGTAACGGTAGTTGAGGTAGTTTCTTTAATACCAACGATTTCGATTTCTTCACCAACCGTGATGATGCCACGCTCGATACGACCGGTAGCCACTGTGCCACGACCAGAAATTGAGAATACGTCTTCCACTGGCATAATGAAGGCACCGTCGATGGCACGCTCTGGCTCAGGGATGTATGAATCAAGAACCGCACCCAACTCGATGATTTTCTCAACGTACTGAGCTTCGCCTTCGATTGCTTTCAATGCTGAACCGATTACGATTGGCGTGTCGTCGCCTGGGAATTCATAGCTGTCTAGAAGTTCACGAACTTCCATTTCAACCAATTCCAACAACTCTTCATCGTCTACCATGTCGGCTTTGTTCAAGAACACAACGATGTATGGAACACCTACTTGACGAGCAAGAAGGATGTGCTCACGCGTTTGAGGCATTGGGCCGTCAGCCGCTGAACATACTAGAATCGCGCCGTCCATTTGGGCCGCACCGGTGATCATGTTCTTTACATAATCCGCGTGACCTGGGCAGTCTACGTGCGCGTAGTGACGCGCTTCTGTTTCATACTCAACGTGTGCTGTTGAGATTGTGATACCACGCTCACGCTCTTCTGGAGCGTTATCGATGTTTGCGAAATCTACTGCTTCACCGCCGTAGGCTTCTGACAAACATTTCGTGATCGCAGCGGTCAATGTGGTTTTACCGTGGTCAACGTGACCAATAGTACCTACATTGACATGCGGTTTGGTTCTTTCAAATTTTTCCTTAGACATAGT
>CALINO010000068.1 GCA_938045295.1 uncultured Arenicella sp.
GCGTTAGTGTGACTATGAGTGTTCAAATTCGATTTGCTGTTAAGAAAGACTATAATCAGTTGTTGGAACTTCTTCGTCAATTGAACCCTGATGATCCAGAATTTTCAGAGATTGAAGAATTAGTTTTTGAAGAAATACTTAAGTCAAAATATTTATTTTTAATGGTTGCCGAGAAAGATAATAAGCTTTTAGGCAGCTGCTATTTAAACATTATTCCAAATTTGTCACGAGGCGGTAAACCTTACTCAATTATTGAAAACGTGATTACCGATATTCACTGTCGTAACCAAGGTATAGGTAAAGCGCTTATTAATCGAACAGTAGAAATTGCATATGAAAAAGGTTGCTATAAAGTGATGCTTATGTCCGGTCGAACAGAAGAGTCTGTTCATTCCTTTTATCGCAGTTGTGGGTTTGATGGTGGTCAAAAGCAAGCATATATAAAGAGACACACTAACAAGATCAAAAACGAAAGTGCCACAAGCGGCACGGACGCGCAAAAAGCCGCGCGCCCGTTTTAAGAGCGTTATGCATCACTGGAATTTGAGAAATGAATAGGGTAGCTGAATGCTGTTGTGGAGAGCTCACGATAGAAGTTAAAGGTGAGCCAGAAATACATGGAGTCTGTCACTGTAATAACTGCAAAAAGAGAACAGGGAGCGCTTTCGGTATTTCAGCATACTTCAAAAGTGAAAATATTTTAGGTAAAAGTGGTGAAGCAAGTTGCTACTCTTTGCATAATGCTGAACAAAATCATGATCAAAACCGCTATTTTTGTAAGCTGTGCGGCACCACTTTATTTTGGTCTATTTCTACTAGTCCGCAGCTTACTGGTATTGCTGGCGGTTGTTTTGTTTCAACCCCCCTTGGTGAACCAACTTACTCGGCATCGCATAGTAATGTGTGCTCCTGGTTGTCGTTGCCAAAAAGGTGGCTTAAAAATGCATAACAAGGCGGTCAAGCTGACGGCTATTTCGTCGCTTACCGCGGCGTTATATTCCAAGCAGGTTCGCCGTATTGTCGAAAGGTTCTATAAATGTTAATTGAGAAAATTAGAAATCGAGAGAGTGGGATTGTTTTGTATGGTCTAGTTCCTCCTAAAAAGGGAACAAGCTTTGAGAAGGTAGCAGAAATTTCGAACAGGCAACTTCAAAGACTTAAGGCCACTGACATAGATGGATTAATTCTCTATGACATCCAAGATGAGGATTCTAGAACAAGTGAAGAAAGACCCTTTCCATTTATGGAAACGATAGATTCTTTCACTTATAGCCGAGAATACCTTGAGTCCATACCAGTACCGAAGATTATCTACCGTTCGGTAGGGAAATATGGGCGACCGGAGCTATCTCAATTTCTTTCAAGTTTATCTCCTGAAAATGAGATGACCGTTTTTGTCGGCGCTTCTTCCCTCTCTCAGGAAGTCACTATGTCAATTAACGATGCCTATGAACTGAAGAAAAGCATCAACAATAATGCCGTATTAGGTGGAGTAACTATTCCAGAGAGACACAAGTTCAAAGGTAATGAACACATAAAAGTGTTCAATAAAATATCGAAAGGTTGTTCGTTCTTCGTCTCCCAAGGTGTGTATGATGTAAATGCCTCCAAAGACTTCCTGTCAGACTACTATTATTATGGTAAAGAAAAAGGTATTCCCCTAGTGCCAATAATCTTTACCTTAACTCCTTGTGGCTCAAAGAAAACGCTCCAATTTATGAAGTGGTTGGGTATCAGTATTCCTAGGTGGCTTGAGAGCGACCTAATACATTCGGATGATATTCTCCAACGCTCTGTGGACATCTCTGAGCAAAACTGGAATGAGTTAAGGGGCTTTGCCGAACAAAAAGGTATTCCCATCGGCTGTAATATTGAAAGTGTTGCAGTAAGGAAGGTAGAGGTTGATGCATCTATCGAATTACTCAGAAGAGTATGTAAAAAAAGCTCTCATGGGTAGTGAATATAACAAGCGGCTTAAATTCGCTCCGTTTCACGTCGTTTAGCCGAGCGTTATGCTTCAAGAAAAAATGGAGAGTAAAATTGGAATTAGAAAGTAGAGAAGAATTAACATACGTAATCCAATCTAAAGATTTAGCTAAAGAATTGTCAGTTGATAAGCAGGATGATTTTCCTGAAGTCTTCTCCACCTCAAGAATGGTGGCACTAATGGAATTAGCTGCAGCACGTTTAATGAAGCCTCTACTAGAAAGCGAAGAGTTATCAGTCGGAGTAAATGTAACAGTAAATCATATGGCAGCAACTCCTAACGAAGAAGAAGTTAAGGCTGTTGCTATATATAAAGGTATGGAAGGCAAACTTTATAAGTTTGAAGTTGAGCTGCATGATAAAGGTGGTAAAGCTGGCGGCGGTACGCATACAAGAGCTATTGTTAAAACAGAGCGTTTAGTGCAAGGCGCTATAAATAGAGTAAAAGCATAACAAGAGTGTCAAACGGATTATTTTCCGCCGCTTCGCTTGGACGCGCTTTCAACGCGCCCGTTTGCTGGGCGTTAGGCTTCAAAAAAGAAAGGTATGAGAAAAGCTGATAAATTGTTCCAATTGACCAATTTGATTCGCGTAAAACAGCCAATTACAGCGGATGAGATTGCGGGGGAACTGGGAGTGTCGGTTCGAACAATTTATAGATATGTAGATGATCTATCAGTCAGTGGAATACCAATTTATGGAACTAGAGGTATAGGTTATCAACTTCATGAAAATTATGAGTTACCACCACTTAATCTAACTGAAAAGGAAATTGATGCTTTGGTTCTTGGTATAAACATGGTTAGTACCTGGACAGGTGACTCATTATCTGAAGGTGCACAATCGCTTGCAAATAAAATTGAGTCAGTATTACCAAAGCATGTCAGAAATGAATATTCGCCTATTGTCTATGCACCTGATTTATCCATACGAGAAAATGAAAGAGAAGTTTGGGGGCAATGCTACGACGCAATAAAGAAACGGTATGTTTTGCAAATTCTCTATAGAACGCCAGATGGAAAACGAACAGACAGGAAAATATTTCCTTTAGGTTTATTTTACTGGGGTGGAAAATGGACGCTAGGCTGTTGGTGTTCTTTGAGGGGTGATTATCGTGATTTCAGGCTGGATAGAATTATAGAAATCATCGTAACTAAAAAGACATACGAAACAACTGATGTGGTTAATTTACAGGCATACATGGCATCGGTTGAAAAAAGTTCATCCTAGCTGACAGCACGCTGTCAGTAGCAGGTGCTTACACTGCTACCTTTCATCAACACTAATCGAGGTAAGCAGAATGAGTTTACAAGCATTAACCAAGGTTCAGGGATTTGCAGGTATGGAGTTTGGCACGTTCAAACTCAAAGAGGGCATATCGGAATTGGAAATGTTAAAAGCCGCACAAGTTGCAGATAAAATGTTCCTGTCAAAAGCGGCGCGGTCTTAGGTAGGTAACTGATGAAAATTATCTTATTAGGTGCAAATGGCCGGACTGGGCGTGAAGTCCTTACTCGTGCATTAGATGCAGGAGATACTGTCACTGCATTAGTACGTGCTGAAAATAGTCTTACTGATGTTACCGACAAAGAGCTAAATATTCGTGTCGGAAATGTCTGTGACCCTAATTTCCTAAAGCAAGCCCTCCCTGGGCATGATGTAGTTATTTCCACATTAGGGCCGCGAATGCCCACCAAAGGGGCGTGTACTATCTACTCAGAATCTGCAACTGCGATAGTTGAGGCAATGAAAGAATGTGGAGTAAATAGGCTACTTGTAACCTCCACAGCATTACTTTTCCCCAGTGACAAATTATTTGATCGAATCTTGGGATTCATCGCTAGACATAATGCTCACAATGCCGGCTTAATGGAAGAATCAATCTGTGGCTCTAATCTTGACTGGACAATTGCGCGAATGGGTTTTCTTAATGATAAAAGTTCGACCGCTTTTCGGTTGGCTGTAGGAACTCTACCTGATGGAGGTGGTTCCATTTCACGCGCAGCGGTGGCCAACTTTCTTTTAACCGAAGCAAAGCAATCTAGCTATGCTAATAAGGTCGTTGGCCTATGTCAGTAAAAATCAATTAACTACGCCCCTTCGGGGCTGGACAGCCTACGTGTTGCTCAGGCTGCCAGTTATTGAGACGTTATAAAGCTAGAGAAAGTTTATGAGTCAGGTATTAATAGAAGATGTTTTTGAATATTGTCTTTCAGAGTTTGACGGATTGGTTATTGATAAAAATTGGGGCGAAAGGGGCATTTTCTACAACCCAGATAAGAAACTACCTAAAGGCGTGTATGTTCTTACGTTCAAAGAGAAAGACGGCCCCAATGACAAGGCATCAAAAGTCAATAGAGAAGGAATCTATCGTCTTAATCTAGGCATTAGTAAGAAATCATTTATAGAGATGTTTGGCTCTATTCCAAAAAGGCCTGCCGCAGGGCAAATAGTTTCAACGGGGCATGATTTTTCTCAGCTTAATCAAATCACTCCTCACCCAGTGTATGGTTGGATGTCATGGGTTGCTGTATTAAATCCATCAAAAGAAACACTTGCTAAACTTAAGCCACTTATTAAAGAAAGCGTTGAATTGGCAATGGCTAAATATCAGAAAAAAGTTAATGGATAAATGCTTTCTAACAAGTTAAACCAGTTCGCAGCTAAAGCTTCCGGACTCACCACCGCTCCTTGACCTGATACCACTTTAGTGGACAGTATTTACTGTCAACTAAGCAGGTACCATGAATGGGATAAAAAAGCGACATTATGACCATTACAGCTTGGCGTTTAAGCTCTAAGCCGTTAAGTTAGCAAATCACCCTGACGTTATGTTTATCCCAAAATTAAGGTATATATAATGAATAAATCCGAAGAGTTTTGGGATGGTGCATCCAAAAACTATGACAAAACCGAAGAGCGATTTGAGTACATTCATCATAAATCCAGAGAAAGCACCAAGAGGTTTCTAAAGGATGGTGATCTAGTTCTTGATTATGGCTGCGGCACTGGAACCGCTGCTTGCCAATTTTCTGAACGGGTTAAAGAAATTCATGCGATTGATATATCTGCGAAGATGATTGAAATTGCGAAGGAGAAAGCAGCCGTTGCGAAAGTAGAGAACGTGAGTTTCGAGCAATCTGATATTTTTGATAGCAAGTATTCTAATGAAGCCTATGATGTCATCCTGGCTTTTAACATGCTGCATACGGTTCCTGATCCGCAAGGTGTTGTGCAGCGCATAAATAAATTACTAAAACCAGAAGGTTTATTTATTTCTGTAACGCCTTGTTTACGTCAAAAAATGTCATTTGTGGTTAATCTGCAAATTCAACTGGTGCGAGTCTTGTGTAAGCTTGGAGTGATTCCCATTTCTATAAGAAGAATCACAAAGTCTGATGTAGATAGCCTATTAGGAGTAGGCGGGTTTCAAGCGCTGGAGTCTGAAGTGATATATAAAAACGCATCGAGCTATTTTGTCGTTGCTAAGAAAAATCAAAAAGCATAACAAGGCGCGCTACTCGCGCGTGACCTGATACCGTTTTTTAGGCGTTATCCGGCTGAATTTACAAACCCTTGTGACAAACCAACTACATTGTGAGGACATACCCTAATGCAACAATTGTTTGAACAATTCGCCGCCGACATTGCTGCTCAACCGCAGTGGCTTCAAGTGTGGGGGAATATTCTGGGCCCCGTAACCTTGCTGTCGATGGTGTTATTTTTGTTTCGCCGAAACCTAATTCCGGTCGCCCTGCTCACCGTCTTTGTACTGCCTTCAATGCTACTGCTTTACCATTACTTCGGATACAGTCGCATCCTCGGGCTTGCTCACATTGTTTTCTGGACTCCTGCCGTCGTCTACCTTCTGAAAATTAGGCCGACGTGGCGAGTACGTGAAACTTGGCTCGGCAAATGGATTGTCGTTGCCTTGGCAGTCATACTTATCTCGCTCGCTTTTGACTATGTGGACCTTGTACGTTGGCTAATGGGGGAACGCGCGAGTATATCTCCATTGAGCAGCGTTTAACCCAACCGCCACCATCTATGATGGTTCAATGGATAGCTCACTTACGGCTTAGCGCAAGCCTCGAGCGTATTTAAAATAGAATAATATAAAAAGTAACAAACCAAAGATAAAAAATTATGTACTCACAACCTGAAGATCAGCTTAAAAAGCTGCAAAAAGAACAAATCAAGGCAAGCGTTCAAGAAATGCCCGGAACAATCATGTTAGGTTTGGGGCTATACGGTAAGTTTGCAGCCAATGGTAATGCCTTTCACCCACTGTTAAACGAGCCTACAAACGTTAATTTATTACTGGTTTTGGGCGCAGCAATCATGGCTTGGGGTGGATACAAGTTTTTCAAAGTAACCCGAGAGATAAGCCTACTAAAAGAGCAGCATGGCATATAGAAGGCTTCTGAATTCACTTTCGATTTGAGAGAGAATTGCTTTGCTAAGCTGCCCGTTTTAGAGGCGTTATAAATTAATGGAGGTTTCATGAAAGGAACGTGTTTATGCGAAGGAATAATATTTGAATTCCAAGAAATGCCCGACCTTGTGTTCAACTGCCACTGCTCGAGATGCCGTGTTTCTCATGGTGCTGACTATGCAACACAGATTTTCGCACTGCGAAGCAGTTTGAGGTTTGTGGCAGGGGAACAGTTGTTAAGTGAATATGAATCTACTGGGGGTATTCGTTGTTTTTGCTCCAACTGTGGGGCTCGCCTTATGAACTACGCAAAAGATGGTGGGGATTATTTAAGTGTGGCTGCTTCTTGTGTAGAGGGCAGCGAAAATCTTACGGTTACCGCCAACTGCTTTCTTAGCATGAAGGTAGAACGAAGCACACTGGATGAGGCAACACCAGGGTATGATGAGCTGCCGGAAAGTTTATAACAAACGATTATCGATATGATGAATATAGAAAAACTTCGTGTTGACTTTGAAGCGTCGGCCAACAGATCAGTATCAATGCCTATCGCTGGCGCAATTGTATGGCTGGGTGTTGCACTTATATCAACTCAAACTTCAGACAAACTGGGAGTTCTGATTCTTTTATTCGCGACAGGATCGATATTTCCAATTGCTTTAGTAATTGCAAGGTTGCGTAAAGAAAGTTTAACCTCTTCAGAGAACCCTTTAGCCAAACTAATGGGTTGGTGCATTCTCATGGTGAATTTACTGTGGGCGGTTCATGTTCCATTGTTTATATATGCACCCGAATTTGTTCCTCTGAGTGTGGGGGTCAGTCTGGGCTTACATTGGGTTGTCTACTCTTGGATTGTTCAACACCCCGTTGGGATTATTCATGCCGTGCTACGCACTATTTTGATTTTAATTGCTTGGTTGGCCTTTCCAGAACAACAACTCTTGGCTATTGGCCTGTGTATTACCTTTGTTTATGGCATCAGCATAGTGCAAATGTTAAAGCGCCCTATTGCAAGCACATAACTAGAAACTCAGAATGGCCATTGTGCTTATTAATATAGACCAACCCCAAGAAAACTTGAATCAGTGGTGACTTTTAGATAGCACCAATGAAGATAATATTAATTCGCCACGGCAAGCCTGCGATTGAGAATGCGCGCTGGGTGTCGCCCAAACAGTTTGGAGCCTGGGTTGATGCCTACAACTTAAGCGATGTGTGCCCAAGCTCAAACCCTTCGCCTGAACTGCTTGCACTCGTTGAGTCTTGTAAGCGCGTTGTGTGCAGTGATTTAACGCGCTCGGTGAACTCAGCAGCACGGTTATTGCCTTCGTTGAACGCGGTGCAAAGTGCGATTTTTAGAGAGTTTGAAATGCCTACTGGAACGCTTGCCTTCCCTTCTCTGCCGGTTAGTGTGTGGTTGGTTTTTTACCGCGCGTTGTGGTTGCTAAACATAAGCGGTAACGCGGAAACTAAAACGCAAGCAATGCAACGTGCCGTAACCGGGGCTGAGCAATTAATAGAAATGGCTAACAGCAACCGTGAGGATATAGCGATGGTTGGCCACGGGTTAATCAACCGTGCTATTGGCAAGCACTTAAGCCGCCAAGGTTGGCGAAAAACCCAAAGTAGCGGTAATGGATATTGGTCATTCAGCGTGTTTGAAACGCCGTAGTTCGGTCGCCTCTAGCGCTTTCGAACACTTTCTAGCACTCTCTATCACTCAAGACTTATGCACACTTAAGCCGGCTGGGGCCTGACACACGGGCATAATTTCCATGCGGTTTACGTTCATGTGCGCGGGTTGAGTAAGCAACCAACTGATGGTGTTGGCGATGTCTTGCGCGGTTAACGGTTGGCAGTTTTCATACATGGCCGAGGCTTTGTCGTTATCACCTTCATATCGAACGTTGGAGAATTCTGTGCCACCAATTAACCCAGGTTCAAGGTTGGTGACCTTGATGGCGGTGCCAAGCAAATCAGCGCGCAGCCCTAAGCTAAATTGTTCAACAAACGCTTTGGTGGCACCGTACACATTACCGCCTTTGTATGCGTAGCTGCCGGCGACTGACCCCAGATTGATTATGTGCCCTTGATTTCGCTTCACCATGTTGGGCAAAAGTTGGCGCGTTAAAAAGGCCAATGCTAGGCAGTTGGTGTGTATCATGGTTTGCCAATGCGCCCAATCACTTTGCTCAGCGGAGCTTAAACCTAAGGCCAGCCCGGCGTTATTAATTAACACATCAACGCGCTGCATGTCTTTGACGGCGGCTTCTATTGCGCCTTGATCGTTCACGTCGCAGGCGATGATTTGATGCTGGCCACCCAGCTCTTGGTTTAACTCATTAAGCTTATGCTCTCGTCTGGCCATCAGGATGAGTGAGTAGCCCAGCGCGTGCAATTGCCGAGCTACCTCAGCACCAATGCCCACCGAAGCGCCTGTGATTAGTGCGGTTTTTTGCGACATAAATTCCGTTTTTCAGTTAATTGCGGTTCTCAATAGTATAACGTAACCAGCGGCTTTCTATTACAGGCACACCACGGCTATGCGGTTGTTTTGTGCTTTTATGGGCACACATAATTCTTGCTCGGCTTTCACTATTTTCTGCAACGAGCCACTTTGTACGGTGGCTCTGAAGTCTTTACTGCCAACAACGTAAAGCTCGCCTTTGTCATCGCGCCCAAAGCCGGTGATATGAATATCAACAGGCTTGGCCATATTAAATTCTCTGAGTTGAGATTGTTGGTTAAGAAAAAATAGCCGCCCATCGGGGTTGGCAAAACTGCGGCCCCAGTCGGCAAACACATAACGGTTGTTAAGCCATGATACGTCGTTACCTCGGTATGTGTAGCCAGCAATGATCGAGATGCCCTCTTCGTGATCATATTCAACCAGAGGGTCTACTAACGGCGGGATTACCACGCCGCTTGGCGGGTTAGGGCTAACAAACGTGACGCCATTAATCACCGAGAAGTAAAAACTGCCTTCTTTATAATTCCAACCAAAGTTGCTGCCAGCACCCGTGAGCGGTATACGGTTCAGTTCTTCGATGGCATCTTGGCCTACGTCGCCAATGTATAAGTCAGACGTGCCCGAACCATTGGTTTCAATTGCAAAACGATACGGGTTACGCAAACCGTACACAAAAATTTCATCGACACCGGCTTGCCCAACAAACGGGTTGGTTGCTGGAATGCCATAGCGGCCATTATCTGGCGCGGGGTCATCCACATCTATGCGCAGAATGGCGCCCAGCGGGTTGGTGTTATCGCGGCCATTGCCATCAAGCCCGTGGCCGGTACCTGCATCGTTGGCCGAACCACCGTCACCCACCGCAATGTATAAATAACCGTCAGGCCCAAACTCCAACATGCCGCCATTATGGTTGAACTGAGGTTGATCGATGATCAAAAGATCATTCTGAGCACTGGCTTGACTGTCGGCGGTAAACGGGTTTACCACTACCCATTCGGATACCACGGTCATATGGTCGGGAGTTTCGTTATTCGCTAGTGTTGTAAAGTGAGCTTGTCCGTCGATGTAGTCAGACGAGATATAAGTTACCACTTTGTTGTTGGTGGCAAAGTCTGGGTGGAACGCAAAGCCCAGTAAGCCGCGCTCGTCGTAACCTTCAAAGCTGCTGCCGGAAAAAAGCTGGCCAAAATTGGAAACCAGTTGGCTTGAAAAGTCTAAAAACAACCGCTTTTCACCATTATTTAATTGCACACGCCACACCTTACCGCCCTGCTCTACCACGTACAAAATGCCATCTTGCTCAGGCGCGGATACCGCCGCCACAGGCGCAGTAAAACCGCTGGCGATGGTTTCAAGCTCAATGGGTTCACCCTGCTTGGCAATATTACTGGGTATGGGGTTGGTGGTTGAACAGGTTAGTTCACTGTCGTTTTGATCAATTAACAGAGCGCACGGCAATGTGGATGGTGGCGCAATGGTTTTTTGTGGGTTGTTGCGCGCGTTAATGACATTCACTTCGCCCACACGCCAACCGGGTTGAGCGTTGGCGTTAATTTCACTGCGGTAAGTGGCGCCACCGCCATCGGCAACACTCTCAATGTCGCTTAATGAGTCTTTGAGTGCTGTTTCTGAGTTGCCAGTTTGGGCTAAATTGATGAAATAAACCCCTCTAATCGACCAGCCGTAGGAGTTCCACCCATCACCGCCGCCGCCGCGCTCATGACATAGCTGGCACACTGAATCGTCTGCGCTTGAGGCGGGATACACCTCATTCCACCATTGTAAGTACTCTCCTCGTGCATAAGCCGAGCCAGCCATAAAGCTGAGTGCAAACCAGATACTGGCTGCAACGAAAACGGCATTTTTGGTCAGCATGCGCTAAGACATTAAGTTGTTAAACATATTGGGTATTTCAATTTCTGGCGCAGTGCCACTGTAACCAGCCGCGGTGCGTGGAAACACCGCCGAGCCTGAGTTAGGTTGCACCCAATCACACACACTGGCAAAGAGTGGGTCAATATCGGTTTTAGCATCAATGTCAGGCGTTAATAAACTGGTGTCGTCGTACTTATCAATTTCGGACTCTTGAAATAAGTCTCCGTACAGACCACCGTTAACCCCATCACCAATCACAAACATGATATTGCCTTTACCGTGATCGGTGCCAGCATCGCCGTTATCTCGAATTTGGCGACCAAACTCGCCAGCAATGGTGATGACGATTTTTTGTCGATCCACCGCGTTTAATTCTTGCCAGAGTGCTGAAAAGCCACCATGCAAGGCGTTTGAATCGCTTGGGCTACCACCAAACTGCCCGCCAAAAATATCTTTAAAGCCACTTTCAATGCCGCGATCAACTTGAGGGTCGTTAATATCCAGGTTATCTTCATTTCTACGCTGATCGGCATGAGAGTCCCAACCACCGTAATCCATGGACACCGTGCGCACCCCCAATAAGTCGTTGGCCGCCAACACATCGTACAGGTTACGAATTTGTGCACCAAAACCATAACTGTTTCTCAATACGCGTCTTGGGTCGCCATCGGCACCTGGGTTAACCGCTTGACCATTGATAGTGGTGCCGTGCATGAGTGCGTATATTAATGGTGGAATTGGTAAGTCCGATAGCCGTTGACGAATCAAATCACCAAACAATCGTACCTTTTGTTCGTGGTCGCGAAATTTTTCATATGTTGCGCCTATTTGCTCATTACGTAAACCGTCGTAATAATGCTTTAACGCTCTCGCCATTTTGTCGTGCGGGCTATTAAACTGATTTTCAGTTAAATCAGCCTCGTTCAAGCCTATTTCACGCGAGTTTTGTACTGAGATTAAATCTCGGTTATCAATAGCGTTAATGTTGTAATTATTCGCAGGGCCAGCAGGACCGAAGGTAAACGGCAACGGGCTGTTAGTAACGGCAATAGCATTACCACCCGCTGAACGAGCAAGTCGCCCGCCCCAACCAGAGCGGTCAGTATCATTGATGCTGGTTTCTAATATGCCTTGGTGCATTTGCAAACTTGAAAGATCGTGTGCACGATTTTGACCGCCCGCGGCATTAGACACTAACGCAACATTGCCTGAGCGGAACATGTCAATCAGCCAACCGGCATGCTTCCATACACCGAAGGTTACGCCACCATTAGTGCCACCAACATCAGTAAGCCCATTTGACCAATTTTGCCCCCCCACTGTAATTGGATAATAGTCGT
>CALINO010000069.1 GCA_938045295.1 uncultured Arenicella sp.
AAGCTCTTGGTCTTCTGGGTACACTAAAATGGTGTCACCTTTCGACAACATGCCAGCCCCATAATTAAGACTAACCGAGCTGTCTTCATGAATAATCATTACTCTGATTGGGTGCAATGCGGCCGTCACTTGATCAACCAACTTATCTGTTGCCAGACTAACGGCATCATTAAGCACAGCATTGGAGTTTGAGTCTTGGCTATTAGGGAGATTATTAACGGCCTTGGCATTCACGCTCGATGCAATGTCATTGGTCACATCAGCTACGCCAATCAATTTGTAATCCAGATCAGCCAGTATGCCACCGCTTTTTTCGGCGCCGCGACGTTGCTCAAACCGCTCAAGCTTAATCACGTTAACAGCCAAAATATAATCCAAGCCCACTTGAGAGCGTTCAACTTGATCGTACTTATTGTCGTAAAACCCTTGCAGCGTTAAACCTTGCTTTTGCAATCGAGTCTGCAAGTCTGAATACCCCAATATCGTAAATTTTCGCGTAGCAGCAAGCGATTCATTAAGCTCTTTGCGAAACGCAGCCACCACATCCGCTGAGGCTACCCCTGTTGAATTTGGCCCCACGAATTTAATGTCGCCCACTGAAATAGTGCCTACTTGCTGGGCATTAACAGAAAACTGTGCAGACATGGCAAAGACTGACAGCCACACCAACGTTGTGCGCTTGATCGCGCTAATCATTTTTTTTGTTTTCACTTTCCAACCTCTATTTCCAACCCTAAATACTATTAGGCATAAAACACGCAAACCTTGACTGCAAAACCAGCCGTTACGAATTCAGTATATCAGCCATGCTTTTGCGCCAGCATTCCAAACCGGCCAACTGAGACCTACCAATACATTACTGTGTAATGTTATACCGATTTTCACCTACTTTAATAGCAAAAATAGCCTAACAAGTGTAATGAAATGCAAAATATAGCACATATCGATCTGTTAGCTCCATCAGCCCGAGCGGCTCATTAAAAATAACTCACTGATTATACAGGCCTCTGCGCCCTGTTACAGCAAGGCTTGACAACAAAATAAGCGAGGGATTTGCTCAAGCAAGCGCTGCGTGCTATAACTATTTTTAAGGGGGGGCATAAACTGTTTGGCATTAGAGTAATCTTTACTCGTTTTTTCTAATACTTAACACCACTTGCCCTGCTTTCAAATGTTGCTGTGGTGGCGCATGAGATCGCGAATCTTTGATTTATTAATTAGCTGAATTGGCAGGATTTCATTACGGCTGACTAATTGGTCAATTGAAAAGGGGAAGCATTCAGGTGTGAATGCCTATTTCATGCAATACAAGGCTCATTTGGAATTTTTCCTTGGCGCAATGATGTGTCAGGGGTATTAATTACCGGGGGGGTATTCATGAAAGTATTTAAAGCAAGCACGGCGTGTGCCAAAGGGCTTCTTAGCCGTTCACCAATCAACGCACCTGCATTACTAATGGCACTTATAGCGGCCATTGCATCCACACCAACAGTCACCAATGCAAGCGAGTCTACGCGGTTTATTAACGTGGGCACGGGCAGCCTGAACGGGGTATATCACCCATTAGGGGAAGCCGTTTGCCGAACAATGAATCAATCTCTCAGAGAGACCAACATCCACTGCAGCGCCAGTAACACCAACGGCTCAATTTCTAATCTTGAGGCATTGTCCACGGGAGAGATAGACTTTGGCGTCATTCAATCGGATGACCAGCATCGCGCGTATCACGCAGGCACCATTGACAACAATAAAAACTTGCGCACTATTTTGTCGTTGCACAATGAGCAGTTCACCATCGTCACAACGCCCAACGCAAAGATCAGCTCTTTTGATGACTTGCAAAAAAAACGTGTCAGCATCAGCAAAAGCGACACGCAGCACCAAAGCATTATGACCAGTTTGATGCAACTAAAAGGGTGGTCAAATCAAGATTTTGCTAGCATGCAAGCATTAACCCTTGAACAACAAGCGCACGCATTATGCGACAAAAAAATTGACGCTTATGTGGTGACAATCGGTCACCCAGCTCTGGCTTTAAAGCAAGCTGAGTATGGCTGCGATATTAAAGTCGTTGGCTTATCCAGCTCTGACACACAAACACTGATTGCGCAAAATAGCGCTTACACTAACACCGTCATACCCGCTGGGTTGTATAAAGGCAATGAACATGATGTTGCCACCATTGGCACAACCGCCTCCTTAGTGGCTTCGTCTGATGTAGAACCAGAAGTGGTGTATGAGTTAGTAAAAAGCGTGTTTAAAAACATAGGGGCCATTAACAAAATGCACCCGGCGTTTAAGTCACTCAACACTCAGTCACTGCTTGAGTCTAACCCGTCTGTTCCAACCCACGTTGGCGCCATTCGATTTTTCTCTGAGCAAGGCTTGCCGTTAAACAACCATTTCTCACCAGAGAGCATTGTCGTTGCTTCTAACTCTATTGGCGGGTAATCGCCCCCTTGCATAAAAGACGCCCATCGCTGAAGACAATAAGTCAGCGATGGGTTTCTTTATTGGCTAATAGTCACAACCTATTTAGGCGAACCATCAATAAGGGTTATCGATTCTCACTGGTGACTTCTCCAAATCTCCGTTCAACAATTGCTTGAGCGCATAATACGATGGCATTTTTCGCAGCTCACCATCGCGGTGATCCACCAATCCATAACCCGGGTTAATTAACTGCCACCAATACACATTTTCCACCCAGCCGGTTTGCCACGCAATTTGATAATACAGCGTTAAGTATTCGGCTTGAGTTTGCTCATCGCAAGTGCGAGTTGGGTTACCTGAATTGGGTGTATAGGGTTTGGTATCAAGCAACGGCCAATTGGTTTCAGTAATCCACAGCTTATCTGCACACCGGTTCGATAAACTGGTCATGGCCTTCGCTAAACGCAATTTATTTTCAAGATCAAAAATGCCGTATTGTGTGCCGTAAGGGGAATGGCGACGGTTCACATACAATAAGGCGGCATTGCCATCTAAACGAAAACGCCGCCAATTCCACAGCGTTCGCCAACTCAACAGTGGCTCAAAATCAATGATAGAAGAGCCTAAAAATTGAATGCCTTCAAATTCAGCGCGCAACGCTTCGGCTCTTTCTTGCAATTCCAGCGCTTGCCCAGAATGCACGCAACCCCACTTAGTTCGGTTAACCGCATTGCCAATCCAATACGTGTCAGTCAAATGATTGGTGGCCGCTATAATGTCGCGCAGTTGCGATTGCCACTGATCTAAATTGGACACACTGTCGCGACTTTGCAATACATTGATGACAAAATCACAATCAGGGAAAAGCGTCATGAAACGCACGTAATCGGGCAATGCGTCAGTGTCCCAGCTGGGGATGCGCAGTAATAAGCGTTTTACGCCCAGCTCTTCGACCATCTCCACCATGTGCGGCGCATACTCCCAGTCCATGCACACACTCAGGCCAACAAACTCTTCGGCGCTTTTGGCCGACGGCTGTTTGCGCAAGGTGTTATAGCGCCAAATAATGGCGGGCAAAGCAAACAAATTACTGAGCGCCACTTTCACGTACTCAACAATATTGCCCCAGCCTGAGCGAGGCTTTTCGCCGTCAGACATTTTATAGGGTTGGCAAGAATAAGGGTCCCACCAAGAAGGCTGATGTTGGGTACGCTGAATTTCTCTGTGCTTCATAGTAAGGCTACGCTTTATAAGGTTAGGCTTTTTTCTCAAATACCAAATCCCACACGCCGTGACCTAAGCGCACACCGCGCGCCTCATACTTGGTTCCTGGCCGGTAATTTGGTTTAGGGGCGTAACCTTCAGCCGTGTTCTGCAAACCGGCATTAGCCGTCAGCACCTCAAGTATGTGCTCGGCGTAATGCTCCCAGTCGGTTGCCACATGAATGCGGCCGCCAGGCTTCAACTTGGTTAGCAAGGTATTCACAAAGGCAGGTTGAATAAGCCGGCGTTTATTGTGGCGCTTTTTGTGCCACGGGTCAGGGAAGAATATCTGCATTCGATCAAGGCTGGCATCGGGTATTTGTTGCTCAAGCACCTGCACCGCATCATCGCCAGACACTCGCACATTACTCAGTTCACGCTGTCGAACCTGCACCAGCAAGCTGCCTACTCCCGGCTTATGAACTTCAATGCCAAAGAAATTACTGTCAGGGTCGTTTTCAGCCATCTCAGCCAACGACACGCCATTGCCAAAACCAATCTCTAAAACAACCGGGGCGTCTCGACCAAACAAAGTATTGAGATCTAATATTTGTGCCTTCAAATCCACCCCAAATTCAGGCCAACTTTGATCAATGGCGTTCTGCTGCCCCTTGGTTAGCTTACCTTCGCGCTTAACAAAACTGCGAATTGGGCGCATTTTTTTATCGATGTCGTTCATTATTTAGAGTGTTAATACAAATTATGCCCAGTATTTTACCGTTTTATGGCCCTTCAGGTCTCTATTAGTGAGTAATTCATTTATAATCCGCGCTCCACTGGCAACAGTGGAGTTCTCAGGGCGGGGTGAAAGTCCCCACCGGCGGTAATGGTGAGTGTGTATTTAATGCATACCGCTTAGCCCGCGGGCGCTCTCTGCGATTCTTTTCATGACGTGTCAATTGAAATATCGAACGTGGCGTAACAACCACTCAGAGAGGACAGCAGACTTTGGTGTGATTCCAAGGCCGACAGTGACAGTCTGGTTATGAGAATAAGGCATTAAACTCAAGCAAATTGAGTGAATTTGGGTACGCGTTACTCGCCATTTACGGTGAAGGCGCACCTGCATGCCTTGTTTGCCCTCAATTACATTTGATTTTCGTTAATTGAGATACACACTAAAATATGAACACTTCAATTCCATCCATCGCACAGCGTAATCGCGTGGCCTTTGTACAATCTTGCTGGCATCGCGACATTGTTGACCAGCTGCGCGATTCTTTCAGCAGCGAATTCAGCACACTGAGCGACAAAGAAATAGACTTTATCGAAGTGCCGGGCGCTTACGAAATTCCACTGCATTGCAAAGCCTTAGCCGAAACCGGAAAATACGCCGGCATTGTTGCCGCAGGCTTAGTGGTTGATGGCGGCATTTACCGCCACGACTTTGTCGCTAGCACCGTTATTGATGCGTTAATGCGGGTACAGCTAGACACCGGTGTCGCCGTCTTTTCAGCCGTGTTAACGCCGCACAATTTCCACTCGCATGAAGAACACACAAACTATTTTAAACAACACTTTGTAGGAAAAGGCAAAGAAGCGGCGCAGGCTTGTGCGACAACACTCAATGCATTGGGTGACATCTAGGCCTGATACATGAGCAAAGCCGCGGCGTTTGAATTTTGGCTTATTAAAGCGCATGACAAGCCAAGCTTCTAAATCTGTAAAAGTAGCTAAGAAGGCAAATAACCGGCCAATAAACCGTATTGATTCAACGCCTCACGTTGCTGCTGCCCTAACTTTCCGGCATTAAAGGCTGGGGCTTTGGCGGCATCAACGCGGTAACTCATATCAGCAAACGCTTCAGTAAATTGAGCATTGTCATTCACGGTTTTGCGAGTTCGGTATGAGAACTGGGCAATATCGGCTGGGCATATTTGTTGGCTAAAACGTGCGAACCCTCTAAATTCAAACGCCTCCTCAATAAATCGGTCGCTGAGTTTTAATATGGCATTAAACAACTCATGCAAGAATTCGTTTTGCTGATTGGTTTCGCAAACCACGCTGACTTTACGGCCTATCAACTCAACCAAACTGGTGGCAAGGCTGTCACTTTTCTCAAAACCGATAAGGTACAGAGTGCGGTCGTCAATACGGTGGGTTGATTGCAATATCGGGCGCAAGCCACTGACCGACACTCGAGACAGTACTTGCTCTACTTTCTCTGTTTGCTCTATTTGCTGTGAGCCCAGATCATTGTCAGGCTCACCGACCAGCGTAAGCGCTCTGTTTTTTTCTGCTGTTTTTTCGGCCATTTCAGCGGCCAGTAACGGTAAATCAATATGGCAATTAAACGGCGTGGCAATGCCTACTCTATCGGTATTCGGCACCTCAATACTAAGTCTAAAGTGTTCTCTTAGTTCATGCTCACGAACCTTTTTAACGGCCAGTAGTGCGGTTTGTACCACTTCTGAGGTGGGTGTGCTTGGCTCTAACAACCAACGCCGCCCGTAAACAATTTTAGGCTGCTTAGCGTTTTTGGGGTCTGCCAAATTTGCCGAATAATTCTCTTGCCCAATAACGCCGCACATTAAGTACACCGTGTTGTTATCTTGACCAGCAAACAACACATAATCTTTGGGTAAGCTAATCAACGTCAAAATAGCTTCGACGCTTTCTAAAGTTCGGTTTACATCCAAATACTGCTGCGGAATAACCTGTTCACCTGACGCCGCTTTCACCGCAGGCGCAAACGGCAACGGTGTTTCACCAAACTCATTTTCATTAGCCGCCGGTTCAGTGTCACAATGTGGCTGCTGCAATGCTGACATATTCATGGAGTAGACTCTTATTTAATCGCCGCTCATGCGGTTAGAACAACAAGCGTAATATGCACGATCAATATTGTGATTATGTGAAATAAGCAGACCACGATTGCCGCCAAAAACTTGCTTTTATTTATTTCACTTTTTCATCGTAATGTAACACTGCAAGCCGATACTGTGATTCATCGGTAAACGTTGCCAATAACAAGCAACGAATTTGCAAACACCAAAGCTGAATAGCCAAGGTTTGCACGACATTATTTCGAACCGCCGGTGTGCGTGCCAGCTACAAGATAGAGTATGAGCGCTACCGGCCTAGTAGGAACATCAGCATGCATGGAATACGCTTGTTTTGCAGCGCTCTTATTCTAGAGTGCAGTAAAAGAGGTGCCGCGAATGGATTCGCTAATGCTGTAAAAACTGCTCTCTTTTGCCTGACTTGCCTTAAGCTTTTTTTACCCTGCTTGCTTTACCTTACTTTGCTTTACCCTGCTTGCCATAAACAGTGACTTTAATTTTCATCATCGTGCAACAATAAATAAAGAAATGGCAGTGAAACAAGCGGCCTAATTGCGGAATTAAAGTTAATGTTTTGATGGTTGCGACTTGCGGTTAAGCGAGTGCTAAAGCGCTGACTTCGCACCTCGCACTGCCCGCACCGCAACTCAACAAAATACTCGCTTGCCGCAGTGCGACGCAGCTCAGAAAATTGATACGCCACCACTGCCGAATCCCCCCCAAGCACAAGCTCTTGACTGTCAATCAACTGTTGAGTATTGGCGTTCAACAGCACGACGGATGCTCGAACCGAACGCGGCGCATCCTGTTCGGCTGAGCTATTAACCGAGTTACTCAACACATTGACCGTACCCGACACCTGCCCTAAGGTTTGCAACTCAGTATTTAACGGGCTGACCAAATCATCTGGGTCAATATACACTGAGTTCGCCAATCCAAAACGCGTACCATCAGGTGAATAGTACTGGGTTCGCAATACGCCCGAACAACCAAGGCATTTGTATTGAATGGTGTAATCAACGGCATCAACACTAATACCGTCAATCGAAAACTGAGCGTCTGTTTGGCCGGGCTGCACCACCACCACCACACTGCGCACACTAATAATGGGGCGAATAATTCCAAAGACAGGCGTCACCACAAAGGCGTGATTACGAACGCTTATTTCGATTTGCAAAGACTGGTCAGCCGGGGCATCAAGGTTAATAGCCCCGTCTAATGAGCGAGTTTGTGCGTGCAACGCTTGAGTGCTTAATAAGGCAAACACGCACATCACCGTGAGAAACACCCACCGGTTTAGCTCGAAAAACATCAGTACTCGCCCCATGACTCATTCCCTCATTATTTTGTTTGTCATCTCATTACCAATTACGGCACTACTAATTTCTTCGCCGCACGACACACAAGCACAAAAAGATCAAAATTCAACACTCAATTAGAGTGAAAACCATATTTTACGCATTAAAAGTACAAAAATATTAACTTTTGTACCAAGTTCTCTGTACTTTACTGACAACAATTGTTGTTATCATTATCACCTCTAAGATGAGTACCGTTCAACGGATAAACTTATTTTAGGAGGTTATATCATGAACTTATTTAAACGATTAACGACGTCAGTAACGGCCACATTAGAAGGGGCTGTAGGGCAATTGGAAAACCACGACGCTATTATTGAGGCTAATATCAAGAAAACACGTCAAGCCGTGGCCAGAACCCAAGCTCGCCTTGCAACCTTACACCAGCAACAAGCCAACTTTGAGTCTCAACTGGCACAGGCTAGCGAACAAGTTAATACCTGGGAAGAACGCGCGCGTTCGCTTATGCAAGAAGATGAAAACAAAGCATTGCAATGCTTAAGCCGACGTAATCAAAGCGAAAATGATGTACAGCGCCTACAAGCCACGCTCGAGCAACAACACGTGCTGATTAGTAAAGTCGGCGATAACCTACAAAAACTGAAAGGCCAGCTTGACGAAATGACGCAGCGGCACAACCTGATGCGTTCTCGCCAGGCCGTAGCACAAAGCAATAAAATGGCCGCCAGCACGCATCAAAGCCACCACATTAACGACACCTTTGAGCAATGGGAGGCGACTATTCTGGAAAATGAAATTATCACGGATGTGTCGCTTGATGCCGACCCACTGCAAACCCAATTCGAGCAACAAGAAAGCGAAAGCCGATTGCGAGAACAGCTTAAAGCACTAGGCAACACACAACCCTCTAGCTAAACGAGGAGGTTATTATGAATACCGTATCAACGTCGACTCATCTCAATAACGAGCATCATCTCAACTCTGCCCCTGACAGTTCACACGCAGACTTGGCCAATAATTCAGGCGCGCTCACTGTAGAGCGCCGCTTTTCACTGTCCACACTGCTTCGGCTTTTTGGCACTTGCGCCGTTATTGCTTCGTTATCATTATTTTTATTAGAGGGCTGGACCGAGGGCAATGACTTAAACCGCTACCTTAAGTTACTGGCTCAAACCGGTTTAATCACTGGAGCGGGCATTTTCCTCAGTTTTGTAATAAAAGAAGTCAAAGGCGCGCGCTTGTTCTTTGGGCTGGGGCTGGTTAGTGCTGTGGCAAACTTCACCATCTTAGGCGCACTGACCTATTCGGTGTATCAGCTCGATGGCTCGCTCACAAAGTATCCGTCAATGCTGCAATGGCAAGCCTTGGATATGTCGGTATTTATTCCGGTATTGGCCGCAGCGGTGGTGTTCCTGAGCCTATTGTCTCGCTTTAGCTTCAGCATTTTTGCTCGCCAACGCGCCGCCACATTAACCACCGCCTTCTTAGGGCTTAATGCCTTACTGTTATTGCCAGTAAGAGACGCGATGTATGTCTCGGTAATGGCGGCCGTAGCGTTATTGTGCGCACTCAAATTTACCGCAAGCATCATTAAAGACCCGGACGTCACCATTACCACTGAAACTAAGTATGCCTTAGCGTGCCTATTTTTACCCGGGCTTATCATTATCAGCCGCGCACTCAGCTTGTACGCCGTGGATGAGGCCGTGCTATTAAGCTTGTTTGGTATAACGTATTACTCGTTAAGGCAGCTCTCGCTTATGCTTGACAGTTCAAGCTCAATGCAAAGGCCAATCGCGCTGTTTCAATACCTGCTGGCGCCAGTGATCGGCGTGCTATTAGCAACCCTGATGCCGCATCACATTGATTCGATCAATCATCTGGTGTTTTCATTAGTCATGATCGCCATCACCTGCGACATCGTAACCAGACAGCGTGCACTTAGCACCACCGAACCAAGTTTTGCGGGCGCGCTGATTGCCATTACCAGCATAGGCTTAGTGTTTATTAATACCGCTATCGCGCTAGACAGCCACAACTGGGTGACTATTATAGCCAGCTTATTGGTGGCTATCGCCTTATTTGCATTAGTTAACTTCTACCAACCACGCTTAGGCCACATGAAAGGCAGCCACGTTGCCGCCATGATCGGCGTAGTGGCCAATGGCTTATTGTTAGTGAGCCACTTTGTGTCATTAATCAATGTGGGCGCTTGGGCCATCATTGGCGGGCTTGGTATTGGTTTGATTTTAGTGGCATCACTATACGAGCGCTTCGGCTTTCGCATTAAGCCTCAGAGTCACAAGGCATAAACACCACTAGAATAAATCTTTGGCCACCCAGTTGGAGCGAATCATGAGTGCATGATTAATAACACACTGCGGTGGCCAATCGGCCTTCAATAACCTCATAAAATTATTTGAATACTAAAATCTTTTAATCAGCGGAGAACTAGAAAAACCCATGGCACGCTCTTCTCATATTATTGACGCACTGAAGCTGGAACTTCGATCAAACGGCATTCATTACAAACACCTTGCTGACAAGTTAGGCCTATCAGAGTCCACCATAAAGCACATGTTCTCCAGCAAAAATTTCACCCTTAAACGCCTTGACGATGTGTGCCAAGTGCTGGGCATAGAGTTAAGTGACTTGGTGGCACAACACGAGGCACGCGTGCCTAAAATCGAACAGCTCTCTTTAGAGCACGAACACGAGTTGGTTTCTGATGCCGCGTTATGCTTAGTGGCTTACTGCGTAGTGAATAATTGGAGCTTCGAGCAAATCATGGAAACTTACGATTTAAGCGAGCCCGCCTGCATTCGCTATTTGGCGCAGTTAGACCGCATGAAGATGATTGAACTGCTGCCAGAAAATAAAATCAAACGCCTAATATCCAACAATTTCACCTGGCATAAAAACGGCCCCATTGAACGTTTTTTTAAGCAAGAAGCGCAAGAGCGTTTTCTCAGTGGTTCGTTCTCTGGTGACGACGCCGCCAGAATCATCAAACTCGGCGACTTATCCGACAAGTCCATTCTGCAGATCATCGAGCGGCTAGAAAACATCAGCGAACTGTACGACGAACTCAATACCGAAGACAGCAAGCAAGCGTTCAGCAAACGCCACGGCACCAGCATGGTGCTCGCCATTCGTAAGTGGGAGTTTTACGCGTTTAGGCAGTTTTTAAAATAGTTACCGTTTACTTAGCTTTAGGTGCAATGCGTGCATTTCAACATCGCCCACTACTTGCCCTTTATGGCCATGCAACGAATCGGAAAAGGTGATGCCGTCGGCTAAATAGTCTTCGGCAATAAAGCACTGGCCGGCGGTAAAATCTTGCAAGTCGCCATTTCTTAAAGTCACTCGAAAAGTGCCTTGTAAAATGATCAACAGCGTTGGGTCTCCGGCCACATGAAAGCCAGATTCATAGTCAGCCCCACTGCTTCTTAAGCGAAAATTGATGGCCGTTATTTGCTCTGATAAACGGCGTTGCTCGTCGCCATTAAGTTCAATGGTTTTTTCGCCGAACTGCGAAGCTCCTTGGCCATCATTTGTGACGGTTTTGATGATCATTTTTTGGGGGAACATGGTGCTATTAGCTTGGTTAAGAACAATGCCATCACAATACCCCATATCAAGGCTTGTTGATCGCATATTTAGGCCTTACTATGAGCTACTACGATATTTTGAGCCTAATTTTTGAAAGGACGAAAATCAATGAACCTTGATACTCGAGCTATTTCGATTTCGCTGGTCATACTGGCCACCATTGGTGTTTTCTACGTAATGGTGGTGGGTAAAGCGTTTTTAGTGCCATTGGCGGTGGCATTAATGATTTGGTATGTGATTAATGCCATGAGCCGTACTTACACCAAGCTGATACCGTGGGTTAAAGAACCCAATTGGTTGACCATGGTGCTATCAATCGTCAGCATTGGTTTATTTATTGCGCTGACGATCGATTTAATACAAAACAATGTGGCTAACGTACAAGACTCAATACCGCGCTACCGCGATAATTTTCAGGCCATTTCTGGCAAGGTAAACGGCTTACTGCCCGCGCAATTGTTAGAAAAATTGCCCAAAATACCAGAACTACTGCAGAGCATTAAGATTGCGCCGTTATTAACCAGCTTTACCGACATTTTAGTGGCCATGATTGGCAACGTAACCTTAGTACTGATTTACGTGGCCTTTATGTTGGCGGAGCAAGGCACGTTTAAAAAGAAGATTCAGGAAATTTTCCCCGACCAAGGCGATCGTGGTTCGGTGATGAGTATTTTGTCGCACGCTCAAGAAGACATTCAAACCTACCTGTGGATCAAAACCCTAACCAGCTCGATCACCGGCATCATCAGTTACATTGTGCTTAAAATGGTGGGTGTGGACTTTGCAGCCTTCTGGGCGTTCAGCATCTTTATGTTGAATTTTATCCCGACCATTGGCTCAATCATCGCCACATTATTTCCAGCCATGTTGGCACTCATACAGTTTGATACCTTTCATCAATTTTTCATTGTGCTCATTGGCGTCGGCTCTATTCAGGTGGTGGTTGGCAATCTGTTAGAACCCAAATTAATGGGTAATACATTAAATGTAAGCCCATTTGTGGTGATGATGAGCCTGACGCTGTGGGGCAGTATTTGGGGCATCGCCGGTATGTTTTTAAGTGTGCCAATCACTGTGATGATGCTGATTATTTTCGCGCACTTTGATAAGACGCGCTACATTGCCGTGCTGCTGTCGGGTGATGGCAGCTTAAAGTTCGCTAAACATACGGAACAAGCGTTAGAGAAGATCACGAATTAAGTAATTATTTAACTCGTAGGTCAGCAAAACCCTAACAATATAAAAAAAAGGCGATGCACATCAGTGACATCGCCTTTTTAGTGATCGTTGCTTTGATCTTTTATTTCTAGCCTTTCAACTAAAATTAACCCGCTTTTAGCAAGCCCGCCGAATCACGCAGTACATCGGCTTTGTCTGTGGCTTCCCACTTATATTCAGGCTCAGTACGGCCAAAGTGGCCATACGCGGCTGTTTTCTTATAGATGGGGCGCAACAAATCCAATGTCTGAATAATGGCCTTAGGGCGCAAGTCAAAATGCTCGCTCACTAATGCTTCAATTTGCGCTTCAGGAATCTTTGCGGTGCCAAAGGTGTTAACCATTAAGCTCACAGGCTTGGCCACCCCAATAGCATAAGCCACTTGCACTTCACAACGCTCGGCCAAACCAGCGGCAACCACATTCTTTGCCACATAGCGGCCTGCATAGGCAGCCGAACGGTCAACCTTAGAAGGGTCCTTACCAGAGAATGCACCACCACCGTGATGCGCGGCTCCGCCGTACGTATCCACAATAATTTTACGACCGGTTAAACCGCAATCGCCCACGGGCCCACCAATCACAAAGCGGCCGGTTGGGTTAATCAAGTACTTAGTTTGCGCTGAAATCATGTCAGCCGGCAAAGTAGGCTTAACAATTTCTTCAATCACCGCTTCAACTAAGTCATCTTGACCAATGCTTTCATCGTGCTGGGTAGACAACACCACCGTGTCGATGAACTTAGGCTTACCGTTTTCATAGCGAACCGTAACCTGAGATTTAGCGTCGGGGCGCAACCACGGCAATTGGCCGTTTTTACGTACTTCCGATTGTTTTTTAACCAAACGATGAGAATATTCAATCGGCATTGGCATTAACACATCGGTTTCCGAACAGGCATAACCAAACATCAAACCTTGGTCACCCGCACCTTGATCTAAATCAAGCCCTTCACCTTCATTAACGCCTTGCGCAATGTCAGGTGATTGACGGTCTAGCGTCATCATGATGGCGCATGACTTTGAGTCAAACCCCATGTCTGAGTCGTTGTAACCAATCTCATTAATGGTTTCACGCACACGCTCAACCACGCCATCAAGACCACGTTTGCTGGTGATTTCACCAGACAGCACCACCAAACCTGTGTTAACCATGGTTTCACAGGCTACGCGTGACGCAGGGTCTTCTTCAAACAAGTAATCTAGAACGGTATCGGAAATTTGGTCAGCCACTTTATCCGGGTGGCCCTCAGAAACAGATTCCGAGGTAAATAGAAAATCACGCATATTTATACCTTTTCATTAAAACAAGGGTATTTCACCAAAATAGTCGAGGGAGTCTACCACTGGCTATGATTTAATACAGCCTTTATATCGCTAATTACACTAATTTCATTATGGTCACTCGCCTTCCCAGCTGGTTATTTATCACTTTAGCACTCCCAATTATGGGCTTCGCACTCATGCCCATTATGCGCGCCGCTTTGGGCATTGATGACACCATTCAAATTAGCTATTTAACCACCATCATGTTGTTAATTGGTGGGCTAATGTGTGGCTTAACTGGCATGTTATTACTAACTCGGCGGCAACCGGACATTCAACACAAACCAAACAGCAATACAACCAATGAAAACCCCAAGGCCGCGCTGATACATGCAACGGGCTTACTGGTGTTCACGGGCATACCACTGGCTAATTTTTTGGCGTGCTATTTTTTCTGGGTTAGGTACCGACAAAGCAGCGCAACACTCGACACTCACGGGCGAGAGGCCATCTGCCAACAGCTAACATTTTACTTGTTCTTAATGATGTGTCTGTTTATGGCGCTATTGTACGTCGGTGTGTTTGCGCTCATGCTGTTGTTAGTGCTGCATTTCATTGTCAGCGTCATTGCCACTTTGCAAGCCTTGCGCGGAAAGCTGTTTCGTTATCCCGCCAATATCAACATTATTGATCGCAATATCGATTCAACTGACAACACGAACACTACTAACAAGGCCAACACTGATTAGCCATACGCCAGCACTGACTCTGCGCAGTTATTACAGTGTCGCCATCACTTGAGCCGCAATATCAATGGTGTCGGCAATGTCATTTTCACTGTGCGTACATGACACAAAGCCAGCTTCAAATGATGACGGCGCCAGATACACACCTTTTTCCAACATGCCGTGAAAGAACTTATTGAATCGTTCGCCATCGCACGCCGTGGATTCAGCAAAACTGCTGACGCTTTTTTGATCGGTGAAGAAAAAACCAAACATGCCACCCACGCCTTGCGCATACAGCGGAACGTCGGCACTTTGCGCCACGTTTTTCAGGCCAAGCAGCAAACTCTTGGTTTTCACCGTTAGGTTCTCAAAGAAATTTGGCGCCGAAATTAGTTCCAATGTTTTAATGCCAGCCGCCATTGCCACTGGGTTACCAGATAAGGTACCCGCTTGATACACCGGCCCCTCTGGAGATATATGGCTCATGATATCGGCTCGACCACCGAACGCGCCCACTGGCATACCACCGCCAATCACCTTACCAAAACAGGTTAAATCGGGCGTAATACCATAGTGGCCTTGTGCACCTTGCAAACCCACTCGAAAGCCGGTCATTACTTCATCAAAAATAAGTACTGCACCGTACTGGCTGCATAATTCGCGCATGCCTTCTAAGTAACCCGGCTTGGGAGCAATAAAATTCATATTGCCGGCAATGGGTTCAACAATCACGCCCGCGATCTCATCACCCAACTCTTTGAACACCTCTTGTAAACGATCAAGGTCGTTAAATGGCACGGTAATGGTCAATTCAGCCAGCGCCGATGGCACCCCTGGCGAAGTTGGCACGCCCAAGGTTAATGCGCCGGACCCAGCTTTGACTAACAAACTGTCTGAATGGCCATGATAACAACCTTCAAATTTGATGATTTTGTCTCGGCCCGTAAAGCCGCGCGCTAAGCGCAATGCGGTCATGGTGGCTTCGGTGCCCGAGCTGACCATGCGCACCTTATCAATGCTGGGAATGAGCTCACATATTTTTTGCGCCAAGGTGGTTTCTGACTCGGTCGGTGCGCCAAAGCTTAAGCCATTTTCAGCCGCCTCTTGCACCGCCTTTATAACCTCAGGGTGGGCATGACCTAAAATCATCGGCCCCCAAGAACCTACGTAATCGATGTACTGCTTATCATCGGCATCCCAAATATAAGGGCCTTGTGCCTTTTTAATAAAGACGGGTTCACCACCCACGCTTTTGAAGGCGCGCACGGGCGAATTTACGCCACCGGGGATGTATTTTTGAGCAATGGAAAAGCGAGAGTCAGACATAATGGTTCAATCAGTTCACAAAGTCGGGCAAAAATATTAGCACGGCTTTGCCAACAATCAATCTTTTAAAGGAAGAGTTTCTATACCCATCTCTATAAACTCATACATTTCATCTCCCATAGAAAAAGTACTTTCTCCCCATTTGACATAAGCTAGAGCAGTAAAATCTGCACCACGAAAAGAAAACCTTTCTTGTGATGGTATGCAAGAATTAGGAGGGAAGGGAGGGTTAGCCCCATTATTACCTCCAAATAAGCTAGGATCACAGTTATTTTGTGGGTATCCGGTCGAACCATCAATCAAATTATTACAAAACCATTGAGTTTGATTTTTTACGGATCCAAAATCACAATAGTTTATGCGAATATTATGTTTATCAAACTTTTGACTTAATAAAAAATCACCAATCCGGGTAGGATGATAAACCTGTTGATACCAGCTGGCACCAGCAACATAATCAATATTAAATGAGTTATCTGGGTTTAAAAACCGAATAAAATCTTCTGGAACTATCTCTATTGCATTAGAACCAAGTATTTGCTTTATTCTATCTCGCGCATCTGTTCGATTGCCTTGATTGTTGCTTTCAACATTAGTGCCACCTATTCCAATTACTTTTATTAATTCATTAATTGGCGTAGCTATGCAATTTGGTATTCCAACTCCGTTAGGAAATTGAGTTGAAATACTATTTGGCTCAATACAATTAGAACGATCAATAGCGTCCTCTACTACATTCCAAGGCCCACCAACAACTATATTTAATAATTCACCAGAGCAAGTGAGATCAAGCGCTTGAGATATTATTTCATTTTCTAAATCGCCTCCTGTTTTCACAATTAAGCTTGATTCGCCTGCAAGTGATAAAAGGTTTTGAGTGAAAGATGTATCCAAATTAATATCATCATCACTATCATTTCCAAAAGCCACAAAATCATAGAACCCTATATTTCGCCACCCAATCACGATCGGTATTTCTTGAACTCCATTGGGGTCTAAATTCCTAAATGGAGAGTCTGGGCGCAATGAGTCTGCTACATCATCGATATAAAAGACCTTTGGTAGTAATTCATTTAAGTCGCAGTCTTTTATGGGTACAACATAAAAATCTTCATCTCCAAGATCAAAAACAACAGCTTTACTAGCAGCAAACGTATAGCCAATAAAAAGAGTAAATATTAACGACAACAGTCCTTTTGATTTTATCATTTTTCCTAATGGGGGTATTCTGTTTCTATAATCTTTGTTGAGTCTACAGGCCACGTCAAATCGGTATCCGATATTTTTCTTGCTATGACTGCTGAATGAATGTAAGCATCGCCATCTTTAACTCCAACACTGCCTTCATAAACGCATTTTGGCACAATAGAAACCGGATCAATTAGTTCAGTTTTTAAAATTTCGAACCCAGTTGCCTTATTAAACATAGAGTACCAAGCATTATCAGAGAACCGATAATAATCCCATGGCAAATCATGTAGCGGATAAGCGTGATGCGTAAAGATCATAACAATACCGCCCTTTTTCATCACTTTATTTATTTCCAAAACAACCTTCCAAGGCATGAGTAAGTGCTCGAACACGTTTAATGAATAAACTAATTCATATTTATCATGCTGAACAAAGTCACTTAACTGATGTGCATCGCACACAACGTCAACACACTCGCCTTCAAGTACATCAACTCCTGTAAAATCTATTCCACTTGGTAAGTAAGAATCTCTGTTATTAACACCAGAGCGCGCTCTAGAACCAATTTCAAGAGCCGTTTTAACATCCTTACCCTCTACATAGTCTTTAAAGAAATTAGGCACAAAATTGCGGTACGGACCTCTTTCAATACCATGTATATGAAGAAGGCTGCATTCATGAAATTGTACCGACAAACCAGTTCCAGTATAAAACCTCAGTTTCATTGTTAGAACGTCATCAGGCAAGTCGTCGAATAACTTAATAAAGAAACGACAACGTTTTACATTATCATTTTTGTGAGCCAATGCTACATCTTGACTATCTCTTAACTCAAACGAAACCGATCTCCAAGCACCACTTTTGGTAGAGTATAAAATTTTTGAAAAAGAGGACTTTTCAAAATATGCCCACCCCCCAATGAAAACAACACCGTTATATTCGTTGAATTGTTCAATGTTGTATTTGAAACCTTGTTTAGGGGCAAGCTTGTTTTTTACTTTTTGGGCTATATTCATGGAAATTTTATTTGATCTTAAATTTCTATTTAATCGGTTTACTCAATAGAGACTAAATATAACACTGAAATCTAATTTAATTACTCTACATTAAAAATTAAACTGCCCTGTACAGGCCATCATCAGAGCAAAACAATCTCTTTTAGGTACTTCAAACCTAAATATTAGAGTTGAGCCTTAACCGCGCATGCGCGCCGCTTTAATGGTGTTTTTCATTAACATGGCGACTGTCATTGGGCCAACGCCACCGGGCACCGGCGTGATAGCGCCTGCGATCGGTTCAACGCTGGCATAATCAACGTCGCCCACCAGTTTATAGCCTCTGGGCTTAGTGGCGTCGTCAACACGATTAATACCCACATCAATCACGGTGGCGCCTTCTTTGACCATATCGGCTTTTACAAACTCAGGCACGCCAATGGCCGCAATGAGAATGTCGGCCTGACGCGTAAAATACGCTAAGTCTTTGGTACCACTGTGGCAACAAGTGACGGTGCAATTGGCTTTTTCACCTTTTTGCACTAACAAGCTCATCATGGGCTTGCCCACAATATTACTGCGGCCAATCACCACCGCGTGCTTGCCTGACATTTCAATGCCGCTGCGCACAATCATTTCAGGTATACCGGTGGGCGTGCACGGGGTTAAACAATCAAGACCAATGCTTAACTTACCCACATTCACCGGGTGAAAACCATCCACGTCTTTACTGGGGTCAATGCGTTCAGTAACGGCATCTTCGTCCATGTGTTTAGGCAATGGCAGTTGAACCAAGATGCCGTGCACAGAATTATCCGCGTTCAGTCGATCTATTTCGCTCATCAACTCAGCTTCACTGATGCCCGCTGGGTGAGTCACTTTAATCGATTTAATGCCGGTTTCTTCGCACGCTTTTACCTTGCTGCCAACATAGGCTTTTGAAGCCGGGTCTTCACCCACCAACACCACCACCAAGCATGGCTGAATGTTCTGAGATATAAGCTCATCAGCTTCCAGTTTGGCTTCGGCACGAATTTCGGCCGCAATTTTTTTTCCGTCAATAATTTTTGCAGTCATAGCTTGTCGGTGATCTGTAGCAAGTTAATTCAATTAAACGATGGCTCACTCAGAGTCGTCGTTATTTTTTATTTTTCTCTTTTCTACCCTTTTGGCAAAAAACAACCCAACCTCAAACAGCAAGCACACGGGTAAAGCCATCATTATTTGCGAAAGAGGGTCAGGCGGGGTCATTAGCATGGCCATCACAAACGCCGCCAAAATAAAGTAGCCTCGGTTGCGCGCCACTTTTTCTGGCGAAATCACGCCCATGCGGCTCAATATCACAATGGCCACCGGCACCTCAAACGCCACACCAAACGCGATAAACAGGCTCAATGCAAAGCTCATGTACGAGGCAATGTCGGGCATGTATTCAACGCCGTCCGGCGCAAACATGGCAAAGAATTTAAATATGAGGGGAAACACCACGGCGTAGGCAAACAAGATACCTAAATAAAACAACAGCGTGGTAGACACCACCAACGGCACCACTACGCGTTTTTCATTTTGATACAAGCCTGGCGCAATGAATGCCCACACTTGGTACAACACAAACGGAATGGAGAGCGCGAATGCCGCGGCAAAGGTCAGTTTAAAAGGAGTGAACACCGTTGAGTGAGGGGCAGTTGCAATCATCGAACCGCCCTCAGGCAAGCTGGCCAATAACGGCTGAGCAAACCAAGAATAAATTTCTCTGGCAAAAGGCAACAAACACACAAACACGATGAGCACCGCACCCACCGCCCATAACAAGCGGTTACGCAGCTCAATAAGGTGAGACACAAACGGTTCAGACGGTGGCGATTCTTGCTGGGTCACGTGGGGTTTCTTCTGTTTTTTATCTGGCTTTTAATAGCCGCTTTATTGGCCTTGATGGCTAATTAGACTTACCGTTATCAACATTATCAGTTGGGTCAATTGGCTCAACATCTGCATCCTCATGAACACGGCTTGGCTTATCAACGCCCACTTTGTTCTCAGCAGAATCAGCCAGATCGCGCCCAAACTGCTTCAGGTCATTTTTAAAGTCACTTATTTCGCGCTTTGCGGCTTCAATATCGGCAAACGGGGTGCCATCAATTTCACTTTTCATTTCTGAACGCAGCCGATACACGCTTTGGCGTGCTTTACGAATGAAAAAGGCGGCCTGCTTTGCCACTTCGGGCAATCGTTCAGGCCCCATCACCAGCAGTAACACCACGGCAATAACCAACAATTCCCAGAAGCCAATGTCAAACATGAGCGCTGACTTACTTTTTCTCTTCTTGAGTTTCTGAGTCTGCCTCGTTCAAAGCATCGTCATTTTTTTTGTCGTCGTCGTTCAGTGCTTTTTTAAAACCCTTAACCGCACCGCCAAGATCGTTACCAACGCCACGCAGTTTTTTGGTGCCAAAAATCAGCGCCACAATCACTAATACAATCAACAACTGCCAAATCGATATTCCACTTAAACCCATGATTAATTCCTCTATTAATTAGTTTTACGTGCGGCTTTTTCGGCCAGCCCGCTGGTGCCCATTCGACGAGCCAGTTCATCGACCACTTGCTCAGCTTCTAAACCTTGCTGAGCTAAAAGCACCATAGTATGAAACCACAAATCAGCGACCTCATAGATTATTTTTTCGGCATCACCGTCTTTCGCGGCCATCACCGTTTCAGTGGCCTCTTCACCCACCTTTTTTAAAATAGCGTCTAAACCCTTGCTATATAAAGATGCCACATAGGAAGTGTTTTCATCGGCATTTAAACGCGACTTTAGCACTTCATGCACTTGATTTATAACATCATTACTCATTTATTGTATATCTCAGAAGGGTCTTTGAGTACCGGCTCAACGCTTTGCCATTCACCATCATTGTACACTTTATAAAAGCAGCTGCGTCGACCAGTATGGCAAGCAATACCACCCTTTTGTTGCACTTTCATTAAAATCACATCGGCATCGCAATCCACACGCAGCTCTTTGACCACTTGCTGATGGCCAGATTCTTCGCCTTTACGCCATAATTTTTGTCGTGACCGAGAATAATAAACGGCAAAACCTGTGTCAGCGGTTTTTTGCAAGGCTTCGCGGTTCATCCACGCCACCATCAAGTTTTCACCCGACTCCGCGTCTTGCGCAATGGCGGGCACTAAACCCGCGTCGTCCCACTTAATTTGTTCTAACCAATCAGACATTTACTCTTACCTTTCGCACCTAATTCCACTTACAAGCCCACAACGCCACGTCTAAAGGCGCACGTGTATTCCGGCATCGCGCATCGCCTCTTTGGCCTGCTGCACGGTGTATTCGCCAAAGTGAAATATGCTGGCCGCGAGCACCGCATCAGCGCCACCAAGCTTAACACCATCAACTAAATGCGTTAAGTCACCCACTCCGCCAGAGGCGATCACGGGTACGCTCACCGCGTCACTCACGGCTTTGGTTAGGCTTAAATCATAACCGGCCTTGGTGCCATCGCCATCCATGCTGGTGAGTAATATTTCACCGGCACCGTAGTCACTCATTTTTTTAGCCCATTCAACCGCATCAATGCCGGTTTGTTTGCGCCCACCATGGGTGAATATCTCCCAGCGATCGGCACGATCACCTCGGTCAACACAATGCGTTTGCTTAGCGTCGATCGCCACCACAATGCATTGTGAACCAAAGTGACCACTGGCTTCTTGAATAAATTCAGGCTTAAATACAGCCGTGCTATTAACCGATATTTTATCCGCACCGGCGTTTAACAGCCGGCGCACATCAGCAAGTTCTCGCACCCCACCACCCACGGTAAGAGGAATAAATACTTGGCTCGCAACCTCTTCAACCACATGCAAAATAGTGTCGCGATCATCGGAGGTGGCGGTAATATCTAAAAAGGTGATTTCATCCGCGCCTTGCTCGTTATAGCCTTTCGCCACTTCAACTGGGTCGCCCGCATCGCGAATACCCACAAAGTTAACGCCTTTAACCACGCGGCCATTATCAACGTCTAAACAAGGAATGATTCGTTTGGCTAACGACATGGCTCTATGCGCTTAATTTGCTGTCTAAATAGGCTTGGCCTTCGGCAAAGTCCAAAGTGCCCTCGTAAATGGCTCGGCCCGTAATAACACCGGAAATGCCGGACTTCTCAACCTTTTGCAACTCAATCAAATCGTCCATATTGGTCACACCGCCAGAGGCGATGATCGGAATATCAACCGATTCAGCCAAGCGTTGTGTGGCTTCAAGGTTTACACCTTGCATCATGCCATCACGTGCAATGTCAGTATAAATGATGGCTTGTACGCCGTCATTTTCAAAGCGCTTAGCCAGATCAACCACATTGTGCTCAGTCAGCTTTGCCCAGCCATCAACCGCAACAATGCCATCTTTCGCGTCTAAACCGATGATCAAATGCTGCCCATATTGCGCGGCAATTTGACTGATGAATTCTGGCTCGTTGGCCGCACGCGTACCGATAATGACGTATTGAACGCCGGCATCTAAGTACGCTTGGATGGTCTGCTCATCGCGAATACCGCCGCCAATTTGAATCGGCACATCTGGGTATTTTTCAGCAATCGCGTTAATCACATCAGCATTGGCTGGCTTGCCAGCGAAAGCGCCGTCCAAATCCACCAAGTGAATGCGTTTAGCACCAAGCTCAACCCATTTATCGGCCATCGCCAAGGGGCTGTCGCTGAATACGGTGGAGTCATCCATTAGGCCTTGGCGCAAGCGTACACACTTGCCTTCTTTAATATCAATTGCGGGTATTAATAGCATAATAATTTAATCTGTCTTACAACTCACGGAGGTAACTGGGCAACAACAATACAAAACGCACGGCGCTTTAGGCTTTGCCATTCCAGTCAGTAAAATTTTTCAATAACTTAAGCCCATTATCGTGGCTTTTTTCTGGGTGAAATTGCACGGCAAACACATTATCGCGGCCAACCGCGGCAATGAATTTATGACCGTAATCCGCACCGCCATACACCATGCCTAAATCAGCATCGGGCGCAGAATTAGCACAATAGCTGTGCACAAAATAAAAATAAGACTCATCGTCAATGCCGTGCCACAACGGGTGATCGCGCAGCTGAAAAACGCTGTTCCACCCCATTTGTGGTATCTTTAAACGCTCATCCTCGGCACTTCTGTCGGCATGAAAATGTTCAAAATGGCGCACCGAACCATTAAACAAAGACAAGCCTTGTTGGCCGCCGTCTTCTTCGCAATAATCAAACAGCGCTTGCATGCCCACGCAAATGCCGAGCATGGGTTTTTCATCTAACGCCGTACTTATTGCTTGCTCTAGGCCACGTTCTTTAAGCTCATTAAACCATGTGCCCACGGCGCCTTGACCGGGCAGCACCACTTTATCGGCTTGTGCTATCTGGCTGGCATCGCTAGTGAGAATCACGTCGGCATTGTCAGCCACGGTGGTCACAGCCTGTTTTACCGAGCGCAGGTTACCAACGCCTAAATCAACAACCGCTATCTGCATGGTTAATGCCTACAAACTGCCTTTGGTTGAAGGGATAACACCGGCACTGCGCTCATCAAGTTCTAACGCCATACGTAATGCTCGGCCGAATGCCTTGAAAATAGTTTCTGCGATGTGATGTGCGTTTTTGCCACGCACGTTATCAACGTGCAACGTTAAGCGGGCATGGTTTACAAAGCCGTGAAAGAACTCATCAAACAGGTCCACATCAAAACCGCCAATGCGGGCACGACGATAATCAACGCTGTGCATGCACGTGGGCCGACCCGAAAAGTCAACCACAACGCGGCTCAACGCTTCGTCTAAGGGCACATACGCATGGCCATAACGACGAATGCCTTTTTTATCACCCAATGCTTGATCAAACGCTTGGCCTAACGTAATGCCAATATCTTCAACCGTGTGATGATCATCAATGTGCAAATCGCCTTTGCACGTAATATCAAGATCAATCAAACCGTGTCGGCCAATTTGATCCATCATGTGCTCAAGAAATGGCACACCGGTATCAAAGTTGGTGTTACCAGAACCGTCTAAATTGAGTTTGACTGTAATTTGTGTTTCGCTGGTATTGCGAGTGACTTCTGCAATTCGATTGCTCATGCTAGTGATACAAACCGTAAAATATGATTGCAATCCAAGAAAAAGATCGCAAATAGTAGGACAATAATACTAATTTTAGCATTGTTCGCCCCTTCGACCTATAGTAAATAATGCCGTATTAAGCCGATTGATATTAATACCTTAAATTAGGCCGGTGACAATGAACCTTAAAAATATTCAAGGTAACCTAACTCTTATGCCCGAACTAAAATCCTTAAGCATTCCGTACGTTGATGCTATTCCGAACAAATACCGGCGCTATATTCGCGACAAAGCCATTGACCGTGCCCGCACCCGAATCATTGTCGCGGGCAATGACCCAAGAAAAATGAAACAAGAAGACTTGGAAGTGGTGGTTAAAGAAGAAGAAGATAAAATCAAAAGCTCGATTCGCGACAAGGGCTTACTAGCCGTACTGGCATTGCTTGGGCTTAATTTATTCGGCTAAGGGCTTAATCTATTTGGCTAAAGGCTTAATCTATTTGGCTAAAGGCTTTATTTACTCAGCTAACCGATTTAATTCACTTACTAGGATTACGATGATTTTCAAACAAGCTTTTCGAATCGCATTCGTCACATTAATTTGGAAACAGTACAAAGCCGTTATTATTTCCACACTGCTGCTGTTTGCCTTTTTCTTTATTGTCTCCAGTGTGCACAACGATTATTTAACCGCCACGGCACAAGAAAATAGAGACCGCATTACCTTTATTTATAAGTGGGCGGCCTACGCAATCGGGGTTATTGCGTATTTCGCATTTCACATGATTCGAGGGCGCATGCAACCGAAAAAGAAGGGCATGAAAGCCAAAATTGAACAATCAAAGCAAGACGAAAATACCGGACAAGACCCTTTTGCCGCCATACGGGAGCGCAAAAAATTACGCAGCCGAGCTGAGTTTTTGATGGACGAGAACGACCCCAAGCGGTAAATGTAACCACAAGTTAAACATCGCAAAGCGGGTTCTAGACTGGCACAGAAAAGCGCTAAAGAAACACGACAAAACAACACTCAAATAACATTCTAAATGTGCTTAATTAAGACTAAAAGGAAAAACCAGTAGGCAGAAAAAAGGCCTGCTGGGGGGGTTGGGAGCCCCAGCAGGCCTCAAAATGAAGGGCTTTCTGCCCCCCCAAACAACTCATTCAAGCTCGGGTTGGATTTACCTGAATGAGTAAAACTGTTGTGTCTTAAATTAGACCATAACTGACAAAATGTCAATTAAATGTGAAGGTTTTTTTGAGGGATTACGCTTAGGAAATACAAAGCCGAATTGAAATAGAATACAGTCATCCTTATTTCCCCCAAAAGAGTTGGCTATTACAACCAAGCCCCCTTACTTGCCACTAAAATACGCCTTAACATGACGTCATGTCAAGCATAGAGCAAAAAAAGTCCCTCTTTGTTAAAAACCGGCTTACACCAGCGCCCTCAAACTCGACTCAACCAAGCTCTGATAATTTAAACCAAACAAATTTACGTGATTCAATGCATGATAAAGATTATACACCGCGCTGCGTGTAACTTCGTCTTCAGGCTGTGGCATATGCGATCGGTATTGAGCATAGAATTCATTAGGAAAGCCACCAAAGAGCCGGGTCATGGCAATATCTACTTCTGGGTCACCGTAGTAGGGTGCCGGGTCATACAATATTGGCGATTTCAATAACGAACAAAAAGCCACATTCCCCGACCACAGATCACCGTGCAGCAAACTTGGTTGCACATCACCGCTATCTATATGCACGCTTAGAGTTGCCATAACGGATTCAATTTTAGCCACGAAAGATGCAGCAAGCCCGGCGTCTGCCGCCCACCGTAGCTGCGGTTGCAAACGCTGACTGGCGAAAAACTCCAGCCAATCCGTTGAAAACTGATTGCGCTGTTGAGAGCGGCCAATGTAATTGTCATGCAACCAGCCATACTGCTGGCTTTTAATGCCGTGCTGCTGATACAACAAAGTTGCCGCCAGCGCAGCAGCACGATGGTTGTGCGCCAATGGGCAGAGTTGGTGGTACGACAACGCCAACAAGCCGCCCCCATCGACCTGGCGGTAATCGATAACGGCTGGGTAGGCGCGCGCACCAAGTGCGTGTAACGCATTGAGCGAATCGAACTCGCTGCGCAAGATGTCGGACTGATGATTGGCTTTAATAAACACCGGCTTACCCAGCGCCGTGCTGGCACGGTAGCACTCATTAATATCGCCGCCCGTTACCGCATCGAGTACAACGTGCTTTTCGCTGACTTGCAATAAGTCACTGGCGAATTCAAGCAGGTGAGCGTTGTTCATAAAATACTTGCCTTACTTGCTCAAGGCTTACTTGCGACAGTAATTGAGTGGCGGTTAGTGGCTCGTCACACTCAAGCAGCCCAACCGACTGAGCCAATGTTGCAATTAATGCTTCGGGCGTTTTACCCGAGCCCAACCATTGCGTTAACGACAATGAGCCATCTCGTTTTGACATGCGCTTACCATCATCGCCCAACATCAACGGGGCGTGGTGATAATCAATGGCATGAACCGCACCGCCAATGAGACTCAACAAATACTGCTGGCGCTGAGTGCTTGACGCTAAATCGGCGCCTCTAATCACTTCTGTGACTCCTTGATCAAAATCATCAACCACCACCACCAACTGGTAAGCAAACAAACCATCAGCTCGGCGCACAACAAAATCGCCGCAATCACATTGCATCTCATCGGCGACCCGAACCCGCACGGCGGGCATTTTTTTCAACGCTCGTTGACTCGCCTGATCAGCCGTAAGATCTCGGCATGAGCCAGGGTAAACGCCGGGCGCACCGTGCGGCGCACTGGCCGCCAACTGAATGTCTTTTCGAGAACAAAAACAAGAGTAGGTTAAGCCACGCTCAGACAATGAGGCCAGCACCTCAGCGTAAAGACCCAAGCGGTGAGATTGGTATACCACCTCGCCGTCCCAATCCAAGCCCAAGCGCTCCAAGTCGCGCAATATGCGCGCATCACTGCCTTTGATTACTCTGGGCGCATCAATGTCTTCCATGCGCATAAGGAAAGCACCGCCTTGCAAACGAGCATGTAACCATGCAAGCAGAGCGGTGCGTAAATTGCCTAAATGTAAGTCGCCGGTCGGGCTAGGGGCATAACGACCAGTGACGCCAACGTCAGTATTCATAACGCTAGAATAACATCAGCCGAACGCCCGAGGTAATGACAAGCCCCAATAAAAAAGACCTCAACTCATAAAGAGTTGAGGTGAAATGCAATTGCCTAGCTTAGGGGAAATACGTGGCAACTGCTTGGGTAGAAGAGCCTGTCTTGCTTAGCTTATCGGTCTTTAAACAACCAATAATCTATTGATAACTTATCACCGCCGTAACCGGCGATCATGCCAAGAATCATCATCCAGAAGTAATGCTGAGGGTCTGGCAAAACAAAGAACTGAATCACCGCACTCATCACCAATAAGCCGAGCGCACCGATGCGGGTGAACAAACCCAAAATCAGCAAAACGGGTAATACTAATTCACCCGCCGTAGCCAAAAATGCGGCCGGCTCAGCAGGCAAAAATGGCAAAGCAAAATCGTCTTCGAATAATTCCACCGTCTCTTCATAATCATCAAGCTTTGCCAAGCCTGAACTGAAGAAAACATAATAGCCAAGGTAAATTCGAGCCCATAGGTTTGCCAACGGCGCAATCACTGCACGGCATAAGCGGCAAAATGATAGATAAATGTTTGTCATTGTTTTCTCTTATTGGTTGAGCATTATTAATCACTGAGAACCACAACAGTAAAGCTGTGCGGTTCGTTCTAAGCCATTCAACTTATAACAGCTTTGGGCCCAGTTTATAAAGATTTATAGCGTTATTTCTCAGCTTTAAAATTAAGCAATTGCTTTTCAAATAGAAAAGCCAAGTTTGCCGATAACTCATTCATTTCTATAGACCCGCTCAACCGATCAATTGCTTGCAATAAATTTTTAGATTTTTCAATTTGCTCTATTAGCGCGCGCGCTGTGTCACTCAAACGCTCTGCCTGCACACGCTGATGTTGTTTAAACACCAACAGTGTGTCTTGAGATTGTTGTAGGTCAATCGCTACCTGGCCTGAGAAGTCAGGCAAGGATTGACGATGTATTTCATAAATGGGGTACTGAGAATCGATCAGCACCGCACTGTTATTCAAACCAACCGCCATGCTTAATAAAGCCTCTTGCGTGACCGAAGCCGGGTCAATGTGCTCAGGATCACTTTGATGCGCGTAGTACGCCGAGTGCAGTGCCCACTCATATTTTATTAAATCTGCCAAATAAGGTAAGCCAGACAACGCCTCGAACTTACCCAGCACCGTTGTTAATTCACCGCCATACTCATGCACATTGCCAATGCTTGGTGGGCTTACCTGGATTAACGTTTGCGACATTTGCTTAAAAAACTCTTTGCCCACCACGCCGGCAGTGGCTGGAAAGACTTCCAACAAATACTCCAGTAAGGCACCGAATGCATTGTTTTGATAAATACCAATGCGATGTTGGTGAACATCGACCGCGCACTGAGTTGCATCATTTAACTGCAGCACATCATCAAGAAAGGCCTGCTGAGTACCGCTCAAATCACTATTGAAATCGTTATTAGGTGCTTTCGCCGCCGATACGGGTTCACAATGCGCAGTATTCGCGGCAGTAGAGCACGGCGTGTTCGCGATTAAAACATTGGCTTTCTCACACTCGGCCACTAAAACGGCAAATTCGGGGAAGTCTGAATCCCACTCAAACAATGTGGGGCGAACACCGTGTTGCTCTAATGCGCTGCGATACAATTCCCACACCGGCTCATACACTGGCTGATTATGAGTATCAATTAGCACGGTTTCGGACTCGCCCTCAATCTGACGATCAACCTCGGTGTAACCGGCCAAATGGTATTGCGCGATGGCATCAGAGTTCAACTCACGTAAATAGGCACGCGGGTCGCGCCCAACATTGACTGAACTGACGTGGATGTTATTCACGTCCACCAACAAACCACAGCCAGTATTGTGCGCCAGTTGGTTTAAAAATTCTGGTTCAGAAATTTGCAGTTGGTCAAAAACAAAATAGTTAGACGGGTTTTCAACCAGCACTTGTCGCCCCAACACTTGTTGCATTTGATCGACGTGCTCACTCATGATTGTTAACGCCTGCTCAGTCAACGGCAATGGTAACAAATCAGGAATGTGGCGGTGAGAATAAGCGCTCCACGCCAAATGCTCTGAAACCAAGATAGGGTCAAGCAGGTCAACCAATGATTTCAGTTGTTGTAAGTGTTGCGAATCCAAAGCATCGGCTCGCCCTAAAGACAAGCCGACACCGTGCAAACTTACTGGGTAATGGTCGCGCAGCTCACGTAAACGCTCCCGGGCGATAGAGTGGCCGAAATAATTTTCTGAATGCGCCTCAATAAAGCCCAATTCAGGCCGCTGAGTAAGCACATCATTAAAGAATTCAGGGCGAATACCTAAACCACACTGCGTCTGCATTATTACCCCAGCGCAATCAAATGCGCTTCAGTTATGACTTTATACGTCGCTATCTGCGGCCGCTTTTTTCGCTGGCTTTACGTTGGCACCAACAATCTTCTCACAGGTTCCTTCTGGTACGTAAATCCACTCTTGCGGGTCATTGTCTACCGCTGCTTGCCCTGCACAACTATGACCATTAGCACCACAATCGTTCATGCCAGCTTTAACAATACCCTGACACTTCTCATAACCTTCCTTGCCAGCATGTGACAATGATGGTGCTGCTGCTAACGCAACCGCTACGATTGATGCTGCCGTGATGTTCATTTTAGTTTTCATTGATATTCCTCTTATTCAATTAATTAAATACAACTGTACTACTTAAAACAAAACGGTTTTGTGCAAATCGTTTCGCACAAAACCGTTGTTGCTTACTGCGGCCATTGAGCGCCTCATGCAAAAGCTCAATGGATCGAACCAATTAGCTTTCTTCAGTCGCTTCTAATGGCTCACCATAGCGATCAACCAAACGACCACCGGTCACTGACTCGTCAGTTTGTTCGGCGATTTTCTTACAAGCCTTAGCTAATTTTTTCTCTTTCGTACCTTCCGGTGCTTCAACTTCGCCAGCGCAAATTGCTACGATGTTGCCGCAAGTTCCGGCTGGCACTTTAATCCAAGCACCGGGCATATTGTCTTCTGCAGCGTTGCCTTGGCAAGAAATACCCAACGACTTAACTGCACACGTATTTTTACCACCTTTAACAACGTCTGCGCAACGCTCAGATTTAGCGGCCGACGCCACCGGTGATACGCTCATCAACGCAGTAGCCAAAACTGATGTTGCTAATGCGGCACCCAATGTGTTATTTGCTTTATTTTTCATAGTTTGAAACCTCTGTAGTACAAAAATGTGATTACCTTGTTTTATAAGAACCGGCAAGAAACAGATTCATTACATCATTATGTCTATTAAACAGTAAAAAAACTGTTAATCTACGATTGAATTAACAGTCTTTAATCACGCCCTTTAATCCTTTATGTTCGGTGCTGTTATTTTTAGCACTAGGCCTAGCGAACCAAATCATGCATGAATATATAAAAGAGTCTAACATTTACACTGTAGACGCACTGTATTTTAAAAACGACCTTGCCGCCATTCACCTAATACGTTCTGGTGACCGTTTGTGCATCATAGATACGGGCACTCAATACTCGGTTCCATACGTCAAGCAAGCCATTGAACAGCTTGGTTTAAGTTTTGACCATGTTGACTACATTATTCTTACTCACATTCATTTGGATCATGCTGGCGGCGCCAGCGCACTGATGCACGTTTGCCCAAATGCTGAACTTATTGTGCACCCCAAAGGGGCGCGCCACATGGTAGACCCAAGCAAGCTGATTAACGGCACAATTGCGGTGTACGGCGAAGATAAGTTTAAAGAATTGTATGGCCAAATTAACCCGATTGATGCCGCCCGAGTTATCGAAGTAAAAGACGCGCAAACCCTGCATTGGGCTGACCGCCCGCTTCACTTTATCGACACCCCAGGCCACGCCAGCCACCATCACTGTATTATTGACCAACAAACAGGAAGTGCATTTACCGGCGACACGCTTGGCATTTCATACCCGGCACTGCGTGATAAAGACAACGCGTTTTTAATGCCCACCACCACACCGGTACAATTTAACCCCGATGCCCTGCATCGCTCCATTGACAAGGTCATGAGCTTTCAACCAACAACGCTGTACCTCACCCATTACAGCGCCATCTCGCCAACAGCCCACATGATTGCGGGTTTGCACGAGCAAATTGACGATTTTGTCATGCTAACCCAACAAGCCGCTGAACAAGACAACGCCCCATTTGAAACACAGCTCACTGACTCAATACAACATTATTTGATTCGCCGATGCATGAATGAACTCCCTGGCCTTAATGCAGACACAGTTCATCAATGGGTGGGCTTAGATGCCGAATTAAATGCCCAAGGCCTGGCTTTCTGGTGGCAACACAAGCGTGTGGCATAAAAAGCATCGCTAAAGATTCACTTTTTTATTAATCAAGTATTTTCTCATTCGATAAAGCGTTAGAATTCGCGCCATTGGCTCAAAACAAGACTTCGCCACACAGAGAGAACCGCCTTGAAAGAACAATTACACGCCCTGTTTAGTCAGGCCATTGACAGCTTAAAATCCAACGACGTTATTCCGGCCGACCACGAAACGGCCTTAGTGTTTGAGCGCACTCGGCAAAAAGAACACGGCGATTTGGCGTGCAATGTTGCCATGACGCTGGCAAAGCCGGCTCGCAAGAACCCTCGCGAGCTGGCGGACTTAATCGTACAAGCACTGCCCAGCGATCCGTTAATCAACAAAGTAGAGATCGCTGGCCCCGGGTTTATCAATGTGTTTTTGAATAACGAAGCGCACACCTCCGCCTTGGCTAGCATTTTTGCTCAAGGCGACCAATTTGGCTTAGCCGAGCCAAATTCAAAACAAAAAATCATGCTTGAGTTTGTGTCGGCCAACCCAACCGGCCCGTTGCACGTAGGCCATGGCCGCGGAGCCGCTTACGGCGATGCGCTCGCTCGAGTCTTAGCCGCTGCCGGCAATACCGTTGAACGCGAGTATTATGTTAACGACGCCGGCCGCCAAATGGACATCTTAGCGGTCAGCGTGTGGGTTCGTTATTTGCAAGCCATTGATATCAACGTAACGCTGCCCGATAACGCCTATAAAGGTCAGTATGTTGTCGACATGGGGCAATCGTTAGCCAGCCTCCATGGCAAGCGCTATGAAATTACACGCGATGAGTTCGAGCAAGCACGAACTGGGCTGGATGACGAAGCCGCATTGGATGCCACCATTAGCCTGGCCAAAGACAAGCTCGGCAATGACGGGTTTGCCTTGTTTTTTGATCTGGCGCTTAATTCAATTTTAGATGACATCAAACAAGACTTAAGCGAATTTGGCATTGACTACGACACCTGGTATTCAGAACGCTCGTTATTTGAAACGGGAAAAATTGATCGCGCGATCAAAAAACTCAAAGCCTCTGGTGATGTGTATGAGAAGGGCGGTGCATGGTGGTTTCGCACCACTGAGTACGGCGACGAAAAAGACCGCGTGGTGGTTCGTGATAACGGTCAACCCACGTATTTCGCGTCTGACATTGCCTACCATCAAGACAAATTGGATCGCGGCTTTGACCTTGCCATCAATATCTGGGGTTCAGACCACCACGGCTACATTCCGCGGGTAAAAGCGGCCATGCAAGCTTTAGGCCTAGAGCAAGACAAACTCAAAGTATTGCTAGTGCAATTTGCCGTACTGTACCGTGGCGGAGAAAAGGTAGGTATGTCGACCCGCAGCGGCGAGTTCGTCACCTTGCGTGAACTGCGCGATGACATTGGTTCTGACGCCGCACGATTTTTCTATGCCCAACGCAAGTCTGAACAACACATGGACTTTGACTTGGACTTAGCAAAAGCGCAAAGCAACGAAAACCCCATGTATTACGTGCAATACGCACACGCTCGCATCTGCCGTTTATTTGAAAAGGCCAACGAACAAAAGATCAACACAAGCAATCTTGACCAAGCCGATTTCAGTCAACTGTCGAAAAGCCAAGAAATAGACTTATTGGCCTCGTTGCAACGTTTTCCTGAAGTGGTAGAGAGAGCAGCACAGCAGTTTGAGCCGCATCAGATTACATATTATTTAAAAGAGGTAGCGACGGCCTACCACTCTTATTACAATTCAAACAAAGTGCTGGATGCCGAAGAACCTCTTCGCACCGCCATGCTTGCTTTGAGCGCTGCCACCAAGCAGGTGATTCGCAACGGCTTAAACATCATTGGCGTGGGCGCTCCTGAATCAATGTAAGTTTACGTTACTGTGAGATGTTTCTAAGTCAGTGTTATGCCACAAGCTAAACGAATAAAGCCAAAGCCTAAATCGGCCAAGAAAAAACGTCAGAAACCCAGAAATATTCCGTGGGGCTTGCTGTTAGTAGTACTGATTACCGGCATTGTATTAGGCAAGTTAATCCATGGTGCTCAGCAAGGCGATTCGGGGTTTGGCACGGGCTTAAAAGCTTTATTTGAAAAAGGCCAACACGAACAAGACGAAGACACCCAAGCCATTCAAGACTTGGTAGCAAAAAGCAGCGAAAAGGAGTTCGATTTCTATGAGGTGTTGCCCGATATTGAAAAGGTAATGCCCGATGACTTGCCCGGCGCTTCGGGTTCACGCCCGCGAGACGACATTGATTATTATGTGCAAGCGGCGTCGTTTCGTAAAAACGCCGATGCTGAAAAGCTGCGTGCACGGCTGGCATTAAAGGGCTTTAAGTCCATGACCCAATCTAGAACCTCAGAGCAACGTGGCACTTATTACCGCGTAGTGTTAGGCCCATTTCCAGATAAGCGCAAAGCCAAAACCACCAAAAATAAACTCAAACGCTTAGGCGTTAACCCTATTGTCACTTCAATTAAAAAAACCAAGTAATGAGCTTTACCAAGCAATTGGCGCAACGCATTACGGCACTGCACGCCCACTACACGGCCGAGTGGCATAACAACCCTAAGGCCAAACTTCCAGATAACGATTTTGATCGGCTTGTTGCCGAGCAGCATCAACAAAATTTTGACCTGTGGCACGAAGAAGACAACGCTCGAGAGCCCAACGCCGAAGACGCAACCATTGCACGGGTGAAACGCAACATTGATACGCTCAATCAACGTCGTAACGACATGATTACGCACATTGATGAATGGCTGGCCGCCAACGAACTGGCGGACTTTCAAGATGACACACTGCCGTGGAATTCCGAAACCTTAGGCAGCATCATCGACCGGCTATCGATTTCAAGTTTGAAGGTATTCCACATGGCCGAACAGGCCGAGCGCACTGACGCCAACAAAGATCATGTAGCCAAATGCAGCCATAAGCTTGAGGCCTTGCGCGTTCAACAAACGGACTTAGCCCAAGCCTTGCAAATTTTCGTTGAAGACATTGTTGCCGGGCGCAAACAAAACAAGCTTTACCGGCAATTCAAAATGTATAACGACCCTAACCTAAACCCCAAAATTTACGGTGCACGCTAAAACGCCATTAGCGAGAAAATTGAAATGACTTGGCAGAGTTATTAGAGACTATTGCGTGGTTACGCCGGCATTATTGGCTTTTAGCTTTAGTTCTTTTTTACGCAACGCCAAGCGCTTTTCTTCAATTTCGAGCAAACTGGCTTGAATCTCTATTTGCTCTTTTCTCAACGCGTCTATTTGTTGCTCTTTCTGTTGCGCCTTTGCTGGCTTGGTCTGTTGCTCTGGCACGTCACTGGCAACCGCCTCCGCCTCTGGCTGTTCTTGCGCCACCTGCGGCTGATTGAGCTCTTTAAGCTTGCGAGCGTAGCTGCCTTGGCAAACCCGATTGGCCAGCTTTATTTCACGCGTCTCACACATATTGACCAGTTGCGAATCACACCACTTGCCACCGTCTTTAATCAATACCGATTTATCTTTTCGCGCTGAACACTGCACCAACACTTGCGGCTGACCAGCACTGCTCTGAGACTTAACAATAGACACCAGTTTAGCGGATGCGAACGACGGCAAGCCTAGGGCAATCATCGCGCACAGTACCGCGCACGCTTTGTTATATCTGATTTTTTTCATCGCAGTGCACCCCGACACAGTGTAAATTAAAACAAATTATCGACTTAAATGACGGCTTACGTCTTGCTAAGTCTTTAGCGGCCCTCTAACAAGAAGGCCTAGACTTGTATGCTATATAAATATATCATTATGTCAAATGATTTTTTATTAAGTTTGGTTTGCTAATATTCTCGATACTTGCAAACGCAGCAATAAATAACGCATAACACTCAAGAGCATGCCCACTTAACGTATGGATAAAGCACATATTGTTTTAATGACACTTGTGGCCTATAAGGTGCTCTTAATTGGTATTGGCATTTGGGCGTCTAAGCGCACTCAAAGTAGCCATGACTTCTTTCTCGGTGACCGAGGGCTTGGCCCCATTGTTGCCGCCCTCAGCTATTCCTCCAGTGCCGCATCGGCTTGGGTGCTATTAGGCTTAACCGGCATTGCCTACCAACACGGGCTATCTACCATTTGGGTGCCTATTGGCTCCATATTAACCGTATTCATTACCTGGATTTGGGTTGCCCCGCGCTTAATGACATTCAGCCGCCAACACAACCACATATCGCTCACTGAAGTGATTGCCCACGGCCAAACAGGTCGCTTACGCACAATCACACTGTTTCTGTGCAGCATCATTGTTGTTACGTCATTTATTTTTTACATCGCCGCACAATTCCAAGGGGCGGGCAATACCTTTGCCACCACCTTTGATATATCCATGACCAGCAGCATTATCATCGGCGCGGTGATCATCATGGTCTATACCCTGTTAGGTGGCTTCTGGGCCGTCAGCGTGACTGATGCCGTACAAGGTTCATTAATGGCACTTGCCGCCATTGTGATGCCAATAGCCGCTTACGTGGCTGTCGGCGGCATAGAAGGGTTAATGCTCGGGCTTGCCAGCTCCGGCAATAGCCATCTTTTAAGTTTCAACGCTGGGCATGCTGGCTGGTTGGCCGTGGGCTTTGTGGTTGGCGGTTTGAGCATCGGCATTGGCACCTTTGGGCAACCTCACTTGATGGCTCGAATTATGGCATTGCGTGACAAAAACGCGCTGCGCCATGCTCGCACCATTGCTTGTTCTTGGTATGTGGTCGTGTTCATGGGCATGTGGTTTGTTGGTTTAACGGGCCATGTTTTGCATAACAACATCGGCAATTCCGAAGACATTTTCTTCATTATGCTCGACGGCCTATTTCCACCAATTTTGTCCGCCGTTTTTTTGGCGGCGGTATTGTCCGCCATTATGTCTACCGCAGACAGCCAATTACTGGCTGCCGCCACCGCCATCGCCAATGACTTAGGGCTGGGCAAGCAAAACCCACAAAAGCTACTGCTAATATCGCGAATCACGATTGTCATACTGGTTGCTTTAGCGGTAGCGCTTGCCTTGCAACTGCCAGCGCAAATCTTTGAGCGCGTACTGTTTGCTTGGATGGCATTAGGAGCCGCCTTTGGCCCCAGCTTATTCGCTCGCTTAGCGGGCATGCCGGTAAAAGCACTGGGAACAATACTCTCAATCAGCCTTGGATTTGGCCTAACCGTCATATTGTCATTACTGCCTAACACCCCCGGCGATGTGGCTGAACGCTTAATTCCAATTATAACGGCGTTTATCGTCTTACTCATATTTCGTGATAAAAACCTCGGCCAGGAGCCACATTAAAATGCTAAAAAGTTACGCCAATTTAGAGCTCGGGCAAACTCACTTTCGTCAATGCGGGCAAGGGCAAACCGTCATTTTGTTGCACGCCTCACCCATGTCATCGGCATTTATGCAGCCGATAATGCGCAGTCTGAGTGATGAGTTTCATGTGATTGCCCCAGACACTCCTGGGTACGGCCAATCAGACCCGCTGCCACAAGACGTATTGCTGTCCAGCGACGATCTAACGCCATACGTCGAGTGGCTGTCGCAATTCATTAGTGCCTTGAATCTTGATGACATTGTTCTTTATGGCACCGCAACGGGGGCACAACTGGCAATCGAGTACG
>CALINO010000070.1 GCA_938045295.1 uncultured Arenicella sp.
GCTTGAATCTTCGCAACTTAACAAGGAAAAACACTGTCGTTGCGCTCGAACGAGTTAAACAGCGCACGTGTTCGCGACGTTATATCTAAAAATATTATGCATAAGCTATACATTTTTTTACTCCTGATTTGGTCTACTAACGCCATAGCAAATGATATAGAGCTTAAAACTGGGCAATCTATAGTTATTGCCGGAGCAGGCAGGCATGATTTTCTCTTTGAGGAAATTTTTTCTAGCCGTGTTTTCACTGTTAGGGGTGGGAAAAAATATAAATATAAATATTTTGTAGTAGATTCTGGGAACTACTATTTAAAGTCGATTGACCCCATTTTTTCAAATGTTGAAAACTTAAACTTTGAAAAACCTGATAACAACTCTCGCACTTTTCAAATTCCTGAAGGTAAAGTTGTTTATCTAGGAGACTGGATAATCGACAACAATCAAGAGTTACAACATGTATTAACTTGGAATATTAAAAGAGACTATTCATATAAGTTTCTGAAAAAAATATGGAGGCGAAACGAATCTCTTAGTAGTTTTCCTTTAGTTATTTCTAATGAAGAGGGAAAAATGATTAGTGTGTCTTGGAATGACATTTAGCAAGTCACAAAACTTTATGCATTTGGCTCGGACGCGTAATCTTGCGTGCCCGTTTGTGAAGCGTTATGCCTAGGAAACCTATGAGCGAACAATCAGTGTTTCACTCTATTTTAGGTCGTGATTGGGGTGATCTAGGCGATATTATCATTCAACAGCAGCTAAGCCGCTCGACGTTAGACATATATGAAAGCAACCAGCACTAAAAATAATTTCCTGATTATAGGTGCGATCTGCAGCGCAGCCGCCGCGCTTGCTCACTTGGGGTGTGTTGTTTTTGGTGGTGACTGGTATCGTTTTTTTGGCGCAGGCGAACAAATCGCAGTGTTGTCGGAACAGGGCCATTGGTACCCAACAGTAGCTACAAGTGTGATTGTTTCAGTACTTTTTATTTGGGCTTTATACGCGCTGTCAGGTGCAAAAGTAATTGCCAAATTGCCACTCTTAAAACTTGGCTTGTGCACCATATCGGGTATTTACCTTCTGCGGGGTGTTGCGTTCATTGGCATTATGCCGATGTTTCCAGAAAACAGCTTAGCATTTTGGCTTATCAGCTCGGGCATCTGTCTATTTATTGGTGTTATGTATGCATTCGGCACTTACAAAGCTTGGGGGCAATTAAACTAATGCCATACAAGTTTAAAAACGAAAATGTCAACAAAGCTGACTCGGACATCGCGAAAGCACGGCGCTCATTTTAAAGGCGTTTTATTTCTCCAGTTTAAAATCGGCTTCTCGTCGGCACGCGGCAATAAACTCTGAATCGAATCTTGATTCTGAAATTTCCGAACTTTAATGCCTCATATCAAAGTGTCTGTTAAGCACGCGAAAGTGCAGGGTATGAGTGATTATCTAAAAGGGGATTTTTATACATTTTCACCTTAGCAGGCCTGTATTTTCAAACAGTTGGCTTTGGGTTCACAATTCCGGTAAAAGCTTTGATAGAGTCAATTTACTAATCATTTTGTACTGTATATTTTTGATTTTAAATGTTATGCATTCAGTTGATTGCAGGAAGTTAATGTATGTTTTAGTATTGTGAATAGCGAATGAGCACTATGTAGTACTGGGGGTAAATAGAAAAATAATCGGATAGAGGACTATTTACCATGTACCTTTTATACAATGCTTATTCGCGCAAAAGTGTTCGCAAATATTACGGTGTTACCCAACACGTTTTCGTTAATACACTAAAACGCTTTTTTTCCTTACTGTTCTTTTCCCTCTCTTTTTCGCTTTTTGTTTCGATCAGCGCCAATGCCCAAATACCTGATGGGCCTGCGTTCGTGCGTGATACGCACTTAATCGAAAACGGCGAATTCACTCGACCAATGCAGCCTGCGGTGCACACTTCTCGTGATGGGCGAATTGCTCTGCGCGCCGAGGCCGTTTTGAGCTTTAATCTATTCGCGCCCGAAAAACTCGATCAACCGTTTAGCGTTTCAGAACCGGGTATTGATAACGTGTACGCAAATACGGTCAGCATCAATCAATCGGTGTTTCGCCGCACTGAAGGGGTGGGTGCTTTTCGCCACATCGCTTTGTGTGAAGCGCCGCCAAGCCAATCGAACCCGATTAACCCAAAGGTGTGCAATGGCAACGACGATTGCTATGACTTGACGGTGATTGCCGCCACGCGTCCTTCTTCTAACAATATTCGTTTTGTCGGTATCGACGTTCGAGTGCGAGTTGAAAACCCAAAAACACCGCAAGCGCGAATCGCCGAAATCACACATGAGACGCCAGTCTTAGGCTCAACGTTTCCGTTCATAGATTTCTTCGAAACCACCACACCGGCGGATGGACGACTTATTGTTGGTCGCACCGCAGGCAGCACAGTCAGGTGGGTCGATGAGGACGGTGACAATCGAAGTAGTGGTATTGACTCGGTGTATCTTGTTAACGATAACCCCGATGCGTTCGAGCCGTGCGATGTACGCCAATTTGATAAGGTGTACCCGCTTTCATACGCCCCCTACGACGCGACAATCAACAATCGCTATGGTTTTGCCATGCATCCGTTTCGGGCGCCTGATGGCACGGTCTACCCCGATGCCACCAATATTGGCTCCTATCCGTGGATTGATCGCGATGCGGACAATGTGTCAATGACCACAGTGCGCGGTCGCTTATTCACTAGCAGTAGTTCGATTTTCCCCGCCAGATGTCCTGATCAAGTGATCTCGGATTTTGGCAGTTGTTTATCGGACAGAGAATCAGATATCAACTCTGCGAGACTGCAAGGCCGAAACATTATGGGCTTATGGACGCAGGGAAAATCAGTGATTATGGATAACCTCATTAACAACATGGACTTTGGGTTGGGAGTGGCCGATCGTCGACACCGCGATGTGATGCTTTACAATCCGTCATCCGATCACGATGGTTGGGTTCGAGTAGCCGGTGGCCGTCGTGGTAGTGGTGCGGGCGGCCCACGCCCACGTGGATCAGGCAATGCCAACTTTTTGGATTCGCTTGAGCATCGTTTTTATATGTTTGACAACATGAAGCCAGTCACGCCGTCTGATGTGCCTTGGATTATGAGTAAGGGCGTGGTGGCTGATGAAGTGTTGTTTGACGACTACAACAACCCAGACAGTTTCATTAATTCGAGCATGGCTCCGCTGTACAGCAGCCAATTTTCGATCAGAGGTCTGGTGAATAATGCGACCGCACTCCCTGATCGCTGGTCTATCCCAACGCTTGCCCGGGTTTCTGATGGGCGCGGGCGTATTGAGCGTGTTGCTAACGGCGGCATAACCGGTCGAGGTCTTTGGCTGAATGACGATACAAGTGTTCGCTATGGTATCCCCGATAACGGCGGAAAAATTGATGGTACGCCTTGGTACGTCAGCCTCTTTTTTGATCGACGATTTGAAGGTGGTGCCAGTCAGTCACGCAACCTGATTACGTTCAGTGACGGCTCTTCGCTACGAGTTCGTGGTGACGGTGGTTTGCAATTCCTCGATACTCGTGGGCGTTTAGTAAAGAATATGTCTGTTAATGGGGCGACCCAGAACCGTGCACGTAACAATGGAAAAGGTTGGGCGCATGTCGGTTTGGATATCGCTCAAGGCAATCGCGGCATGCGCGTTTACTACAACGGTTTTTACCTAGATCGGGTTGATGCCGATGAGCCACTCTTCCGCATGACCGAGGGTAACCTCTACGTTGGCGCGAATCCAACTAACCCCAATGACGGTTTCAGGGGTTGGATTGATGACTTCAAAGTCTTCGCTCAAGGCGTTAACCCTGAAGTGGCCTGTAATCACGCCAAAGGCACGCTAATTGGCACGCCTGAGGGGAGCGGTTGGAATCAACTTGCACGAACTTACCCAGCCGGGCATTTCAGAATACGGCAAATGGTTCAAGCGGCCGGCGAGCCTACCAACGAGCACTATGCCTGTTACCACGATTATCGTGGTGACTACCGAGCTCATATGGCGAATATCCCGGCTAATCATCGCAGCATACGTGAAGCCATCAACTTTCCAGAAGGGCCTCTTCATTACGGTGCTCCGCGACCGGACTCGTCTGATAATTCATTTTGTTTAAGTTGCCATACCGACGATGGTCGTTTAGGCATGAATACCTCTGCGTTGACCCTCAATACACGACTTAATGCGGAAGATGACCCAAGAAGGCAACCGACTCAACCGGATGCCAAGGTAAGCGGTTTTATCCCTGCTAACTGGTTAGGGCAAGGCAAACCAAGAAACGCCATCCGTACCGGCCTAGATGGGGTTGATATTGATCAGTGGCTATTGGCTGCAGCCGAAATACCCAATAGAGCGCCGTCAGTGAGTTTCGCCGATCCCTCTAGTAATGACGTTGTTGATGAAGGCGACGATCTGTATGTACGGGTTAACGCGTCCGACTCGGATGGCCGTATCGCTAACGTCAGACTTTTTTTGGTCGATGGCGATGGTGAGCGCTCTGGATTAAGAACCGAACGCCAGGCTCCCTACGAGTGGGGGGCTGAAGGCCAAAGCGACCCGTTAATTGAAAATTTATCGGCAGGAAATTATCAGTTAATCGCTGTGGCAACGGACGATGACGGAGCCACCAGTGAAAGCAGCACTCGCTTCAGCGTTGGCGGTTCCGGTGGCCTAGCAACGTTCGTGATTGGCAGTGACCAAACCATCTCACGATGGAACGGTTCATCCTTCGAGCGTTTTGGCACTCCTGGCGGCCGCTTGGTGCGCATTGACGTGGGCGAAAATGGCCGACCTTGGGGCATCAATGTTAACAACGACGTTTATGAGTGGAATGGCAGTCGCTGGTTGCGTCGAACTTCCGATGGCCAAGATATTGCCGTGGGTGGTGGCAACGTGTTCTTAACGCGAACAGACGATACCATCTGGCGATGGAACGGCTCGTCTTTTGAGCAATTTGGCACTCGCGGCGGCCGTTTGCAGCGCATCGACGTTGGCGAAGATGGCGTGCTGTGGGGCATCAATGTTAACAACGATGTCTATCAGTGGAATGGTAGTCGTTGGTTGCGCCATGCTTCTGATGGCCAAGATATCGCCGTGGGTGGTGGCAACGTGTTCTTAACGCGAACAGACGATTCGATCTGGCGATGGAATGGCTCGTCTTTCGAGCAATTTGGTTCTAGTCGAAGCCGCCTGCAGAATATCGACGTTGGCGAAGATGGCGTGCTGTGGGGCATTAATGTTAACGGCATGTCCTATTTTTGGAATGGTAGTCGGTTCATAAATGTAGGCGACAATGCGCTTGAAATTGGCCGCTAAACTGCCTTAACAATTAAACCCTAGCAAGTAAAAACTCGGTCGTTCGCGGCCGAGTTTTTACGTCTATGATTAGCTTTTTCATTGCGCACACTTTGTTGCTCAATTTGAAATAGGCCTACAGCCATTATTGGCCGGTTTAGCCGCTGCTCAATAAAAATAAAATCTAGGGCGTAGCTGTATAAAAGAAGAGTTGGAGTTTCTTAAATAACCCAATTTTGGCTTATAATTATTCACCAAACAAAAATCAAAAACTATCGCTTACAACTGGGTGTACGCCAGTTTCAAAAGCAGTATAAGGGATCAAAACATGGAAGCTGAAATACTGAAAACACTCCAAGAGATTAGAGGCGTTCTTTATGTAATTACCGCTATATTTTTTATTGGCTTTTCTTCTTTAATTGTTAATGCTTTATTCGCGACCTTAAATGTTAAAAAAATTTCAGTAGAGACTTGGAAGGAAAAAGCTATAGATTATTTCGATACAGAGAAGTATGAAAAATTGTTAGAGCATTGTAGGGAGCGCGAAATTTCGCATAAAAATGATCCAAATGTGTATTACTGGCAGGCTCGTGTATATTGGCAGCGAGGCGATAAAGTAAGGTCAAAAGAGCTATTTAACATGGTTACAAAAGTATCGCCTGACTGGCATAGTTATGTTGAACCATTTATCAATGAACAAGACTCATCCACCTTATTAACAAAGTAAAAAGCTGTCGTTTCGTTAAGCGCCGTTAAGTTTACAGAGGTTAATCCGTGGTATCTAAAACTAAGCTGTACACTAGGTTAGATTCTCTTGAAGCTGAGCTGCGAGAAGGGCTTTTGCCACATTTAGAAAATGCGGCAAAAGGAAACAATGACCTTATCTTTTGCGTAAAAGCGTTTAATCCATTTCGTGAGTTAAAGCATAGAACAGATAAAGTGACTGAAGGATTCATTGAAATCGGTGCTCAAATTCTTTCGCTTAGAGAAAAGCTAGATGAGCCGTCAGAAGGCACGCTAGCAGAGCGTATCTGTTGGTATTGTCGTGAATGGAGTAATACTAACAATCACCATAGACCCTCAGGGGTTAGGTTAGCTAAGCAATTTTTAGCTGAAATAAGAAACAAGTAGTTTAAAGAAATCTGTAAGCTCAAAAACGCAAATACCCGCAAACCTTAACGAGGCATAATAACAAGCGGCTAAAATACACTTCTGCAACTACTAGCCATTAAGCGCGCAAATCATTGTGTGTTTCAAATGTTGTATATTATGGAGGCATGTAAATTGGAATTGAGAGAAGCAGCAAAAAGCGACATTCCTGTTCTGCTTGAGCTTGAACAACGAGTAATAGAGTATGAAAGGCCGTTCAACGCGTCGATTAAAGGTGATGGGGCTTCCTATTATGATTTACCAAGTCTTATTTCAAGCCAGAACTCATGTTTGACGGTAGTAGAAGCCGGTAATGAAATTATTGGAACTGGGTATGCTCTAATACAAAAATCGAAAGAAGCGCTGAGCCATGAAAATCACTCATATTTAGGGTTTATGTTTGTTAGCCCCGAACAAAGAGGTAAAGGCGTGAATCAGATGGTAATGAATTACCTAATACAATGGAGCAAAGGGAAGGGCATCACAGATTTTTACTTAGACGTTTATAGCCAGAACAAATCGGCAATTAAAGCGTATGAAAAGGCGGGGTTTGAGCCTTGCCTTGTGGAAATGAAGTTGTGCCTATAATAAATATACGCATAAAATAGTATTAATGGGTGGTTCCCAAAAGGCATGACTTTCCATTGCAGCGATGCTCCAGTGAAAGAGTGCCAAAAGATTGTGAAATTGCTAAATTCATTAGAAGGCAACGTTAACAGCAAAGCCCGAGAAGCGTTACCTTGCGGTTAGCCTGCAATTGAGTGTTAGTTTTATAAATTTAGGAGGTCTCTTATGCAATATGATGTAAGCAGTTCCTTAGAGTACATGGAGGCTCTGGATTTAGATTGGAGAAAAGAAAAACTTCTAGAGTTGAGGGAGATAATTCTTCGGCAAGACTCAGCAATCCAGGAAACCATTAGTTACAAAATGCTCTGTTTTACGTTAAATGGCGCTGAGTTGTTTCACTTAAATGCTCAAAGAGGGTATGTAAGCTTGTACTGTGGAAATACAAAGAAGATTGATCCTGAAGGGGAGCTATTAAAAGGCTTAAATATTGGAAAAGGTTGTATTCGATTTACCAAAACGAAAGATATTTCTAAAACAGGCATTGAAATGTTTATTAAGCGAGCGGTTTTACTTCTTAAAGAAGGGAAAGACATAGGGTGCTAAAAACTCTAGCAAGGCCATTAAAATCATGCGCCGGGTTCGCAACAAATTGCTGAAGCTGGTAATTCGTTACTAGTGAGTTTTTAGGTGTTTTTTAAGGTTAAGTATTTGTATTTATATAGGCGTTAATATGAGCATATCTGAAAAATTTTGGAATAAAAAAGCAGAGGACTACTCTAAGAGCTCAATTTCTGATGAAGAAAGTTATAACCGCAAGCTTTCTGAAACTCAGGCATTGTTTACGCCCGACATGCATATTTTAGAATTTGGTTGCGGCACAGGAACTACCGCTATTCATCATGCGCCACATGTAAAACATATTCATGCCATAGATATATCTGAAAACATGCTTGATATTGGTCGTGCTAAGGCTAAAGAAGCCAGTATTGAAAATATCGAATTCACCAAAGGCACATTAATTGAATTCAATGCTGAATCTGCGAGTTTAGATGCTGTATTGGGTTTGAATATTATTCACTTACTCAAAGACAGAAAAGACTCTCTGGCGGACGTTGCCAGAATTTTGAAGCCCGGTGGTGTTTTCGTGAGCAGTACTGCCTGTTTGGGTGGCTCTTATTTGCGGTTTATTAAGTTTTTGGCTCCTCTGGGGAAATTGCTGGGTTTAATGCCAGACTTGTTTATTCTAAAAGAGGCCGAATTGGCGAAAGAGATTGAAGACGCCGGCTTTAAAATTGAAACGCAGTGGCATCATAGCTTGCACAATATGGCCGTTTTTATCATTGCGCGTAAAATTGATTCATAACACAACACAGCACTAGTACGTTATATCTATTGAGTATCGGTTTTGAACTCCACTATCGACAATAAAATTCTAGCTTACCCTGACGCAGCTAGAACTAAGTTTCATGAGATAAGATCACTGATATTTGAGGTGGCACAGAGTAATGAGCTTGGTGACATAGAAGAAACATTGAAGTGGGGGCAACCGTCTTTTTTATGTAAATCTGGAAGTACTGTTCGTTTAGACTGGCAAAGAAAAGCCCCCAATAGCATTGGCCTGTTTTTTAACTGCAAAACCATATTGGTAGAAACGTTTAAAGAAATATTCGGTGACAGCCTAAATTATGAAGGTAATCGTATTGTTTGGGTGGCCTTAGATAAGGCAACTCCGCCTGAATTAGAAACCTGCATATTAATGGCTCTGAATTATCATAAGCTTAAAAAACTGCCCTTACTCGGTGCATGAATAAGGCACATGAGGAGCCATAAACGTGTTTAACGAAAAACGTGCTCTGCTGCTCGATATGAACAGCACATTTATGTTTGGGGAGGATCGGTTTTCTGAACATGAAGATTATTTAATCTACTATCGGGAAATTGGTGGGGAACTTTCTAAACAGGATTTAAATCAGACGATTAACAGTGCCCTTGAATACCTTGGCCGCCGCTACCCCGACGAAGAATACAGAGAGAAGTTTCCTACCGTAGAAGATGCCATTAAAACGGTGGCTAAATTTGAACTTTCAGCTATAGAAATAGAAAACATCATTCGCACTTTTTCATACCATGAGCATGGCCACATTCCTGAAGAGTATGTAACGACATTGTTTAAGCTTAAAGAAAGGTATACGTTAGCAGTGGTTATCGATATTTGGGCGCCTAAAGAGCGGTGGTTAAAGACGTTTGACGAACTCAACATTACCAGTCTATTTTCAGCCTCATCATTTTCATCAGACCATGGTTTAGTAAAACCCTCGCCAAAGCCTTTTGAACGTGTTGTTGAAAAGCTGGGCCTGCCGAAAAATCAATGCTTGGTGATTGGAGACTCGGTTAGGCGTGATCTTGGTGGTGCCAAATCAGCCGGAATAGACTGTGTTCTGGTTGGGGGTGCCTCTGACCCAGCGGCACTTGCGGATTTTTCTAATTTGTTGGAATTTTGTCACACAGTAAACAGCTAACTGTTGATTACAGACGACAAGCTATATGAACATGGAGTAAAGGTAATGAACTCAAATATCAAACTATTACTGGCAACCTTCATTGGCCTTGTGTTTTTTTTATGGTTTGGTTTTTTTCTGGTCATATTTTGCCAACTGGAACCCTCTGTTTACTTATCTATTATCTTGCTGTGCAGCCGAACCGTGGTTTAAATTTGTTGTGTACACTCAAGATTTACTCATAAACTCAATACTCTGCTTAATTCCGGCGTATTTACTGTTGAAGTTAAAAGGCAAAAGTTTATTTTTAATTTTATGGTTTGCGGTGATTCCAAGCTTCATTCTCAATAATTACCATCTCCTTACTTCAGAACATCCAGTGTCGAGTTTTTCTGTGTTTTTAGATGGCTGGTTTGTGGAGTTATTATTACTGCCGCTGGCAACATTGGTGCTTTCTAAGCTTAAATTTAATGCTTAATATGACGTTATGCTTCGGTATCACTATTATGAAAATAGGGGATGGTTAATATGTTTCAAGAGATCATAGAGTTTTGGTTTTCAGAACTAAAACCTAATCAATGGTGGCAAAAGGACGATGAATTTGACCTAATGATTAAAGCTCGCTTTGGTAAAGTTCATGAGCAAGCCAAAGCTGGGGAGCTATTTCATTGGCGAGAAAACGCGTTAGGTAGTCTAGCTGAAGTGATTGTTCTTGATCAGTTTTCTCGAAATATTTATCGCGAACAATCTGAATCATTTGCTCATGATGCTATGTCGTTGGCGCTCGCTCAGGTTGCCATTTCTAAAGGGTTTGATAGGTCGCTATCAGAGACACAACGTGTTTTTCTTTATATGCCATTTATGCACAGTGAATCCAAGCGCATTCACGTTGAAGCGGTTGCCTTGTTTGAGTCATTAGGTATAGAAAGTAATCTTGATTTTGAGCTTAAGCATAAAGCCATTATTGACCGGTTTGGCCGCTACCCTCATAGAAATAAAATCTTAGGGCGTAGTTCTACAAAAGAAGAGTTAGAGTTTCTTAAACAACCCAATTCCGGTTTCTAATTATGCATATGTTAGATGTTTACCCTAAAACACCCAAAAGGTTGAGAGATTTAAACGGCTTTGGCCCTCGTAGTGAAGAAATTTTAGCCGAAGTTGGTATTCACTCAGTGGAAGATTTTATGGGTATCGACCCGTATGTTTTATACGCAAAGCTTAAACCGATGAAAGGAATAGGGTTAAATTCAATCTATGCCATTATTGGAGCCAGAGAAAACCTTTCTTGGTTAGAGGTAGCGAACGATAGAAAAACAGAAATATTAATGCGGCTAGACGACCTTGGCTTAGCGCCAAAGTGAGCCATTTTATGATTACCGCGTTTATTTACATTGAATACCCAAGGGAGTGAGTGTGAGTGAAGACATTTTACATTTGGCGGCAGTGGCTGATGAACTGGCAGAGTTTGTGCGGCAAACCGTTCCAGAGTCTGAAACGGTTCAAAAATACGGCGGCACACTTTTCACATTACGCCCAGAAGAAAAAGAGGGGCAGTTTTGCGGCATCTTTGTTCACAAGAAACACGTT
>CALINO010000071.1 GCA_938045295.1 uncultured Arenicella sp.
CCAGCCCACGGCCTTGCCAACCATGAAAATAAACCCGTCAGTGAAGAGCTTATTTGACTTCACTTTCGAGGACTTCGAATTGCAGGGTTACACTCCGGAGCCGGCAATTAAAGCGCCCGTGGCCATTTAGTTAATACGGTACAGCAGAACATGGAAATTATTCTAATAGCGGCCGTTGGCGAAAACGGCGAAATGGGGCATAACAACGAACTACTCTGGCACCTACCCGGCGATTTACCGCGTTTCAAAGCGCTTACCATGGGATCACCGATTATTATGGGGCGAAAGACCTTTGATTCAATCGGCCGCGCCTTACCGGGCAGATTGAATATTGTATTAACTGAAAACGCCAGTTGGTCAGCAGACGGTGTTAGTGTGTGTGCCAATATTGAAGATGCCCTGAAACTTGCTGACAATGAAAATACAGGCAGCGCATTCGTGATTGGCGGCGGGCAAATTTATAAGTTATTTCTGCCTTACGCTACCAAATTGGAAATAACCGAAGTGTATGACACGCCAGTAGCCGACACGTTTTTCCCGAACTTTTCAGGCCAAGACTTTCGCGAAGTGGCGCGCCAAAAAAACACCGACACCGAACCCAAATTTGATTACGTCACCTATCAAAGAAATTAATAATCAAAAAAACTAATCACTCGCACTAAGACACAGACTATGACTCCAGAACAAGCAAAACAACTGGTTGCCGAAGCCGCAATTGAATACATTGAATGGGATTGGGTTGTTGGCGTGGGAACCGGCTCAACCGCTAATTTATTTATTGACGAGCTAGCAAAAATCAAAGGCCAAATTGACGGCACAGTGGCCAGTTCTGAAGCCTCGGCTGAGCGCCTCAGAAGCCACGGCATTAAAGTGATGGAATTAGATCAAGTGGGTGATTTACCGATTTACGTCGATGGCGCGGATGAATCAACCAACCACCTTCATTTAATAAAAGGTGGCGGCGCCGCGTTAACGCGCGAAAAAATTGTGGCTGCAGCCAGTGAAAAATTCATCTGCATTGCCGACGATTCTAAGTTGGTCGACGTATTAGGTAAGTTTCCATTGCCAATCGAAGTTATCCCTATGGCTAAATCCTACGTTGCTAGGCAACTAGTAAAGCTCGGCGGTAACCCCATTCTGCGTGACGGCGTGATCACCGATAATGGCAACATGATTATCGACGTTCATGACATGCAAATTGAAAACCCAGTAGCATTGGAAAATCAAATCAACCAAATTGCCGGTGTCGTGACAAACGGCTTATTTGCGCAACGCGGTGCCGACGTTTTATTGCTGGGCGGTGAAAACGGCGTCACAAAGATAGAAGCTTAGGAAAAAACACCTAACAGCGTAAATTATAGACCTTAGAGTTTCTATATTGACTAACACCGGCACCGAAACTTAAGCTCGCATTTTGATTGCTACATAATGATGCTCTTGTTAATTCAACAGCTACCCCAGAAGAAGTGCACTAGTAAGTTGTATCAATTGATGAGCATCCTGGCGTCCCTCGCTAGCCCAGCGGTATATCCATTTTTTTGGGTATTTAAACCTTCATCAAAGATGACTATGGACTAAGAAAATGCCATAGGAAGGCAAAAAAACTTAAAAAAAGTAAAACTATACTTCTAATATTGAGCTTCCGTGCTGATTAATTATTAAAAAGGAGTTATCTCTTCATAAGTAGGAATTGGTTGGCCTGCATGGTTGATAAATTTCACCCTTTTTCCATCAATTATATTAGCCAGCTGATCGCTATTTTCAACTTCTACAGCAACCACTACTTTATTCAGATAAACACTTAAAACTGATGTTCTGTACTTTTCATAATCACGCCCAATAAGATCTCGAGAAATAATATGATCCCACTTGGCTGTAAACTCATCACCTAACACTTTATACCCATTTACTCGACTTACCTTCCAATAATTCTGAGTTTTATTAGATTTTGACGGGTATTCTTTGTCAGACAAAAAGCATATTGTTGCTAAGAGCTTTCCTTCCCTAATAAATTTAGATTTATAAAGAGCTTCATCAGAAAGTATTGTTTGATTACTATTTTGAGAAATCGATCGCTCTTTCAAAAACTGAGCCTGTTTACTCAGTTCAAAACGCTTTAACATTTCCAGCTCTTTTTTCTTATCCTTACTCGATAAAATATTAGACTCTAATGTCGTGCAGTCTACTTTTTTCTCTGTTCCGTCATTCTGAACCAAATAGCAGCCAGTTCTATCACTAATTATGTCTAAGTCTTGTGCATGCAGAACACTTGCCAGTTGTAATACGAACGTTAAAACACAAGCAAACATTCTCATTTTCAATCCTTAAAAATATAAGCGACGCCTTAAACTAGGCTTTAATGTATCGCTATAAGCAAAATGCCACAACATTTTCATTGGCGGCTTTAATCACGAAACACGCCTCTTCAGCTTCTGGTAGAGGCCCTTGTGCTGGACAAAAACCGGCGATTGATTGTGGCTCAAAACGCGGTAGAAATAAGTCGCTAGCCACCGTGTAATCAAAACTTTGAGCCGCACAATTACTTGCTGGCGCACTTGGTTGATTAACGTAATCACCGCTCATGGCCATGCTAACAGCGTTAAACATATTAACTCGGCCATGACCAAAATAATCGTTACGGTCAGCCGTGTAAGGCAGTGACCCTACTTGGTCAGCGGCATTGCGAATGACGGTTTTAACATCCGCCGCGCTAATGTCATTACCAGTATCAGACGCAATCACCGCCGCCGCAATACCCGACACCATGGCCGCTGATGCCGATGTTCCGGAGAATGCATTAGTATAATCGCCTGAGTCGTAACCGTTAGAACCGGTTCGA
>CALINO010000072.1 GCA_938045295.1 uncultured Arenicella sp.
TAACGAGATAGCTAGACACCCGCCACTAAGTGACCTTAAAGCAACTCCTGATTGAATTTAATCAGGGGTTCGTTGTTTCTAAACAGTGGTGTGATAAATCCAGTGAGTATCAAAAGATCACAGCTTTAGAAGATGATCAGAGCGGAATTAAGTTCTAAGTGAGTTTCCGCTCTATTTTTTATAAATAAGAGCACGACATAAATATGACAGGGTGTGACATTGGTACGACTATTATCTGACCCTTAGCGGACTAAAGCGTGACACGTGGTTTTATCCTTAGCGTAATGTGTTAGTTTTGTTTCACGGAAGTCATCAATAGTTTGCGCAAGCCGGTTGCCTGAGAATGGCCAACCTAAGTAGAGTTTGCGCAAGCAACACGAGGAACAACGCATGATCATATTTAGGTTTGGGGTGAGCCATCAATGTCACCCCATTGAACAACGTCATAATCAACTTACAAGCACTAAGCCGCGTATCATTCGGTCTGCTTTTGGCAAGGTGTTGTACGGCCTAATGGCAATTGGCGCATTAGTCATATTCAACACAGCGCCTGCGTATGCGCAAGCCGCACTGAACTTTGAGCGCTGTACGGTTACCTTACAAGCCTTTGAAGTTGACGCCGAATGTGCCACCTTTAAGCGGCATGAAAACCCAAGTGACACCACAAGCCGACTGATTGGCTTGTCGGTGGTCAAGTTAGCATCGTATTCGCCAGAGCCTGAGGCGGATGCCTTCACCATGATTCAAGGCGGCCCTGGTGGTTCATCCATTGACTTGGCGGTTTCACATGGGGTTGTCTTTAACGAAATTCGTAAGAAAAGAGACATTCTGGTGATTGATCAGCGTGGTACAGGGCGGTCAAACTTGCTTGCTTGCGATATGCCAGATGAACCCGTTGGCACGTTTGACCCAGTGTTGGCGCGTAAGCTTACAAAGGAATGTGTTGATAAGCTGTCAAAAAATAATGATCTTCGGTACTTTACCACCAGCATTGCAGTGGACGATCTTGAAGCATTACGCGAAGCGGCTGGTTACACACAGCTGAATCTTTACGGTGTGTCTTACGGCACTCGTGTGGCTCAACACTATTTAAGAAAGTACCCACAAAGCACGCGCTCAGTTGTGCTGGATGGCGTAGTGCCAATTGGGTTAAATTTAGCGGGCGGTGAAATTGCGCGGCGCTGGGAAGACAGCTTCACTCAACTGAATGCGCGTTGTCAGGCCAACAGTGATTGCAAAGCAAAACACGGTGACTTGCGTGAAAAATATCAGGCGCTAAAGCAACGCTTCACTGATCAACATATTTCAATCAGTGTACGTCACCCTCTCACGGCTGAATCGGTCGACTATACCTTCACCGAAGACAGCCTGTTTGTGGCGTTGAGGTTGATGCTTTACAGCACCGAACACAGTGCACTAGTGCCACTGTTATTGAGCGAAACCGACAAAGGCAATTACGCTTTTGCGGCCACACAGATCATTCAAATTGAAGAAACGCTGTCGAACGAATTTGCGATAGGAATGCAAAATTCAGTGATGTGCACTGAAGATGCGCCATTTGTTAGTGAGCGCGAAATGGCCAAAGCCGATGGCACCTTAGTGGGGCGCATGATGGCTGAGGCAATGTCAGTGACTTGCGATGCTTGGCCTAAAGGCCACCTTGACGATGACTTTCACCAAGCGTTTAAGAGTGAGGTGCCAGTGCTGGTATTGTCTGGCGAAACCGACCCAATTACGCCTGCCGCTAATGGCGATGTGGCAGCCAAAATGCTGGGCAACGCTAAGCACATTGTGGTGCCTTCGCATGGCCATGGTGTGATATCAAGAGGCTGCATGCCGAAGTTGGTGAGCAATTTTATTAAAGACACCAACCTTGATCAAATAGACGCCAGCTGTATCGAGCGCGAGCACTCTATGCCATTTTTCTCAACGCTAACAGGGCCTAAATCATGATTTGTGTTACTCAGTTAAGTAAATCATTCGGGTCAGTTCGAGCCGTAGATGATGTCAGTTTTTCAGCCGATGACGGCAAAATAACCGGCTTGCTCGGCCCCAACGGCGCGGGCAAGTCAACAATATTAAGAATGCTCTACACTGTGTTTAAACCGGATTCAGGCACCGCCACTATTGACGGTTTTGATATTCAAAAAGACGCTCTTCAAGTGAAATCTAATATCGGTGTTTTAACTCATGGGGCTGGCATTTACGAACGGTTGTCAGCGCGTGAAAATGTGCGCTACTACGGCAATTTGCACGGCATGCGCGGCAGTGCACTTGATCAGCGTATTGATGAGCTTGCTGAATTGCTTGAAATGAGTGACTTTATAGAGCGCAGAACCAAAGGCTTTTCTCAGGGGCAGAGAACCAAGGTTGCGTTAGCGCGTGCACTGGTGCATTCGCCTAAAAACGTACTGCTTGATGAGCCAACCAATGGCTTAGACATTATGGCAACGCGGGGCTTACGCAAAGCCATTTCTCGCCTTAAAGACGCGGGGCATTGTGTGGTGTTTTCAAGCCATATCATGCAAGAAGTAGCGGCGTTGTGTGATGATATTGTTATTGTCGCCAAAGGTAGTATTGCAGCCCAAGGTTCCCCTGATCAGCTAATACAAAACACCGGCGCCGATACCTTAGAAGACGCGTTTGTAAAAGCCATTGGTTCTGAAGAGGGGTTAATATAATGAATGCCAGCACAACTAGCCGCACAGCAACGGCGGCACTCGCCAATTCAAATAGTCGCTTTAATGGCTTATGGACGGTGTTTAAAAAAGAAGTTATCGATAACTTTCGAGACCGCCGAACATTAACCACAATGGTGTTGTCCATTGTTATGGCGCCACTTTTTATTATTGGTATTCAATGGTTCGCAGAATCAAAAGTTAAACAGGAAACCGACCCCGTTACCTCTCCGCCGTTTGAATTGCCGGTTGTTGGTGCGGAGTACGCTCCGAATTTAATGAACTGGTTGCGGCAAAACAACATTAGCATCATTGATGCGCCTGATGACCCTGAACAAAGCATTCGCAGTGGTGAGCGCCGAGTGGTAATGGTGATTAAAGACAACTTTTCACCGCGTTTTGAAAAGGGTAAGTCAGCGCCGGTTCTGTTGATTCACGACAGTTCCATTGGCGGATTAGAGCAATTGGGCATGCATCAGGTTCAACATGCATTAAGCATGTTCAGCAATAAGATTGCCGCCATGAGGTTGCAGGTCAGAGGCATTAGCCCAGAATTGACCCAACCCATAGTGGTAAACACCTCAGACGTTGCTACGCCGGAATCACGTAATTCTCAAATACTGGGCATGCTGCCTTATATGATTATCATGCTCATTATGGCTGGGGGCATGTATTTGGCCATAGACTCCACCGCGGGCGAACGCGAGAAAGGTTCACTAGAGTCGCTGATAACACTGCCAATTGATCGCAGAGATATTATGTTGGCAAAATTATTGGCCACGGCGTTTTTCTCGGCGCTCACATTTTTGCTGGTATTAATTGGCTTTATTGTTGCGATGAAATACGCCCCGGTAGACTCCATAGACTTAGTGGTAGAACCGTCAAGAGTGGCCTACGTGTTTATCACGTGTTTGCCGTTTGTGCTGGTAGCCAGCGCGCTGCTTATTTTGGTAGCGTCATTCACTAAGAGCTATAAAGAAGCGCAGTCTTATTTGAGCTTTATCATGTTAGCGCCCAGCATGCCGTTGATTTTCTTGTTCTTTTTGTCGCCGGAACCCAGTGCGTCAAACATGTGGGTACCCAGCTTAAGCCAAGCGCTGATTATTATTGAAACGTTCAAAGGCGAACCCATTGCAAGCGCGCTGGTGGTGTTATCCATGGCCTCCAGCCTCGTTCTGGCAGCCGCATTATCATTCATTGCCATGAAGTTGTATCAACGCGAAGGAATTTTAGGCTAAGCCAGCAAGCAAAAAAATAAAAAGGGGCCGAGCCGAATTAAATGTTAAGTTAGTGCTAAATCGGTTTTGCCCCTATATTTTTATGTTGCATGAATAATCGAGCCTGGAAACTACATACGCCTGTTGACCTTGAGTCGTTACCAACGTCAGAGCATTTTGAACTGGTCGAGCACCGCTGTTCTGCGCTTGCCGCCAATAGCGTGCGCGTAAAAACGCTGTTTCTTGGCACCTCACCGGCGCAGCGAGCCTATGTGAGCCAAGGCGCTAGTATGCATTTAAAAGTGAATGCGGGCGAGGTTATGCGGGGCATGGGAGTTGGCGTTGTTATTGAATCTAACAGCAACCGGTTTACCCCCGGGCAAGTGGTCAGAGGCAACTTAGGCTGGCAAACAATCAGCGACCATCAAGATAACAACGCGTCTTTTACCCGATTGATGCCGGTAAAACTGTCGCCTAATGACGCGCATTTAGCGTTATCTATTTTAGGCAATGCGGCGTACACCGCTTACTTTGGCTTAACTGATGTGGGGCAGTGTAAAAGCACCGATATCGTCGCCATTACCGCCGCCGCTGGCGGTGTGGGTTCAAGCGCAGTACAAATTGCCAAAGCTTTAGGCTGTGAAGTGCTGGGGGTGGCCAGCTCAAGTGAAAAATGCCGTTGGTTAAGTGACACCCTAGGCGCCGATCACACCATTGCCTATCAAGAGCAAGAGCTAGAATCGTCTTTATCCGTGCTCTGCCCAAACGGCGTAGACGTGTTATTCGACAATGTGGGCGGGCAACAACTTGATACCTTATTGCAATGTCTTCGCCAGCAAGCACGTGTTGTGCTGTGTGGGTACATTGCGACCGACTACAATGCATCACCAAGTTGGCAAGGCTTAAAAAACCACACTCAGTTATTAAGTAAACGTGCCACCTTGCAAGGTTTTTTCGTGTTCGATTATTTTGAGCAATTCTCCCAAGCCGACGCTCAATTATTAACTTGGTTTGAGCAGGGTTTATTACAAGACAATGCCGATATCGTGAAAGGCTTAGAAAATATGCCCAGTGCACTTTGCTCTTTATTCACCGGCAATAATATGGGCGTTCGTCTATGCGAGGTGTAACTTAGTATGGCGCAAAAACAGGCCGTCTCAATACGCTCTAGCCTTTACCCATACCTTGCGGTAGGCATGTGCTTCTGCGTTGTGTTGCTGGTAAACGGCATGAGCAACGCTGGGCTTACTGTATTAGATGAAATCTTGCTGGGTGAGTTTGGCTGGGCACTCGGCGAGTTTAAGGTTCGCGATTCCATTAACTTTATTGGTGCCGCCAGTTTGATTGTGTTTGTTGGCCATGCGGTAGATAAATTTGGTTTTAAGCCCCCCTTAATGATTGGTTTATTGATGGTGGCTGTGGTGTACCTGCTGTACGGTTCCATTAAATCGCTGCACCACTTATACGCCTTACATGTTGGCTTGGCGGTTGCATTGGCTTGCGCTGGAAACACGGTTGCCATTATTGCAGCGGCATCGTCCATGCCTGAACGAAAAGGCTTGGCGATCGGCCTAACAATATCAGGCACCAGCATTGGCGGTATTGTCATGCCCTGGCTTATGACATCGTTGAGTGGCCAATTTGGTTGGCGGCGTGCCATGCAAATCGAAGCGCTGTTGCCAGTGTTGTTATTGATACTAATTGCACTTTTTTTAACAAACGCGATCAATACTCAACAGGCCAACACACAAGGCAAAACAAACAACTCAGGCATCCGATTTAAACAAGCGCTGCGCATGCCGCGCTTTTATGTATTAGGCGTTGCCGCAGCGCTCACTTTTTTTACCGTGCTTGCGGTATTTTCGCATTTGTTTTTATATTCACGCAGCCTCGGGTTTGAGGTTAACACTGCAGTGCTGTCAATCAGCGTATTCTCGTTCTCAGCCTTGATTGGTAAGCTCCTATTTGGTTGGCTTGCAGATCGCATGAATGCAAGCCAATTGCTTAAACTGAATATGGTTGTCATGTTTATCGGCGTGGCTGGGCTGTTTAAATTACCTCAACTGTTTTGGCTGTGTTTGGTGACGGCTGGTTTGGGTTGGGGCGGTCTGCACACGTTGTTTAATAAAGTCGTGATTGACCTATTTGGCATGCGCGAATTGGGTAAAATTATGGCGGGCATGTCCATTTTTCAAGCGGGTGGCGCCGGCTTAGGCGCGGCCGTTACGGGGCGTTTGTTTGACTTGCGCGGTGACTACAGTCTCGCATTTAATGTTACGCTTAGCCTGATGGCATTCGCCGTGTTGCTGATAGTGTTTCTTAAACCACCTGAGTACAAGGATCAGTAATCACAGTAATTAAAGGAACGGAAATTAACGGTATAAAACTAACACTTCAATTTAATAAAAAATTATGAAACCAACTTTATTGCGCTCACTGCTTACCTCTTTTGTCTTCACTGCGTCAATTACTACCTTGCATGCATTGGCTCAAGTTGAAACAAAAATGCTAGACGAGGCCGTGGGTTTAACCACAAGCTTTGACGATGAGGTTGCTTGGCAAGCCGCGACTGACCAAAGTAATGGCGAGTCTGCTTCTTGTGCCGTAATTCAAAAGGGTGAAGTGCAAGAGGCTATTCTTTGCATTAAAACAGCGCTTAAAAAAAGTAAGAGCGGTTTAGAAATGGCCGCCTTAGATAAGCTGGGCTTAAAGCTATTGAGCGCCGCCACTTGCAAAGCTTACCAGTGCTTGTCTCCAGACGTTGACGGCGGTTCCGAAGAAATAAAACTGGGCATTTATCACGGGTTTCTGCGAAGCTCCACAATATCTCACCCCGCGTATAAAGAACTGGGCTTAGTGAACATTCAGTACTTCGTAGCGCACAATCAATTTGGCCAAAAAGTAACCTTCGAATTGCTTACGCAAAAAGAGCAGGCCTCGAAATATCAATCGGTTTTTGAAAGCGCAATAAACAATGCGGTATACCGCGCTAACTGATGCAAGGTGAAGTAACCGGTATTAAAACTCAAACCATCATCTTTGAAATATGAACTCAAATATGAGCAATACTGCGTTCACGAAAGTTCCGTTTTTAAGCGGGCTAGATCAAGAGAGCCATGCTAAATGGCTGGTCGCTCTTAATGAAGCCGCAAGGGGCTTTACCGTTTGTGATGTAGGCGAACTCACTCAAGCAGAACGGCATCAAGCGAGTGTTGCTATTGTGGCCAACCCAAGCGCATCGCAGTTAGCGGTTTTGCCAAACCTTGTTTGGGTGCAAAGCCTGTGGGCAGGTGTGGAGAAGTTGGTAAATCAAGAACTGGCCCCGTCTTTAAAAATTGTACGCCTAGTCGATGACCGCTTAAGTGAAACCATGGCCGAGGCCGCATTGGCTTGGGCTTTGTATTTGCACAGAGATATGCCGCTGTATCGCCAACAGCAAGATCAACAACAGTGGCAGCAGTGGCCAGTAAAGTTGGCTCACGAACGCTCAGTCGCGGTATTGGGCATGGGGGCATTGGGTAAGCGCGTTGCTCAAAAGCTGAGCGACACCGGTTTTGTTGTGCGCGGTTGGAGTAAAAATGCCAAGTCCGCTAATGAATTAACAGTGGCGCATTTCAGTGGCGAGAATGGCCTTCTAGAGATATTAAAAATCTCAGAAATTGTAATCATTTTATTGCCGCTCACCGAAGACACCAGTGGGCTGCTAAACGAACAAACGTTGTCTTATTTACCAAGCGGGGCATCAATCATCAACTTTGCGCGCGGGCCAATTATTAACGACGATGCCTTACTTGAAGGTTTAAATGCAGGCCAACTCGCCCATGCCGTGCTTGACGTATTCGCCACCGAACCATTGCCTGAACACCACTCATTTTGGACGCACCTTAACATCACAGTATTACCTCATATCGCCGCACCCACCGACCAAACCAGCGCATCAAAAATTGTAGCGAATAACCTAGTCGACTATTTTGAAAACGGCGCTATTCCAACCTCGATTAGTAAAGCACGTGGTTATTAGGTTTGAGTGTTGGGCCGCAGAAGGAATGAGGGCAGAACCAGGGTGAATTTTAAGTTATGCTGACGCGATTGAAAATGACATCGAAAAGGAGTTCAAATATGCCAAGGTTACGGATGCAAAAATTGGCTCTGCCCCATTTTTATTCTGTAACTATCAGTGAGATTATTAGAAATCATAAATCAAAGACCTGATCCCGTGAGTTTTTGTTGCCGCTGACAACAATGGCGCCAAAGATCCAAAAAGCACTATTATTCGGAAAGTTACTTAGTTTTATCTCCTTGATACGCTTTGTTGGCTCAAGTTAGTCAATTGATCGGCTAGAACAAATCAAAGAGCTTGAGATGAGAGGGGAAGGACTGTAATCTTGGTTTTTCCGTCACGTAATGAAACTGTCTTAAGTTGGCAGTAGATAACTTTCGCTGATTAGATTTCTTTTTTATGCCAGTTCAAATAATTCAAGGTACTAATGATAAACCCATGGCGAGTGAGACACTAGCTCGTTTTTTCGGAGAACGTGATGGATGGAACGGGGTCTTGTATTTAGGCTATCCGATTATCGGCACTTCTGATGGTCGGTTTGCGATCGATGCAATATGGCTAAGCCCTGATAAGGGTTTAATAGTTTTTGATATGGTTGAAGGTTTAGATTCAGAAGGTTTTGAAGACCGACAAGACGAGTCTGCAAACTTTCTAGAGGCCAAGCTAAGAACCCATCGTGAATTGATACAAAGAAGAGACTTGTTGGTTCCGATATCGACATTGTCTTATGGCTCAGCGTTTACTCAAAACTTAGATGGCGAATATGGCTATCAGCTTGTTTGTGAAGATGGATTAGCGGATGCGTTAAATGATATTGCTGAATGGGATGGACAACAGGAACAAATATTTGATAAGGCTTTATCGGCGATACAAAGCATTTCAAATATTCGTAAAAGCCGAACTCGTAGAAGTATTACTCGACCAGACTCAAGAGGCGCGAAACTAAAGTCCCTAGAAGGTTCTATAGCAACACTAGATTCTCGTCAAAGTAAAGCGGTGATTGAAACGGTATATGGAGTCCAGCGAATAAGGGGACTCGCAGGTTCAGGGAAAACAATTGTTTTGGCACTAAAAGCTGCTTACCTGCATTCTCAGCATCCAGACTGGCAGATTGCTGTTACTTTTAATACTCGATCACTAAAGGGGCAGTTTAAAAGGCTCATCAATACATTCTGTATTGAGCAAGCAGGTGAGGAACCAGACTGGGATAAAATTAAAGTATTAAATGCATGGGGGGCACCTGGCGACGAGTCTAGAAACGGAGTTTACTATGAGTTCTGTGTCGAAAATGGGCTTAAATACTATGATTTTGGTTCAGCGAAAGATCGGTTCGGGAAAGGCGAAGAGTTTCTGAGTGTATGTAGGTCAGCTCTGGCTGAAACGGGCAATTCCAAGCATAAATATGATGTGATTCTTGTGGATGAGGCTCAAGATTTCCCCCCTGACTTCCTAAAGCTTTGTTATGAGTTCCTATCGAAAGAGAAAAGGCTTGTTTACGCTTACGATGAACTTCAGAGCTTGGCTGGAGAAGCTCTCCCTGCTCCAGAAAAAATCTTTGGGGTTGATGAAGAAGGTAAACCGCTTGTTAGCTTTGGCTTGGAGAATGATAGTCGCGGAGATATTTTATTAAGCAAGTGCTACAGGAACTCTAGGCCTGTACTGGCCACGGCTCATGCGTTTGGTTTTGGTATATACAGAGAACCAACAAATAACAATGAAATTGGGTTGGTTCAGATGTTTGATCATGCAAGCCTTTGGGAGGACGTCGGTTACGTTGTATCTGATGGCCAATTGGCTGAAGGTGAAGAAGTTACACTGACTAGAACTAAAGAGACGAGCCCTTTGTTCTTAGAAAAACATTCGAGTTTAGATGATCTAGTTCAGTTCCATAGTTTTTCAGATAAAGATTCTCAGATGAGATGGGTTTTGGAAAATATCAAGAAAAATCTTAACGAAGATGAACTTCGCGCCGAAGACATCGTCGTGATTAATACTAACCCATTTACTACTAGAGAAAATGTTGGGTCGATAAGGAATGCACTGTTTGCTGAAGGAATAAACTCACATTTAGCAGGGGTAGATACTGACCCGGATGTGTTTTTTAAGAG
>CALINO010000073.1 GCA_938045295.1 uncultured Arenicella sp.
CTTAATGGCGGGTGCCTAAGCTATATCGTTACCCGCCGGGTGAGCTAAACCAGCGACTTGACAAGTTTGTGAGTTATTACAATCATGAGCGATATCATGAATCGCTGAACTGTCCAGAAGGTTCTGACGACATACAGTACGTTATCTTGTACTCTTGTTTACCGTAATAAAACTAAACAGGTGATCTAGGCACAGAGCAAACAGCCACGATGAATCAATCTGACCCAAAGCGCGCAACTGTCGCCAGCCTAGTTTTATTTCTTGCCTTCCTTGCTTATTTTTTCAGTGCAGCGCATTGGGTGCCGAGCCAATTTGGTATTGATGGGTACGTGATTAGCGACGCCGTAGATTACTATGCTCAAGAACGCCGCATACCAATTGTTGATGCTAACGATCAAGAAATCCAGTTCACTCAAATTGGAACCACTCGACTTTTACGACCACCACTCACCTATATTTTATCTGCAGCCATAGTCGAAGCCACGGCTTCCACCCCCTTAAAAAAATCGGTTCGCTACCGGATGACATCGGTAATACTAGCGGCGCTCAGTGTTACTGCACTCTTTGCTACCTGTTTTCTACTCACAAAACATCTTGCATTGTCTTTTATAGGGGCTTTATTACTTGGCTTGTTACCTCGCTTCACCATACTCGCAAGCACCAAAAACGACGATATTGGCGCCATAACGACAGTGGCAGTTTTACTGTTAGCTATAGTCTGGTGGCGTCAATCTTATTCTAAAAACGCCATGCTGTTTCTAGCCGCGGCGTTAGGTATGGTTTTTATTTCAAAATACACGGCTTGGCTTTGTTTCTTTGGCTTCACGGTGATGCTATTGCCGGAATTTCGTCGCTTTTTTGACATTTCACCGCGCTACTTTCTTATCGCGTTTTTTCTATGTGTGATTTTTGGTTTATGGTGGCCATTATGGAATATGTTCCACTACGGATGGTTTGACCCTAGCGCCTTACAGCATGCCGCTGAGATACAACGCTCAATCACTGGAAGTGAAGCAAATCGTAGAGGTTATTGGTCACACGGAGTGAGCCTGATACAGCTGTTACAAAACCACGACGGTTTTTTAAGTAGAACGTTACAGTCATTGGTCGGTTCGCTGTGGTGGCTTAAAGCCAATGTTGTCGGTGCGCACTTATGGTTTTATTTTAGCCTGATTGTATTGGGCTTTTGCGCTTGTTTGCTGGGTAGCATTATTAAAAACCGCCAGCGTTGGTTTTACGCTGGCATTTTAATGCTTTCTGTAGTCGTACTAACAAGCTTTGTACATCACAACCTATTGCGAGATGTACAAGCTGATGGACGCTATTTACTGCCCATTTTAGGGCCACTCATTGCCGGCCTTTTATGCGCCCTCAATCAGAGGTTTCACACCATTTTGCACGAAAAAAATAATCGAACAACATTGTTTGGCGTGCGTACCGCATTGGCCACCGTAATTTGCTTAACAGTGATTTTGTACATTTTTAGCATGCAATCGCTGCTAAATGCGGTGTGAGAGAGTACAAGTCTCGTTTATTAATTGACAATTTTTGTAAATTGTTGGACATTTGTTATCGTTAGGTTCTATGTAGTAAAAAGCTAATAACAAGTTTGATGTCAATAGACGTTTCGGGTTGTCCTACCCCACCCAGTCATTCAAACCAAAAACCAACATCTAGGGCAGCTTTCAGATCAACATTGGCTGCAAAGATAGCGTGCAAATAACCAACGAGAAACTACTATGCGATTGCTAACCCCCCTTCTTTCTCTATCCATCTCAGCGATATCCCTTGTATTTTTAATTTCCAGTTTTACAGTACCTCATTCAGTCTACGCCCAAGAAGAAACAGGGCTATGCCCAGATGGTTTTCGTGAGGGCATAGTGACTACTGGCTATGTGGATTGTTTCCGAGAGTCCAGGTCAGACAGTGATTTAGAAGAAGTAGAGCTATTACAATTAGAGCGTGAAGCAGTTTGTTTAGCGACACCGAATAGTGAGCTGATTAGTTCAGAAATTACAGTCGACAATAATGGCCGCTATACCGCTAGATTGATTTGTCGAATCAACCGTAATGTTAGCCCTGAGACGGTAATATGCCCAGAGCCTTCGTTAGAAGTATATCGGGCTTTTAGCAATTTAATTTGTCGTTTCCCTGGCAGCGCAGCGCTGACCGAAACTGATGCCAGAGCTGCACAGGCAGAAGATGAAGCATCCTGCTTAGCTGCATCACCTATGGGTACCATAGTTGATTCAAGTGTGAGAATTTTCCTATCAGCCAGTGACGAGCCTTTTTATACTAGCAATGTTGCCTGTGGCTTCACCATTCCAGCGACTGACATTTTTGCTTGCCCTGTTGGCTTTGAAGAAGATCGTCGCAGCGAGGATTTGTTAGAATGTACTCGGCGTGACTTAGGGCTGCCAACCATGGATGAAGCGAATCTAGTCAATTCTAACGTGCGCAGCATCTGCGAAAACAACACCGCTGGCCTTGGGGTAGTAGAAAATAGCGAAGTTCAATTAAACACCACCACTGGGCTAGATGACTTCTTCAGCATTGTGGAATGTCATATTAGTTTGCCACGCTACAGTGACTTTCAAGACGGCGAGATTATTCGCGCTTGTGATGAATCCTGTACGGAGGATATTGAACAAACTCGACGGTGCCTCAACGGTGGCACAGTAGGCGGCCCCGGTTGTAGCGAAAGTGACGCACAAATAGTGACTCAAAAATGCAACACCGGCACTGTATTAACTTCCGCCTGCCCATTACTGGGCGTGCCATCAGCCAACATTGTGCCCTTGTTGCTTCTAGATGATGAAGAAGAGGCAGACGAATAGCTCTGCTCTTAACTCTTATACGCTTGCTCTGTTAATTGGCTACAAGTTAACCCCAAAGTTCGGCTACGAGCCATAAAGCAGATTCATCGCGTTACAGATCATAATGAATAAAGCTTACAAGGCTTGAAAAGCATCTTTTATTTGTGTCTTACTTCTAACCTATAAAAAAACTAAGGTTTTCCATAGAATTTATTGTCATCTTAGCTGCTACGGTTATGAACTCTTAACTAATTGAAAAGGAGTACATAATGCGGTCATTAATTATTAGCTTATTTTTTGTGTTTTTATCTTCAGTGGCTCACGCTGATTTTGAAATGTGGCAAGACTACGAACCGAGTAAAGAGGTGTGGGTAGCCACAACGGTAAAAGTCGACTCAAATATGGGAGAAGTTTACCTTGAGGGTTTGTCAAACACTTGGGCCCCCAGCATGGAAGTATCTAAAAAATTAGGGCACGTAGAGGATTATTGGATTTATGCCAGCGACATGCCCCAAAGCGGCGATTTCAACGTATTGTTAGTGATTAAGTTTGCAGACAGCGCCGACTTGGCTCCGAACAAAGCACGCTATGATGAATTTATGAAGGAATTCACAAAAAAACGAGCTGACGAAGGAACCGAAAAAGCACGCAAAGAATACCCGAGCATTAGAACTATTACGGGTGAGTATCAATTAAGAAGAATCACATTAAAGTAATCGATACGAATAAATACGCTGGGTATAGGGTAGAAGTTTAAGAGTAGCCTTGATGTTAAAGGCTATTCTTTTTTTAAGTCCTGTGCTTAAGTTTATAGACTATAACTTATAACCTAGGCCATTACAGTGACTAGGCGATCACCGTGAATAATTCCGCGCTGTTGTCGTTTTCCTCCGGCGGTACTGATGGATCTGACAGCTCTGACGGCACCAATTGTTTTGGCCAGCCATGCTGTTGCCACGCCTTAACTAACCCCATTCGCTCCGCAAATTCAGGAAAATCGGCATGGTTTCTAATGTTAAAAGACTCTTGGGTTGGCTCCCATATTCTGGCGATTGTGTAGCCGATGTAGGGGTTTGGTTTCTCTAATATATTGTGCATAAACTCTTTAGGCCTGTTTAAAAAAAGAAAACCAATCACTGAAGCAGCCGTGGGCTGTGCTTCAGGGTTGCGTAAGCGGCCTTTAAGGGCAAAAGTCAGTAAAGCTTGCGCTATTTTATTCTTTCTAATGTAAGCGCTGTAAACCAACTGCCGCACCAAAGGCGACTTTAATTCTGCTTTCTCTATAGGCCCCAAGCCATCAAAATTTCGTTTCATGAACATCACGGCCTCATCAACCTGCCCCTTAGAGGCCATACGATGAGAAACGCCAAAAGCGGCGGCACCAAACCCCAGATCAAACGAATGCTTAAACGAAGCTTCTGCTTTTTCAAACTCGCCGTTGTTCAATAATAAACCGCCGTAGGTGGTATGCCACACACCACTTAGTGGGTCTTGTTCAATCACTCGATCAAAATAAGGCCTTGCTTGGTCATACAAGCCAATTGCCATCAAACCTAACCCCATGCCGGCCAAAGTCTCAATATTATTGGGGTCGACATCGAGCGCTCGTTTATGCGCCATTAACGCCAAATCTAAGCGACCATCGCGCGCGTAAATCATGGCTTTAACTAATAAGCCAATACTTGAGTCGGGATCAATACTTAAGGCTTTTTCAACCGCATTGCGACTGCGCTCTAGGTGCTTAAGCCAATTAGGAGTACGCGAAAATTCTGGCAAAATAAAATGCGCCAAAGCCAACCAAGACCAGGCAAGCGCGAAGTCTGGGTCGCTCTTGGTTGATTTTTCAAGAAATTCAATACCGGTTGGAATGGTGGTTTGGCCATTTAACTGATGCACCAACTGCCGCCCACGTAAAAATAACTCATAAGCTTGAGCGCTTTTAGTAATGATTTTTTGCGCACCTTGCTCACCCGGTAATTTAAGCAAGGAGCACAACTCATTAACAATCGAATAAGCCGTGCGGTCTTGCAGATCAAATATTTCGGTTAATTCACTCTCATAAGCTTTCGAAAACAAATGGAACCCGTCACTTGCTTGAATTAATTGCGCGGTAATGCGCAGCTTGTTTCCGCACTTTCGTAACGACCCTTCTAGTATGTGAGTCACATTTAATGTTTGAGCAATTTCGCTAATGCCAATATTGCGCTCTTTAAATGCAAACGATGAGGTTCTGCCCGTGACTTTTAGCCCAACCACTTTAGCTAAAACGTTGATGATTTCCTCGCTTATACCGTCAGACAAATAGCCTTGATCCTGGGCTTCACTCATGTCAACAAACGGTAAAACGGCAATTGATGGCTCACTGGGTTTTAGTGATGTGACGCGAGCAGGAGTTTGAATGGCATTCACGACAGTGGGCATAGCTTTTAATGGCGCAATTAATCTGTAACCACACTTAGGAATGGTTTCTATGTAATCGCACTTCCCATCAACGTCGCCGAACGCTTTACGCAACAGTGATATAGCACGCGACAATCGTTGATCACTGCCATAAGGGGTTCCCCACACAAGATCAACCAGAGTGTCACGTTCGACAACTCTGCCTGCACTGTCAGCTAAGACACGAAGAACCTTCATGACCTTAGGCTCAACTTTACATTGACCACCATCACCGTTAATCGACAACGTTGAAAAATCGACGTCGGCTTGGCCAATAATCATACGGCTTAAAGGTTGCGTCATTCTTCCCTCAAATGCTCGTTATGGACCCGATACTGCACAAAAAGTGTAGCATAAACTGCAATTCATAGAACAAAGGCCGTATTTGCACAACTTCATACGGTACTTTTAAAGACTTAGTACCCCCTCAATATTGTCGGTTGCAAGCGACATTAGGAAAAACCCTTCTCCATTCTTTGCAAGATACGCAGCAGGCTCGACCAATATAAGCCAAGTCTGACCCAGTTTGACTCGGGCTGTTTTCACCCCACGCTGGGCCAAATCGTCATAAATAAACTCATACGCCCCAACAGCGACGAATACCTGTCTACCGCAGTGGCTAAATCACGCACAATAAAGTTGATATGGTGTAGGTGCGAAATCATTTTGGAATTGGCGTTTTTCTCCTAAGGTTTCCCTCAAAATTTACCCCTCAGTATGAATCTAATTAATTCACAGCTATAAAATAAATTCATCACCTTACTGGCCATAATGAATAAAATTAATAAATGCTACAAGGCTTGAGACGCATCTTTGCATGGCCTTGTGTTTCGTTGTAGACACAAATGAGTCGACTATTAAAGTCAATCTGAGTATCGATACGGCAATAAAAATAAGAACTGCGGCCGTGATACAAGGCAACTAATAATTGTGCTACAAAATCACAATGTGTAAATTAAATTAAGGAACACCGCTCAATGCTAACTTTTTTACGCCGAACGTTTTTCTTCTTCCTAGCACTACTTGTGTTGGCCTTAATTGCCGTACAAATGCTTTCGATTTCAGCTCTTGATGAGCTTATCGAAAACGCCGAACAAGAAAATCGGCCATCACACCTTTGGCACTCTAACTTTCAGTCGGATTCTCCATTAGCTGAAAAAAACCCTGTGCCGGTCGTTTTTGTGGGTAACAACTGGCAAGGTACGATTACCGTTATTAGCCTAGAAGGCTATCAAAAACTAGGCATTATTGACGGCATACCCGATAAGCTTGAGCGCTTACGTGAGATTCGTAAACAGTTTCTTGGGCGCATGATGTTTTACGGTATTCGTGAATTGCCGGGCGAGGGTAACGAGCAATATGTGGATGATATGTACAGCTCGCTTGATGGTCGCCGATTGATCGTTTCTCGCCCGAGTTTTGCAGATGTGGTTGCAATAGACACCTTAAGCGGTGAGATTATTTGGCGATTTCCGGTTAAAGGGTTTCGCTCAGACCACATGGCTTTATCGCCTGATGGCAAACACGTGGCTGTTTCAGCATCAACAGGCGATGTGGTTCATATTATCGATATCGAGAGCGGCCAAGAGTATGCCAATTTCCCTAGTGGTGATTCGCCCCATGAAAATGTGTATTCAAAAGACGGAAAACGACTGTTTCACGCCAGTATTGGTAATGTCTTCTCACCGTTTGACTTGCCCGGCGGCGGATTTTTAAAAGGCAAACGTGTGTTTCAAGTGGTTGATACCAGCACCCATAAAATTATCGAACAGTTTGATATGCGCGATAAGCTTGATGCCGTAAATCTGACCGAAATAAGCCCTGCGGTTAGACCCATGGCGCACACCAGCGATGAAGAGTATTTCTACTTTCAACTGTCGTTCTTACACGGCTTTGTCGAATACCATCTACCCAGCGGTAAAATTACCCGCAAAATAGATTTACCTAAAAAAACCACAGTATCTCGTATCGACTACGTGAATGACTCGGCACATCACGGCATTGCTATGAGCGGTGACGACACAACGCTTTGTGTTGCTGGCACAATGGATGACTACGTGGCAATCGTAGACGTTAAATCTGGTAGTTATCAGTTGCTGGAAGGTCTAGGCAAAAAACCCTACTGGGTGGTAACCGATAAAACCGGCGAACACTGTTTTGTGTCTTGGAGTGAAACCGACCAAGTTTCGGTAATCAACTATAAAAGCGCCGAAGAAATCACGCGAATTGACGTAGGCGACCACCCACAACGAGTACGAGAAGGGTATTTAGCTTTACCTTAAGCGGCCTATCACTATAAATAGTTCCCCTACTGTAAATAATAGATACCCCCCAAATATTAGCCGGTTAGCCACATAAACGTTTTTGTGGCTAACCGGCTAAGCTAACTAATACAGCTTAAAACAAACATAAAGACTTGAATGACACTTGTCGATAAGTTGCGGCACAGCCACTTACCTATACAATACGTTAAGAATCATGTTTGTATTACTACAATTACGGCACACCAAAATATACATACACTAAAAAAGTAGCCGTTAGCTAAATAGCAATAAACCGAGGGGAATCAATATGTCGTCGCAGTATAAACATTTACTCGAACCTTTAGACTTAGGGTTTACGACTCTCAAAAATCGCGCATTAATGGGTTCCATGCACACAGGGTTGGAAGATAAAGCTCGAGATTTCCCCAAATTAGCCGCGTATTTTGCAGAGCGCGCTCGAGGCGGTGTGGGCTTGATGGTGACCGGCGGTTTTGCACCGAACGTGGAAGGTTGGTTATCGCCCTTTGGCAGCAAATTGAGTAAACAGTCAGAAGTAAAACGACACTTACAAGTGACTAAAGCCGTGCATGATGAAGGTGGCAAAATTTGCTTACAAATATTGCATGCGGGCCGATACGGTTACAGCCCGCTGTGTGTTTCAGCCTCAAAAATCAAATCGCCCATATCCCCTTTTAAACCGCGAGCGTTGAGAAGCAAAGGCGTTTACCGCACCATCAAAGATTACGCCAACTCAGCCAGCCTTGCTCAACAAGCGGGTTACGATGGCGTAGAAATAATGGGGTCAGAAGGTTATTTTATTAATCAGTTCCTTGTCACTCATACCAACAAACGCACCGATGAATGGGGTGGCAGCTTTGAAAACCGCATGCGCCTGCCGGTTGAAATTGTGAAGTCTGTGCGCGAAAAAGTAGGCACTAATTTCATCATCATTTACCGCTTATCCATGCTCGACTTAATCGAGCAAGGCAGCACTTGGGAAGAAGTTGTGCAGCTCGGCAAAGCCATTGAAGCCGCCGGAGCCACCATCATCAACACAGGTATAGGCTGGCATGAAGCTAGGGTGCCCACAATTGCAACCAGTGTGCCGCGCGCCGCATTTAGCTGGGTCACGGGTCGCATGCAAGACCATGTTTCTATTCCTGTGGTGGCCACCAATCGTATTAACGACCCACAAGTGGCCGAAGACGTGATTGCACGCGGCGATGCCGACATGGTGTCAATGGCGCGCCCATTTTTGGCCGATTCAGATATCATCAACAAAGCCAAAGCGGGCAAACCAGAAAGTATCAATACATGTATTGGCTGCAATCAAGCTTGTTTAGATCACATCTTTAAGGGCAAACGCTCAACCTGTTTGGTTAACCCCAGAGCCTGTTACGAGACTGAACTTAATTTTAGCCCAACGGCAACGCCTAAACGCGTGGCCGTTGTAGGCGCTGGGCCCGCTGGGCTGTCGGCCGCAACGGTATTGGCCGAACGCGGTCATAGCGTTGATTTATTTGATAAAGCCAGCGAAATCGGTGGCCAATTTAATATCGCAAAAAAAATACCGGGCAAAGAAGAGTTTTACGAAACCTTGCGCTATTACGGTAATAAAATTGAAACGACCGGCGTTAACCTTAAACTGAGCGAAGAAGTAGACGCTGCCACGCTGATTAACGCTGGCTACGATGAGGTTATTTTAGCTACCGGCATTCGCCCCCGCGAACTAAGCATTGAGGGAGCCAACCACGAAAAAGTGCTTTCTTATATCGATGTGGTGCAAAATGAAAAACCGGTTGGCAATCGTGTTGCCATTATTGGTGCTGGCGGCATCGGCTTTGATGTGGCTGAGTTTCTCACCCACCAAGACACCACAGCGAATTCAGATATAGCGCAGTTCAATAAAAAATGGGGAATCGACTCTGAATACAAAGACCGTGGCGCCTACGGCCATGCTGACCCGCAAGCGCCGGCTCGGCAAGTCACTATGCTGCAACGCAAGAAAGGAAAAATGGGCGCCGGCCTTGGTAAAACAACAGGCTGGATCCATCGTAGGTCACTGAAAATGAAACGCGTACAAATGATTCGTGGTGTTGAATACACAAAGATAGATGACCGAGGTTTGTATTTCTCAATCGACGGCAGAGAAGCGCAAGTGATTGAATGCGACAATGTCGTAGTTTGTGCAGGCCAGGTTTCGCGCAAAGACTTACTGCAAGAGTTAGACAATGCTGGCGTTGTTACGCATTTAATCGGAGGCTCAAAACTTGCCGGTGAATTAGACGCCAAACGAGCAATACGCGAAGGCTTTGAGCTGGCGGCGTCTATTTAGTTCGGCGCTTCCGCTTTTTCTAAACCAATAAAACTAGAGAAATATCTGTGATACAACGTGTAATTCTGAAAATCACTATATGTACCATTGTACAAAGTAGTTTTAGCGTATGCGTAATCGATGTATAGGTAACCCTCTTTTGAGAAAAAAGAAATGAGCTTATGTGTAATGTGAGAATCCCAAATTCTACTATTTTCAGCTATTAAAATATTATTATCTAATTTAATAGCCTTTATAGCTAAAGGCATAATAGTAAATAACCCACCAAAATTTGAAAAATAGGCCTCATAACTTTTTTCTTCATGTTGAAAAATTACGCTAGCTAATGCTGAACCATCTTGGTAATCACCCAACCACGATAACTCAAAATCAATTTTCAACTTTGAGAAAAACAAATCAAGCAACGCAGCCAAGCGATCATATTCATCAGCTTCACGATAATCATCACTTGATTCTGGACCGTAAAAATCAGGACCATCAATTGTTTTAATCATATTAAGACCTTATCCCAATAAATAAACTAAATACTTACAACCTATTTTCGTAAAATATTTCATTGATAGAGAATAGCCCAAATACAACCTCAAGCACGAATGGAAAGAGGCAGAGTCCATTTTTTATAATGCCAATAAGCCGTCTAACAGTTGTGCCCACTATTCAAAGCTAGAATCAAACCTAACTGGCAGGTCATCTGCGTTATTGATCAATACGGTTGGCGTTGCCCATACCGCGCGTGTGGCGGCGTAGCGAATGGGGGTGCGTGCATCAATGTAAATGTCATGCGAGTTCATGCGCGTTAAAAACGCAGGGTTATGTTCGCCTGAAAACTCACCAGAAAAACTGGCGGCCAACTGCTGCAGGTCACTATTGGTTTTATCTTTGAATTGGTCATTCATAAATTGATCTTGGCGATCAAAAAGGAAGGTTGCAAAGTCAAAGAAACGTTGCGAATCGCCTTGCGCTTCGGCTAACAGAGCTAGGCTCATGTCCCAGGCTTGGCGATGGTTGCTAATGGTAATAAGGTGAGCGGTTACTCTGAATGGCTGATCTTTATAATGCTCAATTAAAGCCAATAATGTTGACCAGAATTTGCGCGAATGCGGGCACTGAATATCAAAGAAAACGTCTAACGTAACCGCAGCTTCAGCGTTGCTTGTGTTTGACCCAAGAGTAAAACCACTGGGTCGATTCGGTATTGGGATTGCCATATCACTCACCTTAAAAGTATTAAACGAATATTCTAACAAATAAAACAAGCCGAATATAAAAACAGAGCTGAGTAGGTGGGGCTTAATGACAAATACCGATTAGGCAGGTAGGATGAATGTTTTAAGTGAATTGGAAACACTCATTATGTCTAGCGCTGCGTTGGTTTCTCTGGCCTTTTACGTATTATTGATGCTTGGCATAGGCGTATACGCGTTACGCTATTCAAACCAAAACGTATCGGGCTTCATGTTGGGAAACCGGCAACTGGGCCCGGGGGTAACCGCGCTGTCAGCAGGCGCTTCTGACATGAGCGCTTGGCTAATGATGGGGGTGCCCGGCGCTGCGTATGCCAGCGGTTTATCGCTCACATGGCTGCTCGTGGGCTTGGTGGCGGGCGCGTATATGAATTACTTGCTGGTGGCACCGCGCCTTAGAGTATTTACGCACGAATTAAATGATGCGTTAACCATTCCCGATTATCTGGAAAAGCGCTTATTAGATAACAGCCACGCACTGCGCCTGTTCGCCTCGGTCGCTATTGTGGTGTTTTTTATTCTATACACATCTTCCGGCATGGTTGCCGGTGGAAAGCTGTTTGAAAACGCGTTTGGCTTGCCTTATCAAACCGGTCTATGGGCAACCGCCGCCGTAGTATTAGCTTACACTTTTATGGGCGGTTTTATGGCCGTAAGCCTGACCGACTTCGTACAAGGCACCATTATTTGCATAGCGCTGATCGTTGTTCCGGTCATGGCTTTTACCAGCTTAAATACAGACATTAGTACCAATATTCATGACGCCTCAACATCATTAACCGCAGTCAAGCCAGACTTGCTGTTAGCCTTAAGCAGCGCTTCGTTACTTAGCGTGTTATCAAGCCTTGCTTGGGGATTAGGCTATGTAGGGCAACCGCATATTATTGTGCGCTTTATGGCAATACGCTCATTAGCCGACATATCCACCGCGCGTCGTATTGGCATGAGCTGGATGATTGTGGCCTTGTTGGGTGCCACCGCAACCGGCTTAGTGGGTTCGCTATACGCAGCGCAACACAATCTCAGCATTAGCGACCCAGAAACAATTTTTATTGTGCTCTCGCAGGCACTGTTCCACCCATTTATTGCTGGCTTTTTATTGGCGGCTATTCTGGCGGCAATAATGAGTACTATTTCATCTCAGCTGTTAGTGTCAGCAAGTTCATTAACTGAAGATACGTATCGAGTATTTTTTCGGCGCACCGCCAGTCAAAAAGAACTGATATTGGTAGGCCGAATGTGCGTATTGGTGGTGACAATAGTGGCCGCCGTATTGGCGCTTAACCCCAACAACAGCGTGTTAGGTCTTGTGAGCCATGCATGGGCGGGCTTCGGTGCCACATTTGGCCCGGTGATTATTTTAAGCCTGCACTGGCGAGACTTAAGCAAACAAGGGGCGCTAGCCGGCATGCTCACCGGAGCCACGGTGGTATTGCTCTGGAGCTACCTGCCGGTGTTACCGCCGATCGAGGGCGGTGAATTAAAACGACCGTTAAACAGCGAACTGTACTCTCTGCTACCCGGTTTTGTGCTGGCGTGGGCGTCGGCTTATTTAGTAAGTAAACTAACCCCTGCACCCAAACCCGTTTCAGAAAACTTTGAACACGCGCATAAAATGATGAGCTCATGATTTTTTAAAAACACATTCACAGCAGCACTCTATTTAACTCTCAAGAGCTCTCAATAACTCTGACAACCAAGAACACATGACAAACGAATTAGACTTTTCCGCTCGCAGCACCAACACTGGCGTTGATTCACAGTTTATTGAACGTTGGTCGCCGCGTGCCTTTCAAACGCACACCATTAGTGATGATGTCATGAGGCGCATCATGGACGCCGCGCGTTGGTCGCCGTCTTGTTTTAATGCCCAACCGTGGCGTTTTTACACGTCAACCGAAAGCACCTTTAATGAGTTTTTAGCGTTACTGGTTGAGGCCAATCAAGTTTGGGCTAAAGACACCAGCATAATTGGCTTTCTGGTTGCACAACAACATTTTGAACATAACGGCAAAGCGAATGCTTACGCTGAGTTTGACAGTGGCGCAGCGTGGATGGCCATGAGCTTGCAAGCTCGCCTAGAAGGCTTATACACGCACGGCATGGGCGGCATTAAGGCCGATGAGGTGGCCAAGTATTTAGCGCTGGATACTCAAAAACACAAGGTATTAATGGGTTTCACCATTGGCAAGCTGGCAGACTTACACACTCTTGACGACGAACAACGCAGTAAAGAAGTGCCCAACCAACGCAAAGAGTTAAGTGAAGTTTGGCAAACTCGTTAACAACACCACGCGCTAAACGTGGTGTTTCATCACGGCTCGCACGGAGTCTTCGAAACGGTCAATGATGGTATTTACATCGTCTTTATTGGCAATGAGTGGCGGTGAAAAAGCCACCGAATCTACCGAAGGTAACGGCCTGGCAATTAAGCCATTTTTATAACATTGCGCCGTCACTTGAGGCGCAATCTTTATGCTCGAGTCAAAGAAAGTTTTACTGTCGCTGTCTTGCATCAGTTGAACAGCGGCAAGCATGCCCTGCCCTCTGACCTGCCCCACAAAACCGTCTTGCTTAAATCGTTCGGTTAACTGTTGATGAAAATACGCACCCACGTCGGCCGACTGCTCTACTAAGCCTTCTTTTTCTATGATGTCTAAGTTTGCCATCGCCACGGCCGCACCTATTGGGTGGCCTGAATAAGTGTAGCCGTGCGCAAAGCTGCCATACTTGGCTGAACCTTGTTTAATCACATCCCATATTTTTTCGGTGATAAACGACGCTGAAAACGGGAAATAGCCACTGGTAAGCGCTTTTGCCGTGGTGATCATATCAGGCTTAATGCCATACACATCGCTGCCAAACCACGCACCTAAGCGCCCATAACCGCACACCACTTCATCGGCGATAAACAAAATATCGTACTTTTGAGTGACTTTTTGTATTTCTGTAAAATACCCGTCGGGTGGGGTAATGACACCGCCAGCGCCCATAACTGGCTCAGCAATAAATGCGCCTATTGTGTCAGCACCGTGCCTCAGTATTAACGCTTCAAGTTCGTTGGCGCGGCGAACAGAGAATGCATGTTCGCTCTCATTGCTTTTTGCATGGCGGAAATAGTCTGGCGACTCAGTATGAATCACGCCGTCGATGGGCAAATTAAAGTCTTTATGAAACGACGGCAAGCCAGTTAAGCTGGCCGTGGCAATTGAGGTGCCATGATAGGCCTGCCAACGAGAAATGATTTTACGCTTTTGTGGCTTACCAATCAGATTGTGGTAATACCAAACAATTTTCATTAAGGTGTCGTTGCCGTCTGAGCCGCCACTGGCAAACAATACTTTTGACATAGCCTTAGGCGCGAGTTCTAACAACCGTTCGGCCAATTCAATTTGCGGCACGTTCGACATGCCGGTGAACGTATGATAGTAGCCCATGTTACTGGCTGCCGCATGCATGGCATCGGCTAGCTCGCGCCGGCCATACCCCACGTTCACACACCATAAACCAGCAACCGCATCAATCAATGAATTGCCGTCAGTGTCTTGCAAGCTAATACCGTGCCCAGACTGCATGATTCTAGACCCCGTTTTGGCAAACTCATTGGCATTGGTTGACGGGTGCAAAATGGTATTCGCGTCCAGTTGCTTTAAATCTTTTTGTTGGTTTTCCATGGAGATCAATGAGCACTGTTGTTGTTAAGGTTTCCCTCAAATTAGCACAACATTGGCCCCGCTCACGCTGGGTGTATTAATTCGATATATGATTCTTTAAAGCTCGAGATATGCAAAAAAATCTGCGGACTTAGCCGTTTTCACCGTGATTAATTTAACCGCACTGGAAAACTCTGAGAACGCTAAATAATGGTTCAGCACAAATTTCGGCGAAGCCAATCATTAACCGCAGAATCTAGATTGAGGCAACACGCTTTCAGCGCCTAATTTTGTAAAGCCTATGAAAAAATGGCTGAAACAGGAGACGTTGAATGATAACCGTTAGAACGGTGCGCGAGTCTGATATAGAAGGCGTACTAAACTTAGCCAAACAAGCATTCCCGGGCATGACCACTTTGCCACCGAATCGAGCCGTACTGGCGAGCAAACTTAAAAAGTCAGTTGAGAGCATTAACAAACGTGTGCAAACGCCCAATGACGAAGCTTACTTTCTGGTTATGGAAGACTCTGATAGTAACGCCATTATTGGCACCTCTGCCATTTTGGCTTGTTTAGGCAGTGTGGATGAATTTTATTCCTACAAACTGAATAAGGTTACCCACAGCTGTAAAGAGTTGGATAAAAAAATAACGGTTGAAACTTTGAACTTGTCAAACCACTTCGAAGGGTTTGCGGAAGTGGCCACCTTATATTTAAACCCAGCTTACCGTAAAAACGGTAATGGAAAATTATTAGCACGCAGCCGTTATCTTTTTATGGCGCAATTTCGCCAGCGTTTTCCTGAACGTGTGATGGCCGATTTACGTGGTTACTTTGATGACAACGGCTGCTCACCTTTTTGGGAGGCCGTTGGGCAACATTTTTTTGATATGCCATTTTCCGACGCCGATTTGTATGGCGCTATTAACGGCAATCAATTCATTGCCGACTTAATGCCCAAGCACCCACTGTATGTGAATATGCTGCCTCGCCCTGCGCAAGCCGTTATTGGCCAACCCAATGTAAAAGGAAAACCGGCCTTAAGCATGCTTAAGCAAGAAGGTTTTCGATGGAATGGTCACGTTGACATCTTTGACGCCGCACCGAGTGTAGACACAAAAATTGATGACATTATCTCAATCAAAAACAGCCTCAGTGCCCCCGTGATTGACATCCAGAAGAACAGCATGACCAATATTGGAGGAGCAAACCAACACATCGCGGTTATTGCAAACAGTGACATTCGCAACTTTAGCGCCTGCGTGGCAATGGTGTCAGTAGAAGAAGGCGGCATAAGGCTGCCATCGTCAACATTACAAGCACTGAACATAGAAGTTGGTGATTCCGTGCGCTACTTGCTTAACTAACCTCAAACGTTGAACCAGACATTATCAATACTATGCTCAGCTACGAAGTGAACTTTGACGGTTTGATTGGCCCCACCCACAATTATGGTGGCTTGTCTAATGGCAACATTGCATCAAAGCGCAATGCGCTTACAGTGTCACACCCCAAGCAGGCCGCACTGCAAGGCTTAAAGAAAATGTATTTTCTGCGTAGCCTTGGGTTAAAACAAGGTGTGTTATTACCGCAACAAAGGCCGCACTTGCCCAGCTTAAGAGCCTTAGGGTTCAGTGGCTCTGACAAATCCATTATTGAACAAGCCTCAAACACCGCACCGGAATTATTGGCCTGTTGTTATTCGGCCTCCTGCATGTGGACGGCTAATTCCGCTACCGTATCGCCCAGTGCCGATTCGGCCGATGGCAAAGTGCATTTTACGGCGGCCAATCTATCCAATATGTTTCATCGCTCTATTGAACACGGCAGCACCGCTCAATTATTGCGTGCAATCTTCGCTGACCCAGCCCATTTCAGCCACCACAATCCACTGCCGTCAGGCAGTCACTTTAGTGACGAAGGCGCAGCGAACCATAACCGTCTAAGCCAAGAATACGGCAAACCCGGCGTTCAATTGTTTGTGTACGGCCGCTATGCATTTCGCCCAAACACACGCATGGCTAGCAAGTTTCCGAGTCGACAAACATACGAAGCCTCATTGGCAATCAGCCGCCTGCATCAACTGGATGCTAATGCGGTTGTGTTTGCACAACAAAACCCAAACATTATCGACGCAGGGGCATTTCATAATGACGTCGTGAGCGTGTCCAATTTAAATACGTTGTTCATGCACGAAGAGGCGTTTGTCGAGAGCACAACAATGCAGGCGCAGTTAAAAGCAACGTTTGGCTCACAAGAGTTGCACATTATAGAAGTGCCCACCGCGCAAGTTTCACTTGAAAATGCCGTAACCTCTTATTTGTTTAATTCGCAATTAGTGAAACGCCCTGACCAAGACGGCATGACCTTGGTACTGCCAGAAGAAAGTCGAGAAAATGAACGTGTTTTTGCCTACCTACAATCCTTGCTATCGCAAGACACACCGATTAAAGACATACAGTTTGTGGATGTGCGCCAAAGCATGCAAAACGGTGGCGGCCCAGCGTGCTTGCGCTTGCGAGTGGCGTTAAACGAATCTGAGTTACAAGCACTGAACTCACGCTTTTTAATTGACGATGAGCGCTTACGGACACTAAGCAATTGGGTAGAAAAACACTATCGCGATGAATTACACCCAAACGATTTAGCCGACCCCTCATTAGCCAATGAGAGCTTCACGGCACTGGATGAATTAACGCAAATTTTTGACTTGGGTTCATTCTATGAGTTTCAAAAATAGGCCATGCGTTTTTTAGAACACACTCTCTCACACCCGGTGCATGCCAAACCGCAGTCACTAGTACTGAGCAATGGGGTTAGCGTAACCCTGATTGATACCGGCCTATTGCGCATTAGCCCGCCCGAGCCAGCAAATCAACGTGTACTTATTTCGTGCGGCATTCACGGTAATGAAACTGCGCCCATGGAAATAGTAGATCACCTATTTCAAGAAATTCAAAGCGGCAAGTTAGCCGTGGTTAGTGATGTTTTATTTATCATTGGTAACCCACCCGCTGCCAATCGCGCTGAGCGCTTTATTGATGAAAACTTAAACCGTTTATTTTCAGGAAAACATGAAACGTCGACTACCGCGGAAGCCAAACGGGCATCGCTAATTGAGCAAGTAACGCGTACTTTTTTTAGCGGCCAGCCAACACGCCGTTTGCATTACGACTTGCACACCGCCATTCGAGGTTCAAAGCTCGACAAGTTTGCGGTCTACCCCTATCTGCATCAACGCAAGTGGTCGCTCACGCAATTGGCTTTTTTAGAATCGTGCGGCATTGAAGGCGTTTTATTTTCCAATCAACCGTCGGGCACCTATTCCTACTTCACCAGCAATGAGTTTGGCGCACATTCATTCACGTTAGAATTGGGTAAGGTTCGTAAATTTGGTGACAACGACTTAAGCAATTTCAGCGCGGTGTTCGATGGCTTAAAACGTCTTATTTCGGGCAACGAATCGTTTCAAGAAATGCCGCGAACAATACAAACCTTTAGCGTTGTTGAAGAAGTGATTAAACGCACCGAAGCATTTCAACTGCACATTGACGACAACGCTGAAAATTTCACTGAGTTTTGCCAAGGCACCTTATTGGCCAGCGACGTGGGCTATGAATACCGAACACATTGCGATGGAGAACGCTTTGTATTTCCAATCAGCAATGTGCCCTGTGGCCAGCGCGCCATGTTGGTTGTTGCACCAACGAGCATTCCTTTCACACACACTGAGCGTTAAATCATGAAAAAAACACAGGTTTCCATTATTGGCGGCTCTGGCTTTTTGTCAGCCGAGCTGTTGCGCAATTTACTAGTGCGAGACGACGTCGACATTCTTCGGGTGTCAAGCAAAGACCATATCGGGCAGACCATTGGGCAAGTGCACCGCACGTTTTATGGCCTCAGTGACTTGGTGTTCGAAGACATTTCCCCCAGTGAATGTGTGGCTGGCGCCGACATTGTCTTTTTAGCCATGCCTCACATTATTACCGCCAAAGTGGCCATGGAGTTGTTTGATAAAGAGGTGAAAATCATCGACCTGTCTGGCGACTTTAGATTAAACAACTTAGCAGACTACACGCGCGTTTACGCCCCCCAGCACCCTTGCCCTGAAAGACTCGGCACCTTCACTTATGGTATGCCAGAGCTATATGCCGATGAAATTACAAAGTCAAAACACGTGGCTAACCCTGGTTGCTTTGCCACCTGCATTGCCGTTTCACTACTGCCGATTGCGAAGCTTGGTCAGCTTTCAAATAAGAACGTACGTTTAGTGGCACTGACTGGCTCCAGCGGTTCTGGTGTGCACCCTCAAGTTGGCAACCATCACACCGTACGCAGTAATAATATTAAAGCGTACAAGGTATTCAACCATCAACATACACCGGAAATTTCACAAACACTGAACGCCGCAGGCGCAGAAGGCGTGTCGCTTGATTTCGTGCCGGTGTCAGCGCCATTAAGCCGAGGCATGATGTCAATTGCGCAACTCGATGCCCCCAAAGACATGAGCGAAGAGGAGTTACGTTCACACTATGAGGCGGCCTTTTCCGACTTTCCTCTCATTTGTGTCCTGCCTGCGGGTATGACTCCTGAAGTGGTGGCCGTTAAAAATACTCTGCGAATTGAAATTGGCTTAAACATTAAAACCGATGAGGTTACCGGCCAACGAACACTGTGCGTTATTGCCGCGCTGGATAACTTAATTAAAGGCGGGGCTGGGCAAGCCATGCAAAACTTTAATTTAATGACGGGTCACGATAACGCGCACCAACTACAACAACCGGCAACGTGGCCATAATATGTTTGCTTGGTTACCTTTGCTAAGAGTACTACGAGTTCAACCATGACCACTGCTCACAACAAACCCATTGCCGTGATTAAAGTGGGCGGCGATATGGTGGCGCAAGCAGCGCAACGCAAATCTTTAGCACGCAATGTGGCGGGCTTATTTAATGCCGGGTGGCAGTGTTTAATACTGCACGGTGGTGGCCCTCAAGTCAGCGCGCTGCAAAAAGCACACGGCCTAAGGCCGCATAAAGTTGAAGGCCGGCGTGTTACCAATAAGGCCGACTTACAAGTAATAAAACAAGCCCTGTGTGGTGAAGTGAACGTTGATTTAGTCTCTGCGCTGTTAGCAGAGGGCTTGCCGGCCTTTGGCTGTCATGGCGCTTCAGCAACGTTAATTGAGGCCAATAAACGCCCCCCGATGAAACTCAATACTCATGGCATGGTTGACTTTGGGGAAGTGGGAGACGTGGCCTCAATCAACCATCAATTGCTTAACGCCATGTTCAGCATCAACGTCATACCGGTTATTGCCTCGCTAGGCGTGAGTAAGAACGGGCGTATCTTTAACATTAATGCCGACACCACGGTCGCTGCCATTGCCAAATCACTGAAGGCGGATCTATTAATTTTATGCACTCAGGTGGGCGGTGTTTTTCATGACATCAGTGATCCGTCCAGTCGAATAGCAACGATTAACCCTCGCCAAGCTGAGCAGTTAATTGAACAAGGCATTATCCGCGACGGAATGATCCCAAAGGTGCAGGAAGCACTCACACTGCTGTCGCAAGGCGTGAAAGAAATCATCATTACCAACGCATCGAAACCCAACAACTTCATCACGCTTGGCCAGTTTGTCACACATGGTAAGGCAGAAGCCCAACATGGCACACGGCTAGTGCCAGACAATGATTGACGCTAAGACTAAATTTCCACGGCACGTTTACTACAACAACAAACAGCGTAAACACAAATTTATAGCCACCAATTTTCATTACTATGAATAACCAATATTGATGATTAATAAACGCTATTCGGTTAAATGCGTTGACCTATTTAATAAAGTGTTAATCTTATTTGTGTACAAAAGTTAATGGTCCTGGGGACATAACTAATCAAGATGAATAGGGAAATAGCAATTCGTCTGTGCCCATAATAATGGCTAATTAGAAACTTAAGTACTTGTAAATACGGGTAATAGAAATAGCTTTAGGAAAATAGCTTGGTCATGACAGCAGGGTGCATCTGACGTTCTAATAGATTAAGTAACTTGTCAATAAAGCCGGTAAGCCACGACATTTCCCGCTCAACCTAACCAATAGTTAATGAGGTGAGTCAAATGAAAGACAACACACAATCGGAATCAAACACGGACAATATCATCAGTAAACAGTCCGCTGGCGGCTCTTATAAGTCCGCTGACGGCCCTCCTAAAAAAGAGGCACGCAGGACATTTTTAAAATCAAGCGTAGGTGTTAGTACGTTGTTAGCAACCGGCGCTAGTTTAACCGCAGCCAGTGGGTTGCATGCGCAAGGCCTAACCCCCTTACAACCAACGGGCGGTATCGACAACGATTACCGCGCGCTGCAGGCGGCAAATTTAAAACTCACCATGGCTGAAGACCACTTTGGCGAAACAATTTTATTGCAAGACCAAGAAAGCAATGAAGACGAAGGCCGTTATGAAGACGACCGGTTTTACGCCAGCTACAGCAAGTCTTTGCCATGCAATCAATACGGCGAGGTTCAACCCAGTGCGTTTAGAAAACTTCGTCGCGCACTTCGCCGTGGCCGAGAAGAAGATTTTAATAACATCGTGCTGCACGCGCTCGACAGCCGCCCATTGGTAAGCCCACAAGCCTCGTTCAAATTTGAGACTTGCGGTTTAGACAGCCACGGCACACGCATGGCACCGTCGCATACATTCCGCAGCGCGGAAATAGCCGCTGAAACCGCCGAAGTCTATTGGCAAGCCATTACCAGAGATGTGCCCTACCTTGATTTTCAAACCAATTCTTTGATTGGCGAAGCCGTGGCTGACTTAAATAATTTTTCAGCCACACCTGGCGCAACCAATTTCGGCGCCACCGACGTTGACCTATTATTTCGAGGTGAAACACCGGGTGATTTGGTTGGCCCTTACATCAGTCAGTTTTTATTAAATGACGTAATATTCGGGCCGGTGGAGTTTGTGCAACGCTACCAACAACCCACCACCGCTCAAGACTTTATGGCCGACACGGCCAATTGGCTCAATGTACAACGCGGCGGCACGCCTGCCGAACCCATGACCTTTGATCCAGTGCGGCGCTATATTTACAACGGCCGCACCTTGGGTGAATACGTTCACCGAGACGTGTCTTTTCAAGCTTATTTAAATGCATGCGCTCAGCTATTAGCACTGGGCAATGATGCCGTTGACCAAGGAAATCCTTACATAAACCAAACTACCACCCAAGAAGGATTTGTGACCTTTGGCGCGCCGTTTGCGGTTGACCTAGTGACTCGAGTGGCCAATTTAGCCTTCACCGGTGCTTGGTTTCAAAAATGGCGCGTACACCGTTTTCTTCGCCCAGAAGCGTACGCGGGGCGTGTGCACTTCAACCTTACAGGCTCGCGCAATTATGAATTGCATGGCGACATTTTGAACAGCAATGCGGTGCAAAAAGTCTTCAGCCAAAATGGCACGTATTTATTGCCTCAAGGTTTTTCTGAAGGCTCGCCAACCCACCCATCGTACCCTGCTGGGCACGCGTGTGTGGCTGGAGCCTGCGTAACCGCGCTAAAAGCGTACTTCAATGAAGACTATGTCTTAAGCGATACCGTTCAAGCCGACGCCGAAGGCTTGTCGCTCATTCCCTACAATGGCCAAGCCCTCACCGTTGGCGGTGAGCTGAACAAGTTAGCCAACAACATTGCACTGGGGCGCGATGCCGCAGGCGTGCATTACCGCCAAGATGGTATTCAAGGTTTACAAGCCGGCGAGCAACAAGCCATTGCGTACATAAAAGACCAGTCTCGCACTTTAAAAGAAGCCAATAACGACGGTTTTTACCTAACCAAATTTGATGGCACTCGCATTAATATTAAGAACGGGGTGGTTAGCAACGTGTAATACTGAGCTGCATCAGCAATAAAAAAGAGGCCAGTGTAATGCTGGCCTCTTTTTAGTTCATTACGGTTGCAAGCGCTCTATTTGCCAACCACCTTCGTGATATTGATAACGAAACCGATCGTGCAAGCGGTAGTCTCCGCCCTGCCAAAATTCAAAGCTATGAGGCTCAATTAAATACCCACCCCAACGCTCTGGCAATGGCACTTGATCTTCGAGCTCATCTTGATTGCGCATAAACGCCTGTTCTAATGTTTGCCTTGAATCAATTACTTGGCTTTGCTCTGAGGTATAAGCGGCCACTTGTGATTGCCGCGGCCTTGAATGAAAATACTCAGCTACTTTTTCTCTATCAAGGGCTTTGGCCACCCCTTGTACTCGCACTTGGCGTTCGTAAGCATGCCAAGGAAAAAGTAACGACACCTTGGGGTTGGCTGAAATTTCTTGGCCTTTAGTGCTGTCGGTGTCAGTGAAAAAAACAAACCCATCAGCGGACACACTTTTCAGTAGCACGTAACGCTGGTTAGGCTGACCACTGGCATCACAGGTACCGACAATCATCGCGGTTGGGTCTTTAATAGACGTACCCATTATTTGCTGCAACCATTGTTCAAATTGAGAAACCGGGCAGGCATTAAGGTCTGCTCGCGATAAGCGGCCCATGGAATAATTACGGCGAAACTCTTCTAAATTCATATACAGCTGACGATATGGCTAATTAACAACCTCGATTATATACAGAGTACGATTGCCTAGCCTAATGGTTGCGCTAGCTCATTTTCGTCAGTAACGTAAGAGGCGCTATTTTCATCAACCTGGCCATGATTTCCCAAGGCCAGCTGGGCACATAATAATTCCCGCCCTCTTTGTCGATGGCTTTTAAAATCGCTCGGCAACCGGTTTCAGTGTCCACAATAAACGGCACCTTTTTTACCTTTTCATTGATTTCACTGCGAATAAAGCCTGGGTGAATCGTGGTGGCTTTAATCGGGGTACCTAATAAATCCACCCGAATGCCTTCGGTTAATGTGGAGACCGCTGATTTAGTGGCGGCATACACCGTAAGCGCACGACGAAAACCGCGCACCGCACTGACCGATGAAATCATCACAAGGTGGCCTTGGTTACGCTCTCTAAAATGCTCTAATGCCGCCTCACACTGGGCAATGGCCGACACAAAATTGGTGATGGCGGTTTGTTTATTGGCATTAAAGTAACCGGTACCAAGTGAGGCACCTTTACCCATACCGGCATTAACAATGACTCGGTCGATGTGACCTAAATCAGCAACGAACTGTTTAAACACCTCGAACACCTGATCATGATCGTTAACGTCTAATTCTCTGACGGCAATTTTCACGTTCGGGTTAATAACTTTTATTTCGGCTTTCAGTTCTTCTAAGCGTTCTACCCGCCGAGCGCACAGCGCCAAATTCCTACCTTGCTGAGCGTACATTTTTGCCATGGTGTAACCCAGACCAGAACTGGCTCCGGTGATTAAAATGTTTTGTCTATTCATACTAAACCTCGATTATTTAGGCGTAACTGATTAGGTGCTGGTGTTGTGCGCTTTCAAAATGGGTGTGCTCGTTAAGCGATGCCACGAATTGACGCGTCGGGGTAATCACTATTTTGCTAACGCCACAGTTTATAAGTGTCCAATTCATGCGCATCAAAGCTTGGCTAGGCAAGCCTAATAAAGACTGCGTAATAAGAGAAATTGGCCCACCAGAAGTGAACACCCATATTGATTTTTTATCACTGTGCTCGCTTAACAGCGACTGATAAGCGCCATGCACACGATGCTTAAATTCGCCCCATGACTCACTGTACGCTTGATCATTGTCTGCGGTCATCCAGCGTTTCATTGCCGCATTAAACTCACGCTCAAAGAACGCTTTGGGGTCTTGTTGTTGTTTAATAAACTTGAGCATGGATTCAACCGTGACGTATTCTGGCCGATACGCTCGCAGTATCTGTTGGTGGTCATACTCATTCCAACCGGCATTTTCTTGCGGTTGCTGTCGGTGAGCCGATGTGGCGCCGTCAGCACCACTTTCATCAGAGCACTTATGAAAACTATCTAAACAGTGTTTGGCTGTTTGCCTGTGCCGCTGCATACCCCCAGTTATTAATACTTCAGGCGCTGGCAAACGATGGCCAAGCGCCTGCCCTAAACGCTGCGCTTGTTCGATGCCCAACGAGCTCAGTTGGTCGTAGTTTTCTTGCCCAGACGAAGCTTGCCCGTGGCGCATTAAATACAGTACCGTCATGTTATTTAATGACTTTTTTGCAACGGTCAAGAAAGTAATGCACAAACAACCAAAAGTGTTTAAAGGCAGGGTTGGTCGTTTGCTTATGGTGATAGCGATAGTAAATTTGTTGCAAAATGCCAGCCAAACGAAATAAGCCATAGACTTCATAAAAACGCATATCGGCCGCCCCCCATGATGTGCGTTCTTGGTAATAGTCGATCACTTGTTGGCGGGTTAACATGCCGGGCAAATGCGTGGGCTGACGCCGTGCTTTACGAGCAAAAAAATCATCGTCGGCTTGCACCCAATACGCCAAGGAATTACCTAGGTCCATCATAGGATCACCCAAAGTTGCCAGCTCCCAATCTAAAACCGCGATAATTTGTGTGGGGTCGTCCTTGCTTAATACTACGTTGTCTAAACGATAGTCGTTGTGCGTTAAGCAAATATTTTCTTTGCTCGGCATGTTGTCTTCAAGCCACGCCATGATTTTATGCGCGCTGGGTACATTCCATGTCTTGGCTTTGCTGTAACGCTGACACCAACCTTGTATTTGCCGCTGCATATAACCCTCGCCTTTAGCAAGGTGTGCCAAGCCGGCCTGCTGGTAATCAACCTTATGCAATTCAATTAAGCTATCTAAAAAATTAGTGCACAACGCTTTGGTTTGCATTGGGTCTAATTTTAGACTGCGAGGCATATTGGTACGAGGAATGATGCCATTTACTTTTTCCATTACGTAGAACTCTGTACCAATTAATGAATCATCACAATGGGCTAACATTTCAGGCACGTAGGAGTACACCGGTTTTAACGCGGCTTGCAAACGGTGTTCGCGCCCCATGTCATGCGCACCTTTGGCTTTAGTGCCTGCTGGCGCACGCCGCAGCACCACATCACGTTCAGGGTAGGTTAAACAATAAGTCCAATTTGATGCACCGCCGGAATATTGAACCACACTGGGCTCGCCTGAAATACCGCCAATGGCTTGTTTTAACCATGGGTTTAACACCGCCATATCGAGCTCTTCGCCAGCCCGAACATTATTCTCCACTTTGTTTTTACTGGCACTCATATTGGTAGGTACTTAATCGGTGATTATTGATAGGTGGATTCTAAATAGACACTAATAATCGACACAGAGCCGCTGAATTAGTTCGGCACTTTGATGTATTTAGCTGTGCGTTTTTTCACCATAGAGAGATAGCGTTCTATTGGCAAAAAGCGTTTGAACCGATGAATTTTTCGCCCATCTTTATGGGTGATAATCATAAATTTTCGAGCGCTGACTCCATCCGCTATCTTCTGCGCAATTACGTCAGCCGACACGCCAGAGTTTTTCACCATTTTATCCACCACGGCCACCATGTCTTTATCGCCAGTACGTAGCGATGCATTAAGATTGGTTTCAAAAAAGGCCGGGCAAACCACACTGACATGTATGTTTTCATGCGCCAATTCCAAATGGTAGGTTTCAGATAAGCTAACCATGGCCGCCTTAGACACACAATAACTGCCCATACTCGGTGATGCCGTAATGCCGGCTTGTGAGGCAATATTAATAATATCTTTATCGGTGTTGCTTTTGCGCAGCAATGGCAACATGCCTTTGGTCATTCTGACATGACCGAGCAAATTCACATCAAGCACCCATTGCCATTGCTCCATGCTTTCAGACTCAAGCTGACCTGCGGTGGCCACTCCAGCATTATTAATCAGCATATCTAACGAGCCCCAACGTTCAGCCAAACCGATGGCTAATTTGTCCACATCCCATTGTTTGGTAATGTCGCACTCCATGAAAAACGCAGAACCGCCGGCCTGATTAATCAGATCAACCGTTTCATCGCCGCCGTCCTTATTAACGTCTGCAACGCAAATCTCGCAGCCTATTTTGGCGTAACTCTCCGCTAAAGCTCGGCCTAAACCTGACCCAGCGCCAGTAATTAAAACTTTCTTCATAATGATTTAAAGATGATTAATAAAATAATAAGCGCTGACATTGCAGCGCACAAACATCACTGTCAACAATAACGACTCCAATGACAGCTACCATTGATAGATACCAATAAGCAAGGATCAGTGGTTAGCATACCTCAAGCATATATGAACAAAATGAAAAGTGATACACTCAAACTATGACGAACATTCAACACGACACATGAGTGAGCATGGGCGCTAATAATAAGATTCATCAATTGGATTTAAATTTGCTTAAAGTTTTCAAGGCATTGTACGCTGAGCAAAACATGACACGAGCCGCTGAGGTACTGCATTTAACGCCCTCGGCGGTGAGCCATGCTATTAAACGCTTACGCCATACGCTGGACGATGAATTGTTTGTTCGCAGTCAAAACAAAATGCGGCCTACTCCGGCATGCCAGCGCATGGCGCCAACAATCATTAACAACCTCACGCAGCTGCAGCAAGTACTGCAACAATGGGGGGAATTCAGTGCTAGCGAATCAACCTACCATTTTAAAATTGGCATGCACGATGCATTCGAACCAACGGTTCTCACCCAATTAGCCGTGCTGATTGACAAACACGCACCTAATGCCAGCTTTTCAAGCATTAAATTTGATCGTACAAATCTTGAACGAGAACTGGCTTCGAGCAAAATTGATCTTGCCATTGATGTGGCAATGACGGTTCGCCAACCCGTCAAACGCCATACGTTCAAGAGCTCAGAATTTTTTGTATTGATGAGGCACAACCACCCAAGTAGCAAGCACTTGGAACAAGAGGCGTATCTGGCGGCTCGCCATATTTCGGTGTCGAACCGACCCAATGGGATGACCACCGAAGATGCGTTTTTTAATAACCTGGGTTTAAAAAGAGAGTCTAAGATACGCTGCCAAAACTACTACGCGGCGCGAGAAATAGTGCGCAACTCAGACCACCTATTAACCCTTCCGAAAATGCTGGCCATGCAACTGCTTGACTCGGAGCTCATTCTTCAACCACTGCCATTTGAACTAAAGCCATTTACGGTAAGCCTTTACTGGCACGAGCACGCCGATAATGACGACGCCTTAAGTTGGCTCAGAGACTTAATTAAAGACAATATAGTGCTGGGTTAATGTTTACCGCTGCTCTAACTCAAGCGCCCACTAAAAAAGTTAAGGCTAACTAATCACGCCATTGAACTGAAGTTTCAAGCCAATCGTCAATCTGTTTAACGGTTAACGCGTTGGCTTCATCAAAGAAAGACTCCATCGCCTGCGACACATAGTTGGAGTAACGTTTTTTCTTCTCAAGTAATTCGTCCATGCTGTTGCACTGGCTGTGTTTTAACAGCAGCGAAAAGTATTCGTCTCGCAGGCTGCTAAGTGGTTGCTCAGTTTTGCCCAGTAATCGCTCCCACAACTGTTGAATGCGCCAAAATTGAATAATGTCAGGCAGTTCTTCAAGGCCATAATGGGGCAAGCACTCTAACAATAAGTCATCTAAATCGGCACTTGAGGTATTAAACCTTTCTCCATAAGCCAGCACTAAGCAAGCCGCTAAATACTCAGCCTGCATTAAACCGCCCACACGCAGCTTACTGTTCATAAGCCTGAGTGGCGTGTCTTTCACTCGATGCTCAGTAACACGCAACCACATTTTTCGAGCGTCGGTTTTTAATTGCAACGGATCTCTGGCCGTAGTAATTAATTGCTGTTTAATCTCGTTGAGTATTGGCTCAGGTTGCCGACGGCCAGCGACCACGCGAGCCGACATCAGAGCAATGTGCTCCCAAGTGTGCGCACGCTGCTGATGGTGTTGTGCAAAACTTTCAACGCTTACCGTTGGCGCACCCGATTTGCCTGACGGGCGCAACCGAGTATCGAGTTCATACACAATACCTTCTCGTAGCGGTGTAGCAATGGCCGTTTGCAGCCGCCCCACAAAGCGTGACGCCAGTTCCATTGACACCGCGGCCGAATCGTAAACAAAAATGAGATCTAAATCTGACATTGGAGACATGCGCCGCAAGGCGACTTTACCCATGCCGATTACGGTAATGGGAACCTCATCAAGCTGCATGTCTTGAGCCACCAAGGTCAACGCCACCTCAAGGGTGTGCTCGGCCAAATGTGTTAATGCTTCTTGCAATATTTCTGGGGCTAACTCGCCACGCAAAAACTGCTGATACAACTGATATAAATGCTCATTAACAAAACGGCGCAACCGTTCAAGGCGCTCACCATAGTCGTCACTTTGCATTATATGTTGAGACTCAAAGTCCTGCGGGTAGCGCCACTCGCCATGCACATAGCAATCGACAATGTGCGGCGACTGGCTAAGCAAAACGGTCATGGCTGGCGAATACAATAATGGCGGAATAATACGCGACAGCAAACTTGGGGATTCTGCCAATAAACGAAAATACTGCTCCCCTTGCGGCAATGATTTAAAAAAGTGATGCAAGCGCATCACCACGTCATTCACATCGGTGCCGTTTTCATGAGCGCTGTCATTAAGAAAGTCAGCCAATGCATGCGACAGCGGTTTTAATTTATGCCGTATTGAGCTGGAAACTCCGTAAATGTGGAACCCGTTCTCCCACGCTTCTAACACGTCATCAGTGACTGAGTTAACATTCTCTGGCCAAACTGGTGCAGCCAGCTGGTTCTGCTCTTGCTCAGAAAATAACTCTAAAAACAATTGGTTCACAAACCGCCGGTGATGATTTAATTCATCGACCAACACTGGCCATGAATCATACCCTAAGAGCACCAAAACATCGTGCTTCATGCCCTCGCCGCTTGGCAATAAATGCGTTTGTTGATTGGAGTGCATTTGTACCGCATTCTCAAGCTTACGCAAAAACTGATACGCCTGCTCTAAACGTTGCGCATGAGAAGGCTCGATGCGTTCTCGCTCGGTGAGCGCGTGCAATGCGGCCACGGTGTTTGGATTACGCAGTTGATGGTTGCGCCCACCCCAAAGTAATTGCTTGGCATTAACGATAAACTCGATTTCACGAATGCCACCGCTGCCTAATTTAACGTTGAAACCGTCAATATTACAGCCAATGGGGTCGACCCACTTTCGTTGTGCACGTAAGCCTGGGTGCTCTAAATTGATACGTTGCTTTATTTCAGCCAACTCATCGAGCGCACGAAAATCTAAGTTTTGTCGCCAGATAAACGCACCAAGGCTGTTTAAAAAAGCCTGCCCAACCTTTAAGTCACCGGCGATCACACGCGCCTTCATTAAGGCCAGCCTATGCCAAGGCGAGGCATGGTAGTGATAGTAATCTTCAGCGGCCACCGTGGACATGGCCAAGCTGGTGGCTGAGGCATTTGGCCTTAAGCGCCAATCAACCCGCCAAATAAAGTTGGAGCCACCGTTCTGTTGCAATATACGGGTTAGTTCTTGCAGCACTTGATGACAAACATAGCTCTTACCAATGGCGTCTGGCACCGGCAATATGTCTGGGTCAAAGTAGGCGATTAAATCCACATCACTGGAAAAGTTAAGGTCGTTGCCCCCCAATTTACCCATGCCGATAATAAATAACCCGGGCGCTATGTGAGGGCTTTCTTGCACGTGTTTGAGTAAGCTTTTCTGCTTTTTGGCAATGCGTTGCCAAGCCAAACTTAACGCATACTGTATTGAGGCTTCGGCAAACTGAGTTTGCCATTGCCCCCGTTCAGGCTGTGTACCAATATTAAGCAATTCAGCCACACACCAAAGAAAAGAAAAGCGTTTATTGGTTTCAATTAACCTTTCTTCGGCCTCATCAGTGTTATTAAACACTGATGGCGTAAGGCTGAGCGTCAGCTCTTTTAATTGTTCAATCAATTGATCAGCCGTTAATTGCTTGTCAACGATTTGAACTGTCGACACGTCTTCATGCAGCCTTAGCAAATAAGGCGACACTGATATTTTTTTGGTAGCGCGTTCAATCATTCCTTAATTTAGCTAAGTCGCTACTTAATATAGATAGATCACTGACAAACAACCGTTAAGCATGCCTTTTGGCCAACCTTTTTTGTGCATACCAGCATGATGCTTCAATAATGAGATTATTGCTCTCAGCCCATTCAAAGCCATGATCCACCAATTTGGCCGCCATGCCTTCACCGCGATAGGTTTCTGGCATAAACGTACTGTAAAAATTGACCGCAGCTTTAGCCGAACGGTCGCCTAAACGACGATATTTCAAAAATGCTCGCTGACCATCAGGAAAATTAATGAAAAACAGCTCTTCTTCAGGCTGATGTTGTATTTGATAACTCGTCACGCAGACGATCCTCCAATTATAATTATAATTTTTATACGCTATATGACAGACAAATGCCAATTAGTTGAGCGGCCAGTTTATTGCTGCTCGTTCATTATAAAGGCTGACTAGCCAATAATCACCGCATTGTCTTTATCTTCAGACCACGCCTGGTACTTAGGCATTACATCTTCAAACAACGGTGAGGTCAAACACACATCTAGCCACGCACGCACGTTAGGCAATGCTAACTCATTGAAGCGGGCGGTATCAGAGTGCGCAAACTGGCGAATGAATGGAAAAATAGCCGCGTCTAACACGCTAAAACTGTCTCGACCTAAAAAGCCATGATGTTGCTCAATTAACGTTTCTAAATGCTGCAAAAAAGGCCACATTTGTTGCAACGTGTCGTCTTGTGTTACCTCTGGGTGCCGGTCATGATACTTATAACGATCTAACAATGGTTTGAATTCACGGTCATTGCGTTGTATCAACGGGTGGCTCAATAAAGTGGGCTCGCAGGTCACGGCCAGCCAATGGTCTGGGTCGTGCTGCGTTAACGCCCATTGCATGATGTCTAAGCTTTCTTCTAATACTTTGCCATCAACAAGTAACACCGGCACTGTTGCCTTAGGCGATACCGCCAGCAACTGCGGTGGCTTGTCTTTCAGCACCACTTCTCTGAGTTCATGTTTACGCATGGCATAGCGCAAGGCCATACGCGCGCGCATGGCGTATGGGCATCGCCTAAATGAATACAGTATGGGCAGCTCAAACATCAATACAACTGAGTTACTTTTTCGCCTGATAACCAAACAGTTTTCGTTTAATAATCGCTTTTGCCACGCTTTCTGGCACTGAGTTTTCCCAATCACCGCGGCCATTAGGAATTTGTTTAATAATATCGCGTGCTGAGATTTGCAAATTTGCCACGTCTTTAATTTCAGCACTGACCATGGCACTGTTTTGAATCAAGTGCTGCAATAAATAACGTAAGTCGTCACCTACGTTGACGTTTTCTAAATTAATCAGCTTTCCTTCACGAATACTCGGGTACACATAAACGTGAGTGTTATCAGAAAATAATTTTCCAAACGCTTCAAGGATGCCGCCTTCTAAGCCGTCGTAATATTGCTCTGCAAACAAATAATCAAAGTCCAACACACTTAACACAATACCAATGCGGTTTTGCGTATAGCGTCGAATCCACGAACGTAAACGGAAGAAACGTAAGTAGTCAGAAATCAGCACTGAGAAGCCAAGCTCGTTTAATAGGTCAACCCTGGCAAGAAAATCGGAATCGGCCTCGTCGCCTTGGTCCGATAATTCGTTCATCGTAATTTCAGCCACCGCCAGCACGTTGTTAGAATCAACACCGTCTTCTTGTGAAAAGTGCTTTATGGCAATTTCTTTCATATCCAAGTGCACTTTCGTGGGTGGCTTAAACGAACCACGAATCACAACGGCGTCTTTTTTTCGAAACGCTGAGGCTGGCACAATTGAATCGCCGCTGGCATCAAACATAACCGCACGACACGACCAGCTGTGAATTAAATGTAAGTTCATCAGCCGGTTTTCAACATTGGCAAAATCGGGGCCTGAGAAGTGAATCAAATCAATTTCAATTCGCTTTTCATGACCCATACCGTCTTGCAAATTATCAATCACGGTCTTTGGGTTGTCCGAGTGATAATACGCACCGTGCACCAGATTAACGCCTAAAATACCCAGTGCTTCAGACTGTTCTCTATTGGTTTCATCCAGCATTCGCACGTGCAAAATAATTTCACTGGGTTCGGCTCCTGGCGTTAATTGACGGCGTACGCCTATCCAGCCATGGCATTCATTTTTTTGTGAGTAACTTCTGGCCGTTACCGTTGCGGCATAAGAAAAGAAGTGGCTTTCTTCGCCGCGCGATGTATTTAAACGGTTCACCATTAATTCATATTCGTGAGCCAACATTTGTTCGCAACGCTCACGGCTTACATAACGACCCGCCTTACCATACACATCATCACTGACCTGCATGTCATACGCGGACATGGTTTTAGCAACCGTGCCCGCGGCTGCGCCTGCGGAAAAGAATTGACGCGCGGTTTCTTGACCTGCACCAATCTCAACAATGGCGCCATAAATCTTACTGTCGAGGTTCACTTGCAGCGCTTTCTCTTGCGTAAGTTTTACGTTTTTCCGATTCTCTAAATTAATATCACTCATATTTTTTATAATTGCGAAGTGTGCACAGGGCAAAAATGTATTGTTATTTTAACGACGGGTTCTTAATCAGGCTTGCTCTTGAACAGGTTTGTAGAGCAGCACCACGGCATGAGCTTCAATGCCTTCTTCACGCCCAACAAAGCCTAACTTTTCAGTAGTGGTGGCTTTGATATTAATTTGGCTTTCTTGGCACTCTAAGTCTTGTGAAATATTCGTTTTCATTTGCACCAGATGGGGCGCGAGCTTAGGGGACTGCGCCGCAATAGTAACGTCCAAATTACTCAATTGATAGCCTTGCATTTTTGATGCCACATGACGTAGCAAAATGCGGCTATCTGCGCCTTTGTAGTGTGGGTCAGTGTCGGGGAAATGTTTGCCTATATCGCCCAAACCCAGCGCCCCTAAAATTGCATCGCAAATAGCGTGCAACACCACATCGGCATCAGAGTGGCCTAGCAAGCCAAGGTGGTGTGGTATTTCTACACCCCCTAGAACCAGCTTGCGCCCGTCAACCAATTGATGGACATCATAACCGTGCCCAATTCTCATTGTTTGAAGCATGATTTAATTCGCCCTTTAATTATTAGTACAAACCGCGTGATTCGGCTTCAGACTCTACGCTAGAGTCGCCAGTAATAATGGTGGGGTGGGCACCCGTTGTTGATTCGCTTAAATCACTACCAGTGACGATATCCGCTGCCGCACCAACAACCTTGAACGGCACTTTAATAACCTCAATGGTGGTGTCTACGGCGGTGCCCACAATGGTGCCAACGCAACCGCTTAGGCCAACGCTTAAACTAAGAGAAAAAACCAAAACTGTCAGTGATTTTCGTGCAGTGCGCATAATCTACCCCATTAGAAATAGTGGTTTCATGTGTATTACGGGTCACTTCAAAAACGCTGTTCATCTACAACGCGTTAGATGCATTAAATTGCAAACGCCAGACCCAAATGCACAATATAAGAGTACAAGCAAAGCGAATAGCCTGACTCTCGGCGGTGACATTGTAGTCGATTCAAGGTGGCTGATGCTACTCAGGAACGGCTAAATCAAATTAACAATTTTGAGATAACAAAAACTCGGCCAATTTGAGGTCGTGCTGGGTGGTGATCTTAATATTTTGTGCCGAACCTTCGATTAATTTCACCGCATGGCCATTAAGCTCTAACGCTGAGGCTTCATCGGTCACCACCCAATTGTTTTGTAAGCAGTGCTCTAATGATTCTCTCAGCACTCCGTAGCGAAACATTTGCGGTGTTTGAGCTTGCCACACCACACTGCGATCAAGTGTTTTTGCAATATATGGCACTTGATCAGCCTCACACTCATTGAGCTTGCTGGGCTTCAACAGATTGGGCTTTAACGTGGCTTGTTTTAATGTGTCTTGCGCGGGCAACGCCAGTATGCCACCGGCAACGGATACATCGCAGCCAACTAACTCGGTCACCAAGCGTTGCAAAACAAGGGGCGGCAAACAAGGGCGCGCCGCATCGTGCACTAATACCCAATCATCGTGTTGCGCCTGATCAAGCGCACGCAGACCGTTTAGGACGCTGTCAGCGCGGGTTTCACCGCCTTGAGTTGAAAACACTTGAGGGTGATTAGGCAAGGTTTCAAATACCGCATCATGTGGTGATACGCACACCACCATCTTGCTCAGTTGCGGAAGGTCTAACAGCAACGACATGCTGTGCTCAAGCACTGTCTTGCCAGCAACTTTTAAATACTGCTTTGGCGTCTTGATCTGCATTCGCGAGCCAATGCCCGCGGCAGGCATGACGCCCCATATTGTTTCATTTAACGATGACATGATCACGACTCAAGCAACTGACACAACTGACTAAGGGCGGTGGCGCTGAAATAGGCGTCGTTATTAAAGGTAATATCACCATGACGCGCATATAACGGTTCGCGCTGTTGATACAAGCGCAACAGATGATGCGATGGGTGCTTCACTAAGCCACGAGTTCGAGTATTTTTAACTCGGCGCACTAAGGTCATTGGCGAAATTTTCAAATACAGCCGAACACTATTTAATGCCAAATGCGGCATCAGGCCAGAGCTTAAAACCGCGCTGCCGCCGGTGGATATCACCGCATTGCTGGTATCCAAATCACGCAGCACTCGCGACTCTAATTCGCAATAACCGCGCATGCCCCAACGTTCGAGCACCTGTTGTACCGGCAGGCCTGCGGCTTGCTCTATTAATGCATCACCGTCAAAAAAATGCATATGGTAATGCTGCGCTAATTTTCTACCAACGGTGCTTTTGCCCGCACCCGGCATGCCAATAAGCGCAACATTCGGCTTAGCCAACATCGTCTTAGCTGGCTAGTTTCTCTAAGTTGTGTGTCGGTATTCTGGAATCGGTTACCCAATCCAAATTCATTTCTTTGCTTTCAAAGGTGTTGCCATCTTTATCGACAAAGAAGCGCCCAAACGCCACCGAGTTCTTAACAATACTCGCCGACCCTATGCGGGTGTATTCAAAAATAATACTTTTAGAGATGCGCGCATTTTTGCGAATATGGCAACCGTGACCAATCCAAGTAGGCCCCACTATCATGGCGCCCGCCTCAACACGAGTGCCGCTGCCAATATAAACCGGGCCTTGAATTTCGCACTCTTCCCAGTCAACACTCACGTTCAAACCCACCCAAACACCGGGTTGGACTTCTTTACCTGGCATTGGAATAGTGCGTAAGTCGCCGTTCATGATTTTCTGATTCGCTTCCCAATAGTCGGAAATTCTACCGATATCGATCCAATTAAACGGAATATTAATGGCGTGGAACGGCAAGCCTTTTTCAACCAATTGAGGAAATAAGTCACTGCCAATATCAAACGTAGTATTTTCAGGAATCAAATCAATAATTTCAGGCTCGAAAATATAAATGCCGGTATTAACCTGATTTGATAACGCCTCTTGAACGGACGGTTTTTCTTGAAACGACGTGATCTGACCTTGCTCGTCAGTCACCACCACACCGTAATCTGACACCGCCTCATCAGCCACTTCGAGTGTGCAAATACTGGCCACCGCACCGCTTTTCCAATGCTCACGCACCGCTTTGGTTAAATCCAAATCGATCAATGCGTCACCGCAAACAACCAAAAAAGTGTCATCAAAAAAGCCGCCGAAATCTTGAATACGACGTATGCCGCCGGCCGACCCTAGGGCTTCTGATTGAATTTCTCCGTCTTCGATATGCCCTTCAAATGAGTAACCAATCTCAACCCCCAAACGCTCACCATTGCCAAAGTAATTTTCGATTTTCTCTGGCAGGTGGCTAACATTAATCATGATTTCGTCAAAGCCATGGCGTGCCAGCTCTTCAATCAAATACTCCATGACGGGCTTGCCAATAATCGGGATCATTGGCTTAGGCATTTCATTAGTAAGAGGCCTCACTCGAGTCCCCTTACCGGCCGCTAAAATCATTGCTTTCATAAAAATTTCGAATATGGGTGGTTACTATGCCGCGAGTTTAACAATAATAGACAATTATCGCTTTAATTCAGTGCCGATTTTTGAAAAACCAATTCCCCCTTTTCCACGACCACCGTCACCACGTCACCACTGCCGAACTCCGAGCTTAACAATTTTTGCGCCAACGGGTTCTCAAGCAACTCTTGAATACTGCGCTTTAATGGCCGAGCGCCATAAACAGGGTCGAAACCGGCTTCACCAATTAAGTCCAAAGCTTGGACACTGATGTCCAAGGTAATGTTTTGCTGAGCCAAGCGCTTTTTCAGTATGGCAACTTGAATATTGGCAATTGAACGCACATGCTCCTTGCCTAAGGCATGAAATACCACGATGTCATCAACACGGTTAATAAACTCTGGCCGAAAATGCTGAGTAACACTTTCCATAACCAAGTCTTTCATTGACTGATAGTCACCCTCATGACCGTGAACTCTGGCCGAGCCTAAGTTCGAAGTCATAATGATCACGCAATTTTTAAAGTCCACGGTTCGCCCTTGTCCGTCAGTCAGACGACCGTCATCTAATACTTGCAAGAGTATGTTGAACACATCGGGGTGGGCTTTCTCCACTTCGTCTAGCAAAATCACCGAATACGGCTTTCGACGCACCGCTTCAGTTAAATAGCCGCCTTCTTCATACCCCACATAACCTGGAGGAGCTCCCACCAACCTGGCCACAGAATGTTTTTCCATAAACTCAGACATATCAATGCGCACCATGGCGTCATCGGTATCAAACATAAACTCAGCCAAAGCTTTGGTCAGCTCGGTTTTCCCCACGCCAGTTGGCCCTAAAAAGAGGAACGAGCCCGACGGGCGGTTAGGGTCAGAAAGCCCAGCGCGCGAACGGCGAATTGCATCGGCCACCGCGCTAATGGCTTGATCTTGGCCAATAACTCGACGATGCAAGCGGTCTTCCATTTTCAATAATTTTTCGCGCTCGCCTTCGAGCATTTTATTCACCGGTATTCCGGTCCAATGTGCCACCACTTCGGCAATTTCTTCGTCGGTCACATTAGTGCGCAACAGTTTATTTTCGGTGCCATCTAATTCATTGCGCTGGGCTTGCTGCAACTGAGACTCTAAGTCTGGAATAATCGAGTATTGCAGTTCCGACATTTTGGCTAAATTACCAGCACGCTTGGCCACTTCCATTTCAATGCGAGCGGCCTCTAATTCTTCTTTAATGTGTTGCGCGCCATGCACCGCTGACTTTTCAGCCATCCAAATTTCATTAAGCTCGGCGTACTCATGCTCCAACGCTTTGATTTCATCTTCCAAATCGGTTAATCGCTTCTTAGACGCTTGGTCGCTCTCTTTTTGCAGTGCTTCGCGCTCAATTTTTCGGCGAATGATTTGCCGATCGAGCTTATCCATAGACTCAGGTTTAGAGTCTATTTCCATGCGAATACGACTCGCGGCTTCGTCAATCAAATCAATCGCTTTATCGGGCAAATTACGGTCCGTAATGTAACGATGCGATAAGGTCGCGGCAGAAATAATCGCGGGGTCAGTAATATCCACGCCGTGATGCACTTCGTACTTTTCTTTTAAGCCTCGCAAAATGGCTATGGTGTCTTCCACACTGGGCTCATCCACGACGATTTTTTGAAAGCGCCGCTCAAGTGCGGCGTCTTTTTCAATAAACTGGCGATACTCATCTAAGGTGGTGGCGCCCACGCAATGCAATTCGCCTCGAGCCAGTGCGGGTTTCAGCATATTGCCCGCGTCCATTGCTCCTTCGGCCTTGCCCGCGCCAACCATGGTATGCAATTCATCAATAAACAAAATGATTTGCCCTTCTTGTTTTGACAAATCTTTCAATACCGCTTTTAACCGCTCTTCAAACTCACCCCTAAATTTAGCACCGGCAATCAAGGCACCCAGATCTAGCGATAATAAGCGCTTGTTCTTGATTCCTTCAGGCACTTCGCCGTTCACAATACGTTGCGCCAAGCCTTCAACGATGGCGGTTTTACCCACCCCCGGCTCGCCGATTAGCACCGGGTTATTCTTAGTTCGACGTTGCAATACTTGCACCGTGCGTCGAATTTCATCGTCACGCCCAATGACTGGATCTAACTTGCCTTGCTCAGCGCGTGCGGTCACGTCAATGGTGTATTTTTCTAACGCTTGCATTTGATCTTCCGCGTTGGCGTCGTTCATGCTTTCACCGCCGCGCACGTCTTCAACCGCTTTCGTTAATGCTTCTTTAGTGGCACCCGCCTCTCTTAATAATTGGCCAGCGGAGTCTTTATCAACGACTAATGCCAATAGAAATAAGTCGCTGGAGATAAACGAATCACCACGCTGCTGAGCCAATTTATCGGCCACGTTCACTATGCGCCCAGTTTGCTGCGACAGGTGTACTTCACCAGCCTGGCCTTGCACTTGCGCCAATGCCGCTAGCGCATCGTTAAGCTTTTCCAGTAATGCTTTTTCAGCCACGCCCACACGGGCTAATAATGGGCGCACACTGCCGCCGTCTTGCTGGTGCATGGCGTACAGCACGTGCAGCGGCTCTATAAATTGATGATCTCGGCCAACCGCCAAACTTTGTGCGTCGGCCAAAGCCAATTGAAATTTAGAAGTTAATTTATCCATTCTCATGATGGCACCTCTGATTTGAAACTCTACTATTATTGTATATGTGGGTTCGCCTAAGCAGAATACAAGAGAGCCATTTCTTCACGCGGCGCGGCACGCTTCAATGGTGTTGAGGCGCGTCCATTTCTGGTATGCTATTTTTTAATAAGACGTAAATTTTTGAGGCCATTATGGAGCACACTTTACCCAGTAAAAAAGTCATTAAACGCTTAGTCAAAAACTGCTTACGTGAAGACATAGGCTCTGGCGATGTTACCGCCCGACTGACTCCGCGAGACAGCATTATTGACGGCAAAATCATCAGTCGAGAACGCGGCGTGATTTGCGGCGTAGCTTGGGTTGATGAAGTGTTTCGCCAAGTCGGCAAACGCCACAAAGCTAAGATTGACATTGATTGGCGAGTGAAAGACGGTGACATCGTTAAGGCCGGTGCCACCCTATGCCGCTTCGAAGGCTTAGCGCACCCGATTCTGTCAGGCGAAAGGACGGCACTCAATATTATGCAAACGCTGTCTGGAACCGCCACCATTACCCGCCAATACGCCGACGCTATTGCGCACACCAAGGCTCGATTGCTTGACACTCGAAAGACACTGCCCATGCTACGAGAAGCGCAAAAATACGCGGTACTGTGCGGCGGTGGCGTGAATCACCGCATGGGGCTTTACGACGGCATTATCATTAAAGAAAACCACCTACGCAGCGGTAAGAGCTTAGAACGTATCGTGGCCGACGCCATCACTTCAATGCCCGAAGGCGCATTGGTAGAACTGGAAGTGGAAACCATTGAAGAGCTTGAACGCGGCTTATTAGCCGGAGCAAAGCGCATTATGTTGGATGACTTTAGTTTAGAAGACATGCGCGAAGCGGTGGCCATCACCGGAGAGCAGGCTGACTTAGAAGCATCGGGTGGTATTAACTTAGACACCATTGCCACCATTGCCGAAACCGGCGTGGATTTCATTTCTTCCGGCTCGATCACCAAACACGTGACCGCATTGGATTTATCCATGCTGTTTGATTACCGCTAACAGCCAATCGCAACATTGTTGACAGCCGCAGTTAGTGTATTTTTTAACTGCGGCTTAACGACCCTTATTTCATCTCAAGATCTCTTAATATTCAAAGGCAACCGTCTCCTGCCGGTCTCCAAGCAAGAAAGCGTCTGCCACCAGCTTTAGTGGCTCAAGGTCAATTTGGCTTTGCCGTGACGTAATCACATTCGCGAAAATATCGTAAATGGCCTCATACTCACCGTGTTCAGAAGCGTCTGGCACCGCGACAACGTTATCGTCCACCATTAATTGAGCGCCACCGTGAGTTAGGGTCAGGCGCTTATGCTTACCCACCACTTCGATTGCCCACTCTTCATCGCCAGTCACACGCCAGTCAAAGACGCCGGTGATAGGTAAACCACTCTCGGTTTTAAATTCTATGTCGGCTGCAATTGGGGCCGCTTTATTAACCGGAAACAACAGGCTGGCTTTATTAACATAGAACGCTTCAGGCAATATGTGAGTCAAAATTGATAAGCCGTTAATGCCCGGGTCAAATACCCCCAAACCGCCCGCTTGCCATATCCACTCTTGACCTGGGTGCCATTTTTTCACGTTCTCTTTCCAACGTATTTCAATACTGGCAATATCGGCCGCCATTTCAGCCAATAAAGATTTAGCCTGCTTAACCGCAGCCCCGTGACGTGAGTGCCACGTTGTGTATAAGCAACAACCGTTTTTTTGCGCCAACCGCGCTAATTGCTCCACCTCACACACAGTGGCACCCGGTGGCTTTTCTAACAACACGTCCACGCCTTGATTGAGCGCATAACGCGCGGCAGAAAACCGATATTGAGGAGGCATGCATAATGACACTGCGTCGATTTGCGGCTCTGATTGCAATAATGTGTCGATACTTTGGTATGATTTAATGCCATCAATCGTATTGTTGCGGCTGGCCGTCGCCACAAGCTCATACCGACCCGACTTCGTAATAGACGGAAGGTGCTGATCTTGCACAATTTTGCCAATACCCACGATGGCAATGTTTATTTTTGAGTTAGTCATAATGCGCTAAACCTTGTACATTGTTATGAAAATCATTATACATCAGATTTATCATATAAATAAACATTCCTCTAATTTGCCCCCTCATTTAGGCAAATATCACCATAACCGATTACATTAACAGGCTCACTTTTAAACAAGTGCGTTACAATAGGCTTTTGTAATTTTTCACTCATTTATCGTCATGCCTAACCCTAAATTAATCTTGGGCTCGTCTTCGCCGTTTCGTAAAGAACTGCTGGCAAGACTAATGGTGCCTTTCGACACGTGCAGCCCTGACATTGATGAAACGCCCTTAGAGGGCGAAAGCCCGATTGAATTGGTGCAACGCTTAGCGATAGAAAAAGCCAAAGAAGTGGCCAAAACACACCCAAAGGCGCTGATCATTGGCTCAGATCAAGTGGCTTTGCATGGCGACAAAATTGTCGGCAAGCCCCAAGATCACCAACGAGCGGTTGAGCAGTTAAAGCAAGCGTCTGGCAAAAAGATCGATTTGTTCACCGGCTTAGCCTTGTTCAATGCCAATACCGGTAACTTGCATTCAGAAGTGGTGCCGTTTTCAGTACACTTTAAAACGTTGACTGAGCGCACCATTGAACACTATTTACGCAAAGAAAAACCGTATAACTGTGCCGGCAGCGTCAAATCTGAAGGCTTAGGCGTGGCCTTGTTTGAGCGCTTTGATGGCGATGACCCCAGCGCATTAATCGGCCTGCCATTAATTCGCTTGGTATCGATGTTAGAACAAGAAAACTTTGACCTCTTCGACCACTGATTTTCATAAACCAAGATTACCTTGCTTTTATAAACGCGCATGCTTGATCAAATCACCCCCGTCATTCTGACTTACAACGAAGCCCCCAATATTGGCCGCACTTTAAACGCCCTCACGTGGGCAGAGCGAGTTGTGGTTATGGACAGCTTTAGCGATGACGACACTCAAAAAATCTGCCAACAGTACCCTAATGTTGACTTTGTACAGCGTAAGTTTGACCAGCATGCCAAGCAATGGAAAGCGGCCATTTCTCAAAACATCAGCACGCCCTGGATATTGGCGCTGGACGCCGATTACGTGGTCAGTGAGGCACTCACCAGCGAACTCAAACAATTAAACCCTCGCCCCGAAATTGCTGGCTACCGAACCTCTTTTATATACAAAATTGACGGCACTGCCCTGCGTGGTGCGCTCTACCCTCCAGTAACAACACTGTACCGAGCACAAGGCGCTGACTATAAGCAAGACGGGCACACTCAACGCGTGCTTTTAAACGGCGAAATAGGCACATTAACCAGCAAAATTTTTCACGATGATCGAAAATCAGCCGCACGCTGGCATCAATCACAAAGAAATTACGCAAAAAAAGAAGCCGATAAAATCAAACACACTCGTTTCGTCGACATGGGCATGAATGACAAAATACGTTTCTTAGGCTTAGGGCCGGTCATCGTCATCCCTTATACCTTATTGGCTAAAGGTGTGATGTTCGATGGGTGGGCAGGATTAAAGTACACGTGGCAGCGATGCGTGGCTGAAGTTTACTTATTACGTGCTCGTTTTCGATGAAATTTAAAAGTGTGCCAATCATTGCTGCACAAACTTTTGTAATAGACGCTACAATATAATCAATTGAATAAATAACGGGTACTGAACTCGGTTTCTATGTTAAGCCTACTGATAGTCTTTTTTGTTCTCGCAATATTTTTCTCTTTTCTGTGCTCACTCTGGGAAGCTGTATTGCTCAGCATCACCCCAACCTACGCGCGAATTCAACAGCAAGAAGGCTCAACGCTTGGGCAAACACTGCAAGATTTTAAAGAAAACATAGACAAACCGCTGGCCGCCATTCTTACGCTTAACACTATTGCGCACACAGTTGGGGCGATTGGCGTGGGCGAACAAGCCGCCGCCATTTGGTCTGAAAGTAACCCACTCATCACTCGCTTAGTGATCCCCGCGGCAATGACGCTGGCGGTATTAATACTCTCTGAAATTGTGCCTAAAACCATAGGCGCTCTTTACTGGAAAAGCTTAGTCAAGTTCACCGTGTCTTCGCTTCGCGTTTTAATGTTCCTGCTAGCGCCACTGGTTTGGATGGGGCAACTGGTAACTAAGTCTTTGAAAAAAGACTCTGACGAACCAATTCTCACCCGCAATGACTTTCTAGCCATGACCGAACTGGGGGAAAAAGAAGGCGTATTTGAACCCAGTGAATCGCAAATGCTAGGCAGTATGCTTAACTTTAAAAGCATTGAAGTTAGCGACGTAATGACGCCTCGCACCGTGGTCAGTGCGACCACTGAAATACAGACAATCGCCGAATATTATGAAGGTCGGCAATCAAAAAATTTCTCCAGAATACCCACCTTCAAACAAGGCAATAAAGACCTTATTACTGGTTATGTATTGAAGGTTGACGTCATCGAAGCTCTGCTCGCTGGCCGTGGCGAAGAACCCTTGAGTAATTTACGCCGAGACATTGTGGCCGTGAGTGAAACCTACGCCATCACCGAGTTATTAAAAACACTCATCGAACGTAACGAACACATCGCGGTTGTACTGGACGAATTTGGCGGCATGGACGGCATCATCACCATGGAAGACATTATCGAAACACTGCTTGGCATGGAAATCGTGGACGAAACCGACACCGATATAGACATGCGCATACTGGCCCAACGCCACCGAGAAAAACGCGCCAAAGCTTTAGGCGCGCTGGAAACTCAGGTAGCAGAAGAAGAGTGAGACACTCATTTTTCAAAATTGATTAGCTGTTTTGAAACAAAGATAAAAAATACCACACAGCAGACCGAAAAAAAGACAGGGGGCAAAGGATTGCTTTAGCAAAAAAGCTAAACTCAGCTGAATACTTAAAGGCCCGATATACGTCTAGTTTTTCAATTAATACGGTAAATGCCAAAATTAATACTGCGACCTTAAACCAAAATAAAGCACTTCGCTTCATAAACAGTTTTTCAGTTTCACAATCCGATCTTTTTACGCCAAATTCTATTGCTAGAAAACCGAAGTAACGAGGGTACTTATTTGCAAGGGTTAGCCCACCTATTATGATCGCCGTGATCAAAATTGAACTACTCATATTCGTAAAACCGTATAAACCTAGGACTCTTTTCAAAGCCCTAGATTTTTATTTACTTATTATAAATAGAGGTCTATCACTACTTCTCTATTATTGGAAACTCACCGAGCCACCGAAAAAGTTAGTCAGTGTATTGCCAATGGAAACCCCTAAGTCTTTTGGAAATTGCTCCCAAAAGGTAGGGCGATAGGAATAGTCAACCACGTTTTCTTGGCCGATTACTTCGCGAGCCACGTAATCCAAACCGCCGAACTCATCCACTAGGCCTAGCTCTTTAGCTTGTCGGCCACTCCAAAATAAGCCACTGAATAGATCCGGGTTATCTGCAAGCCGATCTCCGCGGCCGCGCTTAACCACATCGATAAACTCTTTATGCACAATGCCTAACATTTCGCGCGCATGCGCTTGTTGCTCGGCTTTGATCGGCAAGAATGGGTCTAAGATTGACTTGTTCTCGCCGGCAGTTAAAGAGCGGCGTTCTACACCCAATTTATCCATGGCATCAACAAAGCCAAAGCTGTCCATGCGCACCCCGATTGAACCAACAATGGATGACGGGTTGGCGTAAATTTTGTTCGCGGCGGCGGCAATGTAATAACCGCCCGATGCGCACACATCAGCAACTACAACGTATAACTTCTTATCGTCGTACTCTTCTTGCAAGCGTGTGATCTCACGATTAATTTCATCCGACTGCACCGGCGACCCGCCCGGGCTGTTGATTCGTAGCACCACACCTTTCGAATTACTGGCTTCGAAGGCTCTGCGTAAACTTTGATTGATCTGCCCTGCCGACACCTGATTTAACGCGATAACCCCATTAAGCTCTACCAATGCGGTATGAGCCTGGCCGGCACCGGCAAACCCTTTTTGGTTCGAGCTGATGCTCATCACACCAATCACATACACAACAAATAAGGCCAATAGCGCAAAACGAAAAATGCGACGCCATTTGCGGTCTTTCATGTAGTCAACGGCAAGCCGCTCCAACACCTCATTAGACGTTACTGGTGCTTTATTGCTGCCAGGAAGGGCGCCGTTACTTTTTTTCTTACCAAACATAAAATTCCCCTAAAAAATAAATAAATCGTTTGCGGACTACTTTTTAACAAACAATTGATAGCCGTCGGCGGCTAGCTCAATCTGGTTATTGTTCACAATAATATCTATGGGTTCAAGCCCCACACCGTAACACGGCCCGCCCAAACAAGCGCCGGTGTCTGGTGCATATTCCGCTCCGTGGGTGGCACAGATTAACGTCTGGCCATCATCAGCAAAAAATTCGCCCGGCATGTAGTCGAGCTGCACGGCAATATGACCACAGCGATTCATATAAGCGAAATACTGGCCATCAAAACACACCGCAAAGGCAGGAATGGTTTCACCCTTGCTATTAATAACATCAAACCGTAAGCCTTTGCCGCCTTCGTCCAGTTCGCTGGTGAGGCCGATAATGCGATCCGAATTAGCCATGCGCCTTCTCCACGCGACCATCTAGCAACCAAGCGAACATATCATTCGCACTGTGTTGTACCGTGATGGCCTTACTGTTGTACAAGGTTTCTTCAGTATGCGCGCCGTAGCTCACGCCCAATGCATCCATGCTTGCGTTCGCCGCCATGTCCATGTCGTACGATGTGTCCCCCACCATAATGGCTTTAGACACATCAATGGCGGTGAAGTCGAGAATTTCATGCAACATTTGTGGGTTTGGCTTGTTATGAGTCTCATCCGCACAACGAGTCACGGTAAAGTGAGAAGCAATGCTCAAGTTAGCAAACACTCGATCCAAACCAACTCGTGACTTTCCAGTGGCGACCGCCAACATAACGCCAGCGTCATCTAATTTCTTTAAACCTTGCTCAATGCCGCCAAACAAGCCTTGCTCGGTGTTGTCAGCCGTAACAAAATGATAACGATAACGCTCTAAAACGGCGTCATGTTCGGCTTCTTTGGCGTGCGGAAATAAAATTTGCATGCAATCACGCAAGCCTAAGCCAATAATATTTTTAGCCTGTTCAATGGTGGGCTCTTGCAAGCCCACATCGCGTGCCGAAGCGCGCATGCAGTTGGCTATTTTAAGGGTGGAATCCATCACGGTTCCATCCCAATCGAAAATCACGAGTTGATACATAATTTGAACGAATGCAAAACCTGCTCAAGGTCTTTGGGCAGGGGCGCTTCGACGGTTGTCGAATCACCAGAAATAGGGTGGGTGAAGGTTAGCTTAGATGCGTGTAAAAACAAACGTTTCAAATTAAAATTTTTGGCTTGTTTGTTAAAGTCTGGATCTCCGTACTTACTGTCGCCAGCAATCGGGTGACCTTCTGACTGGGTATGAACCCGCACTTGATGGGTACGGCCAGTTAACAACTTGACCTCCACCAACGAGGCCAATGACGACACATCAACAGGCACAACAATGGAACTGGCATATCGCCCTTGTTCATCCACCACCACAAAGCGCTCTCCATGCTTGCGTGCATCGGTATTCAGGGCTTTGGTCACCTGACGTTGCCCATATTTCCAATGACCTTTCACCAAAGCCATATAGCGCTTGTCCAGCCGCTTATTTTTCAATGAGTTCGTTTTAAAATCTTCGTGCAAGATTTTAAGCGCGCTCGACTTTTTAGCCAACACTAAGCAGCCAGAGGTTTCACGATCAAGCCGATGCACTAGCTCTAAATATTTTATATCGGTTCTTAACGCCCGCAATGCCTCAATAACACCAACATTAATGCCACTGCCCGCGTGAACCGCCATGCCTGAAGGCTTATTAATAATAAGCAGCGCATCGTCTTCTAAGAGAATCGTTTTTTGCAAAAAGGCATAACGCGAAGCGTCCACATCCGCCGCATGCACTTCGGGTAAACGAATAGGTGGAATGCGAATTAAATCGCCCTCGCTCAAACGGCTAGTTTGTTTAACGCGTCCTTTATTTACCCGCACTTCGCCTTTACGAATAATTCGGTATATGTGCGCTTTAGGCACCTTTTTTAAATGCGTTACCAAGAAGTTATCCACGCGCTGGCCAGCATGCTCGGCATCCACTTCAACGAAATAGGCCTTCGGGTTATGCACATTACCCTCAGAGCGGCTAGGTGATTTTAGCTCACCCTCCTTCCCTTTTGAGTTTGCTGCCGATCCCGAACTCCGGCCTTTACCTGGCTTAGAGTCTTGTCTCAAGCCTTGCTTTACACCAACAGGCGCATCGGTTTTACGGGCGGTACGGCGTTTTGAACTGCCGTTTGTGGCACTGCTTTTAGAGGCACTATTCTTAGAAATATTGCTTTTAGAAGCACCAGTTTTAGAAGCACTGGCTTTACTATCGCCCTTAAAGCCACTCTTAGAAGTATTGCCTTTAGAACGTTTAAGTTTGGTATTAGAGCGCTTAGCAGAGCGATCTGAACGGCGTTTTTTACTGGATGGGTGTTTTTGCGGCAAAATGAGGTCTCTCTTATTAGGCCGCAATTATAGGCCAGTTAATGCTAACAATCAGCCTATTTCAACAATCCGCAACCCGGCCAACAAAATGATTGATTGCGCTAAAACACGCCCACTGTTATCATCAGTCAGTCTAGAAAGGCTTGCTGTTTGGTAACCTTTTGAAGATGTCGGTTTTTTGCGAGAAAATGCGCGTGAAAGATCTTTATAAAAGAACGTTCTTATAAAGGCACTTTTCACCAACCATTCTCTAAATAAACAAACTGACCATTTGAAACGCGCAGCCAACGTTTGATTACGATCAAACACTGATTTTCGTCTTTCAAAATGAGTAAAAATTCATGAATTACCCAGGCAGGCGCCCCATTTTTGGTGACTCATATTTACCATAAGTGTTTCAACAAATACTTATTTTAATGTGATAAACAGCGTACCACCTGGTTATTTAGAACTACTGTACTGAGTTAGAACCGCTGATTGTCTATACACCTGCAACAAAAGGCAGCGACAAAAAGCTTGGCAACAAATGGCCACTGCTGACAACGTTTAATCAACACGTCAACAACAATCAATCAGTACAAAACGGGGTATGCCCTCCACCCTGAACTTTGGAGGCAATGGGCTTATACGTATAAACCCAAATGGCAAAACAAGTTAGCGCTTTACGCGGCAATAGCGGTGTATTACTAACTTAAACCAAATGAATGCACGCTTTTTAGCTGGCAATCAAGAAGACAAGATTTGCAGTTTGTGATTTATAATCGCGTATTTTTACCGACCAAATCACACGCAGCGTAACAATAAAGTTGTAGAACGCTTTACTGGTTTACGCAAAAAAATGGAACAGATTCACACTTACATACCTCTTGTGAATAGGTGTTTACAGTACTAGCCCTATTTTAACAAGCAGGCTTCCCGACATACGGTTGCAGTGTCAATTCATTGCAACAACTAAGTAAGGGAAGCACGTTAAGTCATTTTTCTGTGCCTTTTTTACGAGAGTATTTTAACTGTTGTGCTTACGCTATCCATTGGTGGCAGCCGCTCAACAGAGCAAAGTCACGTTGCTTTATCAGCAACAATGTGACTTTGTAATTGGCTTAAAAAACACAGCCACACATAAAAACGTAGTTGTGTTTTTATTTATTCACTCATAGTTGAGTGAGTAAATAACCACTAATTCGCTTGCCAAGCTTGGTCAAATACCAAGTCTAGCGCAAACGCATTATTAGGCTTTACAACAGACTTACTGTGAACTTACTTGCAAAAGTAATCTCAAAAAAGTAAGACTGAGCTATTTTTACAATGCGCAAGCCTCGATAAGGTTGCTCATAAACTCATCAGAGTTAAGAGGTGAAAATAGCGAATGCAGCAGCACAATGTAACTGCAATGCCGTTTAAGCCAGCCAAACTCTCCAAATCGCAACTTTCTTCTTTTTCCAGATTCCTAAAAGCCTTTCGAGCAAACCGCTCATTTGGGGCTGCTTTATATAGCCCGTGCTCACATCAATGGTTTTTTGCCTGCGCAGTGCCATGTGGCATAAGAGAATTAAAATGAAAAGAATGTTGTTTAACGCGACGCACCCTGAAGAACTTCGTGTCGCCATTGTTGACGGTCAAAAATTAGTTGATCTTGATATTGAAACCGCGAATAGCGCGCTGAAAAAAGGCAATATCTACAAAGGTAAAATCACTCGCATTGAGCCCAGCCTAGAAGCGGCTTTCGTTGAGTACGGCGGTAACCGCCAAGGCTTTTTGCCAATGAAAGAAGTGTCACGCACGTATTTCAAAGATCCAAACCCTGACACGCCAATTTCTAAAGTTAAAATTGCCGACGCCTTAAAAACCGGGCAAGAGCTGTTGGTTCAAGTGGAAAAAGATGAGCGCGGCAATAAAGGCGCGGCTCTTACTACGTTTATCAGCCTAGCTGGGCGCTATTTAGTGTTCATGCCAAACAACCCAAAAGGCGGTGGCATTTCACGCCGCATTGAAGGCAAAGAGCGTCAAGAGTTACGTGAAGCCATGTCTGAATTGGAAATCCCTCGTGAGCACGCCTTAATTGCGCGCACTGCGGGCATTGGCAAATCAGCCGAAGAGCTTCAGTGGGACTTAGACTACTTGCAACGCTTGTCTGATGCCATTGAACAAGCCTCAGAAAGCCAAGAAGCACCGTTTTTGGTGTACCAAGAAACCAACTTGGTAGTTCGCTCTATTCGAGACTACTTTCGCAGCGACATCAATGAAATCATCATTGATGATAAAGACGTTTTTGAACGTGCATCGCGCTTCATGAATCAAGTAATGCCGCACAACGTGATTAAGCTAAAGCTGTATGACGACACTGTGCCGTTGTTTTCACGCTATCAAATTGAGCATCAAATTGAATCGGCTTACGCACGCGAAGTAAACCTTCAGTCTGGGGGTGCGCTGGTTATCGACCCAACCGAAGCACTGACCTCGATTGACGTGAACTCAGCTCGCGCTACCAAAGGCGGCGACATTGAAGAAACCGCACTGCAAACCAACTTAGAAGCCGCTGAAGAAATTGCGCGCCAACTGCGAATCCGCGATTTAGGCGGGCTAGTGGTGATCGACTTCATCGACATGCTGGCAAACAAAAACCAACGTGCTGTTGAGCAACGCTTACAAGAAGCACTCAAAGCAGACCGGGCTCGAGTGCAAGTTGGCAAAATTTCTCGTTTTGGCTTGCTGGAGATGTCGCGTCAGCGCTTGCGTTCATCAATTTCAGATTCAAACTACCACGTGTGCCCTCGTTGTGAAGGCAACGGTCATATCCGCAGTGTTGGCTCGTCTTCGTTGAGCGTGCTTCGTATTATTGAAGAAGAAGCACTCAAAGAAAACACCGAAGCGATTATCGCTCACTTGCCAATCAAAACGGCAACGTACCTACTGAATGAAAAACGTCATGAAGTCAGTTTATTAGAAAACCGACTGGGTACTAATATCACCATTGTGCCCACCATTGACTTGGAAACTCCGCACTTTAAGATTCAGCGTTTACGCAGCGAAGATTTGGATGAAATGCCAGACCTTCCAAGCTACAAAACTGAAATTCAAGAGCCTAAAGAAAACCCTCGTAAAGCGCGTTACCAAAAGAAAAATCAACCGCAAAACGTGGTTATTGCCCCTAATACTGCACCGGCAGTTGGTATTGAGTCGGTAGCCATGGGTGATAAGCCGCCTGCACCAGCGCCTAAACCTGAACCTGCAGCTCCCATTAAGCCAGGCATTTTTGTTCGCTTATGGCGTGCTCTTTTTGGCACTGGGGAAGAAGAGCAACCTAAAAAAGACAACAAGGATAAAGGCAAGCACACCGGTAATCGTAATAGCCGCGGTGGCCGCAACCACAAAGGCAATCGCAATAACCGCGGTGGCCGAGGCAACAACAACAGAGGCGCGCAAAACAATAACCGCAACAAGCCTCAAAACAAGCAAGGCCAAGAGCAAAATAAAAAGCCAAACCAAAGCGATCAAGGTTCTAATCAAAATTCGAACCAAAATCAAGGCGCGGCCAAAGCTGACAACAAGCCTAGCGGCAACAGTAATCGTGGTCGAAACCGCAATAATAATCGCGGGCGAAATCGCCACAACAACCGTAATCGCAATAATAACCAAGGCAATAACCAAAATAACAGCCAAGGTGGTCAGCAAGAAGCAAAAGCGCCACAGGCCAAGAAAGAAGCAGCAAACAGCTCATCTGAATAATATTGGTTTAGAAAATGGTATAGTTGGTCTCTGAATTATCAGAGACCAACGGCTTAAATTATGTGTGGAATCGCGGGGCTACTTTCTACTCACAAATTTAATGAGGAGCAATCTCGCATCAGCCTGAACGCCATGCAGTCTGCATTGGCGCATCGCGGCCCTGATGGCAGTGGCCAGTATTTCTGCCCAACAGGAATGGCGGCGCTGTCGCACACCCGATTATCAATCATCGATTTAACTGAGTCTGGGCATCAACCCATGCACAGCAACGATGGGCGTTTGAGTATTACGTTTAACGGCGAAATATATAATTACCAAGCACTCAAAGCCGAACTCGAAGAGACTGGCGAACGGTTTGTCAGTGAATCGGATACCGAGGTATTACTCAGGCTCTATCAACGCGAAGGAGAGCATTGCGTCAAACGCTTGCGAGGCATGTTTGCGTTCTTGATATGGGACGCAAAAACTCAGACCGCGTTTGCAGCACGCGACCCACTGGGCATCAAGCCTTTTTATTACAGCGTTGATCAACAGCCGGTCAATGAAACGACTGCTTCAAGCCTGGCTTTTTCTTCAGAAATACGCAGCCTATTAAACGCCAGCTGCCTTGACACTCAGCCGCCCACATTAAGCCGCCAAGGCTTATCTAGCTATTTACTAAGGGGCACGGTATCAGAACCACACACTCTTATTGATGGCATACATATGCTGCCCGCAGGCCACATTTTGAGCTGGCAAGCAGGAAACACTCAACTCAAAGAGTACTGGCGACTTAACTTTAGCAACCACAATAACAACAATAGTAATAACAGCAGCAGTAATCATAAAAGTACCGCACCAATAAGCAATACCGAGGCCATTACGCTGACCCGAAAAGCTTTAGAGAGCACCATTACAGCGCACTTTGTCAGTGACGTGCCTGTTGGCATTTTCTTAAGTGGCGGCATTGACTCTACCGCACTGGTGGCACTGGCCAGCAAGGTTGTAAAAAACACAACACTTAACACCTATTCCATTGCCTTCGAAGACCCAGCTTGGAACGAAGGCGACATTGCCGCTCGGGTAGCCAAGCATTTTGGCACCAACCACACCGAATTTTTGGTTACCCCAGAAATAGCCAAACCATTATTTGCCGAATTTTTAAACGTCGTAGACCAACCCACGATTGACGGTTTTAACACCTTTTGCGTATCAAAAATGGCACAGCAAGCTGGCGAAAAAGTGGTGCTTTCAGGCGTGGGTGGTGACGAATTATTTGCCGGCTACAAATCGTTTACCGCACTGCCCAAAATGCATTTATTGGCGCAAAAAATACGCTTATTACGCCCCTTGACGAACTTCTTTCAAGCGGCTTTTCATAAATACTTGCCCAGCAAACTGCAACGCAGCCTTAACTTTTTAAGTCAGCCGGACTCACTAGATAAAGCACATCAAAGCTTGCGAGGCATTTTTTCGCAGCAAGAAACCAAGGCACTTTGTAAAAATTATGCGTTTAATGATGCTTTAAATGAGCCTCTAAATACTCCTGCGAGTAAACCCAACTCACCAACAACCGACAACGCAGCCAAAGCGTCACCCACTAATTTATTAGACCGCATCAGTGAGCTGGAACTGAGCGTTTACATGCGCAACCAATTGTTACGCGACAGCGATGTCATGAGCATGGCTTGCAGCTTAGAACTTCGGGTGCCCTTTGTTGATAAAGAGTTTGTCGAAACCATTAGCCAGATTCCGGCTGAAATTCGACTTCAAACAGGCAAAAAATTGCTCGTTTATGCGGTACCGGAACTGCCTGAGTGGGTGGTTAACAGACCGAAACAAGGCTTTCGCTTTCCATTTGACTTATGGTTTGCAGATCAATGGTCATCAATGCCTCAACCGCAAAACACCCCAGATTGGATAAAATTGCGCCCTTGGTATCGGCGCTGGAGCTTATTGGTGCTTAACCAGTGGCTCGACAGGCACATCAAGCAGCGCATATCATGAAAATCTTGCACGTTATACCGTCGGTTTCGCCCTTGCGTGGCGGCCCCAGCAAAGCGGTTATAGAAATGGTGGCGGCACTGCGTGAACAAGGCATAGACGCAGAAATAGCTACCACAAACGACGACGGACCCAACACACTCAACCATGTACCTCTGCAAGCACTAACTCAATTTAACGGCGTGCCAGTGCGGTTTTTTAAACGCTTTTCACCCGCATTATCACCAGTCAGAGAATACGCCTTTTCCTCAAGCTTTAAAAATTGGCTCAGGCGCCACATTCATCACTACGACTTAGTGCATGTTCATGCCATTTTTTCATTTACCTCAACCTACGCCATGTATTTGGCACGTAAGCGCAGCATACCTTACATAGTACGCACCATTGGACAACTCGAACGCTGGTCTATTGAGCAATCGCCAATACGCAAAAAAGGCTATTTACACGGCATTGAAAAGCGCAATCTTTTACACGCCAACCGAGTGCACTTCACCGCGCCATCGGAGCAACAGCAGGCCACGGAGCTATTGCCAGAACTCACTTCGATGATGGTGCCATTGGGCATTAATGTTCCCGAAGAACTGGATGACCCTAGAGCCGAATTAGGTCACAAATACGCCATTGCCTCAGGCACAAAAATCATTGCGTACCTGTCTAGAATTCACCGTAAAAAAGGCTTAGATCTATTACTCAAAGCATTAGCACAAAGCCCGGATACTGACTGGCGCTTATTAATTGGGGGTGAAGGAGAAGGCACTTACATTGACGAACTAACCTCGTTAATTAACACCCTAAAATTGAATGATCGTTGCCAATTTATTGGTTTTTGCCAAGGTGACGACAAAAATCAGCTGCTACAAGGCGCTGACTTGTATGCCCTGACTTCTCACTCAGAAAATTTTGGCATTGCCGTGCTCGAAGCGTTGGCCGCTGGAACGCCAACCTTAGTGAGCCGAGGTGTCGCCTTGTCTACGCTGGTCGAAAAAGAAAAGCTGGGCTACGTTTGCGAACTCAATATTGATTCCATTCAACATACCTTAGAACACGCCTTTAGTGACCAACAAGAGCGAGGAACGCTCGCTCGCCGTTACGTTATTGAACACCACCAATGGCCAAGTATTGCCAAGCACATCGCGCAAAGCTATCAACAATGCATCGATGAGCAAAAGACTATTAAATAAAAGTCTTACGTGAGTAAATGCAAGCGCCTTGAATCTAAACTTGTGAATCTAACGACGATTGCAACGGCTCGTCGATGGCCAAGGCATCAGACAGTGCCACTAGATACGCCTGCTCCTGCTCTGAAGAGTGTTCCCCGATAATCAGTCGCGTGGCCAAATACACTTCGGAAGCGGCCTGAGAACTGTCAGCCAAAGCCGCCAAGTTCTGTGCGGTCATCGGTGATTCCAGAATATCCTCAACCTGAATTGCCAATTCTTGCGGCAAATGCATTTCAATCAATTCTCGGCGAATCGCCTGAATTTCTTGATCGTCAACATGACCGTCGGCGTGAGCCGCAGCCACCAACGCCTTAATAATTAACAAGCTGCGCTGGTTGGCCTCATCGTCTTCGAGTTTATGCAACGGCTGACTGGCAGACGCACTTAAGGGGTCGCCGGTGGCCTTCCAGTTTTGGTAGCCTTTATACGCCGCCGTACCCAACGCCGCAATGCTGCCAATTTTTATGGCTTTACCGGTCAACTTGCGCCCAGTTTTAGTGCCCAGCAGCCCCAATAACACCGCAGATGCCAGTGCGCCTTTCTTTAAGCCATCAACCATGGCATCACGCTCGGCTCCGGTTTCCGGGATATTCAATTTCTCTTCGGTAAAATCCTGACCTTTTTCTACGCCTTTAGATGCGTATTCTTTTGCCGTTGCTAGCAATTTATCAAGCACGACACTGAGCTGGTTTTCCATAAGTGATCCCCTTTAATTTGTTTAACTTAAGCTGTTCATCAGCACATCTAAAGGTTAAATCACAAACAGGTTTTACACAAATCTCATTGTTCAGTTAGTACCTTACTCCGTTAGCACCTCAGCATCATCCGCGCTAGCCCACTCCGCCCATGCGCCATCATAAAGACTGTGTAAACCAAGGCCAGCCTCACTTAATGCCAACGTAATGATCGCCGCAGTAACGCCAGAACCACACGAGGTAATGATTTTGGTATTACCATCAACCTTAAGTGAGGAAAACAAATCACGTAATTCTGCTGACGACTTCAAATGCCCATCGTGCAGCAATTCATTAAAGGGCAATGACACAGAATGAGGCATGTGACCAGAAGGCAAACCTGCTCTTGGTTCAGGGGCTTGCCCTAAAAAGCGCGCTAACGGGCGCGCATCCAGCACCAAACACTCGCCTGATTTCGCGTTGGCCAGCATATCGGGTTTAGTTTTAAGCCGCTGGGCATCAAACGTTGCCTTATAAGCGGATGCCTGAATATCATTACTCACGTCTGATGTGGCATGACCAGCCGCTTTCCATGCAGGCAAACCACCATTCAACACGCGCACAGACTCATGCCCAAACACTTTGAACATCCACCAAACACGGGCAGCTGAAAACAAGCCAGCACTGTCATACACCACTATGTCCGCTTGATTGCTAATGCCCATCTCCGACAGCGCCGATGAAAACACATCGGCACTGGGCAACATATGAGGCAAATCACTACTGTGATCACTCACCGCGTCGATATCAAAAAACGTGGCTCCCGGTATGTGCCCGCACTGGTATTCTGCCAAGCAGTTACGAGCTTGGTTTGGCAAATACCATGAAGCATCAATCACCCGAATATTAGCGCTATTTAAGCTGGCACTTAATTCATCGACTGTGACTAAATTTGTATTCTTTTTATTCATATAAGCACTACCGTTGCATTACCTTAAACCGTCTAACTAATTGTCATTTGTAACATTAATCATCAGAAAAACAAAGATATCTCTTTGAGAAATGAAAATTCAGTAAGATATAACTCTTTTTCATGATCATTATGATTGCGAATCATAACTTTGAGTGTTAACTTACGCCCACTGATTCAATTTATGAACTTTTTGTAAGCAATCCCCCACCCAAAAGATTTACAACACTTTCAGCAAAATAAAATAATAATAAGCTAAAAGATTAAAGTAAGGTGTACAAGAACAATAAGCTTATTAAAAGTTGATAAATATATCAGTCACGCTTTGTTTGGTTTACCGAGAGGTGATGTGCCATACACTGAATAAAAACAATAAATACAGTGTGCAAAGACATAAAACAATGAGATCTTTTTAAAAGACTTTAAAGAGCATAATAATAATAATAATTGAGCTCACAAATTAGACGGCAACTGTTTTTACTAGCAGTTGCCGTTTTTATTTGTATTTCACATTAGCAACCATCTTAATACTCTCGCTACTTTTCAAATACCGCGATTGATTCTACGTGCGCCGTGTGAGGAAACATGTCTATCACTCCGGCGTGAGTCATGGTGTAACCGTGCTCATTAACCAGTACGCCGGCATCACGCGCTAACGTCGCTGGGCCACAAGAAACGTACACAATTTTGCTTGGGTTTAAATCAGGCATGCGCCGAGCCATTTCAGCCGCACCAGAGCGAGGCGGGTCGAGTAACACTTTATCAAAACGTTGCTGCAACCATTCTCCGTGCGACTCAGCCGTCATGTCTTCTTTAAACAAGTCACCAAAATAAAAATCAACCGTATCAAGTTGGTTAAGCTCTTTGTTATGAATCGCTCGATTAACCAGAGCTTGATCGCCTTCCACCCCCACAACACGGTTGGCTTTTCTCGCCAGCGGCAAGGTGAAGTTGCCAACACCACAAAACAAATCCAATACCGTATCGGTACTTTTTATATCCAACAAGTCTATGGCTTTGCTCACCAAGGCATCGTTGATGCCAGCATTAACCTGAATAAAGTCGGTGGGCAAGAACTCAACGCGAATATCAAACTCACTGAACTGGTAAAACAACGGTTCCGGTTTTTCCGGGTACAGCGGATGTACGCTCTTTAAGTTACCTGGTTGCAAAAATAATTGCACATTGTTGCGTTTAGCAAAATCAGTCAGCAAGTCTAAATCGTTCTGAAAAAACATTTCTAAATGCCGTACGATCATCACCGTGGCATTGTCGGCAACGGATATTTCCACTTGCGGAATTTTATCATTGCACGAAGTCTTCTCTAAGGTTTCTCTTAAATCTGGCAATAGCGCTGACACTTCAGGCAACAGTACTTCGCACTTTGAAATGGGCTGAATAAAGCTGCTATTACGCTCACGAAACCCAACAATCATGCCGCCTTTTTTGGGCACAAACTTAGCACCTAAACGCGCACGCCGACGGTAACCCCAATGCTGACTGGTCATTGGCTCAAACCAATTAAGCGGCGACACATTGCCAATTTTTTTGAAGTTCTCAGCCAATTGCTGCTGCTTATATTCTATTTGCTTGTCGGCATCCAAATGCTGCAGCACACACCCACCACACTCACCAAACACCTCGCATTTTGGCTCAATACGATATTCTGACGGCTCAATCACTTTTGTTGTAGAACCAAACAGCTGACCTTTACGACGCATAACGGGCACGTATTCAACTCTTTCACCAGGTAATGCAAAGTCAACAAACACCACCTTACCCTCTTCATCTCGGCCAACACCGCGCCCATCATGAGCCATAGAGTCAACGTGTATTTCTTGCGGAGTAGTATCGAGCTGTTTGCGTTGGCGACGACGTCTAGCCATAAAGCACCTAATTTAACGGGTGGTAGTCAGAGTGTGAGCCAAATTAATTCACTCACAAGAACGGTATAACGAAGTGCCGCATTTTAGTGCAAGCCTCTGCCAATGGGTATATGATTTATCAACATATCGTCGTATTTTTCAGATACAGCATGTGTTTAAAAACCAAACGCTTAGCGAAAATACAATTTGGAACTCGCCTAACAGTTAGCAATACTCAGATAAACGGAGAAATATCATGTTACTCACAGTTGCTTTAGTCACCCTTCTAATTCTTATTCAGTACACCTACTTCTTCATGCGCACCGGCATGGCGCGCGGCAAAGACACGGTAAAAGCACCGGCCACTTCAGGCGATGAGGCCTATGAACGCAAGCTGCGTGTACAAATGAATACGTTAGAGCAAATGGCTATCACACTGCCGAGCATGTGGTTGTGCGCTCACTTTTTTCGCGCCGACGTGGCGGCCATTTTAGGAACGGTTTTCATTGTTGGCCGTGCTATTTATTCGTCTTCGTACATTAAAGACCCAAGCAAACGTGGCCCAGGGTTTGGCATTGGCTTTTTAGCCAACACCGCTTTAATATTGGCGTCGTTATACGGCGTTATATCGCAACTTATTTAATCACCATGAGCTCGCCTTACCAAGGGTCTTGCCTGTGCGGGGCCGTGCATTTTGAGGTTGATGAAATTCAACCTCAAATGGGGCATTGCCATTGCTCCATGTGCCGCAAGTTTCACGGCGCCGCATTTTCCACTTTCGGTGAGGCGTTGACGCAACACTTTCGCTGGACAAAGGGCGAAGAACACCTGAAAACTTACCTAGCAAACAACAACACACAACGACAATTTTGCACTCATTGCGGCTCAAGCTTGCGTTTCATTCCATCGAACGACAGTGGCCGCGTGGTCGAGTTTTCAATGGGGGCATTAGACAGCTCATGCCCACACCAACCCGATGCACATATTTACACGCAAGACCGTGCCAATTGGTATTCAATAAAAGACGGCTTGCCTGAATTTAAAGGCAAGCGTTTAAAAGACCAAGATTAAGCCTACGGCGCCCACTGCCGCAAAAACTCTTGTAAATGCGGCTCACCTTTCTCGAGCGCATCGCGCACCACCGTGTGTTCTTGTTCAAGTGCTGAGTCGGTTAAGTGGCCTCGCATGTGCAGCCATTGTAGGTAAACCAGATAGGTGTTTAGGGCGTCAGTTTCACAATAATCACGAATCGCTTTAATGTCACCGGCCTTGAATTGATCCCACACTTTAGAGCCGCTCATGCCCATTTTTCCGGGCAAACCGAGCAACACAGCCATTTCATCCAAGGGCGCAAAGGCACGATTATTGTAGCCTGCCACTACGTCCATTAAGTCCGTATGGCGTTGATGAAAGCGGCCAATGTAATTGTTCCATTTAAAATTACTGTCGTCTTCGCCTAAATCCCAATAGCGCGGCGCTTGCACTTTGTTGATCAACGCTCGGTAGTGCAATACTGGCAAATCAAAACCACTGCCATTCCAAGTTACTAAAGTCGGTGTGTGCTTATCAATGCCATCAAAAAAGTTTTGCACGATTTCTTTTTCACTGCTGTCTTCCTGACCAATGGTCCAAACCGAAAACTTGTCGTTCAGTGTATTACGGTAGACTGCTGAAATGGCCACCACTTTTTGCAAATGCGTGGCAATAAAATCGTTGCCTGTTTTTTCTCGGCGCTTGGCAAACATAGCCTCGGCTACGTCGGCATCGCTTAGGCTGTCGTCTAAGTCATACAACTTACGGCCGCCATCCACATCGGGTATGGTTTCAATATCAAAAGCCAGTATATTCATTGCAACACACCTCGTTTAGTAAACACCGGTAGAAAGATAACGATCGCCTCGGTCGCACACAATCGACACAATAGTCGCCGCCTGCTTTTGTGCTTCAAGCTCAGCCGCAATTTGTAATGCAATGGCCATAGCACCGCCCGAAGACACTCCGGCAAAAATGCCCTCTTGCGTGGCCATAGCACGCATGGTGTCTTCAGCCAGAGTTTGCTCTACGTCAAGGGTACGATCCACGCGCTTAGCATCAAAAATTTTAGGTAAGTACTCAACCGGCCAACGACGAATACCGGGTATTTGCGAAGTGCCCGCGGGTTGAACGCCAATGATTTCAATATCGGGGTTTTGCTCTTTCAAGTACCTCGATACGCCCATAATGGTGCCTGTGGTGCCCATTGAGCTAACAAAGTGGGTCACTTGCCGGTCAGTGTCGCGCCATATTTCAGGGCCAGTGCTCTGGTAATGGGCATCCCAGTTATCACTATTTGAAAATTGATCCAGCACCACGCCTTCACCTTTGGCTTGCATGTCTAAGGCCATATCACGCGCCAATTCCATGCCACCGTCGGCGTGTGAAACCGACACAATGGTTGCGCCAAACGCGCGCATAGAGGCACGACGTTCTTCGCTCATATTGTCTGGCATCAGTAACCTGATTTTATAGCCTTTCATTGCCGCCGCCATGGCCAATGCAATGCCCGTGTTGCCGCTGGTCGCTTCAATGATAGTGTCGCCGGGTTTTATATCGCCGCGCTGCTCCGCTTTTTGAATCATGTTCAATGCCGGGCGATCTTTGACTGAACCTGCAGGGTTATTACCTTCAAGCTTACCCAGCACCGTGACGTGTTCGCCTTGCCACAAACGCTTCAGCTTTACCAACGGCGTGTTACCCACCAAATCTTCTAAATAAGAATAAGCCACATTTTTTTCCTTATGTATGAAAATGAAACGAGCGGCTAAAAAGCCGCTCGTTTGTATTGAATGTTTTGCTGACCTTAGCCTGTTAATGAAGCTAATAACATCATTAATATGACCGCCTAGGTCGAGAGAACGTTAGTCTTCTCCAAACGACATAACAAACTGCAACACAAAACGGAACAACAAGGCAATAGACGCAAACAAGCTTAATGCGCCAGCCACGTGTTGATGCTCTTTATAGTGATGAATAATGTTGGATGTGTTGTACAAAACACAACCCGCTGCCAACAAAATAATGGCACCAGTACCAAACAAGCCAATATTAAAGCCAAAGATCACACCCGCAATAATCACGCCGAAAGCAATGATCATGCCCATGCCTAAAAATGGCCCCATGAATGAGAAATCTTTTTTAGTAGTAAAGGCAATCCAGCTCAGGCCAGCCACCATGGCTGAAGTGATTAACAAGGCATCCCAGATGGCAGCAGGCTTATACGCCGCTGCAATAAAAATGGCTGGTGTTACCACCACCGCTTCAACAAACGCGTAACCAAACAAAGCAAAGTAATGCATGGTTGTGGATGTTTCAGAGCGCGCCCACCGGTCAGCCAGAATGCCGGCACCAATGAATAACCCCATAAAAATAAGTATGTTGACCATACCACCGCCAATAAATGACAACAGTACTGGGCCAGCGCCAACCGCAATCAATAAGGCAACAAACGCCGCGGTTGCGGCAACAGCCATGGCCACGTGCGCATAAGTACGGCGAATAAAGCCCGCTCGTTGATCAACCGAAAGGTGGCTAACTACTGCACCACTTGCAGCGTCTAAGTAACTCATTTGAAAGTCTCCATAATTAACTAAATCGAGTAATACTATTCAATAATAGCATGGTGATTGTAAAAATTTATTCAATATGTTGAATCATTAATTGCAGGCTAACGTTACCGCGGTATTCATTAATATCCAACTTATACGCGGCGCGAATACGCCCAGACGGCAAATCGTCGTGCTGATCTAAATAACCGAAACAAATGCCATCAATCACTTGATTGCCATTTGCTGGCCGCAGCTGTAACTTGGCGTGCGTGGCGCCCACAGTTCGCGCCTCCACCACGTCAAATTCGCCATCAAACAAGGGCTCGGGAAAACCCTGCCCCCAAGGCGTTGATTGGCGTAACTCATCGGCCAGCTGTAATGAAAAGTCATTGGCATTCAGTGTGCCGTCAGTCCAAATGACTTGGCTCCAATCTTTATCTTTAGTGAACTCATCAGCCACCTGCGCAACGGCTTGCATAAACTTAGGTAAGTTGTCACTGGTAATGGATAAGCCTGCCGCCATTGCGTGGCCACCAAACTTACCCATTAAATTAGGGTGTAATGCGTCTACGCGCGCGAGCAAATCTCGAATGTGAATGCCTTCCACACTGCGTGCCGAACCTTTCCATTCATTGTCAGCGTCGCCGGGCGCCAGTGCAATGACGGGTCGATTGGTGCGCTCTTTTACTCTCGAAGCCACCAAACCCACCACACCTTGGTGCCATGTCTGATCGTGCAATGCATATATAGAAGGCACAACGTCGTTTTCCACTGACAGGCCATCCACAATTGCCAACGCGTCTTGCTGCATCGACTGCTCGACTTGCTTTCGCTCTTTGTTCAAATTATCAAGCTCCACCGCTAACGCCATGGCTTGATCTGGGTCATCACTTAACAAGCATTCAATGCCAACCGACATGTCATCCAAACGACCGGCTGCATTCAAACGCGGCCCTGCCGCAAAACCAAGATCGGACGAAGCCAGTTTTAAGGGGTTGCGATTACCCACCGTCAACAAAGCATTAATACCGGCACACCCCAGCCCTTGGCGAATACGTTGCATACCCTGCTGCACTAAAATGCGGTTATTATGATCCAGCGGCACCACATCAGCCACCGTACCCAATGCCACCAAGTCTAAGAATTGCGACATATTGGGTTCTTGCACACCATTTTGGGCAAACCAGCCCATCTCACGCAGTTTAGCCCTGACCGCCAACATAACGTAAAAAATCACTCCAACTCCGGCCAAGTTTTTACTCGCAAAACGATCGCCCGGCAAATTAGGGTTCACGATTGCTTCTGCCGTGGGAATCTCATCACCGGGTAAATGGTGATCGGTAATTAACACTGACATGCCTAAAGCTTGAGCCGCGTGCACCCCATCAACACTGCTAATGCCATTATCTACGGTGATAATTACGTCTGGCTGGCGCATGGCCGCTACGCCCACAATCTCAGGCGTTAGCCCGTAACCGTATTCGAAACGATTTGGCACTAAATAGCTCACATTTTGCAAACCAAACGCCTTCAAGCAACGAACGGCTAGTGCACTGCTGGTAGCGCCATCGGCATCAAAATCACCAACAATCACCACCGTGGCATCGGCCGTGATGGCGTCGCAAAGCAGCATGGCGGCATCATCAATATGACTCAAGCCTTGCGGGGGCAATAAGCGCTTAAGACTTAAATCAACGCCACCCGCATTTACAATACCTCGAGAAGCCAGCACTGAGGCCAAAACAGGACTCACGCCCGGTATATTTAAAGAGGGCTGAGTTGACTCAGATCGAGCCTTGATTTGCACACTGGTCACGTTATAGTTGGGTTTGAGTTTTGCATGTGAGAATTATGGATCAATCAACCGCAGATATGAAATGGTTTTATCGAGTCTTGCTCATTCTGTTGGCAGGCGGCTTAAGTTATGTGGTCATTCAACCCAGCTATAATTTTGCACACTGGGTGCCACACAGTTTTTTACGCCGGATAGGAATCAGTTATGACGCCCTACTTTGGGCCGAACAAAATGCCGACATTTTCTTGCACTTTTTTGGCGCCGCATTATTAACACTGCTGATACACCACGCCAAGTTACCGATACTGCGCCGCTGGCGCTCTTCATCATTCATTATAGTTTGTATTTTATGTGTTGGCGCTGAAGTGGCTCAGTATTTTATTGGCCGAGGTGTAGAAAGTGGTGATTTACTACTCGGAATTTGCGGCAGTTTCATGGCATACTTGGCAATTGATAAAAATAGATAATTTATTACTCAATTCCGTAAAAAACCTTTTCTTATTACATTGCGACTTATTAGTCACAATGATCAATAAGTGGCGTAAAAATGAAAAGCATTTGTTTTTACGCAACCCAATTTAGGTACGAACTTTTACGCCGCGTTAATCTCTTTACTTGATGCGGGATATTGAGTCATGAACTATTAACAATAAACATTGATCATACTCGGGCTAGTTTTAGAAAAGGTAAGCTTCCTTGAACACTAAAAACCAAAATACCGCGCCAGATGGCATGACAACAAGCTTGTTTTCAGACATTGAACGTCGCGCACAGAATCTTTCATTAAATGGCACTAAACATCCTTTTAAGTGGCACCAGAATATAGACGGTCTCATTTCAGAGAAAAATGTTGAAAGAATTCGCCACCAACTGAAGAAGTTAGCCGTCGATGACTACGTAGCCAAAGTCTTAGACGGGGCTGAATCAGCCGCTAGGCCAAGTGCCAAATCTATCGTCAGCAAGCTGCGTGGAAAAATTCACAATGAATTTGAGCTTGGGCCACTGTACAGCGTTGAGATCTCATTAGAGCACAACAGCGCAGACTCAGAGCAACCAGCACCAGCACGACGCATTGCCTTTATTGTGCAGAACCGTCATGTGGCTAATGGCGTATGGAGCCCGGAACATCATTTAGAAGCTTGTCGCCTTGCTACGGAGTACTCATCACGCGCAGTGCCCATTGTCACATTTATGGACACACCAGGCGCTGATGCAGGCACTGAGGCCAATGCGGCAAACCAAGCGCACACCATTTCACGGCTGATTGCCGTTATGGCGGCAGTGAAAGTTCCAACGCTGGGCATCATCTACGGTTTAGGCTATTCCGGTGGTGCCATACCTTTGGCCGCCACCAACGTATTGCTGGCGGTTAAAGACGCGGCGTTTAACACCATTCAACCCAAAGGTTTGGCCAACATTGCTCGACAATATAATTTGTCTTGGCAAGAAAGCGCACGCTACGTAGGCGTATCGCCGTCAGAACTGTACCGCAGTGGCGCGATTGATGGCGTAATTGACTGGAAGCCTGAGGCAGACTCTGAAGAAGTTGATAATCTAGTTTCGGCAATCTTCACTGGCATTCAAGAAATTGAAGCCGACGCTAAACGAGAAGTGCTTGAAAACCCGTTAGTAGCGGCCGACTACGTTAACAATGTTCGCACTGAGAAACTGCATAAAAAAGCCTTTGATGAACTGCAACACGCAGCCAACTTTGAGCTTTATGGAGAATTGGCTGAATACCCCAGTGTGTATTCACACGCCATGCAGTATTTGCGCTCACTTTCCATGCGTTGCCGCATTCATTCAGAAACCATTGAAACGTACGGGCGCTTGGCTGAAGAAGAAATTCCTAAAGGCGACTTGGCGCAACGAACCACGCAAATGCGCAAAGTGGCTTTTGAACAATGGCTTTCTGACCCAGAGAAGTTAGTTTACAACGAGCATTTAGCCAAAGGCTGGGCCAACTTACGACAAAAACAAGATGAGTTAAATAATGACCGCAGCAAAATCACGGCATTAATTCTTGGCGACCCACAAAGTAATTACAAAAGCGCACAAAAAAGTTTTTGTTTTGAATTGTGCTTGTATTTGTACAACCGCTGGAAGTCAGACGCGGCGTTTAACTTCGTTGAGATGAACCGCAAGCTGGAATCTATCACTGAGAACAACCCCGAGTTTTTAAATAAGCCTGAATCTGACATTACCCTATTAGACGCACTGAACGAACCAAGCCTGAAAGAAATCATGCAGGCTCAATTTCGCGACATTTTGGTGTTCGATGCGTTGTATAACAACATCGTAGATAACTTTGGTGACATTGCCGAAGAATCGCAAGCGTTTCAGTCTCTGTCACAAGACACATTGCAGAGAATTCTAGATACCTCTTTGGAAAAAGTGGCCAACAGTGTCAGTGGCTCCATGAGCGACAAAGCGGTTGATAGCGACATTAAAGCTGAATTCGCCAAATGGCTAAACCACTTCGTTAAATACGACCGACGTGGCGACTTTTTGTCTGACGTAGAAGAGTGGAAACGAGTCAACTTTCCACGCATGTCTGATTCGTTATTAGTACTTATTACCTATTTCTTTGAAACTCTAGTACCGCGTTTCATTGATTCGCAGATGAATGGTAAAACCTACAATGGCCAGATCAACCCTTGGCGCATTGGTAAACGCAAAGACTTCTGGAATCAGCTCAACATTGCGTATCAAGACTTATTAGTACAACGCGTCCTAACGTCTTATAAGCGCCAAAAGTTAGCCACGGTTGATGCGTTTAAAGAAACATTGTTCACTGAGTTCAGTGAAACTAACGCCAATAAAATGACGGCCAACCCGGTACAATTCCCAGGTTTTCGGCAATCTATTGAAAAAGCACTGAACAACGATGTAACCCCATGCGGCGTAGTAACCGGCATTGGCGAGATCAAGCTCAATGAAGAAGGCAAAACCGCCAAAGTTGGTGCGTTAATTTCAAACGTAGCCTTCCAAGCGGGCGCGTTTGACATGGCGGGTGCAGAAAAATTGTGCGCCTTGCTGATTGACTGTGCCGAGCAAGGGTTACCAATCGTATGCTTCGTATCATCGGGCGGCATGCAAACCAAAGAAGGCCCAAGTTCATTGTTCTCAATGGCCATTGTGAATGATCGCATTACCAATTTTATTGCTGAAACCGGTTTGCCGATTGTAATCTTTGGTTTTGGTGACTGTACGGGTGGTTCGCAAGCCAGTTTTGTAACCCACCCATTAGTACATACTTACTACTTTAGTGGCACCGACATGCCGTTCGCTGGCCGAGTGGTTGTGCCGTCGTTCTTACCGTCGATGGCCACCACCTCAAACTATTTGGCCAATAACTCTGGCGCCATGCAAGGCTTGGTTAAACACCCTTTTGCGGAAGGCTTAGACGAAAAGCTGCAAGAAGTGGATGCCAACATCACTCTGCCCGATCAAAGCATTGGCGAAGTGGTTAACAAAGTTATTTCCGGCATTGCCAGCGTTGAAGACAAAGCGCACAACCCAACCGTGCACCGCGCTGTTGATCAAATGGGCGATATTGAGAAAGTGCTTATTCACGCCCGTGGTTGCACCGCGGTGAAACTGATCCGTGTTGCACAAGCACAAGGTCATAAAGTGCTATTAGTCCAATCTGACCCAGACATGGGCTCAGTCGCGTGTGACATGCTCACCGAGCAAGACGAAGTGGTTTGCTTAGGCGGCCAAACACCTGGCGAAAGCTATTTGAATGGCCTGTCGGTAGTCACCATAGCCAAAAACCGTGGAGCAACCGCTCTGCACCCCGGTATTGGTTTCTTATCTGAAAACGCAGGCTTTGCCCGCTTATGCCGCGCCAATGGGTTAAATTTTGTTGGCCCTAAAGCCAGCAGCATGGACACCATGGGCAACAAATCAAACGCGATTAACACGGCCATGGCGAACAAGGTGCCTGTGGTGCCCGGCTCTCACGGTATTTTAACCAGCGCTGAAGCCACCGCCAAAGTAGCCGAAGAAATTGGCTACCCAGTATTACTGAAAGCCGTACACGGCGGCGGCGGTAAAGGCATTAAGGTAGTGCGCAGCGCTTCTGAAATTAAAGATGCGTTCAACAACGTATACAGTGAAGCACGCAGCGCATTTGGCAACGGCGATCTTTACTTAGAAAAATTTGTTGAGTCAATGCGCCACATTGAAGTGCAAATTTTACGTGACCGCCACGGCAACACGAAAGTGTTGGGGCTGCGTGATTGCACAGTACAACGTAATAATCAAAAGGTACTGGAAGAGTCCGGCTCAACCATGCTGCCTAAAAATTTAGAAAAGCAAGCCTACCAATGCGCTGAAGATTTAGCCAACGCGGTTGATTACTTTGGTGCCGGCACGGTTGAGTTTATCTACGATCTTAAATCAGACGCCATTTACTTTATGGAAATGAACACGCGTTTACAGGTAGAACACCCTGTAACTGAGTGGACGTCTGGCGTCAATATTGTGGGCAAACAGTACGAAATTGCCGAAGGCGGTTCTATTGCTGACATCAAAGCTGGCAGCAACGGCTTTTCAATTGAGGCTCGCATTACCGCGGAAAAAGCTCGCTTAGACTCCGAGGGCACGATTGACTTCCTGCCCACACCGGGCTTGGTAACGGAATGCAAATTCCCTGAAGGCGACCACATTGAAGTCATTGCCTCTGTGTCTGAAGGCAAAACCATTTCTCCGTTCTACGACAGCATGATTGCGCAGTTAGTGGTGCACGGTAAAAATCGTAAAGACGCCATCAAGAAGTTGATTGAAGCCTTAGACAACACCGTCATTAAAGGCGTGTGCACTAACATGTCACTGTTAAAGCGCATACTTAATGACACCACCTTTATCAAAGGCGACTACGATACTGGCTACTTACCGGCCTTTTTAGACACCTTAGATAAAGACCAAGTGGTTGAAGAAATGGCTTATACCGGCGTGGACAAAGCCGACAGTGATTTAGAAAGCCTGAAAATTGCAGGTACCGACGAAATCAAAGTCATTTCTCCGATGACCGGTATTTACTACTCAACACCCACGCCTAACGACCCAGAGTTTGTACAAGTGGGCGACACCGTCAATCTAAGCCAGACGTTGTGCCAGGTAGAAGCAATGAAGCTCTTTACACACATTTCATTGTCTTCAGTGCCCGGCTCCGGTGAGATTTTCACCGCCGACAACAACTACGAAGTGGTGCGCGTTAACCAAACCAACGGTGCGCAGGTTAACTCAGGCGACTTACTGTTTGTGGTAAAGCCTGTCTAACAAAACAGATCACCACAACTGGCACATTAGTAACGGCTCCTACCAAGGGGTCGTTACTGTATCTGCCCCTCGCTAAACATTCATCTGCATTGTTTATAGTTAGACTGCCTTTATCATTAACACACCAGCAATGACACCAAACTATGAACATCAACGATCCGCAAGCCAACAGTGGCCTGAAACCGCCGTCAAAATTGTCATTGCTTTTAGAAGCCCGAGCGGTTTTAGACTTGCTCTCGGTGCCTTTTTCATTATTGAGCAGCAAGCTGTCACCTAACCGCAGTGACGGCGCACTGCCTATTATTATGTTTCCGGGCTTTGGTTCGGGCGAAGGTTATTTGAAAGGCTTAGAACGCTACCTCAATAATTTAGGCTACGTCACCGAAGGCTGGGGCTTAGGAAAAAATTTAGCGGGCTTGAATATAAAGCACACACTCGAAGACCTATCTCCGATCTGGGACATAGAGTACCCACAAGATTACACGCCTGAAACGTATAAAGGCGAAGGTGGCGTTGCAGCTTTATGCGAGCAAGCCATTGAGCGAGTTACACAGCGCAGTGCCGAACTTGAGTCACCGGTAGTAATTATTGGTTGGAGCTTAGGCGGCTATATTGCGCGCGAATGCGCCCGCGAGTTACCTCAAGAGGTGACGCAAGTTATCACCTTTGGCGCACCCGTTGTGGGTGGCCCCAAATACAGCCGTGCCGCCGATTATTTTAAAAAGAAAAACTTTGACTTAGATTGGATCGAAGAATCGGTGAGAAAGAGAAACAAAATTCCAATCCAGCAGCCCATCACCGCCATTTACAGCAACTCAGATGGCATCGTGTCTGGAGAATCTGCCATCGACACCATCAGCCCTAACGTTACCAATATTGAAGTAAACGCCGCGCACTTAGGCATGGGGTTTAACCGAAAAATATGGAAAATTGTGCAACACGCACTGCACACCGAGTCACAAAACCGTCTTAGTAAAACGGCATAGTTTAAAGCCCACTCATACTTAAATATCACTCTCCTTGTTAGTTTTTAAGTACAACCAATTAGGTGACGGTCTGTGAGCTTTGATAACCCTCTAATACACCCACTGGCACATTATCACCCACCGAGTAACTGAGAATTTTACTCAGGTGAGTAATTGGCATGCCGGTTTCTTGCTGCCAATGGTTGAAGGCGTTCTGAATATTTTTTAAATCGCGCTGGCTGGTGGCTTTGTCATTAGTTTCAACACCACTGGCAATTAAAGCTGCAATCACATCACCAGTTAAAATAAAGCTATCTTTGCCTGTAAAACGTAAAAACCACTGGGCTGTTTTGCCACCCAAACGCGCGCCGTTTTTATGCAAAAATTTCATTAGCCCCACTTGGTCTGTGACTGGCCATTGCGCAAAAAATGCACCGAAGCTGCCATGCTCAGCCGCCACTTCATCAATCATCGCGGCATTATGAAACACGGTTTCGATTTTTTGCCAGTTACGAATAATGCGTGTGTCTTCCGCGTAGGCTTCCCACTCTTCGGGCGACTTGGTCAATAGCTGACCTAAATCAAAACCGTGAAAAGCCTCTTCAAAACCAGACCATTTAGCGGTGATAACTCGCCAATGAAAACCTGCATTAAATACGCAGCGTGTTATTTGAGCTAAGTAACGTTCATCAGCAACGGCCTTGAGCTGTTTTTCTGTGCTTGGCTTGGTTAGCAAACGAGCCAATGCTTTCTCGCCGCCCTTTCGCTTAATAGCCGCTTGATGTATGTGTTTAAATTTTTTCATTATTGGTCTTGATAATAAGCTTTGTGACTTTTACCGAAATGCACATTCAACGCGCCCTGCAACCACGCATTAACGACCTAAGAAGCCAGCATGGCCGCCAGTTTATGAATGGTATTTAAATTACGCCCGGTACTAGTAACACCAAGGCAGGCGTCAATATTGGCCACCAATTTAGAGCGGCCAATTCCGTTTTGAGCATGCAGGTAAAACACATTATCAACTAATTGATAGCGCTCGCCGCCTGCGACTAAACTCTCTAGCTTCTCAGTATCAAGGGCTGGCTGACTTTTACAAAAATAAAAATGCACTTGCTTACCTTCAAACTCAGAGTAAGGATTATTGCTGATGGCAAGTTCAAATTCAGGCTGGCTAAACACCCACACTTGAGGGCTGAAGCCAAATTTGCGAAGAATAAGATCACGCACTTCTTGCTCTGGGTTTTGCTTACTTTGAAGTAAGATATTGCCGCTTTGAATGTAGGTTTTTACGCCCCCAAAACCGGCGGTTTGCAGTGCGCTTTTCAGTTCTTTCATTGGCAATAGGTTGTTACCACCCACATTCACCGCTCTAAGCAAAATAATATAGGTTTGCATTTACCTTGCCTCGTGCTTTAACTAGGCACAATTGAACTAAAAAGGACTTTCATCGAGCTGCTTATTTCGGAGAAACAAGCAACAACGAAGCACCATCGCCATCAGTTAATATGGCCACATTACCAGAGGCGGCCATAACAACATCGCGCAAGCGGCCTGTCACCTCGTCAAACAACGCATATTGGGTAAAAGCATCGCTGCGAGTATCAACCGCATATAATTGTCGATCCACCAAGGTTGTCACTAACAAATGTTGTTGCAATTGAGGGAATGCGGCCTCTTGCTCTGAGTAGTAAAACGCCATTCCAGATGGCGCTAGTGATGGCGTCCAATTAATAATGGGCTGCTGCATGCCTTCATATTCGGTGAACGGCGTAATCATGGCTCCTGAATAATCTTTACCGTAAGTGATTATCGGCCAACCATAGTTAAGTTTAGGCTTAATAATATTCAGTTCATCGCCACCAGCAGGCCCGTGTTCGTGACTGAAAATACGCTGTTCTACCGTGTCGTACACCAACCCTTGTGGATTACGGTGCCCCAATGAATAGATGGCATGCGTGTTTGCATCCTCTTCGGCTACAAAAGGGTTATCACTCGGGATGCTGCCATCGGTGTTGATGCGCAGTATTTTTCCAATCTGGCTGGACATTTTTTGCGCTTCTTCGCGAAAATCATAGCCATCACCACTGGTGAGCATTAAGGTATTATCAGGCAATAGCAACAGCCGGCCGGCGTAATGCACCGCAGTGTTTTTCACGTCGTTTATTTCAAAAATTGACTTAACATTAGAAAATTTGCCATCTTGAAATTGAGCAGAAGCAACGGCAATGCGGTTTTCGTCTTCATCACCTTTGGCGTATGACAGATACAGAGTTCCGTTTTCAGCGAAATCACTACCTTTGATAATGTCGAGCAACCCACCTTGGGATTTCACATACAGCGGTTTAAGGCCAATATCATGACGAGTTTGCCCCTGCTCACTGATGTGCACTATGTGACCATCTCTTTCAGTAACCAACCATTCACCTTCGGATATTTCGACCATACTCCAGGGCGAATTAAGGCCAGTACCAATCGTCTCAAGCTGATAGTCCAAATCCAGTTTGTCATACTCTTTTGCCTGCAGCGCGGTGTTTACGCTCAGTAACACACTGAGGCACAATAAAGTACGAAGGATAAGCACCGGCGCGATGCCCAAATTAGAAACGGATTGCCACGCAACCTTCACTTTGGTAGTGTAATGGTCAAAGGAAAATTTAAACCTGCCAACCCATGATCCAGCGAATAGTTGATTTTTTAATACGTTACATTCCATCATTTTTACTTGCTTGGTTAGTTGCATTCAGTATAGCTAGCGTGTCCCATACTCAATTTATTGTCAACGGTTTGACTTCGGTACACGCCGATATTTCTTTTGCTCAGCGCCTCAGTATGACATCACATGACTGGCTAGGCTTATACAAAGGTTACGGCCTGTTCATTGCCATAGGGCTGCTAATTGCATTTGTGGTTGCGGCTATTTTAATCTATTTCGCACGCAAAAAATTCACCAATCCTGAACGCATTTTATACCCGCTTGCTGGCGCATGCGCATTGGCCACTATTTTACTCAGCATGGAGTATTTATTTAATGTTGTCGCGATTGCTGGCGCCAGAGGCTGGGGCTTTTACGGTCAACTAGCGGCTGGCGCACTGGGGGGCTGGATGTTCTTTAAAATGACATCGAGACACTTAAAAGACAGCACTTAAATCATAAAATTAAAAAAATGCACAAAAAAGGGCTGAATTAACAGCCCTTTTTTATACCGGTTTTCACTCTAACATTTACATGCTAGTTAAGAGTGCGCACCTATTAAATTACTTGTATTTCAATAGCCTCAGCAATTTTGCTTTTCCACTTCGCCGGCCCTGTGGTGTGAACCGCTTCGCCTTGAGTGTCTACTGCAACGGTCACCGGCATGTCTTGCACTTCAAATTCATGTATGGCTTCCATACCAAGTTCAGGAAACGCCACCACTTTAGATGCCGTAATCGCCTTAGAAACCAAATACGCCGCACCACCAACCGCCATTAAATAGGCCGATTTGTGCTTAGCAATTGACTCCACCGTGGCTGGACCACGCTCAGCTTTGCCCACCATGCCGATCAGGCCAGTTTGCTCAAGCATCATGTCGGTAAACTTATCCATACGTGTTGCGGTTGTTGGGCCGGCCGGGCCCACGGCTTCGTCACGCACTGCATCCACGGGGCCAACGTAGTAAATAAAACGACCGTTAAAGTCAACGCCTTCGGGTAAGCCTTCACCGCTTTCCAATAAGGTTTGAATCTTTTTATGCGCGGCATCACGACCGGTTAATAACTTACCCGATAATAATAGCGTTTCACCGGGTTGCCACTGCAACATGTCTTCTTTGGTCACCGTATCTAAGTTAACTTTGCGCGTACTGGGGCCAACATCCCAAGTAATTTCCGGCCAATCACTTAACTTAGGCGGAGTTTGTAGCGCTGGGCCACTGCCGTCTAACACAAAATGCGCATGGCGCGTAGCGGCACAGTTGGGAATCATGGTAACGGGCTTAGAAGCGGCGTGCGTTGGATAATCTTTAATTTTCACATCCAATACCGTGGTTAAACCGCCCAAACCTTGCGCACCAATACCCAACTGATTCACTTTTTCAAACAATTCAAGGCGCAATTCTTCTAATCGACTGTTGGGGCCTCGCTTAATCAATTCGTGAATATCAATCGGCTCCATCAACACTTCTTTCGCCAGTACGGCTGACTTTTCAGCCGTACCGCCAACCCCGATACCCAACATACCCGGAGGGCACCAACCCGCGCCCATGGTTGGTACGGTCTTTAACACCCAGTCGACCAACGAGTCGCTTGGGTTTAGCATTACCATTTTTGATTTGTTCTCAGAGCCGCCACCTTTGGCTGCGACGTCAATTTCAACTTTGTCACCCTCAACGATTTCATAATGAATCACTGCGGGGGTGTTGTCTTTGGTGTTTTTACGTGCGCCTAAGGGGTCATCTAAAATAGAGGCACGCAGTACGTTATCAGGGTGTAAATACGCACGGCGTACACCTTCGTTAATCATTTGCGTTAATGAGATTTCAGCATCCCAAGAAACCTCCATGCCCACTTTTGCAAACACGGTCACAATGCCAGTATCCTGACAAATAGGCCTGCGGCCTTCGGCACACATACGTGAGTTAATCAAAATTTGCGCCATCGCATCTTTCGACGCCTGCGACTCTTCTCGCTGATACGCTTCGTGCATCGCGTCAACGAAATCTTTAGGGTGGTAGTAGGAAATAAACTGCAGTGCATCGGCAACACTGGCAATAACATCATCTTGTTTAATTGTGCTCATAATCATGCGGGAGTAGACAAAACTGGCCGCAATTCTACCAAACTTCGGCGCCAACCACTGAATTGAACTCGCCAATAATAAGAATAAACGCATTTCTGCCGATATTTAGCACCCACGGCTCTAATTTTGGCGGCTTTTAAGATAGAATCGACGGTTCGTTTTTACTCTGGCAAATGCGTAAGCAACTCACTCGCAGCCATAACCCACTGACTCACTACTTACATCGATGCGTACTAGCCGTTTTTTATTGTCGACCTTAAAAGAAACCCCTGCCGATGCTGAAATCATCAGCCATCAGTTGATGCTGCGTGCCGGCATGATTCGTAAAGTAGCCGCCGGTATTTATAACTGGTTACCATTGGGGCTGCGCGTATTGCGCAAAGTTGAAAACGTGGTGCGCGACGAAATGAACGACGCTGGCGCGCAAGAATTATTGATGCCAGCGGTGCAACCGGCTGAGTTATGGCAACAGTCTGGCCGCTGGGAAATGTACGGTGGTGAGCTATTGCGCATGAATGACCGCCATCAACGCGATTTTTGCTACGGCCCAACACACGAAGAAGTCATTACCTCATTAATGAGCAATGAAATTCGCAGCTACAAGCAATTGCCTGCCAACTTCTACCAAATTCAAACCAAGTTTCGTGACGAGCGCCGACCAAGATTTGGGGTTATGCGCGCGCGTGAATTTGTCATGAAAGACGCTTATTCATTTCACCTAACTCAAGACAGCTTGCAAGAAACCTACGAGGTTATGCACACCGCTTACAGTAATATTTTTAGCCGTTTAGGCTTAGGCTTTCGCGCGGTTGAAGCCGACACAGGCAGCATTGGCGGTAATGCATCGCATGAATTTCATGTTCTGGCCGACTCTGGCGAAGACGCAATCGCGGTGTGTGACAAGCACCAATACGCCGCCAACGTAGAGCTGGCCGAAGCATTGGCCATTCGCGGCGAACGGCCTACGGCTAACGCTGACCTGAGTAAAGTTGAAACCCCAGACAAACACAGCATTGACGAAGTGGCTGAGTTTCTTAATGTTGCCAGCACAGACACCGTTAAAACGTTATTGGTTGTTGGCGAAGAACATGAGGTGGTTGCGCTGGTTTTACGTGGCGACCATGAACTTAATGAACTCAAAGCAGAAAAGCACCCTCTGGTGAAAGCCCCACTCACATGGGCCAGCGACGAACAAATAAACGCCGTTGCAGGTTGCTCTGCGGGCTCCATTGGTACGGTGGAATTATCGGTGCCGGTGATCGCTGACCGCTCAGCGGCTAACTTGGCTGACTTTGTGTGTGGTGCCAATGAAGATGGCTTTCATTATACGGGCGTTAATTGGGCGCGCGACTGCGCAGAGCCTGAGGTGTTTGACCTGCGCAAAGTTCAAGCCGGTGATCTGTGCGCACGCGCAGATGCCACAAGCGCAGCCAATGACGACGACGTATTGTCCATCACACGCGGCATTGAAGTGGGCCATATTTTCCAACTAGGCACCAAATACAGCGAAGCCATGAACGCCACTTGCCTTGACCAAAACGGAAAAGCCGCGGTCATGCCAATGGGCTGTTACGGTATTGGTGTGTCTCGCATTGTGGCGGCCGCAATCGAGCAAAACCACGATGAGCGTGGCATCATTTGGCCAACAGCAATGGCGCCATTTCAATTGGTCATCACCCCCATTGGCTACAACAAGTCTGATGAAGTCAAACAGGCTTGCGACCGACTGTATGCCGAACTTAAAGACTTAGGCATTGACGTATTGCTCGACGATCGCAATGAACGCCCAGGCATTATGTTTGCCGACGCAGATTTGATGGGCATTCCACACCGAGTGGTCATTGGCGCTAAAAGCTTACAAAACCAGCAAGTGGAATATAAAAAACGAGGCGCAGAGTCGGCGCAAGACTTGCCAATCGAAAACATCACGGCTTGGCTGGATACAGAAATTAGAGGGTAATATTGTGCATTGGGTAGGTACAAACACAGCATTCAGCAAGAGCATTCGCTTGAACAGCAAGCGAATGCTCGCTATCGCCTGTCTATTCGCCAGTGTAGCCACTCAACACATTAGCGCTGCGCCCAACCCTGAATTAATTCAAGCATTACAGCAAGAAACCCACGACCGCCACACCAACACCACCGATCTGGCGGCACTGGTTTGGTTGTCGAGCATGTCAGCCAACCTAGAAAAACGCATTCCAAACCATTTTTATCGAATTCGCTTATTAAGTTCGATTTATCAAGAGTCTAAGGCGCAAGGCCTAGACCCTCAGTTAGTGCTGGCATTAATAGAAGTGGAAAGTAATTTTAATCGCAATGCCTTATCGCACGCGGGCGCGCAGGGCTTGATGCAAGTCATGCCGTTTTGGAAAAAGGAAATTGGCCAGACCAGCGATGACTTATTCAACCCACTAACCAGCATCAAATATGGCTGCCAAATATTACGCCACTACTTTGACCGATACCCAGACGCAAACGAAGCCTTAGCCGCCTACAACGGCTCTCGCGGGCGCGACACTTACCCCAACAAGGTAATGAAGCGCTTAAAACGAAGCTGGCAATATAGCGACGACAGCCTCAACAGTCGCGAGCTAAAGTGGGCCAACAACGACCTGCAAGATAACGATAAGAGCGTGGGAGCCATACCCTAGGGCTTACAAGCTGGGCATACGATTAAAGCGTTTACGTTAACGTTCTAACTGTTCAGACAACTGCTTAGACAGTTGATCTTTTTCTTGTTTTGAAGCGCCGCCAATTTTATCTAACAGGGTATTTTCAAGCAGTTTTTTCTGTTGCAAAACGGCCACCACCTCAGCGCCAAACAAAGCCACTACCCAAGACAAGTACACCCAGATCAAAAATACGGGCAATGTGGATAAGGCGCCATAGACCACCTCGTAATTAGCCAAATTACCAATGTAATAACGAAAGCCCGCCTTGGTCAGCTCAAACAAGCACACAGCAACTAACGCCCCCACTAAAGCATGCACAAGGCTGACTCTTACGTTAGGCATGATTAAGTAGAGCAACATAAACGCCAACATTTCCAATAAAAATGGCAGCATTACAACGCCGGCCGAATTCACTTGCTGCGCATAGCCGTCTACCGCCCCAGCCGCTAATGCCAATAAATAACCAGAAATCGTTAAACTGGCGCCCATCATAATTGGGCCTAAAGAAACCAACGCCCAATAAACCGTTAACCGTGACGTCATGTTACGGCCTTTTTTAACGCGCCATACGTCATTGAATGAGGATTCAATATTTGACAACAGCAATAAGGCGGTTAGAAAAAAGGAAAACAAACCTAAGGCGGTTAAACGCCCCACTTGCCCCGAAAATTGCTCCAGATAGGATCTGACGTCATCGCCAGCCGTGGGCACCAAAAATTTATAAATGAAATTTTCTAATGAACTGCCTAATTGCTCTGTGCCTGCAAACAATGAAAACACCGACAACGCAATGGCCATCATTGGCGCTAACGCCAACAAGGAACTGAACGCCAATGCGGCCGCATGCCGTGGCAAGCGATCTGAATTAAAACGCTTGATCACCGAAATTGGCACTTCAAACGTTTGTATTAATACGGTCTTTATCGAATAATCAGCCATAAGGTAATTGAAACACAAAAGTCATGGATATCATTCTCTATCATAACCCAAGGTGCTCGAAGTCGCGCCAAACACTTCAACTAATTCAAGAACATGGGGTAAACCCTACGGTGGTTGAGTACTTAAAAAAACCACCCTCTCACCAACAATTGGATAGCCTATTGCGTGGCCTGTCGATGGAGCCGCGCGATCTGATGCGCACTAAAGAGGCGGAATACAGCGAGCTTGGCTTAGACAACCCCGATTTAAGTCGCGACCAACTGATTGACGCTATGATCAGCACGCCCAAATTAATAGAGCGCCCGATTTTAATCGTCGGCGATGAGATTGCCATTGGCCGCCCGCCCGAGAACGTGCTGTCTATTTTGCCTTAATGGCTGGCAACAAAAATATCGAAGCTAGAAAGAGGCGCTGGAGATACTAGCGGCTGCTAAGCAGCCCTTGTAAAAATGGAATCGTCACTTTTCGTTTTTCAGCCAACGAAGCCTTATCAATTTTTTCCAGCAGCGCAAACAGTTCACTCGTGTCTCGTGTGGCACGAGTGACCAAATACTTGAGAACCTCATTACTGACCGTTAAGCCTCGATGATCGGCTCGCATTTGCAAGGCATGAAAGCGTTGTTGATCATCCATCTCTTGCATTGAATAAATTAAACCACTGGATAAACGGCTCACCAAATCGGTGATGCAAAACTCACTGACTTCGGGCGCTTGCTTAGCACTGACAATTAACTGACCACCGGCGTGTTTAATCTGCTCAAACAAGGTGAACAGCTGCCTTTCTTTGGCGTTATCCCCCGCCCACGCTTGAATGTTGTCAATGCAGACAATGCCATTTACGTTAACCACTTCTAATACGTCTGGGGTAACGTAAGCGTCAAGCAACGATAAATAACTGGTGGTTTTCTCTGCGTGGCTGGCCATACGCGTCACGGCATAAAGTAAATGGCTTTTGCCACACCCTTCGGGGCCATAGTAATAGATGACCTTGCCGTCACTGTGCGAGACCGCTGATTTAAGGGCGGCGACCAGTTCCGAGTTGTCACCAACCCAAAAATTTTCAAAACTAGGCTTATCATCACCCGCTAACGCAAACGCGAGCTGCCCACCCACTAAGTTTTGGCTCATTTCATATTCTCTTGTTCAGACATATTGGTGGCTTCTTTCGAGCCGATATACACATAAGCCAAACCGCTTAAAACACTGGTGAGAGCCACGCAAAGCCCTAATAAATGTATCAGGCTGTCGTATTCCACTTGCCAACTCAGTGTGGCTAAAACCATCACGATATAGAAAATTTGCAAACACGTATTAAGCTTTGAAATGGCCAATGGACGCATTTTCATCGATGAGAAAAACAAAATTAACAGCAAGTTACCACCGACAATCACAATGTCACGAAAAACCACCACCACCATCAACCAAAACGGCACCACTTCAAGCACCGATAACATAACGTAACTGGTCACCAATAGCACTTTATCGGCAAGAGGGTCGAGAATCGAACCTAAATAGGTTTGCGCGTTATAACGTTTGGCAATGTAACCGTCCAAGCCGTCGGTTATTCCAGCCACAACAAACACACATAAAGACCAGCCATACTGTTGGTTTTGCAATAAAACCACCAGCCATGGCACTAAGCCAATGCGAGCCAATGTGAGTAAATTCGGAATATAAATCATAAATTGCGCTTTTTCTGCTGAGAACGGATTATCACTGGCTTTTATTCGATACACAATAGCCTTTTAAAGCGCTACAATACGCGCAAAATTTCCCCGCCGGCTGAGCCTAATGCTCAATCGGCTCATTTTGGAGCTTGACGTGTCTGATTCGAATAAACCACAGTCTCTTTCTTACCGCGATGCTGGCGTTGATATTGATGCCGGCGATGCGTTTATTGATGTTATCAAACCGGTTGCAAAACGCACCCAACGTGAAGGCTGCTTAAGCGGGCTCGGTGGTTTTGGTGCACTTTTTCAAGTGCCGCAAAACTACAAAGAACCCATATTAGTGTCAGGCACTGACGGAGTTGGCACCAAATTAAAATTGGCGTTCGATTTAAACAAGCACGACACCATCGGCATCGACTTAGTGGCGATGTGCGTGAATGATGTCATCGTGCAAGGTGCCGAGCCTCTTTTCTTTTTAGATTACTTTGCTACCGGAAAATTAACTCCCGACGTTGCCGCTCAAGTTGTTGAAGGCATTGGCGAAGGTTGCGTTCAAGCCAATGCGGCACTGATTGGCGGTGAAACCGCAGAAATGCCGGGCATGTACTCGGATGGCGAATACGACTTGGCTGGTTTTTGTGTCGGTGCCGTAGAAAAAGCAGAAATCATTGACGGCACTAAAGTAAAAGCTGGCGATACTCTGATTGGCTTAGCATCAACTGGGGCTCATTCAAACGGTTACTCATTGATACGCAAAGTCATCGACACTTACCAAGTGCCATTAAGCACTGAAATTGGCGGTAAGCCGTTGGCTGAAGCCGTGTTGGCACCGACTAAAATTTACGTACGTTCAATCCTTTCGCTAATGAAAGAAATGGACGTTAATGCATTGGCTCACATTACTGGCGGCGGCATTCCCGGTAACTTAAATCGTGTTTTACCGGAAAACTGCCATGCGGTGGTGCAAGAGTCTGCTTGGCAATGGCCTGAGCTTTTCACTTGGCTAATGAACACCGCCAATATTGAAAAGCAAGAAATGTACCGCACCTTCAACTGCGGTGTTGGCATGATTTTGGCGGTGGATTCCGACAAAGCCGATGCGGCCATTGCGCATTTAAATGCGGCCGGTGAAACCGCATTTATTGTGGGCGAAATCAAAGACGGAGCGTCTGAGCAACAAGTACACATTGTTTAGTCTAGTCGAATGAAACAGACCATTAAGGCCGCCGTATTAATTTCCGGCGGCGGCAGTAATTTACAGGCGTTCATTGACCAAGTTGCGCAAGGCACACTGAATATAGAAATAAGCTTGGTGGTCAGCAATGTGGCCGACGCCTACGGCTTAGAGCGTGCGCGCAACGCCAACATTGAGCATGACTGCATTGATCATAAGGCCTATTCCAGTCGCGAGGCTTTTGACCAAGCGCTGATGGCACGCATTGATCAAGTGCAGCCGGATATTGTTATCTTGGCTGGCTTTATGCGCATTTTAACCGCCGAGTTTGTTAATCATTATGCAAACCGCCTTGTTAATATTCACCCTTCTTTGCTGCCTAAATTCACTGGGGTGAACACCCACCAGCGCGCCATTGACGCCGGCGAGCAATGGCACGGGGCAAGCATTCACTTTGTCATCCCTGAGTTGGATGCTGGGCCGGTCATTTTGCAGGGGCGCTTGCCCATTACACCCAAAGATGACGCTGAATCATTACAGCAACGCATTCACAAAATTGAGCATCAACTCTACCCACTTGCCATACAGTGGTTTGCGCAAAACCGCTTAAGCATTGAAAACGACCAAGTATTACTAGATGGTGAAACTTCTGCACAACAGTTGCAAACTTTTGACCTCTGAGCTAGCGTATTAGCGGTTTCAACTTTTCGGGTGGGTACTGCTCTTGTTTACTAAATGGCCAACTGTTGACAGCAGCAAGCGCTGCCAACAAACATTGGATTGCAATTCTGTTATTGGGAATATAGCGGCCTGCGCGGCTGTGTTTACGCTATGTCGAACACGTCTTTTCACAGCGCTTACCTTTTTAGCGCTCACTATGATGAACTCTACGGTGTCTGCAAATAACGACTCTGAATTACTCTCGCCCCTTAAGCCGGTTTCAATCGAATACAAAATTCGCATCAGCAAATTTGGCAATGCCACGTTAGGAAAAGTAAAAAGCGTACTGAGCACCACCGACACGGGCTACTCCATCAAGTCAGTGACTCAAGCTCAAGGTATGGCGCTGCTGTTAATGCAAAGCAACCGCCAAGAGTCGTGCGAGTTTGAAATCGTAAATGGCCGTGCTGTCGCGCGAAGCTATAACGGCGGCACCATTAAAGAAACCGAGTATTCGGTTGATTATGACTGGGGCAACCGCAAGGTAAATTTAAACGAGAACAAAGGCGCGCAAGAGTCTTTAGACATGCCTCAAGGCTATGTGGTCGACAACTGCATTATGTGGTTTGCCACCGCTTTACTAAAAGGTGACATTTCAAAAGACGAAGGTATCTACGTTGTCGATGGGCGATCGAAACGCATACGTGGTTACAAATTGCGCTCCAGCGAAGAAGAAATCATTAACACCAACTTGGGCGATAAAAAAACCATCAAAATGGTGCTTGAACGCGAACTCAGACCCAATCGAACCTTAACCTTTTGGTTGTCTATAGAGGATCAGTATTTGCCCGTGCGCATCGAAGAGTCGAGAAAGTCTCGCACCACGACGTTTGAAATATCACAATTAGACAAAGCCTAGGCTGATCTAGAAATCTAAATTCAGAAATAAACCTACAGACAAGACAAGATTTAAGTCGAAGTTCGGGCGAACCAAAACAGGTTAAGCACATACAAACCAAACAACGTTAGAAATACGTTGAATTGTAAGTGCTCAGCAATGCCTTGCTGCCATGCCCAAAAACCGAATAAGGCAAAGCCGGCTTGCAACATCGCGGCCACAATCACCGTATTATTAACACTGAAGCCTCTATCAACTAACTGATGATGATAATGAATGCGGTCGGCTGAGAACGGTGAACGGCCGTTCAATGGGCGCACGATCAATACCGCAACCGCATCAATCAGTGGCAGCACCAACA
>CALINO010000074.1 GCA_938045295.1 uncultured Arenicella sp.
CTGCAACGGCTAAGCCAAACAGCCATAAAGTCCACGGAGCACGGTCTGAATGATGTTTGTTGCGGTTGTACGTGGGGGCATCAAAAATTAAGTCTGACTCATGTTGAGGTTGAGGTTGAGGTTGGGGTTGGGGTTGGGGTATCGCGTCGGTTTTACTTTGTTCGCCATTAAAGGAGTCCAGAGTGGGGTGATGTCGATTTTTTGAGTTCATTTCTTGGTTTCCGGCTGATGCTAACGTAAGCTCAAACTCAGTCTATCATGCGAAAAACACCGGTTTAGTTTTCATAACTATTCATAACTTTTGATAAAAGAGGTATAAACGTGCACACGTTATGGGCGTATGTCAGGCTTGTAATGATCATTGCTGCGAACATGGTTTATTCTATACCCGCACATTTAATATCAATAAAGAGAAAGAGAATATGAAAATAATAAAGGCATCGGCACTGGTTGCCGCAGGGCTCATGATCAGTCACTCGAGCACGGCTGGGGAATTTTTTATTGGCTTAAATGCTGGGCAGTCTAATTTTTCAGGCCTGGTTGAAGCTTGCGATGATCTGGTGGATGACAACCGCAATGTCTCTGGTTTTCCGGTTGCTTGTACCATCACAGAAGACTCTGACACCACGTTAAGCATTAATGCGGGTTATAACTTCAACCGTTTTTTTGGCGCTGAAATTGGTTACATTGACTTGGGTGAGTATGAGGGCAACGTGAGCCTTGGCCGTATTAATTTTCCAATCACGGCAGACGCTGATTTGACGTATGCGGGTTTGGTATTAAGCGCACCGTTTACTAAGAGCTTTTCAATTTCGGCTCGTTTGGGTGCGGTTAATGGTAATGCCGAAGCTTCTACCACATCGTTGAGTGCTGAGTTTGAAGATGAAACGGGTGCGTTTGCTGGTGTGTCGGCTGATTTTCGTGTGACTGAAAATATTAGCGTACAGCTTCGTTATGATGATTTAGATCTTGTTGATATTACCAGTGCAGGCATTCGATATCACTTTTAGTCTGATCACAAATTTAGAACAATTAAAGCCAGCGCAAGTCGCTGGCTTTTTTGTGCTCAAACGGTCTTTGTTAATAGTTAAATACTGGCTTTCGGTGGTTTATAAGCCAAATCAATATCGGGGATTCGAATTTCGCCATATTGAATTGGGTGAGTGTGGCGTTAATATCAATAGCTGGTTCGAGAGCCTTGAATGCGTTGTTGATGTTAATGTGAGATCGTAAGTTCGTTATGATGATATTGACATCATTGATATGACAAGCTTAGGGCTTAAGTATCACTTTTACGTCATTACCTATGATTTAACGTGCAGAAAGCCAGTGTGTATCACTGGTTTTTTTATGGTAATAAAGAGTAACGCTGTTATGTTATAAAACAATTATATTGAAAGCTTAACAACCTCAGTGATATTCACAACGGGGTTCAAGCCTTAGGAGGCAAGATGGTTTCACTTAATATCAAAGACGACATTGCTTATATCGAAATGAACGATGGCAAAGCCAATGTTATTTCTCAGCAAACCGCGAATGACTTCATTAGCTTGTTAGATCAAGCAGAGCGTGAGGCTAAAGCTACGGTAATTCAAGGCGGTGGTGATAAGTTTTGTGCTGGCTTTGATCTATCTGTAATTAAGCTTGGTGGTGAGGCTCAAATGCAGATGATCACGGCTGGCTTTCATTTTCTATATCGCTTGTTTGCGCACCCTCAACCGGTGATATCGGCCTGCAATGGTCACGCTATTGGCTTGGGGGCGTTTATCTTGATGTGCTCAGACAGCCGCATTGGTGTGAAAAATGACTATAAAGTTGGTTTACCTGAAACGGCAGTAGGCATACCGTTTACGCCGTTCTTAGTGGCCATTGTGCGTGACACTCTAAACCGACAGTTTATTAATTCAACGGCGTTGCAATCACAAATGTGCACGCCTGAAAGCGCGATTAACGCAGGCTTTTTAGATGCATTAGTCGAATCTGAGCAACTGGCCGCAACGGCGCAAGCCGGAGCCAAACAGTTGCTGCAATTGCCGTTGGATCAATACGGGAAAAATAAGTTAGAACTCAGGCAAGAGCCGTTAGAGAAAATGCGTCATGCATTAAAAGCGATGGGCGTAGAGGTGTAATGCCCACCTCCATTAGTGAATGGCTGTGCCACTCACTCAACATGCACTCAACATGAGGTGAAGAAATGGAAGCCATATTAAAACCGGTTTTTGCCATGGCGCTGCTGACGTTTGTTATGGCGCTGTGGATGTTGTTGACTCGCATACCCGCGATGATGCGATTAAAAATTCACCCACAAAAAGGCCAAGACACATCAAAGCTGCGTGATTACTTGCCGCACCAAGTGAACAGCGTATCGAATAACTACAATCACTTGTTTGAGCAGCCGGTATTGTTTTACGCGGTGTGCATCAGTATTGCCCTGCTCGGCCACAGTGATGCGTTTTTTGTTGCATGCGCTTGGGTTTACGTGGCCTTAAGAGTGGTGCATTCGCTGGTGCAAGCAACCGCTGATATTGTCATTATCCGGTTTTATGTGTTTATAGCGTCGTGGCTTGTATTGGCAGTGATGATTGTCAGAGAGTCGATATCTCTGTTTACTTAGTCTCTTTATTTTAGTGGTACCCGAACAGAGCTCGCGACAATTTCATACACCATACCGCTGGCAATTTTAGGAGCCTGCTCGGTTGTGCCGTTTGGCTTTTGCGATGGATTTTTAGACCGGCTTTGAGACAGGTCTTGCGAAAAATGCGTTGCCAGTTCTGGAGACACTTCATGGCGAATCAATTCGCCGACTAAGGTTACTTGTTTGCCGCCAGCATCAGTGGGCAGAAAAAAGCCGTAATCCTTAAATGAAATTCTGATCGTTTCGTTACCCTGTTGCGCGATAAAAAAGCATCCCTTTTTTTGGCATACGTTAGCGACATTGGTTTGAACGCTGAACGTTTTCCCTAAATAAGCGTCAGGCGATTGTAATATTTCAGACATATTGCTGAGCTTGATGTCATTGAGCATTGGTTCACCAAACGTTTCATGGCTTGCTGTTTTCTGTACTGGCTCTGACAGTCTGATGGTGTCTGCACGGCTCGCTTTTTCGGCATAGCTCACTTGCGCAGTAGTAATGGCCAGCATAATAATCGGCAGAAAGTATTTTTTTATCATCATGACATTTACAAATATGTTGTTGAAATCCTTGAGCATCGTGCCGATACTAGCACACTTAATTGACAAGGATACTGCCAGCACGAATTCTATAATCATCATTAACGAATAACACATCACAAACGAGCTATGACTAAAACAGCGGTTATTACCGGTGCCAATCGAGGCATTGGCTTATCACTCACAACGCAATATCAACAACAAGGCTGGCAGGTATATGCGGCATGCCGAGAAACCAATAGCGACCTTGCCGCAACCGGTGCTCATGTTATTGAAGGCATTGATGTGGGCGATGATGCCAGCATTAAACGTTTGGTTGACAGCCTAAACAACACAGCAATAGACCTGCTTATTAATAATGCTGGTGTGCTTAAAGACGAAGTGTTGGGGCAGATTGACTACCGCTCTATTCAAACGCAGTTTGAAATAAACACATTGGCTCCGCTAAAAATCACCGAGTCATTGCAGGCTAATTTGTCACCCAAATCGAAAGTGATAATGATTACTAGCCGAATGGGGTCAATTGCCGATAACACCAGCGGTGGGCGTTATGGTTACCGTATGTCAAAGGCAGCATTAAATATGGCGGCGGTGTCATTGGCGCACGACTTACACCCCAAAGGGGTGGCGATTGGTATTGTGCACCCAGGTTGGGTGAGTACTCGTATGGTTGGTGGTTCTGGTGACATAACTCCAGACCAAGCCGCGGAGCGCATTATTGAACGCATTAATGCGCTTAATTTACAGAACAGCGGTTCTTTTTGGCACTCTAATGGCGAACTCTTGCCTTGGTAGTGTGTGTTTGTAACACGAATTAACACTCAAGTACGCCGTATCGCTTGATCATTATGGTGTGTTATTTTAGTTTAGGTGGTCGGTTTGTGATGATACACACACTGAACTCATGCTCACATACGTGGGCAGTAACATAAAAATAATGTAAGGAGATCTAAATGTCTGTAGCTAAAATTATTGAGATATCAGCGTCGAGTACCAAAAGTTTTGAAGACGCGGCACGTAAAGGAATCAGAGAAGCCAGCAAATCACTTAAAAATATTTCCGGCGCTTGGGTAAAAGACCAAGAAGTGGGTGTGAAAGACGGTGAAGTAACCGACTATCGAGTAAAACTGAAAGTAACGTTTGTGATTGATTAAACACCCTGTTAACTTCATTTTAAGGGGTTAGCGTTTCCTAGTAACCCCTTAAATAGAACTTAACTAAACTAGTCACTTTAGTTCGAACAATTAAATTTCAACGGTTGTAAGAGTGAATACCCCTATATAAACTCAACATCGTAAAAAATGAAACCGTTGGCTTGATCATTGCAGATACAGGGATTGTTGAGCCTATAAATTTAGGTAATTAAGATGGTTGTTTTGAGTAGAAAGGCACTTTTTATCAGTTTGTCTTTTCTGTTTTTTATATTTGCCACATCGGTGTATTCCCAAGAGTTGACTGGCAGTATCACTTTACCGCCTGATGTGGTTGCCGATGGTGATATTAGAGTTAACCTTCAAGTAATTGAACACGATGAATTCGAGTTTCCTGAGAGGTTTTTTCCTGGTTTAGATTTAATTATTCCAGATGGGCAATCATCAGTTAATTATCAGGTTCCTGATTTTTCGCCTACTGTAATTAATTCTCAATTGGCAGTAAACCTACGGTGCAGTAGTAATTGCGACCAAGTAACGAATGGTTTAGATATTGATTATTTTCTCCAAACCGGTGGAGCTAGTTTAATAGAAGAGCAATTTGCATTGTTGCCGTTTAACTCAGTTTCTAATCCTCTTGATCTGCAATTTCCAACACCGCCGGCTATAACCACCTTAACGGGGGCGATCTCATTGCCTACGGGGGTGGTGGCAGACGGTAATGTTGAGGTTGAGTTGTCTATAATAGAATATGATTCTGATGAGGGTTATATTCGTTATTTGGGTGAGGTTTTTTCTCAGGTTGAGAGTGGCGAATCACAATTAAGCTTTGAAATTAGTTACCGTACTCCGGCACCAGACTCTCTGTTAGAGGTCAGGCTATCTTGCAGATTTAATTGCTCTGAAGTTGATGGCAATTTCAATACTTATTATTACCTCCAAAGCCAAAGCTCGAGTTTGAGCGATAGTCGTACTTTTGTGCCTGTAGGCAATGTTGTTACCCCGCTAAACCTACAATTTCCAACCGTTGAATTGACCACATTGGAAGGCACAATCAGTCTTCCACCCGGTGAAGTGGCCGATGGGGATATAGACCTAGATTTAAATTTAATTGGTCTTCATGCCTCTCAGTCTATTACGGTTTTGGATGGCGAATCTTCTGCATCATATAACGTCACATTTAGAACACCTGAAGAAGGTGCCTCGATACAGCTTACGATAGGTTGTTTATTTAATTGTTTTAGCGTTGATAATAACCTTCGTACCTTATATTACTTGCAAACAGATGGCTTTAGTCTAAAGGAGGACTTTGCAGAAGTTCCTATTGAGAATATTTCAAGCCCATTAGATTTACAATTTCCAACAATTGAGGGATTGACCTTGGCTGGCAACATTCAGTTGCCTGTGGGTGTCGTTGCCCAAGGCGAGGTCATGATAGATCTATTTATTGATCTCTATGATGCTAATGGTAACGTTATTCGAACATTGGGGTCCCAGTCAGTTACGATTTCGAATGGTGAGTCTTCAGTCGATTATTTAAGGACTATCAGGATCAGATCCGCTGATACGCAGTTAAGAATTGAGCTTGTTTGTCGGTCAAGCTGTTCACAGATTGGTGACGGTGCTTATTACCTTCAATCAAACGGTTTGGTTTTAAATCGACAGTTCGCCCTAGTTCCACTGAGTAATATCTCTGAACCTTTAAATTTACAATACCCCAGCGTAATAGCCCCAGACCCTTTTGAAGAAGACGACCGCATAGCTCAAGCAAGAGAGATTTCTCCGAAATTAGCCAAACGACATACACTCCACGATTCGGCGGATCAGGACTGGAGCCGGTTTATGATTAAAAAACCAGTAGAAGTCGAAATTGTTGGTAATTCGTTTGGCCGCGATAAAGTACGAATCATGTTATTTGATGAAGAGCAAAATTTAGTTGCAACCAATGATGATGAAATAGACGGTTTCGAGTTATCAGATGCATCACTCTCGAGGATAAAGTTGGCTGAGCTATCACCGGGAACATATTTTATTAAAGCGGATGCTTATTCGTTTGGTTTGATTGCTAAGTACTCTTTAGCATTAAAAGCAGACATTAGTGATGAGGAGCTTTGTTTCCCTATACCAACAACAAACAATAAAGCGGTTTTAATTTGCTTGTAATGCGAGCAAATTAAAAACTTGCATTAGTCTGTAAGGGTGTGGTCTGCGACTTTAACGTTTATAAATGGTATTAACTTTTGTGTTGTGGCTCTTTCTCTGACCAGTAGGCAGCTAAAAACGCACCTGAGATATTGTGCCATATACTGAATATTGCGCCCGGTAAGGCGGTGAGTGGTGAAAAGTATTTGATCGCTAATGCCACTGCCAATCCTGAATTTTGCATGCCCACTTCAATGGCAATGGTTCGGCTGACGGTGCTGTTTTTACCCAACAGTCGAGCGCCCCAATACCCTGCGCTTAAGCCAATGAAATTATGTGCTGCCACTGCAAGCACTAACACAGCGCTAATGGATGCCAATTTTTGCTGGTTTAACGCCACAATAATAACGATCACCAACACAATGGCGGCGGTGGTGATCAGTGGTAAATAAGGGCTGATGGTGCGCACCGCATTACGCGCAAACATGTTAAGGCTAAAGCCTAAGGCCAACGGTAAAATTACAATTTTTAATACCGACATCATCATGCCGGCGGCTGGTACCGGCACCGCTTGGCCTAAGTACAGCCAGCTTAAGGCGGGTAATGCCGCCACCGCCAATAATGTAGACACCAGAGTCATGCTTACCGACAAGGCTAAGTCACCACGAGCTAAAAAGCAGATAACGTTTGATGCGGTTCCGCCCGATGCACACCCCACTAGCACTAAACCAACCAACAATTCGCTGGGTAAGCCGGCCAATGTGGCGATCACAAATGCCGCCAACGGCATAACCGTGTATTGCAAGACAACACCAAGTGTGACCGCACTTTTGTGTTGATAGACGCGACGAAAGTCAGCGCCTGAGAGCGTCAAGCCCATGCAAAACATAATGACCATTAAGATCGCGATAATCCAATTCGCCATAGGGCTGAACCACTGTGGTTGTTGCCAAGCAAGGGCTGAGCCAGCAATGGCAAACACTGGAAATAGCAAGGTTAAACGGTGCGACATAAAAAGCTCTTAAAATTGAATCACGATCATACTCGAGCGTAGCTTGTACGTTTTTGGCATTTATTGCAAATACCGTTAGACTGAGCGCAACACATATTAAGACTCTGAATCATGATTTTAATGGGGCTGTCACTTTTCTTTGTTTATTTGTTTTTCTATGACCTTTTCCGGTCAGAAAAATCATGGCGAGATTATGATGCGTTTGATGTGGGTTATTTGCTGGTGTTGGCGGCCATTGCCGTGGCTTTTGCTTGGGTACCGTT
>CALINO010000075.1 GCA_938045295.1 uncultured Arenicella sp.
CTGATTAGCATCGCGCACAACTTCCAAATCAGTCCCTGAAAGCCTAAAGGCCACATCCTCATAATTAATCGGGGCGTTCACAAGCCCCTTAAGGCTATCCACAAAACCCTGCGCGCCCCCGTAAAAATCACTCTCAGCAGAACGGTTCAAACCCAACTCAGCCGCACGCTGCAGCGTAATAATCCATCCCGCTGCAAATTGAGAGACAGAGTTCAGAGACGTCGTAATACGGTCAACACGCGCTTTATTGGCATTATACCAGCTCAGATTTGAGCCTGTGAGCGCCGCATGATCCTGCCGCTGTACCGCCAAGAAGCGCGCTTCATTGCTGTTATAAAATGACTTATCACTTGCGGATAAACTCTCATAAGGCGCTGCAATGGCCGCATCAATCGTGGCCTGATTGAGCTTATAGGTCGTATAGTCCTCTGCAACTTTAAGATCTCCGCCAAAACTGGCCAGATTATCAGCCGTGCTCGTTAACACGGCCCGCTTCATAAAGAGCGAGCCGCCCGCAATTTTGGTGCGCTCAATGGCATAAAGTGCACCTGCATCTACCGCTTCATCCGCGCTATCTACATTTTTCTTCACCCCACCCAATGTCACATAAAGCTGATTACCCGTATGGCCATAAATCTGGGTCGGGCTGGTCGTATTGATATTACGTGCATTCGGGTCACCCGCAGAGATGACATCAATAAAGGCATTAAGCGTATCCGCCGCCGCATTGGCCATATCCGTGACCAGGTCCTCATTGCCATTATTGGCAGAGTTCACCGTGCCCAGATAATAATAGCCATCCTGGAAGGACAAAACCGTACTCGCATCCGCCGTCGGTATCTTCGGCTTCTTCTTGCCAAACAGATTACCAATCAAGGCGCCCAAGACAAAACCAACAAAGGCACCGACGCCGGGTGCGAGAAAATTTCCAAAACTACCAAATAGTTTAGTTAGACCTGTTCCGATTAACCTACCGGCAACAAGTGAACCCACACTAGAGCCCAAGGAACTTAAAACGGCTCCAGCCTGAGTGGTGGGAGAAACAACTAATGAGCCAAGTTTTGAGCCTAAAAAGGCCGCAAGTGGATTGGCCCCACCATCAGCTCCAAACTCAAATAAAGAACCTGTGGCATCGGCAATAGCTTCACCTGCACCCTGAAAGAGACTTGTTGCTGTTGAGCTGAAAAGATTTGAGGCTACAGAATTACCCAAGGCATTTAAGACTGTATTACCAGCTACACTAAAAACCTCACCCGCAACACCATCAAAGCCTATCGCATCAGCCAATTCTGCCGTCAGAAGGGAACTCACTGTTCCAACGGCCGCACCTTGTAAAGCATTACGCAGTTGTCCGCCCGAAAAACTAAACTCTAGCTCATCTCCAAACACATCTAAAAATTGAGCATCAGAACCAACAGCTCTACCTAAAGCTGCCCCAAATGCAGCACCGACTTGCCCAAAAACAGTACTACTTAGTATATTCCCAACAACACTTTCATCTGTATTAACTAATATGGAGCCAATAGTAGCACCAATAGTTCGCCCAACACTTTCAAAAAGAGCTACATCACTGAGGTAATCATCAACTATTTCAGAAATGTCGTCTTCAGCTATCAGGTTTTCAGAAATACTACACACTTCAGCACATGCATCGCTGTTACCCGCAACATTTTTTGGCAATCTATCCGCTATTCTAGCAGGAAACCCACGAATCTTTACAGTACCGTCATCTTCTATTTTTATTATCTTCTTAGAAACTAAAAAGTCCTTTTCCCAACTAGATAACGATATATTATTTTCCAGACGATGCGCAACCCATTGGGCTAAACGACCAACTTCCCATTCCCTGTAAATTGCCGATGCCTCAGTAATTGTCGGCAGACTCCCTACATCACCGCTACGATCTAATAACTGCCCAATAGCTGCAAGTTGAGGATTTGAGCTATTTTCCAAACTTTCAACTAGATTATTATAAACCTCTGGCGTTTCGTCATAAGCTAAATCCGAACCAAAGTAATCTATGGGCACAAGACTTCCGTTTGCATTTGCCGTAAAATAAAGATCTTGCAATGAACTCCCCACAACACGACTTTCAGAACCCCAAATAGTAAACCGATGCCCTTCTTGCACATGCAAACCTTCGTGAATAAATGTAGAAACTGCCTGGAATAAATCTCCAGCACTATTTATACCCCCAGTGGGAACTCTTATTTCGATTAGCGATGCGAGGTCAGACACGCTATTATATTTACCGCCGGCGGTATCTGAGTTTGCCTGTTGGTTCCCTACTATGTACAATGTTTCACCACGACTAGCCAAATCTGTTACGGAAGGAAGCCAAGTTGCATCATTAAAGTTGCTGAACATCCATTCCACTACCGCAGCAAAAGCCGGGTTAGCCACTTCACCATACAATACTACACGAACGCCATTTATTTCTTTTATCCATGCTCCACTGTGTGGAATATTGCAGGCGCATATTAGGGATCTAGCAAATGTTGGATGTTCGCGTAATACATCAGCAGATATATCCATATTGCCTACAGTCCAGCCTACTGGAGGGCTGCCAACCTTTTTTATAGTTTCTAGATATTTTGATGCCATTTAACTAACCCCCTTTTGAAACAATTAAATCTTGAATCCAAAAATCAATCGGCACTTGAATATTATGAATTGCTGCAGTTTCACAATGTTTATATGAGTAGATGGGATCATACCCTTCCGCGATTTGTTGATATTTGTTTTTAATCTCAAGCTCACAATCTTTGTCATGTTGTAATAAGCCTATAAATGAGATACTGGAGGTCTGGTTATGGAATTTCGTATTAAGACTTGAGAAATATTCAGATGTTTCAAAATCTCGTAGGTCTATTTGAGCTATAATCGCTTGCCGCAATTCGTTTGAGTTTTTTTTATTTTCGCAGGACCATAAACTAAGATAGCCTGGACTATCCTTATCATATTCAAAACAGGCAGAGAATTTAATTTTATTTCCTGCTAGAGTTCGTATAACATTCTCAGAAAGTTCGATTGGCTCATTGTTTAATATCGCTTCCTCATCATCCGCCAAATCTGTTCCCATTGTGTAAGTTTTTACTTCACAATTCTCTCCAGCCACCACCTGTATCACGCGCCCTGCCTCGCCCAGCTTTAGCGGCGGTTGATAGACCTGTTTATATTTTGGTCTGCACTTAACATTAGCGTCGTCCGGCGAATAAGTCGCTTCCACTGCGTCACCCACGGTCGCGCAGCCCATAAGACCGAGAGCGCCAAGTAAAACTACACTTTCTTTCAGTCTAAATCGTGATGTTGCCCTAGCGTACCCCAATAATCGCTGTCTCTCTTTATCTATGACCGATCTTGCCCTATCGGTCTGTATTAGACATCACGTGTAAATCACGCAATCGTGAGTGTCAAGACCACACCCTTAAGATGATGGATGTTTTTTAGATCACACGCTTTAGAACAGTTCTACCGCTCACGCGCCGCTTCTTTACTCGCCTTGGCAATAGGCGATAGAATAAAGTCAATAATACGGCGATCTCCTGTCTTTACCTCGGCCGTCGCATTCATCCCCGATTGGATAGGCCGCTTAAGATCTCCTTCTCCCACATAGGGTTTTGAGAGTTTAACCTCTGCCGGGAATATAGGACCTAGCCTTTCATCTATTATGGCATCTGCTGATATCATACTCAGCTCCCCTTCGATAAGCCCGTAGCGCGTAAAGGAATAGGCCTCAAGTTTAACAGAGACAGGATCACCAACCCGCACAAAGCCAATATCTATAGTTATTTATAATGCATTTTTTCCCAGTTAAGTGGGTAAACAATTTCTCAATTTCTTGGTAAACAATTGACAAATAATACGCTGTTATGTTATTGAAATTACAGCATAATTTTCTTGCATTTCGTCGCATCCCCGGTGCGCCATTTTTTAACAAAATAATTTTTCGAATTAGGTTTTATTTTGGCGGTTTTTGATCAACTCATCAACGACGGCTGGTTCTGCGAGCGTTGAAATATCGCCGAGATTACTAAATTCATTTTCTGCAA
>CALINO010000076.1 GCA_938045295.1 uncultured Arenicella sp.
TGATGATATCGGCAAATCGAAATATTAAACACTACGAATCCTTAGGTCACCCAGTCATTAACGATAATAAACCGCGCGCTTATGATGGCCCATTGGCCGGAACCGCCGCCTGTTTGACTGCACTATTAGCAACGAGCTCAAATAGCGGCTATGCCTTATTGAGCAGCTGTGATACGCCACTGTTGCCTGCTTTTTTAAGTGAGCGATTGTATGCAGCTCTGCATAACAGCAACGCCGTTGTCGCGGTAGCACACGACGGTAAACGTAGGCAAAATTTACACTGCATGATCAAACAATCCGCTTGGGGAAATTTGATCAGCGCATATCAAGGTGGTGCTAGAGCCATGCATCGTTGGCAAAAAAGCGTGGGTGATATAGAAGTGGATTTTTCTGATGTTAGTGAGGCTTTCACTAACCTTAATCACTTAGCCGATTTTGCTGAAAAACCAACTAAGTGATTGAACGCAAGGCTAATAGAGCAATGCATTTTTAATGTTGCCGAATGGTTCGTATTGAACTCTTTCGGCTCTTTCTCACCCCGCTCATGCAAGCGGGGCTTTCTAAGCTATTGCCCTTCAGACCAGTTGCCAATGTCTTTGGCACTGCCTTCACCACCAGGTTGTTGGTCTGAACCTAGGCTCCAAACATCAAAGCCATCTGGGTTGCGTGTTCCCGGGTACTGGTACTGATACTCTTTTTTCCACGGGTCTAATGGCATTTTATCTAAATAAGGGCCGCGCCATGTATTTTTGCCGCTGTTACTGACCAAAGACTTCAAGCCTTCGCCACTGCTCGGGTAGTTGTAATTGTCCAAACGGTACATCGCCAGCTGGCTTGAGATGGCTTTAATGTCGTTTTGTACCGCCACTTCTTTGGCTTGGTCTAATCGATTAAAGAACTGCGGCGCAACCAACGCCGATAAAATGCTGATAATAATTACTACCACCATAATTTCGATTAATGTAAAACCGCTCTGATTAGCGTGGGTTACATTTAATTTTTGATATTTCATTTTGAACTCCTCAACTGCTTTCTTAAACTATTCTTTTCAAGGTTTAACGTTATTAGTATAACCCTTAGAAATTAACTAGATTTTGTAAATCGAACATGGGCATCAAAATCGCCAACACAATGGTTAACACCATCGAGCCCATTAATAAAATCATCACTGGCCCCAGCAAACTCACCATCATATTAATTCGAGTTTGCATTTCATTTTCAGTGGCCGATGCGGCTTTTTCCAGCATATGACCCAGCTTACCGCTATTTTCACCACTGCTCACCATGTGCACCAACAACGGTGGAAAGTGCCCATTACGATCCAATGCGCGCCCAATAGACACACCTTGCGCTACTTCTTCAGTGGCCAACTCTAAATCTTTACGCAACACCTGGTTAGTCATTACGCCCTCGCTGGCACGCATGGAGGCCAAAATAGGCACGCCAGAACCCACCATTATCGATAAGGTACGAGACATTCGAGCCGAATCAATATTTTGTACCATACGCCGCAAGCCTTTTATTCTTAAATATAAGCTGTGCAACCAAAACTTAGGCTTGGGGCGTGAGAAAATGTATTTAATGCCCGCAATTAACGCAAACAAACCAATGGCGATAAACAAACCGTAATTCACCATTAAATTGGATATTTTGATCACTAGTGTGGTTAAAAATGGTAAGTCTTGGCCAAGGTCTTTGTATACGTCCACCACTTTTGGCACCACCACCACCACTAGGCCAACCAAGATAGCCGCACACACCACAAACAAGAAAATGGGGTAAACCACGGCTTGCGACACCTTTTGTTGCATCGCATGACTGTCTTCCAAATAGTCTGCCAAACGTTCCAATACATTGTCTAACGTACCCGATTGCTCGCCCGCCGAAATAGAAGCACGGTAAATCTCAGGAAAGCTGTTTGGGTAGGTGGCAATGGCATCTGACAATGAATAACCTTCAGTCACTAAAGAGCGTATATCGCTCATGATGGTTTTCAGTTTGTGCCCTTCGGTTTGCTTAATGACCGCACTTAACGTTTCTTCCACCGTCATGCCAGAATCTAATAAAGTGGCCATTTGACGAGTAAGAATCGACAATTCATTAACCTTGATTTTCGCCCGGCTGGTGCGTTTACCTTTGTTTTTAGTCTTATCCGCTTGTTTCTCAGACACAGACTTAACATCCAACGGCACCAAGCCTTGCGCTCGTAATTCAGCACGCACTTGTTTGGCTGTATCGCCGGCTTGAATGCCTTTAATAGTTTTGCCTTTTGCATTCAGAGCTTGGTATTCAAAAGCCGCCATCGTTAATTTTTCACACTCTTATACTTTTTAGGCTTGCGTCACTCGAAATACTTCATCAATGGAAGTTTGCCCAGCAAGAACACGATCAAAACCGTTATGCATCAAACTCTGCGATGTTTTTCGTGCTTGCTTAGTCATCACATCTTCCGATGCTTCGTCGTGAATCAGTACGCGCAACTGCTCATTCATGGAAATAAGTTCATAAATACCCAAACGACCTCGATAGCCAATTTGGTCGCAACTCGAGCAACCTGTTGCGCGGTATATTTGCTTATTATCGGCTTTATCGATGCCTAACAATTCGCACTCTGAGTCATCAGGGCTGTACAACTCTTTACAATCTGGGCATAACTTGCGCACAAGGCGCTGCGCTAACACGCCAATCAAACTTGAAGCAATTAAAAATGGCTCAACCCCCATGTCCACCAATCGCGTGACTGCACCGATCGCAGTATTGGTGTGCAATGTGGATAATACTAAGTGGCCGGTTAAACTCGCTTGCACCGAAATTTCCGCTGTTTCTAAGTCACGAATCTCGCCCACTAACACCACGTCTGGATCTTGGCGTAAAATTGAACGCAAACCGCTGGCAAAGGTTAAGCCAATTTTAGAGTTCATTTGGGTTTGGCCTACGCCATCTAAGTCGTACTCAACTGGGTCTTCGACGGTCAGTATGTTCAAACGTTTTCGATCTAAACGATGCAATCCTGAATACAAAGTCGTTGTTTTACCTGAACCGGTTGGCCCAGTGACTAATAAAATACCATTCGGTTTTTTAATCAGTTCTTCAAACTCAGATAATATGTCTGCGGGCATGCCTAACACTTCTAAGTTTAAGCGTGCACTTTCTTTATCTAATAAACGCAACACCACACGTTCGCCGTGTTGCGTAGGTAAGGTTGACACCCTCACATCCACTGGGTGATCAGCCACTCTCAATGACATACGGCCATCTTGTGGCAATCGTTTTTCAGCAATATCGAGTTTCGACATTACTTTAATGCGCGACACCAATGCGCCATGCATTTCACGCCGAGGGCTAAGTACGTCTCTTAAAACGCCATCAACGCGCAGCCGCACGATGGATGATTCTTCGAAAGCTTCAAGATGAATATCAGAGGCATTTTCACGAATCGCTTGCGTGAGCAGTGCATTGATCAAGCGAATAATCGGCGCGTCGTCGTCAGCCTCTAATAAATCCGTGGTTTGCGGCATTTCATCCGCTAATCTCTCAAGATCAAGGTCTTCACCCATGTCATCCATGAGTTGAGTGGCTTGACTGCCGCCTTTGTCGTAAAACGACCTCAACTTAGCATCAAACTCTGATGAAGGCAGAGGGTTCAACTTAATATTGGTATTTAAACGCCGTTTTAACTCCGCCAAAACCGCAAGCTTAGGAGTGTCCACCGAGGTAACCAATGCCGCACCGTCAGCATCAAACTCCACTAACACATTGTGTTTTTTAGCAAACGAATAAGGGATTAGATTACCGTCTGCACCTTCTGGCAACCGGCTGTCATCAGTGTCATCACGCCCACCAGAAGCCAGTGCCTCAGGGTCCGCAGAAGCGCCTATATCTAAATTAGTTTCGTCTGTAATTGGTTCACTCATGCAACTTATTGAGCCTCGGCCTGCTTATTCTTTTCTGTCACATCAATCACGGGAATGTCGGTTCTACGTTTACGTTCCTCGATCTGCTGCAACATCTTTTCAACTTTTTCCTTTTCAATCGCCTGATCAAGAGTTTCTATTTCACCCTCAGTTTTAAATTCAGACGGCAATTGAACATCAGTGTCGTCTTGCGGCTGATCGTCGTTTACTGCGTCTCTGGCTTTTTTATTACGACCAAAAATAATATCTTTGATGCTACGTTGAACTGATTTTTTCGGCTCGCCTTTAGCTGCTTTGCGTGCTCTGGATTCAGTGGTGATTGTGCCCTCGCCCACCGACTTATCGTATTCAAGCAATATTGGTGGTTCCGCTTCAGCAAGCACTAACAAGTCGGCCGATTTGTTAGCATAGACTTGCGTATCACGACGCACATCTTCGTATTTCTGACGACTGTATTTAGCCAGATCTTCAGGTGTACGAATGATTCTTGGCTTTAAAAACACCATTAAATTACGCTTAACCGCACGCTTTGTTTTGTTTCGAAACAACGCACCAATGATTGGAATTTTCCCTAACACAGGCACCCATGACACAGTATCAACAACGTCGTCAGTGATCAAACCGCCCAACGCCACCACTTGGCCGTCGTCCACTTGCACCACCGCTTCAATTGAACGCCGGTTAGTCACCACATCAGCGGCACCTTGTACCGCCTGCTCAACCACATTGGAGGTCTCTTGAAACACCTCCATTTGAATGGTGTTTCCTTCATTAATTTGCGGCTTAATTTTGAGCATAATGCTCACATCGCGACGCTCAATGGTTTGAAAGCCACTGCCCAGCGCTGAGTTCTGGTTACCGCCATTGGTACCACCGTTAGTGCCACCATTATTGTTGTTATTGAAGTTGTTACCATTATTAAACACACCAGTAACGAACGGCACTTCTTGCCCCACAATAATCTCGGCTTCTTCATTATCAAGCGTCAAAATTGTTGGTGTTGACAACACATTACTGTTTGAATCAGAACGTAAAGCATTTAATACAACATCCAATTGGTAACGACCAAAGTCAAACAATTGATAGTTAAATCCCGGTGATGTGCCTGCTACCGGGAACACGCTTGATGTTAACCCAGTGCCCGAACGGCTGCCCACTCGACCACTTCTAAAGTTAGGCACCCCCGCTGGCACTGCTGGCACCGCTGGATTGCCATCAGTAGCTGGCACTGCCGGTGAGCCTGCACTTGCCGAAGGCGACACACCTGCTCCCCATGTAACACCTAGGTTGCCAGTTTGATCGAGTTGTACTTCAGCAATAATGGTTTCAACAAAAACTTGCGCACGACGTTTGTCTAACTTTTCAACCACACTTTGTACGGTTTTAAGTTGCCCGCCAGATGCTTTGACAATGAGTGAATTAGAAGCTTCGTCGGCTTGCACATTAAAATCAGACGCCGCGCCTTGTGTGTTGCTTGCGGTAACGTCGTTTAATATTGACACCAAATCTTCCGCTTTAGCGTATTTCAATGGAATCACATTCACATCACCGGCCAAATCACGCTCAACGTCTAACTCGTCGATGAGGGCTTTGACCCGGGTAAATTGTTCCTCTGTGGCACTAATCACTAAGGCATTAATCGCATCAAAAGGCTGAATACTCAGCTTAGAGCCCGAAGACGCCGCTTCTTTAGGATCAGCGGAGCTGGTAATCAGTTGCGTCAGAGAATTAGCCATATCACTGGCTTTGGTTTTTTCTAAATACACCACGTGCGTGTTAGAACGCTTATCCGGTATATCAATACGGCGAATAATTTTTAATACTCGCTGAATATTAGCCGCAGTGTCAGTCAAAATAATGCTGTTAGACGGTGTGTGCGGTGCAAAATGGCTTGTCGGCGGAATAAGCGGGCGAATAATGGCCACTAAATCTTGCACGGTGGCATGCTGCAATTGAATGATTTGCGTGATTTGCTCATCATTCTCTTGTTCAGTAGGCGTAAACAGCGTAGTGGTTGGGCGCTGTTTAATAACGTTGGATGGCAATACTTTAATCACATTGCCAGAGCTGACTGTGGCGAAGTTATGCACTTCCAAAATAGCTAAAAAGTAGTCATAAAGCTCTTCTGGGCTCACTGACTGACCTGAAATAACCGATACTTTGCCTTTAACACGAGGGTCAACGATAAAGTTTTTACCGCTAACTTCAGCCACCGTATTAATCAGCACCCGTATATCAACGTCTTGCAGGTTAAGCTTAATTTCGTCTCGAGCTTGCTCTTGCCCACCCGCATTTGAGCCGCCAGTTTGTGCGTTAACCGCGTTCACGCCCACAAGGGTGGTGGCGCACGCGCACATGAGACTTAGCTTAATACCCGCCTTTAAGCGGCTTAGAGCGCTGTTTTTTTTAGCCATTGTATTGTTTTCCGCTGTACTACTATTACTAAGCACTTTGTTTTTTCTAAGTACTTTATTTTCTGTAAGCACCGTGTTTTTTTGCTCAACTGTATGATTAAGCCGCATTGATTTTTCTTTCATTTAATTCTCAAGTGAGTCGCCATACTCAAACCCTAATCACCCAAGCCGAACGACTATCCAAGCCATCGTTCTCTCTTTAAGCTTTAACCGTTAACAGGTTAAAGCAATAAACCATATATGAACCACAAAAAATCAAGGCCGCTATAATAATGGTGGCACTCAACAAAGGCGCTCAACAGTAGTTGCTATCAGAACCACTTGATAATACTCAAATTCCGTTTGCCTGACTACGCAATAACAGCGAGCCATGCGATTAGTAATCACTTATTAATATAATAACTTATGCACACTCTAAACTGGTTTAATTGAACTTCAATTAAACCAGACCGGCTGAAAATAGCATTTGTTACAAACGTTTGTTAATAAAGTCTTGCACCAAAGACTGGTCATTTTCCAGCTCAACGAACCGCTCTTCACGCACAAACAAGTCTTTCATATGATGCGGTAAGGCTGGTTCACCAAAGTCCCCTGCTTTCATAACAGCTTCAGGAAATTTGGCTGGATGAGCCGTTGCTAAGCATACCACCGGCGTATCGGTGTTATTTCGCTTCTCACGCGCCGCAGCAACCCCAATGGCAGTATGAGGGTCTAGCATATAGCCCGTTGACTCATACACCGAAGCAATCACGCGCAACATGCCATCATCGTCTAAACGATGACTCGAGAATAAAGCGCGTGCGCTTTTTAACGCCGCATCACTCAAGACCATTGACCCGCTTTCAAACTCAGACATAAGGCGCTGAATTTCTGCGCCATCTCGACCGTACAAGTCAAACAACAAGCGCTCAAAATTACTCGACACCATAATATCCATGCTCGGCGCCAGTGACTGTGAAAGCTCACGCTTGCTGTGATCATTATCGCTGATGCAGCGGTGCAATATGTCATTTTGATTAGTCGCAATGATTAACTGTTCAATGGGCAGCCCCATTTGAGAAGCCAAGTAGCCTGCGTAAATATCACCAAAATTACCGGTAGGCACCGAATACGATACTTTTCGAGCAGGCCCGCCCAAGGCTAATGCTGAATAAAAATAGTACACAATTTGCGCCATGATGCGCGCCCAGTTAATCGAATTAACCGCCACTAACTGACGCCCTTCGGGCAAAAAGGATTGATCTCGAAAACTGGCTTTCACCATATTCTGGCAATCATCAAAATTACCAGCCAGAGCGATATTAAACACATTGTCGGCCAACACAGTCGTCATCTGGCGGCGTTGCACTTCTGACACGCGGTTATGCGGGTGCAGAATAAAAATATCAATGTTCTCACAACGTCGGCAACCTTCAATGGCTGCCGAACCGGTGTCGCCAGAAGTGGCGCCCATCACCGCCACTTTCTGTTGGCGTTTAGTCAGAATAAAATCTAATAAATGCCCTAAAAACTGTAATGCAAAGTCTTTAAATGCCAGCGTGGGACCTTGAAATAGCTCCAGTACCCATTCGTTATGACCGGTTTGCACCATCGGCGCAATGGCATTGTGACGAAACGAAGAGTAGGCCTTATCAATGATGGCTTGCAGATCATCATCCGCGATTTCACCATCCACAAATGGGCTAATTATCTTGAAAGCCAATTCTTGGTAACTCAAGCCTGCCCAGGAAGCAATTTCGTCAGCGCTGAACTTAGGCAATGTTTCCGGCACATACAAACCGCCATCAGAGGCCAAACCAGCCAATACCGCTTCTTCAAAGTTTAAAACTGGCGCTTCGCCACGAGTACTTATAAATTTCATTGCTAAATTCTTTCTGCTAATTTAAATGCTCAACGCGTATTTTAACCGCTTCGCCATCAACAACCGCCAAACTTTCAAGTTGTTTAATGGCTTCATCGACCATGCCTTCTTGTACTTTTTGAGTAATGAAAATAACCGACACGGTGCTCTGCCCTTTTTCAGGCTCTTTTTGCGTGATGCCTTCAATACTGATGTTTTGCTCAGCAAAGCCAGCACTCAGCTGAGACATAGCCCCAGCAATGTCTTTCACTTGAAAACGCAAATAAAATGCAGTTTCAAAGTCAGCTTGCTTTTTAGTTGCTAATTCTTGTACGGCATTCGCTTGAAAAGCCAATGCCGGCACACGTTGCTGCGACGCCACATCCAAGGTTCTGGCCACATCAACAATGTCAGCCACCACCGCCGATGCGGTTGGTTCAGCGCCCGCACCGGCGCCATAATGCAAGGTGTTACCTACCGCATCGCCTTTGACTAATACCGCGTTCATAACGCCGTCAACATTGGCCAATAAGCGTTTTTCAGGCACCAAGGTTGGGTGCACCCTTAACTCCAACCCAGTTTCGGTTTTCTTAGCAATGCCTAAGTGTTTAATGCGGTAACCCAACTCTTGAGCGTAAGCCACGTCAACAAGATCAAGCTTGGAAATACCTTCGGTGTACACATCGTCAAACTGCAACGGTGTACCAAACGCAATGGCGGCCAAAATGGTTAATTTATGCGCCGCGTCAATGCCTTCAACATCAAACGTAGGGTCGGCTTCCGCGTAACCCAACTCTTGAGCCTCGGCCAGCACATCATCAAAGGTGCGCCCTTTGTCTCGCATTTCAGTCAAAATAAAGTTACCGGTGCCATTAATAATGCCAGCAACCGCCTCTATCTGGTTTCCTGAAAAGCCTTCACGAATGCTCTTAATGATACTAATACCACCCGCAACAGCGGCCTCATAAGCAACCACTACACCGTGCTTTTCTGCGGCGGAAAAAATCTCATTACCGTGCAATGCAATCAACGCCTTATTGGCCGTTACCACGTGCTTACCATTAGCAATGGCTTTAAGCACCAACTCTTTGGCCAAATCGCAACCACCAATGAGTTCAACTACGATATCAACCTCGGTTGAGTTAACAATATCGAGCGGGTCTTCGGTTAATGCAAAGTCACTGCAATCACAGCCTCGTGGCTTGCTTTTATCGCGAACCGACGCCATGGACACGGCAATGTCATAACCGCTGCGGCGTGAAATTTCAGAGGCATTTCGGCTCAACACCTCGGCGGTACCAGCACCGACTGTGCCTAACCCCAAAATGCCCACTTTTACTGACTTCATAATGTATTCCTACTGTGTTTGTTTCAACACTTAAATCTTGACTCGTTCTGGGTGTAACAACAGTGACTTAATACTGCGAATCGCCTGACGAGTTCGTTGCTCATTTTCAATTAGGCCGAACCGAACATAGTCATCACCATATTCACCAAAACCAACGCCCGGTGACACCGCCACTTTGGCTTCTTTTAGCAATAATTTACTGAATTCCATCGAACCCAGCTCAGTAAACGGTTCGGGTATTTTTGCCCACACAAACATGGTTGCTTTGGGCTTTTCAACTGGCCAACCGGCGGCATTTAAGCCGTCACATAAAACATCTCGGCGGCTTTGATAACGATCTCTGATTTCACTAATCCAGTCTTTGGCTTCAGGCGCCTCTAAGGCAAAAATGGAAGCAATTTGAATCGGAGCAAACATGCCGTAGTCAAGATACGATTTCATGCGTGCTAATGCACCAATCAATTTAGAATTGCCTACCATAAAGCCAACACGCCAACCGGGCATGTTATAGCTTTTTGACAAACTGAAAGACTCAACAGCAATGTCTTTAGCACCCGGCACTTGCATAATACTTGGTGCCACATAACCGTCAAACACAATGTCGGCATACGCCAAATCTTGCACCACCCAAAATTGATGTTCTATGGCCATTTCAACAATGCGCTCAAAGAACTCTAATTCCACGCATTGCGCGGTTGGGTTGCTTGGAAAATTAAGCACCAACATTTTGGGTTTAGGAAACATGTTTTTAAGCGCGGTTTCCAACTCATCAAAGAAATCGATACCAGGCCCAATCGGCACATGTCGAATATCGGCACCGGCAATAATAAACCCGTAAGGGTGAATAGGGTAAGCCGGGTTAGGCACCAACACCGAATCGCCTTTGTCCATGGTCGCCATGGCTAAATGCGCCAAACCTTCTTTAGAACCAATGGTGACGATGGCTTCATTGTTGGGGCAAATATCAACGTTATAACGCTCTCCATACCAATTGGAAATCGCTTTACGTAAACGCGGAATACCTCGAGACACCGAGTAACGATGGGTACGACCACGCTGCGACGCTTCACACAACTTATCAACAATAGGTTGCGGCGTCGGTTGATCTGGATTACCCATACCAAAATCAATAATGTCTTCGCCTCTGGCTCGTGCTTGGGCTTTCAGGTCGCCAACAATATTAAACACGTAGTGAGGTAGCCGCTTTATGCGCGGAAAATCGTCCAAAGCCATGATTTTTGTTACCCCAAAGCGCCAGGGGAAATTTGAAATTAATTGATTGAGTATTGTAGCGACCCAGTGGTTCAAAGTCGCTAAAAAGCTAAAAATAAATATGAATTTATTGTTAAGCAACCAAGCCCGAAGCAAACAAGACAATAAACAGGTTTATTTCAACGAAAACACGAGTCTGACCGCACCCAAACAGAGCGCTTAGCAGCATTAACGTGACATACAATCAATTCAGTAACGGTAGCGGGTTTACTGGATTGCCGTTTTTCCTAATTTGAAACTGCGACACCACCTTGCCACTGGCGTTTTCACCCAACAAGGCAAGCACTTGCGCTTGTTTAATAAACTGACCTTCTCTGACTAATACCGTTTGATTATTCGCATAAGCGCTCAGAAAGTCGTCGCTGTGCTTCACAATCACCAGGTTTCCATAGCCCTTTAAACTGTTACCGGCATACACCACCTCACCCGCTTCAGCCGCCCTAATGGCTTGCCCCTTCTTACCTTGAATATCAATGCCCTTTTGACCTTTCGCAGGATTAAAACGGCTCACCACAGCGCCTTTTACAGGCCAACGCCAGATCAGCTCTTTATTAAGCAGTTCTGGTTCAATCGTAGGCTTCTTTAAACGCCCATCAGCCAATGAAGTGTTAGACGATGGCTTGCGTTGACCGTTCACGTCAACGGGAACGTTAACCACTGCCTTATTAGCGGTGCGTGCTGACGCATTGCTGCTAACTGAGCTGTTAACGCTTTTATTGTTCGCCGCTGAGTTAGTCGGTTTTTTCGTCTTCTCCGGATACACAAAACCAACCGGTTTGGTTAATCGCACCCTCTGGCCGGCAAACAGTTTGCTGGTGTCTTGAATACCATTCCATGCCGCCACTTTATTGACGTCTAAACCCGCTTCGAAAGCGATGGCGTATAAGGTGTCACCCGACTTGGCTATGCGTATGAACTGGCCGCCTATTTTTTCATCTTGCTGACGCTCTGTTAACACATCGATCTCAACCACATCGGCCGCCTGCCTAGGCGCACAGCCATGCAACAGCAGCACTATCAATAAAATCGAACGGTTGAATTTAAACGTAATCAATGTGCATAAACCCGGTTATTTAGTTAGGCGCTAATTGAGTGTTAGGTAAGCCGCCAAGCCAATAAAAACAAGCCCGACGGTAGCCCAGCCGATAATTTCAATTTTCTTATGAATGGTTTGCTCCAGTTGGTCGCCACCTAAGCGAACAAGCCCCGCCACCAGAAAGAAACGCGCACCACGCCCAATTAATGAAAGTAACACAAACGGCAAAAAAGCAACGCCCATCACTCCTGACGCAATGGTGAACACCTTATAAGGGATTGGGGTGAAGCCGGCCAACAATATAATAAGTGTACCGTATTGCAAAAATAGGCCTCTAATGCGTTCAAATTTATCTTGAGCGTGCAACAGATTAAGCAACTGTTCGCCGTAGGCCTCAAAAAAATACGCCCCGATCAAATACCCAAACACGCCCCCTAAAACGGATGTGATGGTGGCAATAGAAGCAAAACGCAACCACTTCTCTTTTTTAGCCAACACCATTGGCGCCAACATAACATCCACCGGGATTGGGAAAAATGAAGACTCAGCAAAACTCACGACACCAAGGTAGCGACCTGCTTTTGGGTGCTTTGCCCACGTTAATACCAATGTGTATATCGGCTCAAATATTTTCACTGCTGTTACCCTGATTGCGGCTGACTGAACCGCACAAAAAATGGTTAATACAAAAATAAAGTTGAACCAGCCAAACACTAATTGCTGAAGCTGGTCATAAAATTAAGCCTATTCGTGCTAACTCAAACCGGCTAAACGTGGCACAAAGCGAACCGCCTCAATTTCACTTTGTTTAATGCCACTGGCTGTTTTATCAACCACAATGAGCACTTGTTGATTGCCCCGCCCTAATGGCATGACAATTCGCCCGCCCACGGCCAATTGTTCTATTAATTCGTCGGGTATATTTTCAGACACCGCGGCGGCTAATATACCGTCGTAAGGCGCGTGCTCTTTCATACCAGCAAAGCCGTCACCATGGCGAAATTTAATGTTTCGTATGCCTAGGTCGTACAACAAATCACGCGCCCTGCGATGCAGCTTTAAGATTCGTTCTACGCTAATGATTTCATCGCAAAATGGCGCCAGCACTGAGGTTTGATAACCGCAGCCAGTGCCAATTTCCAACACTTTTGCTCGAGGCTTGTTAAACAAGGTTTGTGTCATCAAGCCAACAATGTAGGGCTGAGAGATAGTCTGACCAAACCCAATGGGTAATGAGATGTTATCGTAAGCACGATTAGCCAACGCTTCATCAATGTACAAATGACGAGGCAAGGCCAACATAACATCGAGCACTCGCTGGTCTGTGACCCCCATTTCTCGAACCTGCTCAATCAGTCTGCGCCGCGTACGCTCAGACGTCATACCAATACCGGTCACATTAGATTTATTGGAAAACATCGACTTCATAACTGGCTACAAGTTATCTAGCCACTTTTGCACGTCATCCACATACGCACTGTCTTCCAAGCGGGCACTGTACGGCGTTATTGATGCGTAACCCTGCTCCACAGCCTCAAAATCTTGCATTTTATTGCGCTTTCGACGCACAAAATCACCCACAGGGCCAGTTCGGTAAGTTGCCTCCTGAATATCTCCACGCTCACATATAGGCGGCATTGGCGCATGCCGGTGGCCCATTAAGGTGGCACGATACCCTCTTAATTCGGTCATGGGT
>CALINO010000077.1 GCA_938045295.1 uncultured Arenicella sp.
GTTTCAGGTTGGTGAATAGGCGGGAATCGAACCCGCGACCGACGAATTAAAAGTTCGCTGCTCTATCCACTGAGCTACTAGTGTTTGGATGACAGGAATCGAACCTGCGACAACCGAGACCTATACTCGATGCTCTACCTATTGAGCTACAACCAAGTTGGTGTTTAACTGCATTGACTTGAGGTATACCGTTACCGATTTCGGGCGGCACCAGGCTGGGCTCACGAGCCAGCATTCGTTTCAAGTTAATGTCGTTTAAACGCTTTCAAATTCTGGTACCCTCGGAGAGATTTGAACTCCCATCTGGCTGATTCGTATTCAGCCGCTTTTGCCATTAAGCTACAAGGGTGTTTGGGTAATATGATTTTTCTATCAAACTACCCGTAATGTTTCTCTTCCTTGTTGGTGTCGTTTTTCTTGCTCCTAAACGACAAAACCCCGGAAGGCGACGGCCAACCGGGGTTTGCAAAATGCGTTTCCAAGAAGGCCGTTTACGCAGCCTTCGAAATTCTCGAGACTACGTTAATTGATTACTATTTTTACGTGCGCCATACGCTACAAGCTCCGCGCTTAGTTTTTCTAGGCGCGAAAATTCCACACTCATTTGGGCAGCAATTGGCTGCGCGCAGAGCGTCGGAAGGTTGAATATGTTTAACGTGTATTTCATAGGGGCGGCACTATACACTGAAAATTAGTTGCGTCAACAACTTTTATTTATTTTTTTACGATCAATAGACTAATGGCACATTCAAGGAGTGCTCGAACTAGGAGCAAGTGTGCCGGCAGGTAATGCGCGGTAGGCGCGTAATTTTTATTCATCTATTACAAGCGCTTAGTTTGTATCAGCCGGCTTTCAAGCCGGCTGATACAAGGCTTTTTAATTACCCTTCGACCATGCAAAAGGCGTTAAGTTTATTGCCGTCTAAGTCTCTGAAATAGCCGGCATAAAAACCCGTGTTAGCGTCTTCAGGTCTAAAACCTGGCTTGCCTTCGTCAGCAGCACCTAGTTCGATGGCCTTTTTGTAGAGTGCATCAACTTGCTCTGGTGATTGCATGTATAACGCAACCATGGTGCCATTGCCAACGGTGGCTGGCTGTTTATCGAACGGCACAGAAACCGCCACAGAGGGCTGCTCTGGCGAGGTGGCCCACGCCACAAAATAATTTTCTTCTTCCATGAAGCGCCCAGCCCCGATGGAATCAAACAGAGCGTCATAAAATGCAACTGCGCGTGGCATATCGTTAGTGCCGAGAGTGACGTAACCAATCATAGTGTGTCTCCTTAGTTGGGTGATTTATAATTGCTGTATATTTATACAGTTTTTTTGAAAAATCAATACTAATTCACTGAAGTGGGCAGATTTGTTAAAAGTGATGGTCAGAAAGACAAAGAAATGTGTAAGAAAGAGAAGCACAAAAAAGGGCGCGGAACAGTCCGCGCCCTTTTTGGGTGAGTTGATTACTTAGTGGTGCAGTCTAATTAATCGCTACAATCTAAATCTCGTGCTACAGAATCATCTCTGTCAATAGGTTGAGATGGTGGCCTGCAAGCGATAAATCCACCGATGAAGATACCGCTTTCTGTAGCTCCTGGTTCTAGGGTAACAATGGCTGTAATGTCGGTAAGCCCACGACCTAAATTGACGGCAAAACCACAATTGTTGCGAAGTACTGTTTGGGTCAAACCCAGTGAGTTGGTTTGGCTTTCACTTGATATGCAACTGGTTACGTTCTTTTCCACACCACCACTGTCTGAGCCGCCGCCGCCACATGCAGAAATAGAAATGGTACCCATAAAAGCCAACAATACTTTTAATTTTGACGCTTTATTTTTCAATTTAAAATCCTTATTGAGTAATGTAATAACAAATAAAATTCACAACGCATTCGCATCGTAGGTAGAAGTGGTTAGGTGATGTGTTGGTATTCGAGGCTTTTCTATCCTTAGAGATTCTCGGTGTAATTTTAGTACTAACATGAGTACTTACTTCCGAATAAAGGCTAGCTCATTAAACTCAAATAGCAAGCGCGGAGAAAATAACCGATTCACGGCCTTAAATCAATGAATAGTTTGGGCTTAGAATCGTTACTATTTTGTTTTGATTTGCATTCTGTGAGCTTAGTCAAATACTCATAAGAGCTAAGCTCACCGAAGATTACCAAGTGTTAGAGTTGAGTTGGATTTTTAAAATTTAAAAGCCAATAACTCAGCGTCCACACACCGAGTCAGCGTCATTTAAATTACCAAAATCTTTGATGTTTAAATTGCGAAACGCGACGCCGCCATCGTTATATTGAAGCATGATTTTACCGCCAGCACGTTTGGCAAAACCAGGCTCATCTTTAAACATACTTTCTTGCACTTGGGCGTCAAAGTTTGCGCTGCAACGGTCAAGGTCTACAATTTTCACCCCGTTCAGCCAATGCTCTACCACGCTGCCTTTAACAACGATGCGGCCGGTGTTCCAACCACCTTCATTTACTTGTAGCGCGTCTTGGTTTGGGTTTGACAAGTTTTGTGGAGCAGCAATATCAAACAGTGACCCTAAGCCTCGTTTGCTAGCTTCGCTGCCAAGCTCATGATGCACAAGCTGAAATTCCGGCAGAGATTTTTCACCAGGAATGAGCAAATATTTTATGCCACTATTCGCTGTGTCTTGTGCTTTAAAATCGAACACCAGTTCAAAATTAGAATAAGACTTTTCGGTAAATAGGCTTTGTGAATCTTTTTCTCGTTTTACGTCTGATTTTATTGAGTTCAAGGTGCCGTCTTCAATAACCCAGCGATCGCTGGCGGCTGGGCTGCCGTCTATAAACGTCCAACCGCTAAAAGTTTGGCCGTCCCAAAGTGCTTTTTCCTTCACGTCTACGGTTTTTACAGGAGTTGCGCAAGCTGCCATCAGGCTAAGCGTTAGTATTCCGAATAAATGTTTCATTATTTTCTCTTTATTATCTAAGGTTTAGTGCCGCTATTATACGGATAAAACGTTCTTAGACACTTGGTTTGTATCAGCCAGCTTTTAAGTTATTGCACATGGTTGTCACACTCTACCCAAAAATTATTTTTACCATTGCTGGTTTCCTCTAATATATTCATGTTTGAAACCAGCGTGATGTAGCCCTGTTCAGCATTAAATAAGGCATAAATCGTTGCCGTTAATTTCTCTGGTTTTGGGCCATGAAAACAACCGATATTAATATTAACCGAAAGGCTACCATTGCCCTGAATATCTTGATCTTTAATCGATTTTAGACGGTTTTGAGCGACTCGCATTTTGTTGGCATCGTCATCTGACAGAGAGAACAAAATAATGTGTTCGTTAGCACCTTTATATTTAGCTAGTTCAGGCACGTCAGCGTCCTTTTTAATTACCGTGCTAAAGGTTTCAGTAAATGTGTGTTCTGCCGCGTTTGATTTGAAACCTAAAGTGAGCGTCGTTGATTTGTCTTCTAAGCTTGCTACTTTGTCAGTGATAACGGCTAGCGAATTTTGCTGGGGTCGGCCTCTAGCGGGTCAATGCTTCGTAGTTTCCAGAGTGAACTTATGGGGGTGCTTATGCAGGCGCTTAGCAGAGACAACAAAATGAGTGTTGGGAATAGTTTCATTGGGCATCCCGGTTAGTTAGTTTTACTCGTTCGCGCTGATAATCTTCATAAGGTTGATCAAAATTTCGAGCGCATTCAGAGCGTGCTCTATGGTTCGGTTCTTTTTCACAACTGGCAAGGCGATTACTTTGTATTCCTTCATACCATTGCTTGTTTGAACAGCCGTTTATTAACAGCACGGCGATACACGCCAGTATGGTGGTTCTAATTTTCATGTTTGTACTCCAATATGTCGCCCGGTTGGCATTCAAGAAACTCACAGATTTTTTCTAGAGTATTAAATCGAATGCCCTTAACGCGGCCAGTTTTGAGTAGAGAAATATTTTGCTCAGTGATGCCCACGAACTTGGCTAAATCTTTAGAGCGCTTTTTACGTATTGCTAGCATCATGTCTAGGTTTACAGTGATACTCATGGTTTAAACAAACTCTGAATTTTCTTGAGCTAATCTTTGACCCTCTCTGAAAGTCCACGTGATGGTGAGGAGTGTGGCGGCAATAATGAGCAGCCATAGTTCGTTGGAACCAAATGAAACGACTAACGCTTTTTTACCCGCACTGTTGTTCCATGTCAGTAAAACGCTGATCACGGATGAGCTGAGACATTTTAGAACTGTACTCAGAAACAAGATTTTCGAAATGCGATACAAAGACTGGGTGTTCTTTGGTGTAAAAAATTGCGCCTGTTTAAAGCTCTCAAAAAGAGACCTCAGATTCCACAGCCCTAACGTCATTACCAGTGTGATAGCAATGCTGAACAATGCCGCTGAAATTATTTGCCAAGGTTCAATGGTTGCTAACTGCAAAGAATTATTTAAAGCTGCATTCAGTAAATCAGAGTTTTGTTGGAAGTTAGCCCAAAAAAACAGGTCAGTGGCTGGTAAAACCACAATAAGGATTAGGCATGCAGTTGATAAAAGAGAGTTTAGTTTTTTAATCTTGTATTGCGTATCCATAGTAAGTGCCTGAAAAATCAATGTCGTGAAACGATAGCATGAAATAACTCTAAAACAATAATAAATTATCGTAAAACAATAAATTTTGTCGTATTGATACTTAAAAAACATTGTTGTTGTGTTTTATGAGATTTTAATAAAACAGAGAAAAAGCAGTTAACGCAAAGCTTTTAAGAGGGAGATAAGGTGAGTAATGGCTGCTTCGCGCTATTGAGTATTAACTACAACTCTCGAAACGACTATTGAGCCCCGTACTTGGCATCAATAGCGCGCATTTCCATTTGGTCAAAGCCGGCTTGTAGACGGGCGCTGATATTGAAGGGGCCGCGCAGTTCACCGTGTAGGTGGGTTTCCACCATTTTTAAAAATGTGGATCTGGGTTCCAGTTCACGCTGTTGGCAGTGGTAAAAAAACCAGCGTGAGCCAATGTCTACGTGGCCGATTTCGTCTTGGTAAATGACCTTGAGTATTTCTACGGCCTTGTGGTCGTTCACGTTATCTAAGCGTTGAATGATACCCGGAGTGACATCTAAACCTCTGGCTTCGAGCACTCTTGGCACTAGAGCCATGCGAGCCACGATGTCGTGTTGGGTGCTTACCGCCATTTCCCATAAACCATTGTGCGCAGGGTAGTGGCCGTATTCGCAGTCGTGTTGGTTTAGGTATTGGCGAATCATTGCGAAGTGTCGGGCTTCATCGTCGGCCACTTGAATCCAGTCGCGGTAGAACTGTTCGGGTTGGTTGCGAAAACGGTAAGCGGCGTCTAACGCTAAATTGATGGCGTTAAATTCTATGTGTGCAATGGCGTGCAATAAAACATTGCGGCCCACTTGGCTGCTAATGCCTCGGCGTTTAAGGCTTTTAGGGGCCACAAGTTCGAGCGCTAATGGGTAGCCGGGTGTGGCAATGCCATTGGGGTGGTGATCATGATTAAACTCATAATCATTAAAGTGACTGTGCAGGTGATGTGTTGCGGCGCATTTTTCATCCGCGTCATGGCTTAAAATAATGCGTTCTATGGCATTGAAGCCGCAGCTCATTGTATTTGCGCTGCCGTGCAACGGGGTAATTGGTTTAAGTCGGCGTACAGCTCAATATTGCCATAGCCGGATTCGCGTAACAGCGCTTCAACCGCGGGGGCTTGCTGGTAGCCGTGTTCGAGCAGTAACCAGCCAGACGGGCGCAAGTGTTTGCTTGCCTGTTGAATGATGGTTTGTAAATCACTGAGCCCGTTATTATCGGCAACCAGTGCGCTTATGGGTTCAAAGCGTAAGTCACCTTGAGTTAGGTGTGGGTCGCCGTGTTCAATGTACGGCGGGTTGCTGGCAATTAAGTCAAACGTGCGGCCGCTAATACTGTGAAACCAGTCACTTTGTAAAAACTCCACATTGCTAATGTTGTTTTGCTCCGCGTTGGCCTTAGCCACGTGTAAGGCGGTGTCAGACTTATCTAAGGCGGTGATGGGGCTTTTGCGGCGTTCTTTGGCAATGCTCAGTGCAATGGCGCCACTGCCAGTGCCCAGATCGCACACGCGGTGGGCTGACTCTTTGGGTAGGCGCTCTAAGGCTTGTTCCACCAATATTTCGGTATCGCCTCTGGGTATTAATACATGCTCGTTTACTTGAAGGCGCAAGGTCCAAAAGTCGCGGTAGCCCATTAAATACGCCACTGGCACACCCTTAGCACGTTGTTCAACCAGTTGGTGAAAGTCTCGAGTGTGCTCAGCGCTGGCAATGCTGTCGCCGTAACTGATCAGCCAGGCCATCGATTGCTGGAGCACATGTTGCATTAAATACTCAGCATCAATGCGCGGGGTTTCGCTGGCCTCGTACAATGTTCGGGTGGCGTCGTCCAGCAGGCCACGGTAACTTAACATTCGATTTCTTTTAATTCTCTTAAGGTAGCCGAGGGGTTAATTATCGCCCAGCTCGGCCAGTAGATTAGCTTGATGCTCGGTGGTCAGTGGGTCAATGACCTCAGCCAGCCCGCCGGTCATCACTGAATCGAGCTTGTACAGAGTTAAATTGATGCGGTGGTCAGTAACACGGCCCTGTGGGTAATTGTAGGTGCGAATGCGCTCTGAACGGTCGCCGCTGCCCACCAAACTCTTGCGCGTTTCGGCTTGTTCTGCGGCTTGCGCTTGGCGCTCGGCATCCAGAATGCGTGCTTTTAGCATCGACATGGCGCGAGCCTTATTTTTATGTTGCGAGCGTTCGTCTTGGCATTCCACCACCGTGCCGGTGGGTATGTGCGTTAGGCGTACGGCTGAATCGGTTTTATTTACGTGCTGACCGCCCGAGCCTGAGGCGCGATAGGTGTCTATGCGTAAGTCGTTAGCGTTAATTTCGATGTCGTCATCAATGCCTTCGGCTTCTGGCAGAATCGCCACCGTGCATGCCGAGGTGTGCACTCGGCCTTGAGTTTCAGTTTCGGGCACGCGTTGCACGCGGTGTGCACCCGACTCAAATTTTAGTTTCGAGTAAGCGCCGTGGCCTTCAATACGCGAAATAATTTCTTTGTAACCGCCGTGTTCGCCTTGGTTTGAGCTTAGTATTTCCACGCGCCATTTCTGTGATTCAGCGTACATGGAATACATTTTGAATAAGTCACCAGAAAAGATGGCGGCTTCATCGCCGCCGGTGCCGGCACGAATCTCTAAGAAGATATTGTTGTCGTCGTTCGGGTCTTTGGGCAACAGCAGTTTTTGCAGGCCGCTTAGCAGCGTTTCTTGGCGCTCTTTGATTTCTGACAATTCATCGTGCGCCATTTTGCGCATTTCTTTGTCGTCTTCTTCGAGCATCATTTGCGCGGCTTCGGCATCGCCTTCAAGACCTTGATACTCTTGAAAGTTTTCAATGATTGGGCCAATTTCAGACAGCTCTATACTGAGCTTACGAAAGCGGTTCTGATCTGACATGGTGTCGGGTTCAGAGAGCAGCGCATTGAGTTCTTCTTGACGGTCAACCAGACCTTCGAGTTTAAAGCGAATTGATTCTTTCATTGTTATTTTTAATGTACTTTATTTGGGCTGCTTTATGTCTACTTATTGGTATCTAAGCCAAACAGTTCTCGTGCGGCAACCAACAGGTCTTCGTCGTGTTTTTGGCGTAATGATTCGGTCGGATGGTGCATGAATTTCTGAGATAAGGCGTGCGCAAACAGTTCTAAAACTTCAGCTGGGTCGTCGCCGGCTTGCAGGCGGCGGCGCGCATTAATCAGTTCGTTTTCCTTGATCGAATGGGTGCGGTCACGCAATTCACGTAAGGTGGGCACTGATGCAAGCGTGTTGTACCAATGCATAAATTCTTGAGTGCGTTCAGTGACTATTTTTTCGGCGGCGTGTGCGGCTTGTTTACGCGACTCTAAGTTTTCACTCACCACTGACTGTAAGTCATCAACGGTGTAGAGAAAAACGTTTTTTAAATCGTTTACTTCAGGCTCAACGTCACGCGGAACCGCCAGGTCAACCACAAACATCGGGCTGTTTTTGCGCAGCTTAAGCGCGCTTTCAAACGAGCCTTTGCCTAGTATTGGTAAGGTGCTGGCTGTTGAGCTGAACACCATGTCGGCTTCGGGTAAGCGGGTTGAAAGCTCGTGCAGTGAAATAACCTCTGCGCCAAATTCATCGGCCAAGCCGTCAGCGCGCGACATGGTTCGATTAGCAATGATAATTTTGCGCACCCCTTGGCGGTGCAGGTGGCGGCATGTAAGCTCAATGGTATCGCCGGCACCAACCAACAATACCGTTTGCTGCGAAATGTCAGAGAAAATACTTTTTGATAAGGTCACGGCGGCGTAGGCTACTGACACGGCGCTATTACCAATGGCAGTGCTGCTGCGAATTTCTTTAGCAACTGAAAACGTGTTTTGAAATAAGCGGTTTAGTATCTTCCCGGTGTTGCCATTTTTATGCGCATGGGCAAAGGCGCTCTTCATTTGGCCTAATATTTGTGGCTCACCAATAACCAACGAATCCAGCCCTGAAGCCACGCGAAATGCGTGCTTAACCGCATCTTGGTTCGGTAGGGCGTATAAATAAGGCGCTACTTCGTCTTTAGGCAGTTGGTGAAAGTCGCACAACCACTTTTTTACCGCATCGCTGTTGGTGTTTGGCACATGGCAATACACCTCAGTTCGGTTGCAGGTTGAGAGAATGGTGGCTTCTTCAATATCACTTTGTTTCGAAATATCCTTTAAGGCATCGTCCAGGTGCTCAGCCGCTACGGCTGCGCGTTCGCGCACCTCAACGGGGGCAGTGGTATGATTTAGGCCTATAGATAAAACTTGCATGTGCTTGAATATTAGTGGCTAGAGTGATTTAGCTAGCTGTGCTGATTTTACCCTTTTTTTGCGGCCGAACCTATTGTTCTTAGCGTTTATTCTCAGTGTTTGCCAGTGGTGCTTGAATAACAAGAACTCAGGTTGGCGGTTGGCTTGACTGTATCAACCGCCAATTAACAGCTCATCAATAGCTACACCTTTAGCTATAACAATGATGATTTTTCGTTTTGTTTTAGTTTTTTCAGTAACCGTTTCAGGTCGTTCGCCCACAATAAATAGGAGGCGACTAGAACCGTCAACGCCAGTATTAGCAAGCCGTAGTGCTCATTGTTGAACCAATTCCAACACAAGGCGAGGGTTTGCAAGGTGCCAAATATTAGCAAGCCAAAAGTAATCAGGCTGGGTAGAAAGTGCTTGTCGCTTTTTAAACACATACCTATGCACAAATGCATGAATAGTACCCAAGCTAACAGGCCAATCAGTAGCCAACTGTTAATGCTGATGCCGTTACCAATGAAGTACGTGCTCAATACGAATATGCCAATGGCTTGCGGTATTTTTGCCTCTACCACTAAGGACCAAATGGTTTCGGTTTCGGCTTCTTCCAAGGTTAATTGATTGGCGCACATTAATAAAAAACTGAACCCAGTGAAGCACAACGCCGCAAGCAGTATGGTGTGCAACATAGTGCCAGAGTCGGCATAGTTGTAGATTAGATTGAGGTTACTGGAGATGGACAAATTAAGGTAATCCAGAATATTTAGATCCAACGACCAGTTAATAAAGTGGGTTTTCCAAGCTCCAATGCCTAATGCGGCGGCCAAGCTCAACACTAACAGTGCCATGTAGACGTTGTGAATAAAGCTCTCGCCCTGTAAGCGGCGGTATTTCACTTGAGGTTGGCTTTCGTCATTATATTCTTCATTAAGAAGGCGAACTAAAAAGGCCGCAAAACCTGCAAAAATAAATAACGACAAGCTAATAAAGTGGGGTAAGTTCTCGGTGCTCTGCTGCGCCACATTAATCGGCGCATCTAAAATTGGGCGTAGCCAAATCAATTTTACAATCATGGCCGTGACCAGCAGCACGATAATAAGCCCAGCAAAGAACGATAAATCCTGTTTGAAACCCTGGTTTTTCTCTAAATTAAACACGGCAACCACAATGATGGCCGCAATCAGTGTGGGCATGTTGAATACCAACCACGGCACGTATTGGCCTAAAGGAGCCCAATCGCCATACACTGAAAAGCCCAGTTGATCACTGAACGCCAAGCCCAAAGCAAGCAGGGCAATACCGCCGCCGATACGTAAAAACTGAGGAAGTGCGCTGCTGTGATGGCTTAGCAGTTGTCTGGCGGGCAGTAAAAATAATAATGCAAATAATAAGCCGGGTTGACGGTCTAACAACGTAGCCACCAACGCCACAACAACGGCCATTGAGAGCAAGAAGAACGCTTGTATTAGCCCTTGTTCTATCACGGCAAACACGCCGCTCTCGGTTCTGAGTAAGTGGTCGGCGACTTTGTTGTCTGCCTGCTGGCTGCTTGATTGAAGGTGAAAGATCGATTCAATGAAAAAATGAAACACAATCAGCCAGATTAACGCTGGCCCCCAGCCCCAGAAAAGTAACAGTGCGGTGGCCGGTAAGCTCACAAAAAACGCACTGCTGCCTAGGTTGCGTAACAGCTTGCGTAATGATTCAGGGTTGGTGAATGTGTTTAATACACTGCCTTGGTGTGGCTTGTCAGTGTGTGCTTGATCGTTCTTAAAGTGTTGTTTGGCTAACAAACGTAAAAAGCTGATATAGCCAAATATCAAAAACGCAATGAACGCAAAAAACACAGATAAGCTATTAAGCATAAAGTAGACCGGTTGGTGGCGGTTTGAATACTATTTGAACTCGCAAATAGAAACGCATGCGCTGATTGTAGTGATTCGCTTAACTAATGTTAAGAAAAGACTGTGAAATTTTGTAGTGGTGAGGCTATTGGCTGTTTTAATGCTAAATATTGTGTGTTACTAGTGGGTATAGTAGCAATGTGCAGGGCGTTTTATTTGTTTTGTATATAATAGATTGTGTGTTTTGTGAAAAGCAGAGGCGCGGCTCTTACTAAATCAGCTAAGTTGAGGCTTACCTTTAGATTTAGGTAAAGAGTTAAACACAGAGCCCAGACAGAGCAAATAGCCAGTCAGTTAGTCAGCGAGCAAGTTAAATAGAAAGCTTAATAAAGAGCCTAATAAAGAATTTAATAGTAGAGTTTTATGAAGCAAAAAACAGTTATCTTAAGTCAGCCACTCATTAAAACCTTGAGTTTGAATAACAACTCAAGCGTGAGGCTAGGCTTGAGTATGACCATGCTCTGTAAACGGCTTATTGCGCGGCGTTTTTCTTCCGTTGTTGTGTTGATTGCATTGTTAGTTGGTTTGCAAGGTTGCGCTACCAATGGGCAAGGGCAAAATGGACAAGCGCTAGACACTAATGAAAGTGACGTTCAGCGTACTAATGATATTGGCAGTGTTGTTGAGGCGAATCCTGATCAATTGAACGTCAGCACCGATGAAGAGCTGGCCGTCGACCCCAAATTACCCAAGCTGGAATTAGACGCTCAAACGCTTGAGTATTTGTTGCTAATGAACATGGCGAGTTTTAATGGCCAGTGGGTTGTGGCAGCGGAAACTGCGAACAAAGCGGCGATGGCGACCGAAGATTATCGATTGGCGCGTTTGGCAACATTATTGGCATTGCGCGCAGACAATTACTCGTTAGGGCTGGAAGGCGCCACGCTTTGGCAACAATTGGATCAAGATGGGCCCGATGCATTAAATATGCTGTTGATCACCCAGCTTGGGGCTGGCGATATTGAAGGTGCCAAAAATAGTATGGCACTGCATGCCGAAAACTATGAGTTGGATTCGCATATTAAGCAAGTGGCGGCACTGTTAGTGCGGCAAAAGAACCAAGATTCGGCACTGGCTTTGGCTGCGTATATGGTCAATGAGTATGACGATTCTGCTCAGGCAGCATTGAGCGCGGCGTACGTGGCTGAGTTTTTTGAGAACTTCGCGCAAACTCAAGAGTGGGTTGAAAAAGCGTTGTCGCTAAAGCCTGACTGGGAGTTGGCGGCGCAAATGCAGGCGAAAGCGTTGCAATCACAAGATAAGCTTGATGAACGTAGTGAGTTTATTGAATCGTATGTAAAACAGCACCCTGAGTCGGTGTCGATGAGAGTGAGCTTAGCGGCTGATATGGTGCGCAAAGGCGAGGTCAAGCAAGCTTACGATTTAGTGCAAAACCTATTGTTAGAAGTGCCACGTGACACGGGCGTGTTGCAATATGCCGGCGCTTTAGCTGAAAGCGAAGAGGACTACGAAGCCGCCGCGCGCTTTTATCAGCGAGCGTTAAATATTGACCCTAATGACGATGAAATACGGTGGTCGTTAGCGCGGCGTGCATTTCGAGATAAAAACTATACCTTGGCTGAGCGGCACTTTAATGACATTAGAAGTAATGAACTGTTGTTTGATGCTCAAATTCAAGTGGCGAATACGCGTTATGAGCTTTACGGTTCAGAGTCGGCCATTAATACCTTGGCTGGGCTTAACCCGCGCACCGAAGCGCAATACGTCAGCTTGGCATTAACGCGGCATTATATTTTGATGGCTTCGTACCAATACGAAGAAGCCTTGGGCGCCATGAATGAAACGCTGTACTACATTTCAGGCAATTACGATTTAATTTATGCACGGGCTTTAGTCGCCGCGGAATTAAAGCGCCTTGATATCGCCGAGCCTGACTTTCGCGCCATTATTGAGGCGCAGCCAGAACACGCCAATGCGCTGAATGCATTGGGCTACACCTTGGCAGATCAAACCAGCCGTTATGATGAAGCGCGCGAGTTAATTAAAAAAGCCCTGGAGCTGCGCCCGAATGATGCGCACATCTTAGACAGCATGGGGTGGGTGGCTTACCGCCAGAATGACCTTGAAACAGCGCTTGAGTATTTAGAAAAAGCCTATGCGGCCAGTGAAGAAGTTGAAATTGGCGTGCACTTAGGTGAAGTGTTGTGGGAAATGGGGGAGCAACAACGAGCCAAGGAAATTTGGCTTAAATGGTATCAAGAAAAAAGTGATAATCGTCTATTATTAGAAACCATGAAGCGTTATCAAATTAACACGAGTTCGAATGCTGATTTGATCTCTGCAAAGTAACGAGCTCAGAGTATGTTGTTGGTAAAGTGTTTGTCTAAATCCGTATCTGGGTTTGTGCCTGGACTTCTGTCTAGATATGGATCTAGATTTCTATCTAGGCCAGTATGGTTGTTGTGGGTGTCGGCGTTGTTTTTAACGGCCTGCCAAACCAGTATTAAAGCGCCGCCAGTGCGTGATGGGTGGAGTACTGACCCAGCGTTATTTTCATCTCGAGATGCTTGGCAAAAAGAGATGTCTGGCTGGAAGCTGTCCGGCAAAGTGGGTATTAGAACCCCAGACATTAAAGAGTCGGCCAATTTGATTTGGCAAGTGAATGGCGATAAGAATGTGATTCGGCTTTTTGGCCCTCTCGGTGCCGGTGCGGTTAGGCTTGAATTTGATGCGCATCAGGCGGTGCTTAAAGACCAAAAAGGCAATGAATATATTGGCTCTGACGCCGAAGCGTTGTTGCAGCGAGTGGTGGGTTGGCCAATTCCTTTGACCGCGCTTAAGCGCTGGGTGTTTGCACTGCCCGCCGATGATAGAGCCTATCAATACGTGGCTGAAGGCGATCAACTCAGAGCCTTGGATCAGGCCGGTTGGGCAATTACATATAATGCCTATAAACCGTATTTAGCGGGTGCGCCGACACTGCCCAGAAAGATAATTGCCACCGCTCAAACTTCAGATAATGAGGCTGATGAGCAAGTAGTGGTTCGCCTGATCGTGAAGTCGTGGTCGCAAAATAAAGTAAAGTAGGCCAAAAATAAGCTCAGTGAGCAGTCATAAAAAATCATGGATCCTGTGCATCTTAATTCCTCAGCGTACCTTAGCCCCTCGTTCGCTTGGCCATCGCCGGCGAAAATTAACTTGTTTTTGCACGTGGTGGGTAAGCGCCCTGATGGCTATCACCAACTGCAAACGGCGTTTCAATTTCTAAGCTATGGCGACGATTTGTTTTTTGAGGTTAATCAAAGCGGCAAGGTGACGCGTAATTACGATTTGGGCTTTTCAGAACAGCGTGATTTGTGTTTGCGTGCAGCGCATGAAATGAAGAAATACGTGCCCGCTAACAATGGCGTTACCATCGGCCTAACTAAGCGTTTGCCAATGGGTGGCGGCTTGGGCGGCGGCAGTTCCAATGCGGCCACGGTGCTGTTGGCATTAAACAAACTATGGGGCGCTGAGTTAAGTTGCGATCAATTAATGCAAATTGGGCTGCGTTTGGGCGCCGATGTGCCGATATTTATTTATGGGCGCTCCGCATGGGCGGAAGGCGTGGGCGAGGTTTTTACCCCCGTAAAGCCGCCTGAAAGCTGGTTTGTGGTGCTAAATCCTGGGGTGGAAGTGTCAACAGCTGAAATTTTTTCAAATAAACATTTGACACCAATGCCCCAGATGAAGAAAATACGCGCTCTCGAGAAAGGCATCGATTCAAACGCGGCTGAAAATTTCGCATTTGAAGGTGTCATTGACTCAACATTTGGTGTTAATCAGTTAGAGCCGATTGTTCGTGCTGAACATCCAGAAGTTAATAGTCTTCTTGAGTGGTTGTCGCAATATGGTCAACCCCGAATGAGTGGCTCAGGCGGCTCTGTGTTTCTTCCGGTAAGGAATAAGCAGGTCGGTGATGATATTTTGCATAAGCGACCATCAAATTCAGCAGGTTTTGTTGCTAAAGGTGAAAATTTTCACCCATTGTACAAAAAAATAGAGTAGAATGCGTTCCGCTCATTAGTACGATGATTGGCAAGGAAAACCGATTGAAGATGAGTGATTGATGGTTTGGGAAAGTGTATTTCTCAAGCTACCGAGATAGAGTACTGGGGTGTGGCGAAGTGGCCTAACGCACCGGATTTTGATTCCGGCATTCGAAGGTTCGAATCCTTCCACCCCAGCCATCTATTCTCTCTTCATATTTTCTGTTTCTAGAAAACATACTCTGAAGAAATGCAGTGACGGTGAGAACCTAAGTTTCATCGAGGTTTATGTGCCGTTTTTATTGTAACTTTCGTCTGAGTCGTGGCTGAAAAAAATATAACGAACACTTATAATGCGGCGGGCTTGCAGTCGGTCATATTAAGGTGTGACTGCCAAGCATGCTGTAGTTTAATGAAATTGAACAGCTATCATCGTAGAGGCTTCTAGTGGCACTTGAAAACTTACTCGTTTTTTCTGGTAACGCTAACCCTGAGCTAACAGCTCAAGTGGTTGATTATCTTAAAGTTCCATTGGGCAAAGCCCGTGTTGAACAATTTAGCGACGGTGAAATAGCCGTTGAAATTCAAGAAAATGTGCGTGGGCGCGATGTGTTTATCGTGCAGCCAACGTCGGCGCCAAGCCATAAAAATTTAATTGAATTATTGTTGATGATTGATGCGTGCAAACGATCATCAGCACACCGTATTACGGCGGTAATGCCATATTACGGTTACTCACGCCAAGATCGCCGCCCGCGTAACTCAAGGGTGCCGATCAGTGCAAAATTGATTGCCTCTATGGTGAGCACTGCGGGTGCTGACCGTGTGTTAATCATGGATTTACACGCAGACCAAATTCAAGGCTTTTTTGATATTCCTACCGACAACATCTACGGTTCGCCGGTGTTGTTGGATGACATTCGAAACCTTGATGAAGACAACTTAGTTGTTGTGTCACCCGATGTTGGTGGTGTGGTTCGTGCTAGAGCATTGGCCAAACGCTTAGGCGTTGATTTGGCAATTATTGATAAGCGTCGCCCTAAAGCGAACGTTGCCAAAGTAATGAACATTATTGGTGATGTTGAAGGCCGTAGCTGTATTCTGATCGACGATATGGTTGATACAGCGAACACCTTATGCAAAGCGGCTGACGCGCTAAAAGAGCATGGCGCTACTGCAGTACGCGCTTATTGTACTCACCCGGTATTATCCGGTGAGGCGGTGAATAGAATTAATGCATCAACCATGGACGAAGTAGTGGTGACGAACACCATTCCATTGTCTGATGCAGCCGCAGCAAGTGATAAAATCAGGCAGTTGTCGGTAGCGCACTTGTTGGGAGAGTCGATTCGTCGAATTACGGTTAGTGATTCGGTGAGTTCGTTGTTTACTGAAATCGACTAAGGTCGTATTCAGTAAAGGTTAGCATTAGTTTACTAATGCGTGTTTGGAAACGCTGGCTTAATTAGTAAGTCAGTTTTATTTAGAGAAATAGTATGGCTAATTTTATAGTAGAAGCTGAAGTAAGAACCGGATCTGGTACAGCTGCCTCACGTCGTGCGCGTCGTAATGGTCAAGTTCCAGTGGTGGTCTATGGCGGTGGAGAAGATGAGCAATATCTATTGGTGGATCACAACAAGATCAGTCACCAATTAGACGTTGAAGCTTTCCATTCCGCGTTAGTTCAATTGAAAGTGGGTGATGAGGATTTGCAACGCGCAGTATTGCGTGACGTGCAAATGCACCCATATAAAGCACGAGTAATGCACTTAGACTTTCAACGTGTAAGTCGTAAAGACAAGATCACAATGACAGTGCCTTTCCACTTTGCTGGTGAAGATGTTGCCCCAGGTGTTAAGACCGATAGCGGTATCATGACTCACAACATGGTGTCGGTTGACATCACGTGTTTGGGTAGTGATTTACCTGAGTACATCACGGTTGACGTGTCTGAGTTGGGTGTTGGTGATTCAGTGCAATTAGGCTCGGTTAAATTGCCTGAAGGCGTTGAGTTTGCTGCAAGTTACCAAGAGCAAGACCTTGAGCAGTCGGTTGCCTCAGTATTGGCGCCAAAAGGCCCAAGTGAAGCCGCTCTTGCTGAAGAAGCGGAAGCCGAAGCGGCTAAAGCGGAAGCAGCTGCAGAAGCGGGTGACGCTGAAAACGGCGGTTCAGACGAGTAATTGTTATGAACACATCGCCGATCAAACTGATTGTCGGTCTCGGCAATCCGGGCGAAAAGTACACAAAAACCCGGCACAATGCCGGGTTTTTGTTTTTAGACCAACTGCTTGTGCAGACCGGTGGTGCCCTTAAAGCTGACAAACATTGCTTTGGGCGCAGCACTAAGGTGCAAATAGCCAACACTGAAGTACGCTTACTGGCGCCCGATACGTTTATGAACCTCAGTGGAAAGTCTGTGGTTGCCGCTTGCCAATATTATAAAATTGAGCTGTCAGAAATACTGGTGGTTCACGATGAGCTTGATTTAGATGCCGGTATTGCTCGGTTAAAATTAGGTGGCGGTCATGGTGGCAATAATGGCTTGCGAGACATTGCCCAAAAAGGGGCGAGCAAAAATTTTGCGCGCCTTAGAATTGGTATTGGCCACCCGGGTGTTGGGCGCGATGTGTCGGCTTACGTATTAAAACAGGCCAATAAAGCCGACCAAGCGGCGATCGATTTGGCGATTGCGGAAAGTTTACGCGTGATCGATTTGGTGGTGCAAGGCGAGTTCCCGCGTGCGATGAACGAGTTGCACACAAATTTAAGTAAATAACTATTCTGAATACGACTAAAACGTGTTCAATGAATTTAAGTCAGCTGGGCAAAGGCCCGTTAAGAGGAAATTATGGGATTTAAATGTGGCATTGTAGGTTTGCCAAACGTGGGTAAATCAACCCTGTTTAATGCGCTTACTAACTCTGGAATTCAAGCAGAGAACTACCCATTTTGTACTATTGAGCCTAATGTGGGCATGGTTGAAGTGCCCGATCCGCGCTTGCAGCGTTTGACTGAGTTAGCTGAGCCAGCAAAAACGATTCCTGCGACCATGGAGTTTGTTGATATTGCCGGTTTGGTTGAAGGTGCATCAAAGGGCGAAGGTTTGGGTAATCAGTTTTTAGCCAACATTCGTGAAGTGGACGCCATTGCACATGTGGTGCGCTGTTTTAATGATGAAAACGTCGTACACGTTGCAGGTAAAGTGGACCCGGCGTCTGATATTGAAGTGATTCATACTGAGTTGGGTTTAGCCGACTTAGACACCGTTGAAAAAGCCGTTGAACGGGCGGCCAAGCGTTCAAAGTCAGGCGACAAAGAACAAATCGCTATTAAGGCCGTTTTAGAGCGCGTTGCGGCTCACTTAAATGAAGGTGAGCCGGTTAGATCTCTTGGGCTGGACGAAGACGACTACGACAAAATAAAGCATTTGTGTTTGATGACGGCAAAGCCAACCATGTACATCGCCAATGTTGACGAAGCGGGGTTTGAAAATAATCCTCACTTAGATACGGTGAATGCCATTGCCGAAAAAGAGAATGCCGGAGTGGTGGTGATTTGCGCGGCCATCGAATCTGAAATAGCCGAACTGGATGACGATGAAAAAGTGGAGTTTCTTGAAGAAATTGGTCAAGAAGAACCTGGCTTAGATCGCGTTATTCGAGCCGGTTATGAATTGCTCGGCTTGCAAACTTATTTCACCGCCGGCAAGACAGAAGTGCGCGCTTGGACCATTCGCAAAGGCTATACCGCACCGCAAGCCGCGGGCGTGATACACACCGATTTTGAGCGCGGTTTTATTCGAGCTGAAACCACCGCCTACGTTGATTATGATCAATTTAAAGGTGAGCAAGGCGCCAAAGAAGCGGGAAAATTTCGCTTAGAAGGCAAAGACTACATCATGCAAGACGGCGATGTGGTGCACTTCAGGTTTAATGTTTAGCGCTGGTTGTAGAGTTTATATTGTTATTTAAGCTTACTAAGCAACCTAGGTTATTTACACTATTGAGTGCAGGCCTTGCTTGCACTTTCGCCTTTCTCAGTGCGGTTTTTACAGACGCTATGGCGCAACAGTCAGAACAGTCAGTTGAGCCAATTACGGTGGCCGTTGCCAGTAATTTCATTCGCCCAGCCAAAGCGCTGGCCAGTGAGTTTGAAGGGGCGGGTAACACATCGCCTGTTTTCATATTTGGTTCCACCGGTAAACACGTAGCTCAAATTGAGCAAGGATTGGCGGTTGATATATTGCTGGCCGCCGATAAAGCACGGCCACAATACTTGGCGGATAAAGGCCAAGCAATTAATGACCAGAGGCACACCTATGCCGTAGGCCGTTTGGTTTTCTGGTCGCCGGGTCGCTCGCTGACGGGCAAAAGCTTAGGTGATGTGTTAACGCCAGAAAATGTATTGATAGAAGGTACGTCAGTAGAAGGTTCGGCCAAGAAAACAGCGAGCGTACTGGCCATGGCCAACCCTAGATTGGCTCCTTATGGTTTAGCGGCACAGCAAGTCTTAACTTCTTTGGGTATTGAGCAAACACACAGGCGGAAATACGTTATGGGCGAAAACATTGCTCAAACGTTTCAGTTTGTTGCCAGTGGCAATGCCGAGGCGGGTTTTGTGGCGGCGTCTCAAGTGCAAGAATTGCCCGCAGATGAATATTTGCTGGTGCCTCAACAATTTCACAATGCCATTGAACAGCAAATGGTGTTGCTGACGAATAAGAAGCAAGCGAAAGCGTTCTATCAATTTATACTGAGCCCGAAAGGCATGGAGATTATCCGCAAACACGGCTACGATACGCGGTGATGATAGCGCACGCCGATTTAATAGCATTAGCCACCACCTTAAAATTAGCCAGCATTAGTACCCTTGTGTTGTTGCTGTTGTGCACCCCTGTGGCTTGGTGGTTGGCAAATACTCGTTGGCGTTATAAACACATCATTGAAGCGATTGTCGCATTGCCATTAGTGTTACCACCCACGGTGCTTGGGTTTTATTTATTGCTTTGGTTTAGCCCGCAAAGCGCGGTTGGTTCGTTTTACCAACAGCTCACCGGCTCTACGTTGGCGTTTAGTTTCACCGGCTTAGTGATCGGCTCGGTTATTTATTCACTGCCCTTTGTATTGCAGCCGTTGCAGAACACATTTAGTGCCATTGGCCGTCGCCCCTTAGAAGCCGCAGCAACTTTAGGCGCGTCACCGTTAGACTCGTTTTTCTCCGTGGTTGTGCCTCTGGCGAAACCGGGGTTTATCACCGCGTCGGCGTTGGGCTTTGCACACACATTGGGCGAATTTGGGGTGGTGCTGATGATTGGTGGCAATATTCCCGGTGAGACTCGAGTGGCGTCAATCGCTATTTACGATCACGTTGAGTCACTGCAATACGCTAATGCCCACAGTTTGGCACTAGTATTGTTGGGCGTTTCGTTTTTATTATTGGTGTTTGTGTACGCCAATAACCGTTCCGTTTTGGTGAGCAAAGCGTGAGTTTGTCGGCGGACATTAACCTCGCACAACGAGGGTTTGCGCAGCGTTTTGTCGTGGATGAAATACATCAAGGTGTGACGGCACTGTTTGGCCCTTCAGGGTGCGGAAAAACCAGTGTGCTAAGAGCAATCGCTGGCCTAGATCGTCACCATGATAGCCGTGTGCAATTTTCTAGCCAGTGGTGGCAGCGCGACTCTGCATTTACCCCAGCGCATTTACGAAGAGTTGGCTATGTGTTTCAAGAAGCCTCGCTGTTCGAGCATTTAACGGTTGTTGAAAACTTAAGCTACGCATCAAAGCGCCGCCAAGAAAATTCTAGCGGCTTAGAGAGCGCTGAAATTATTGACTTATTAGGCATTGAAACTTTGTTAGAGCAGCCTTGCGCTACCTTATCCGGTGGACAGCGGCAGCGTGTTGCCATTGCCAGAACCTTATGCGCAAGACCTAAGTTAATGCTGATGGATGAGCCTTTATCGGCGTTAGATAATGACGCTAAACGTAGGATTTTTCCAACACTGCAATTGGTTTGCCAGCAAGCCAATATGCCAATCTTATATGTCACTCATTCACTGGACGAAGTCGCGCGCCTCGCTGATTATTTAATAGTGATGAAGCAAGGGGCGGTGACAGATGTTGGTTCAGCGAATGAGCTGTTAACCAACTTAATGTCACCGCTGAGTCAGCAAGCAAATGCCGCCGCAGTGCTATCTGGCGTTGTGGCTGAGCACGATGATGCTTTTAGTCTTATGCGTATCAGCACCGATGCGGGCGATATTTTAGTGCATCAAGATGCGAGTTTGGCGGTCGGTGACGCCATCAAACTGAAACTCAGTGCCAACGATATTAGTATTGCTCTTAACGCTGAACACGCGAGCAGCATCTTAAATTCGTTGCCGTCAAAAATTACGGATATACACCAAGAAGGTGAGTCACAAGTGTTGGTAAAGCTCAACGCCAATGGCGCACCGTTATTGGCAAGAATTACACGCAAGTCTTGCCATAAGCTTGGCCTGCACATTGGGCAAACAGTGTTTGTGCAAATCAAAAGCGTGGCGATTTTATAAGCTTGTGAACATTAAACACGGTAAGTAGGCATGGGTCTTGGAGAGATATTTGCATTAATTTGCGCGCTGATGTGGGCCACGGCGGTGGTGCTCTACAAATACGTGAGCGATCAAATGACCGCCAATACCTTAAACCTGGTGAAAAACGTCATTGGCGTGGGCTTATTGTTGCCAACGGCTTTTTTCTGGGAAGGCACGCAAATACCCGAGTTGTCGTGGCAATGGTGGTGCGTACTAATCGCCAGCGGCTACTTTGGCATTGCTGTGGCCAACACCTTGTATATTGAGTCATTGCGTACTATTGGCGCTAGCCGTACGGCGGTGGTTGCCAGCCTCTACAGTCCGTTCGTGGTTGTACTGTCCATGGTGTTTCTTGCTGAAACCTTAGTGTGGTGGCAATGGCTGGGGTTTGTGATGGTGCTGGCGGGCATTTTGGTGGTGGTGTATCAAAAGGCCAGTAAAGAACTCAGCACCCGCGTGTTACTAAAAGGGGCGTTAATGGCCGCGGTTTCGGTGTTCTTAACCGCCGCAGGCGTGGTGGCCATGAAACCCATTCTGGCCAATGACGGTTTTTTCTGGATAGTAGCATTAAGAATGTGTGCTGGGGTGGCCGGCATGTTGCTGTATTTAGCAATACGAGGCAAGTTGGCTGTGACCTACAATAGCCTATTCAAGCAGTCGCATAAGTGGGGCAGCATTATTCTTGCAAGCTGCTTTGGCTCTTACTTTGCCATGCTGTTTTGGTTGGCCGGTTTTAAGTATGCCGACGCCTCCATTGCGTCGGTGCTCAATGAAACGGCAAGTATTTTTATTGTGTTGATGGCCGCTGTATTTCTTCGTGAGCCAATTAGCCTGCGCAAATTGCTTGGCGTGGGCTTAACCTTTAGCGGTGTGGTGGTGTTTCTGGGCTTGCTGCCCATCTAGCTTATTGCCGTTGTACAGACTAACTGGCCGTTATCTATGTGAATCATGATATGAATAAGACCGCATTTTATACTGTTCTAGCCATGCTGGCGTTTGCCGGTAATTCTATTTTGTGTCGCTTGGCGTTAAGCTCAAACCAAATCGGTGCCGGCAGTTTTACCTCAATACGGCTGTTGTCTGGTTCACTGGCGTTGTTGTTGATTGTGGTTTTTGCAAGCCGCGGCTCGCATTCGCCTCGCTTGTCCAAAGGAGTTATTGATGCTCTGCAAAAGCGGGGCAGTTGGCTGGGTGGTTTGGCGTTATTTTGCTACGCGGCGTTTTTCTCATACGCGTACATTGTTTTAGATACGGCTACGGGCGCATTGGTGTTGTTTGGTGTGGTTCAAGTCACGATGATTGCTTACGGTTTAATAAGCGGTGACCGGCCAAGCATGATCGAGTATTTAGGCTTTGTGATTGCCGGTGCTGGTTTTGTGCTTTTGGTGTGGCCAGAGCTGACCAAGCCGAGCGTCATTGGCTTGGTGTTAATGGCATTAGCTGGGGTGTCGTGGGCCGCTTACAGCGTGATTGGTTTGGGTTCGTCTAACCCATTACTCGACACAGCTTCAAACTTTGCACGCAGCATTCCTTTTACTCTTGTGTTACTCAGTGGCCTTCTTTATGGCGTTCTAGGCAGTATTAATATGAGCACGCACGGTGTGCTGCTTGCCGTGGCTTCGGGTGCCATTACCTCAGGCGCAGGTTACGCATTATGGTATGCCGCGCTTAAGCATTTAAATAATACCGTTGCCGCGGTGACGCAGCTTTCAGTGCCGGTGTTAGCCGCCATTTTTGGTGTTTTGTTTGCTAATGAAGTCATTGGCTGGCGTTTGTTTGCTTCAGGCGTGTTGGTGTTGGGCGGTATTTTACTGGTGATTTTGGCCAAGCGCCGCCGCACTGCTGCGCGTGCTACTTAGTGTTTAGGTAGCCGAGTTGAAATAAGCGCACTGCTGGCAATAAACACCGCAGATACCCATAAACACGCAGTGATTCCCCATTGTTGAAACACCCAGCCTGAGAGCAGGGTGCCCAGCAAGCGGCCGGCGGCATTGGCCATGTAATAAAAACCCACGTCCATGGAAACCGCGTCATTGTTGGCATAGTGCAAAATCAGAAAGCTGTGCAGAGATGAATTCACGGCAAAGACAAAGCCGAACACAAACAGCCCTACAATCAGCGCTAACGGATTCAGGCTTATACTTAAAATAGCCGCGATCAACGCTGGAACCACCGCCAAACTTATGGCCCATAAACTGGCTGTGCGGTTGTTGGCTGATTGTTGCTTGGATGTGAGTTTAGGTGCTTGAGTTTGCACTAGCCCATATAAAATAACCCAGGTGGCCATAAAACTGCCAACTTGCCAGTGGCTCCACTGCAATTGCTGCGCTAAAAAAACCGGCACGGCAATCACGAACCATACATCGCGTGCGGCAAATAAAAATAAGCGTGCTAACGACAAGCGGTTAATGGCGCCAGACTTAGACAGCATGCTGGTAAATTTAGGTTTGTTACGTGCTTTGCCTAAATCACGCTTTAGCAATACTAAGCTAATACACCAGACCACACTCAAAACGGCCGCCATTAATAGCACGGAGCTTTGAAAGCCAACCAGCATTAGTAATGCCGCGCCCAAGAAAAAGCCCATGCCTTTTAAGGTGTTTTTAGAGCCGGTTAAGGCCGCAACCCAAGTGTACAACGTGCCTTGTTGGCCTGCGGGTATTAACAGCTTGACCGCACTCTTTGCGCTCATCTTATTTAAGTCTTTGGCAATGCCTGAGAAAGCCTGCGCGGCCATCACCCAAACTATATTGAGTGAGCCTGATGGAATGGCCAGCATGCCAAGAGCGAATATTTGCAACCCCAGGCCAATATTCATGGTTTGGTTCAGGCCTAACCGAGCGCCAAGCCAGCCACCGAGTAAGTTGGTGATAACGCCAAATAGCTCATAGAACACAAACAGCAATGCAATTTCTAATGGTGCGTAGCCCAGCTGATGAAAAAACAGCACCACCAACATGCGTAATGCGCCGTCAGTGAGCGTGAAGGCCCAATAATTTGCCGTAATTAAGCCGTATTGCTGTACGTCAGTGGAGAGCAGGCGGGTGAACATTTAGGCTTGTGTGCTCACACTGGCCGCGACGTCACGCACTAATTCCATGGCTCTGTTGGCGTAGCCCCATTCGTTGTCATACCACAAATACAGTTTGAGCTGGGTGTCATTCACCACCATGGTTGAGAGCGCATCAACAATGCATGAGCGTGGGTCGGTGCGGTAATCAATTGACACTAACGGGCGTTCTTCGTAACCCAGTATGCCTTTGAGCGCGCCATTGGCTGCGCTTTTAAGTAGTTGATTAACTTCTTCTGCGGTGGTGGGGCGCTCCAGCTCAAACACGCAATCGGTTAATGAGGCGTTGGTTAACGGCACTCGTACGGCATGGCCATTGAGCTTGCCTTTGAGCTCCGGAAATATTTCGGTGATCGCAGTGGCTGAGCCGGTGGTGGTGGGTATTAAGCTGGAACCGCACGCACGAGCTCTGCGCAGGTCTTTATGCGGCGCATCAATAATGGTTTGCGTGTTGGTGATGTCATGAATGGTGGTCATTGAGCCGTGCTTAATGCCAAGCTGTTCATGAATGATTTTTACCGCCGGTGCTAGACAGTTGGTGGTGCACGAGGCCGCAGTCACAATAGGGTGTTTAGATGCGTCGAAAAGGTGATCGTTCACCCCCATAACCACATTGAGCACGCCGGCTTCTTTAACCGGGGCGCTGACCACAACGTGTTTTACCCCTTGAGAAAAATAGGCCTGCAATGATTGTTTGCTTTTGAATTTGCCAGAGGCCTCTAACACAATGTCGCAGTGAGACCAGTCGGTGTCTTCAATGCGAGTATTTTGGCTGAAGGATATGCGCTTGCCAGCAATACTGATGGCGTCTTCTTGTGCGCTGCAATCGTGCATGAAACGGCCGTGCACTGAATCAAAATTAAGCAAGTGAGCCATGGTGTGAGCATCGCCACTGGGGTCATTAATATGAATGAACTCTAACTCGGTTTGATTCGCCCAAGTATACAATGCACGCAGGCTTAAACGCCCGATTCTGCCAAAGCCATTAATGCCAACTTTTATTGTCATGATAAATGCGTTTTTCGTATGTTAAGTAGGGATATTAACAGAGTGATTATAAGGGTTGTTTGCGCTCGTATGTGACAGGCTTGTTACAGTGTTGCTATTGTTGATTGGTATTGCTCACTGAGGTGCTCAAATGGGCAATTCATTTTTGCTGATTGGGTGGCGTAAAATGAAACTGGAGTGCACGCCACTTACCCCCTCTAATTTAGTCAGTCTTCTGAGCAAAAATTCTTCATAGTGGCGCATATCACGAACCAGTACTTTGATTAAAAAGTCAGAATCTTGGCCGGTAACCACGTAGCATTCCATTACTTCGGGCAATTGAGAGGCGGCTTGCTCAAATTTATCAAAACGGTCTGCGGTGTGTTTGTCCATGGTAACGCTGATCATGGCGGTTAACTTCAGCCCTAACTTTTCTTGGTTCAGTAGAGTGGTGTGGCCGAGAATAACCCCGTCACTTTCAAGTTGCTTAACGCGGCGTGCACACGGCGTGGGCGATAGGTTAACGCGCTCGGCCAGTTCCAAGTTGCTAATTCGCGCATTTTTTTGTAATTCATGAAGAATTTGTTTATCAATCTTGTCTAAAGTCATTTTCATTAACTAGTAAATCTAATTTATTTAGAGATAATATCTAAATAAATGAAAATTTAAATTGATTTTGGTCAAAATAACTCTTTTTGTCTCGTTATAATCTCGTTTTATCAATGTCATGAAACTCGGCATTCAATGTTTGTTTTACTGCATTGAATGGGGTACTCGTGATTAAGTATGTAGCAAGCCAATTGAGTAAAGCCAATTGAGTAAAGGTAGCCTAATGTCGCAATACAATCATAAGAAATACACGCCAATCGTCACTGTTGATAAACAAGATCGCCGTTGGCCGAATAAAACCATTGATCACGCACCTGCGTGGTGCAGTGTGGATTTGCGTGACGGTAATCAGGCTCTCATTGACCCGATGACACCGCCGCAAAAGTTGGAAATGTTTGAAATGTTAGTGGCTGTTGGCTTTAAACAAATTGAAGTGGGTTTTCCGGCGGCGTCGCAAACTGACTTTGATTTTGTGCGCAAGTTGATTACGGAAAATCGCATTCCCGATGACGTTACCATTCAGGTGTTAACTCAAGCACGTAAAGAGTTGATTGAGCGTACTTATGAGTCATTAGTGGGGGCAAAAAAAGCCATTGTTCACGTTTATAACTCAACCTCTACCGTGCAACGAGAGCAGGTGTTTAAGCGCTCTAAGGAGGAAATTAAACAAATTGCCATCGATGGTGCAACCTGGGTTAAAGAAGGCGCGGCTAAGCAAAGTGACACTCACTGGCAGTTTCAGTATTCCCCAGAAAGCTTTACCGGCACGGAAATTGATTATGCGGTTGAAGTGTGTGATGCGGTGATCGATGTATGGCAGCCGACACCGGAAAATAAAGCCATTATCAATTTGCCTGCTACGGTAGAGGTGGCAATGCCGAATGTGTATGCCGACCAAATAGAGTGGTTCTGCGATAACGTTCGCCAGCGCGATGCGATTATTGTTAGCTTACATACGCACAATGACCGCGGCTGCGGTGTGGCGGCTTCTGAGTTGGGCGTATTAGCCGGCGCGGATCGCGTGGAAGGCACGTTGTTAGGTAATGGTGAGCGTACCGGCAATATGGACATTGTTACCATGGGCATGAATTTATACAGCGCTGGTGTTGACCCTGAATTGAATTTTTCAATCATGGATCGAATCATCAACGTGGTAGAGAAATGTACTCAGCTTAAAGTGCACCCGCGTCACCCGTACGCCGGTGAATTGGTGTTTGCGGCATTTTCAGGCAGCCATCAAGACGCCATTAATAAATGCTTGGCGTTATACCAAGAAGGCGGCACTTGGGAAGTGGCGTATTTGCCGGTTGACCCGAGAGACTTAGGCCGAAATTACCAAGAAGTGATTCGTATTAATTCGCAATCGGGTAAAGGCGGTGTGGCCTATGTGCTTGAGCAAGAGCATGGCATTAAAATGCCTCGCTGGTTGCAGGTCGATTTTAGCCCTATCGTGCAAGCGCAAGCCGAAGTTACTGAAGCCGAAGTGAGCCCACAAGACATTGCTACGCTGTTCCACAGTACCTATTTAGAAGCCAATTCATCGATGAAGTTAAATGGTTACCAAGTGAGCCGCTCAGAGGGCATGGATCATTTTGAAGCTGAATTCATTCACAACGGTAATGAGGTGGCGTTGAAGGGCGAAGGCCGCGGCGTGTTAGAAGCGTTTATTGCAGCGTTAAGCCAGTACTTAGCTAAGCAGCTTGTCATTATTGAGTATAACGAGCACACACTAGGGCATAACGACGGCTCGGAAGCCATTGCTTATGTGCAAGTGAGCATTGATTCAAAGCGCGTATGCGGCGCTGGTAAGAGCCGAGATATTTTAGGTGCAACTTTATCGGCAATTTTGAATGCGGTCGCCAAAGCAATCTAGCAATACCTATATTTAAACAATAAAAAGGCCAAGGTGATTAACCTTGGCCTTTTTTCTTGCTAACACTTAGCAAGTGAAGCTGCTTTAGAAGTGTTGACGGAAAGTCACACCAACCGTGCGTGGTTGGTTAACACGGAACGACGTGCGCGCCAAACCACCGCGTTCGCGATCAAACGACAGCAATGCGTTTTCATCAAACAGGTTGTTGATGTAGACGCTCACATTCCACTTATCGGTTTCAAAACCGGCGTTCACATTGGCAATTTCATAAGAAGGCAGTTCTAAGTCAACCGTATTGACTTCGCCGCCCATCAGATTGCCAAAGACAAAACGGTTGGGGAATACCCCAGCGCCTGGCTCTTGGTCACCCGGCTGAGTGATACGGTCGCCCACGTGTTGCACTGTGCCTGAAAAGTACAGGTCGCCGTCTGAGCCAAACAGGCTTGATGGGAACGTGTAAGTCACGGTGGCTGCACCGGACACTTCCGGTACTGACGCCAGGCGATTACCGTCTTCAATGCCGCCTAAGATGTTGCCATTGCCGTCACGAACGGTGCTATCAAACTCGGCTTCTAAAATACTGGCCGCAAGAGAGAAATCCCAATTTTCATTAGGCTTGGCTTTCAGCTCCACCTCAACCCCAGTTGAATGCGCGTCAGGCACATTAAATGAGATACGTGATGAACAACTGCCGGCATCCAAGGTCACTTGAAGGTCTTCAATATCAGCGTAGAACACCGCCGCATTCAATTGGAATACGTCGCTTTGTGTTTTCAGGCCAATCTCGTAGTTAGTAAGCCGTTCATCGTCATAGTCTTGAAAACCACCAAAAATTTCTCGGTCGCTGGGCTCACACAATGATGCGTTTAATGGGTCATTAACGCCGCCTAAACGAAACCCTTCAGACACTTGTGCGTTCCAACTTAACGAGTCGCTGGCTTCATAATTAAGCAGTAAGCGAGCGTTGAAACCGTCCGACGACGTGTTATCAACCACGCCGCTGTCTCCATTGGCAAATAAGCCACCGCTGGTAATGGTACGGGTTTCATCGTAGTCGTAATAGCGGCCACCAAAAGTGACATTGAGTCGCTCACCGAACTGATAGCTGGCTTCACCAAAGAGTGATATTTGCTCTAGGTCATAAGGCAGGTCTGAGTTAAACGGGGAGTCTAAATTAGCAAACCCGTTCGCTACAGCCGCTGAAGTGCCCGCGCCTAATGCTAGATCAGTAAAGTTGGCATAACCTGGAGTCGGAAGTCGCTGAGAATAATCGCGTTCAGTGTCAGAGTAAAAAACACCCACTAACCAATCCAGAGCACCGTCGCTGTTTGAACTTAACCTGACCTCTTGAGTGACTTGGCTTACTTGCGTTGCGTCGAGTAAGTTAGACGGAATTGAGTTTGCCGCCGGTGAAAAACCTAAGTCTTCGGATACGCTGTGCGTTAACGCACTGGCATCACGGCTAACTAAAATTTCACGGTCAGTGAAAGACGTGATTGACGTTAGGTCGAACCCATTAAACCCCGCATTAATTGTTAAGTCGGCAATGGTTAAATCATCTTCAAAGCCTTCTCGCAATAATAAATACTGTTGGTTTTCGCCAAAGCTTACGCCTGCCGCGGCGCCTAAGAAATTGAACGTTTCAGCGCGATTATTTCCGTCGGTCTCAATGTTTTGAATAATTAAACGTGGGGTAATGCTCAAGGAATCATTCGGTTGAAAGGTGAGAGCAAAACGTCCGCCGCTGCGGCTACCACTGTTTACGTCTTCGCCGCCAGCTGGGCCAAAGGCATCAATGAAACCGGCGTATTCGGTGTGGTAAACCACCGCACGGAAAGCGCCATTTTCAAACGGAGTGTTGAGCATACCCTTAATGTGGCCGCCGGCTTCGCCGTCCGAAACGCTGTTGAGATTAAACTCAACCGAGCTTTGATGTTCATCCAGATTGGGCTGGTTGGTAATGTAGCGCAAAGTTCCGCCCACGGAGCCTGAACCAAACAGCGTGCCTTGTGGCCCACGTAAGGTCTCAACCCGGTTCAGGTCATATAAATCCAAATCCGGTGTGAATAACGACAGTGAAATAACGGATTCATCAAGGTACACGCCCACTTGTTCTTTAACACCGGGTTGGTCACGCACAATTTGCCCGGCTGATACGCCGCGAACAGACACCTGACTTTGACCAGGCCCTAGGTTTTGAATGGCTAAGCCCGCGACATTGCGCGACAATTCTTCCACATTGGTTGCCCCAGCTCGCTCAATATCCTTAGCGGTTTGCGCATTGATGGAAAAAGGGACGTCTTGAATTGATTTTGAACGCTTGGTTGCGGTAACCACGATTTCTTCTAATGCAGACTGCGAATAAGCGGCTGGCATCAGCAAAGTGGTTAGGCATGCGCCCACTAAAGTTTGCTTAAATTTCATTTTCTCTCCTTCTTTATTATTTGTAGTGAAATACAACCACATTCCAAATTGTCTTCATTTAAGCAGGGAGCTATTGCACACTCATATTGTTTTTATTATTAAAGCGCGTTTATCAACTGTTCAATAGACTCCTAAAAATGCTTAAAAACATGGTTGCGATAACGACTTACATATCATTAACCGCGTAACTAAACGGCTTATTAATGCCGATATAGTAAGCACGTGGGTAAAACTCTAGAGCAAGAGCGTGATGGTTTCAATACGAATATCATATTAATCTGATACGCATAGACGAAACACACGCCTTGAACTTACCTATGATATTAGCTCAAGCAGGAAATTAGTGTGAATAAGGCCGGGGAGTTACTTGTTGCCTTCTTCTAAAGCGGATGTGATGGTATTCAAGGCGCCTTCCATCAAACTTGATGCGTGCTCAGCGGCTTCACTTGGTTGGTTGGCGGCAATGGCGTCGTAGATTTTTTTATGATCCGTATAAACGCCCGCTTTGACGCCCGTTCGCATATTGGTAAATCGAATACTGACGCGTAATGTGGTGTCAATAATGCGGCCAAGCTGCATGAAAAAACGGTTTTCACTGGCGTTTAATATGCTCAAGTGAAAAGCAATATCGGCTTCTAAAGGGTCGTCTAAGCCGTCTTCGGCTTTTGCCATGCGTTCAAGAGCGCTGCCAATAGCGGCAATTTTTTCTCTATTCTGACGCTGTGCAGCCAGCATTGCAGCTTCAGGTTCCATGGCCACACGCAACTCAGTAAACTCTCGCAGCAATTCTAGCGTTGGGTTGGAGTCGCGAATCCAGCGGAGCACGTCGGCATCAAATAAATTCCACTCAGTTTCAGGCAATACTCGAATGCCTTGCCTTGCGCGAGAAGTAATTAACCCTTTAGCCGCCAGAGACTTCACGGCTTCGCGGGCGGCACTGCGGCTGACTTGCATTTGCTCGCAGATAATAGCCTCACTTGGTACTGGATTATGGCTGCCATAAATTCCTTTAATAATGGCGTTGCCAAGCGTTTCGGCTACCTGTTGAGTAAGATTCATTCCGCGTTGTGGAGTGTTGTTCATTTAAAGTATTCTTATTGTTGTTATATTAGCAATCTTGCCAAATAAAATTACGGCCAAACGGTTAAGCTAAACCGTCTGTTTATGGTGAGTCAACGTTGCTGAAATTGAGGTGCGTTAAACAATTCAGCCACGCCCTATATACACTAAGGCCGATGCATTTGAGTAATTAACAATACATTGTATAAAAATATGATAATTAGCACCAGATCTTCTGAACGTTTTGCTAAATAGTTGGCTGATTAATGTGTTAACAAGCCAAGAATAATACCGCTAACAGACATCAAAGCGGCTTTGCATTATTAATCGTTCAACCATTTATCACTATTTAGCTAATATTCAGCCCATGTTATTGAGTCGTTCAGCCATTAAAGAAGTGACCTCGCTCGTCAATTTAGCCGCTCCGGTGTCGCTGGCGCAATTGTCAATGGTGGGTATGTCGGCCACCGATGTGTTAATTGCTGGTCACGCTGGCACCGTGGAACTCGCCGGTATGAACCTCGGGTTTAATACCTGGAATATGATTATTTTATTCTTTATGGGCATTGGCTTGGCGACCCAACCGCTGGTGGCTAAGCAGTTTGGCGCGGGTTCATTGAGTGGCGTAAAGCATCAGCTTCAACAGTCGATTTGGTTGTGTTTACTTCTTGGTTGTATTGCGGCTCTGATCGTTTGGTTAGGGGTGTGGATATTGAGCTTCATCCAGTTTGAAGCGCACATGCTGTCGATTGCACGCCGCTTTCTTATGGTGATGAGTTTGTGCGCAATACCCATGTGTTTAATGCCCGCATTGCGCGGTAGCTTGGAAGGCATGAGCTTAACGCGAGTGGTTTTTTTAGTGAACTTTGCCGCGTTTTTGTTGAACATACCGTTGGACTATATCTTGGTGAATGGTTTGTACGGCATGCCGGTATTAGGCGGGGTGGGTTGTGCTTGGGCCACGGTAGTGCTTGTATGGTTAAGCTTTTTTGCGGCCGTTGTTATATTGAAAAGGCATAAAAAAGTGAAACAGCATGCGTTGCTCACAAACTTTGAATCGCCTAATTACACCACCATTAGAAAAACCTTTGGCATGGGCTTGCCGATTGGTGTGTCTATTATCGTCGAGCTCAGTATGTTTTCCGGTGCGGGCATGTTGATAGCCACCTTAGGGGTGGTGGAAGCTGGAGCTCATGCGGTGGCTATTACCGTAGCGTCAATCAGTTTTATGTTGTACATGGGGCTGGCGCAAGGGGTAACCATTAGGGCGTCGCAATTCTTAGGCGCTGGTAAGCCCGAGGCCGCATGGTATACGGTGAAAGTTGGCACCGTATTTAATATGAGTTTGGCCGCTTTAATTTGCGCCTTGTTTGTGTTCTATACTGAACCATTAATTCGGCTATTTAGCCAAGATGATAAGGTGGTCGAAGTGGCGGTAGTGCTGTTGTATTTTGGTGCGGCATTTCAGTTGGTGGATTGCCTGCAAGTTGCTATTGTTCACGCTCTACGCGCGTATCACGACACCAGTAGCCCGCCAAAATACCAATTATTTGCGTTTTGGGTGGTGGGTTTGCCGTTGGGTGTGGGCTTAACGTTTGAGCGTTGGTGGCCTGGTTTGAAAGATGCAAAAGGCATGTGGTTTGCTATGGTGGTTAGCCTAACTCTGGCGGGAGTGTTATTACTTAGGCGCTTGTTGGTTCACCGTAAGCAGGCTCTGGCGGCTTAAATTATGTATGAATTATGGGCTTTTAAAGAACGAGGTTTTTTATGGGAATTGTAATGACTGTTGCCATGCTGTTGGGCTTAATTGTGTTACGGCCAACACCGTGGAGCAATGATGTTAAAGGTCAGCAAGACCTTCGTTTAGTGACGTTCACGGCCGCTGTATTGGTGTTGAGCGGTGTGTGGAACGTGGTTTGGTATGGCTTACGTCACGTTCCTGAATTTTGGGGCTGGGCGGCTATCGTATCTGGGGTATCCATGTTGTTGGCGGCATTGATTATTTTTCGAGAACGCAGCAATCCATTGTCAGGAACGGAATCATGGCTGGGGGCAATTAAAGGCTTTGTGGTGCTGGTGTTGGCCGTTTGTTTTATGTTGTACGCGGTCACTATTGTGCAGATCAATTTAGGCTTACCCATACTCAGGTAACGAGTGGGCATCAATTGGCGTGTTAAACGCCGGGCTAAACACAGCCCGGCACCTGACCTTGGCGATGATTACTGTTGAGCTTTAACCCAAGCGTCTATGTGTTTTTCTACAACATTGAGTGGCAACGGGCCGTATTTTAGAATTTCATCGTGAAAGCCTCGAATATCAAATCGATCACCTAATTGGCTTTTGGCGTTTTCTCGCAATTCAATAATTTTTAACATGCCAATTTTATAAGCCGTGGCCTGTGAGGGCATCACAATATGGCGTTCCACCATTTTTACCGCATCAGAAACCGCATTAGGAGTGTTGTCGGTGTAATACTTAATGCCTTGCTCGCGAGTCCATTTCTTGGTGTGTATGCCGGTATCAACCACTAACCGGCAAGCGCGCCATAGTTCCATGGCTAAGCGCCCAAAGTCTGAATATGGGTCTGCATACAAACCAATTTCTTTGGGTAAAAACTCAGAATACAAACCCCAGCCTTCAATATAAGCGGTGTAACCGCCAAACTTACGAAATTTAGGTATGCCCTTGAGCTCTTGCTGAATTGCCAGCTGCATATGGTGCCCAGGAATGCCTTCATGATACGCCAGCGCTTCCATTTGGTAGGTAGGCATTGATTTCATGTCGTACAAATTTGCATAGTAAAGCCCGGGGCGAGAGCCGTCTTCAGAAGGGCGCTGGTAAAATGCTTTGCCCGCCGATTGCTCTCGAAATGGCTCAACCGCTTTTACGCTTAAATCGGCGCTGGGTTTGGTGATAAACAATTCGTCTAAGCGGCCCTTCATGGCGTCGATCAATGCCGTTGCTTCGCTCAGGTAGCGATCTTTACCGGCTTGGCCGTCAAGGTAGTAAAATTGTTCGTCGTCACGCATGAATGCCATGAACGCTGTTAAATCACCGTCAAACTTCACCTTGTCTTTAATGGCTCGCATTTCGTCATGAATGCGGGCCACTTCTTTTAAGCCAATTTCGTGTATTTGCTCTGCGCTTAAGTCGGTTGTGGTGGTGCGCTTAAGAGCAACGTTAAAAAACTGATCACCATTTTTCCACTTCCAAACACCGTCATCCGTAGTGGCGGTGGTTTCAAGTTCGGTCAAATGATTGATGAGTTTTTCGTACGCAGGTTTGACGGATGTTGCCAATGCTTTGTTGGCCGCTGCCAGCAGTGACTGCTTTTTCTCATCACTTAAGGGCGATTCTTCCATGCTTGATAGTTTTTCAAGCTTATCGGAAAAGTCAGCCAATAAAGTGCTGGGTTCGCCTGAGTCAAAGGGGGCACCTTTGATGAGGTTTTTACTGTCTCGAATGACGTGCGGAAACACAAACTTCGGCGGCACAATGTTGGCTTTGGTTCGAGCGTCGATGCTTTCAATCAGTTGGTCGAATAAAGGCTGAATGTTATTCAGCCTTTGCACGTACGCTTCGGCATCAGACACGCTTGTTATACGGTGCTGATTAATCAATAGAGACACCACGCCAGAGTGAATGCCAAACATCTGGTTAACTGGGTAGTTGTATAAACGCCATTGGTAATCTTCAATGTCGTTTTCCAATGATTGCTTCAGTAAGTCATAACTTAATGCCGTTGGCGTGTTCAGCTTGCTGCGGTCAATGAGTGTTAGCTGTTGCAAGTACTGCTGATTGAATTCGAGTTCTTGAGCGGCATTTTCAGCACTTAAATCATTCCATTCGCCCATGCGCTCTTTGCGCCCAAGGTAAGTAAGAAACTCAGGGTTGCGAGATAAGCTTTCTTCAAAAACACGTTCAAAAAAGTCATTCGCTTTTTTTGATTCCGCAGCAATCAGTTCTGGCGCAATCTCTTGTTCAACCTTACTTTGGCTAACCGCACTTGTGTTGTTTGAGCCAGTCTGGGTTGGTTGGTCGCAAGCGCTTAGCACGGCCAAAGACAGTGACGTAACGATAAATAAAGTTTTTCGCATGGTTTCCTCGCTCAGCACGGTTAAGTGCGGTTAATAGGTTTAATTGAGTGTGTTTAGTCTAATCTCTTAGGGTTTGTTCTCCCAGAATGTGGCATTTTTGATGCCCAAAGATTTTGGGTTGAAGGTGATTTTACTGTTTCCAGCTTTTAATTGAGCTTCATAATCTTTTAACGCTTTGATGGCTGGGCGGCCTAAGAAAAAGATAATTAGAATACCAATAATATTCACCCATGCCATTAGCCCCACGCCTATATCACCTAAGGTCCACGCGAGGTTGGCTTCTTTGATTGTGCCAAAGAATACCGCCGTAATGATGCCAACTTTAAGAGCGGTAATCACACCGGGCAATTTAATAAAACGGCGAATGTAGACCACGTTGCTTTCGGCAATGTAGTAATAAGCCATTAAGGTAGTGAATGAGAAGAAGAACAGGGCAAGGGCGACAAACGGGTTGCCAATGCCGGGCATGACACTTTCAATCGCCATTTGCGTGAATGAGGGGCTGTTAGCGGCGGTATCAGCGGCCACATTTTGTATGATGAGCGACGCGCTGTCGGGGCCAACATTGTACATGCCGGTGATTAAAATCATAAACGCAGTGGCAGTGCACACGAACAAAGTATCAATGTAAATAGAGAACGATTGCACCAAGCCTTGCTGCGCAGGGTGCTCAACTTCGGCCGCCGCCGCCGCGTGAGGGGCGGTACCTTGGCCGGCTTCATTGGAATAGACGCCGCGTTTTACGCCCCAACCTATGGCGGCACCAAAACCAGCCATAGGCGTAAATGCGTCATTGAAAATCATGCCGATAATGCCGGGTAATTCTGTAATGTTAATGGCAATGATAATGCACGCCGTGATGATGTAGGCGAGCGCCATAAAAGGCACAACAACTTGCGCAAAGCTTGCTATTCGCTTAACACCACCAAAGATAATAAAGCCCAGTAAAACGCAAATAACCGCACCGGTAATTATTTTATTGGAACTGAAATCACCCATTGCGGTTGCCACAACGCTGCCTTGCCCAATGGTTTCTGCTACCGCATTACCAATGGCGTTAGACTGAACGGTGGGTAGTAAAAAACCACAGGCGAGTATGGTGGCAATGGCAAATATCCACGCGTACCACGTTTGCCCCATTGCTTTTTCAATGTAGTAGGCTGGGCCACCACGGTATTCACCTTCATCCACTTCTTTATACAGTTGCCCCAGTGTGGCTTCAATGTAAGCGGTGGCGGCACCAAAAATAGCCACGATCCACATCCAAAAAATGGCTCCCGGGCCACCAAAACCAATGGCCGCGGCCACCCCAGCAATATTGCCGGTGCCAACTCGGCCAGACAGCGAAACGGCCAAGGCTTGAAACGGTGAAATACCTTTATCTGAACTTTGCCCCGATTTTAATAGACGCAACATTTCTTTGAATAACCGAATCTGCATGAAGCGGGTTAATACGGTATAAAAAAGTCCGGCAGCAAGACATAAGTAAATGAGCGCGGGGCTCCATATCACTGCGTTAATACTATTAATAATGTTTTCCATGGCTTTTTATCGTTATGTATATGGGTGATGGGCATCAAACGTGGCTGAATCTGTGGAGATACCCCGGCCTGAATTTGATGATCGTGAAATGACTCTATCATAAAAGCGGGCGTTTTTTTCTGCCTGATTGTTCATCATGAACTCTCAAGCCGGTGCCAGCAGGCAAAAAATAACCGCGAACAATGTCCGCGGTTATTTTTACAATAAACGACTAACGTGACTTAGAAGTCGTATTTGGCACGAAAGTAGTATTGACCGCCTGAAAAACCGAATGGAGCGGTAGCTGGGTAACGTGAGCCTACAATTCCTTGGAACTCATTTTCATCAGGGAACGAGTCAAACAAGTTGGCAACACCGGCAATGATTTCAATATTGTCATTAACGTTGTAACCGAACTCTACGTCTACCGTGATTTCGCTGCTCGCTTCGATTGGCAAAGTACCATCATCTAAATGCGCCTCAAAATAATCACTGTGGTAATTAATTCGGCTTAAGGCACGCCAGTTGTCGGCATTGTGTCGAAGGCTTAAATTACCTTTCCAATTAGGCAGGTTTTCTTCCAGTTGACGAGTACGAGTGTCACCTAAATTACCTCGACGAGTTACTTCAGTGTCGGTGTAGTTCAGTGCCAGTGATAAGGTTGTTGAACCAGAACCTAATTCGATTGGCGTGCTGGCTACGATATCAATGCCTTGTGTTTCGGTATCAAAGTCATTGGCGAAAAAACCAAACGACACTAAGTCTTCAGAACCGGCAAAGTCGGCCGAATTGATAATGCCGGCTGAGTTAAGCGCATTCAAGATTTGGCTAGGTTGTGCATCATTTGGCAGAGCGATGCCGTTACGCATGGCTACGTTACCTAATATGCCTAAGAAATCTTGTTGGTCGGTCAATGCGATACGGTCTTCCACTTCAATGTTGAAGTAATCAATCGTGAAGCTGAATGAACCTATTTCAAAACCGGCACCCAATGAAATATTGGTAGCGTCCTCTGGGCCTAAGGTAAAACGACCGCCTAATTCATCATTAATGAACTGACCTGCTGCGGAGCTTAGTGGCAAAGTACCTTGGTCTTGCAGTACACCGCCAACCGCTTGTGTGGTTACGTTGGTTACGTTTGCTTGACCGGTGGTTGGGGCGTGAAAGCCGGTTGAATACGTGGCTCTAAACACCGTGCTGTCAGTTGCTCGGAACAAACCGCCCAATTTGAAATTAGTGGTGTCGCCGAAGGTATTAAAGTCTTCGTAGCGAACTGCTGCTTGCAGAGTTAATGCATCGGTGACATCGGCTTCTAAATCAATGTAAAGAGCAATATTGTCTTGAGTTGCGGTGGTTGAGCGGGTAAATCCGCCAAAACCGTTAGAGCTTGATGAAAAACCTTGGCCGGTTGGGAATGCCGAAGAGGGCGCTGCTAGTGGCCCAATAGCAAAGGAAGCCGGGTCGCCTGCTTGAATATCGAATTCTTCTTCTCGGTATTCAAAACCACCCGCGATGTTAAGGTCTGAAGCGAAGCCATCTATCGGTAACGCATAATTCAAATCGATATTAAAATTGTTGTCGGTTTGCGTATAAACCCCAGGGTTGAATGAGGTGGGTGTGTTCGGGCCTAAGCTGGCATTGACGGTGTTACGAATAAAGAACGCCGATTCATGACGTCCGTAAGTGTAACTAACGTCATAGCTTAAGCCGTTATTCAATTCACCACGAAAACCGAGTACCAAGCTGTTGTCTTCAATGTCGCCACCAAAACGAGGTGTGAAACCGCCCGGGAATAACTCAACAAAAGAAAAACAGTTATCGTCAGCACTCACTTGAGCCAAAACGGTTGGATCTGGTAATAAACCGCCACCGGCAGTCAATGGAATGCCGGCAGGGCAGTCGCCGCGCGTATCTCCTGATAAGTCACCGACCAGAACCGAATCAACGGCATTATCGGCCGATGATTCAGCGCCGGTAATTGGGTCTACGCTTGGGCCTTGGAATACGCCACCACGATTGGTTGGGTTGCGGTAAAAGAAGCCGCCTTCTGCGTTTCTCTCAGAGTAGTTACCAAAGGCATAGCCTTCTACATTTTCACTGATTTGAAAGGCCGAGTTAAAAAAGAGCTTAATGTCATCATTAATCTCAGGAGCGCCCCAATATTGTACAAATTCGTCGGTGATGGTGTTCACGTCTTGACTGGCAACTGCGGTGTTACCAGCGGCAATTAAGGCGGCGGCGTCATCACGCTGAACTGAGCGGAAAGTACCGTCGGCTTCGGCAAACTCAGCACTTACATTTAAAAAGCCTTCTGAACCTAAAGCGAAGCCCATGTTAGCGCCAATGCGCATATTGTCGCCATCACCTTCATAGGTGGAGCCCCACTTCACTTCAACCGTGCCGCCTTCAGACGCGTCTTTGAGAGTGAAGTTCATCACCCCTGCAATGGCATCAGCGCCGTATTGTGATGATGCACCGTCACGCAATACTTCAACCTGCTTTAGGCCAATGCTTGGAAATGCACCCACATCAGGGCCGTGTGAACCGTCGGCAATACCGCCGCCTAAGAAGGTAATTACCGAAGAACGATGGCGGCGTTTGCCATTCAGTAATACCAGTGTGTTATCCGGCGATAAGCCCCTTAGGTTGGCTGGGCGAACTAAGGTGGCCGCATCAGAAATAGGCTGGGTGTTAACTTGATACGACGGCACCACGGTTCTAATTAAATCTGAAATGTCGGTGCCCGCTTGGTCAGCAATGTCGTTGGCATTGATTACGTCAACCGGTGCAATGCTGTCTGCGCTTGAACGTGATTGGCGGCGTGTGCCGATGGTGACGATTTCTTCAATCGCTTCATCGTTTTGCGCAAAGCTGGGAATTGATATGGCGCTCATTGAGGCCACGGCGACGGCAATAGCGGTCGCTCTAGGTAGAAATAAACTCATTACTTGCTCTCCTGCGAATGTGTTTTCGCTTCTAATTGATACTGAGCACAGCAAACTCTATTTAAGTAAGTTACTAAATTAGGTAAATCACTTAAGTCATATAGCGGAAATTCGGTTAGTAACGGTCATTCTATTGATGCCGTAATCATACTAACGTCGTGATTCGCTAATACGTCGTGACTCGTTAAATAGCGTCATCTCTACATACCTTGCTAACCTTCTTTTTGTATAAAGTTAGCGCACAGTATGAGAGTTGTTTCAGCAAGAGATTTGAGAAAAACCGCGTGAAATGTAATTCTCATATATCATGGTGCTGAGGTTTGTTGTGCTTATTGATTCCTCAATTTAGTTAAAGGGATCAAATATAAGGAGCATATTGTTTGAAAAAACCTCCATTCATTGATTAAAAAAATAAAAATATTTATGAATTCAAAAACACTACAGCCGTCCTCAACCATGCCAATGTGGCTAGCTTTCCTTCCTATTGTGTTGCTGATTGTGTCACTGACTTGGAATGTGTTGTTTGTGTATGGTGATGACGCGTTATCTGGTTCCAGTCAAATGGTGATTATGCTCGTCGCCGGTGTGACAGCCTTAATTGGTTTGGTCAGAGGGGTTACCTGGGCGCATATACAAGAACGTATTGTTGCCACCATTAGTAACGCAATGCCCTCAATTTTGATTTTGCTTTTGGTGGGTGCGCTGGCCAGTATTTGGCTGTTGAGTGGCACGGTGCCAACGCTGGTCTACTATGGTTTAAAGCTGCTGAACCCGGCTATATTTTTAGTGGCCTGCTGTGTTGCGTGTGCATTAACGTCAGTGATGAGCGGCAGCTCATGGTCTACGGCCGCTACGATAGGCGTGGCAATGGTGGCCGTGGGGCGGGCATTAGAAATTCCGGACGGCTTAATTGGTGGCGCCATCATATCGGGCTCGTATTTTGGCGATAAAATTTCACCGCTCTCAGACACCACTAATTTGGCCGCTGCGGTGACTGAAACGCCGGTGTTTGATCATATTCGATATTTGCTTTTCACCACCGGCCCATCAATCATTATTTCATTGATTTTATTTACCGTGATTGGTTTAAACCTTGAAACCTCAGGCTCAGCGGTGGATGTATCGCAAGAGCTGGCTGTGATTCAAGAAACGTTCAATATCACGATCTGGTTGTTAATACCGCCGGTGGTGGTGCTTACCATGATCACGAAAAAAGTGCCGGCCATACCTTCGCTCTTTGCCGGCATTGTGGTTGGTGCCATTTGCGCAGTGTTCTTTCAGCAACCGTTGTTAAACAGTTTATCAGCAGGCATGACTGGTTCACCGTTGTTATCGGGGCATTTAAATGGTTTTTTTGACCCCAGTACGCAGTATATTTTAATGATGGACACCCTTTATAAAGGCGTCGACGTGCCCACCAGTTTGCCAATGCTGTCTGAGTTATTCAGCGCTTCAGGCATGAAAGGCATGCTTGGCACGGTGTGGTTAATTATTGCGGCAATGGCGTTTGGCGGTGTGATGGACGCCTGTGGCAACCTTGCTAGGATTATGGAGTCGGTAAAAGGTCTGGTACGTGGCTTTTTTAGCCTCATTGCCTGCACCACTGGTACTTGCTTGGTTACTAACTTAAGCACGTCAGATCAATACATTGCGGTGGCCATTCCGGGGCGTATGTACGCTGACCTTTACAAGGAAAAGGGCTACGCCTCTGAAAATTTGAGCCGCACATTAGAAGACACCGGCACCGTGACCTCGGTGCTTATTCCGTGGAACACCTGTGGTGCGTATCATGCCAGTGTGTTGGGTATAGGCACGCTTACCTACTTGCCGTACTGCTTTTTTAACTTACTGAGCCCATTTATGACGCTGTTGTTTGCGTGGTTTATGATCAAAATCAAGCGCACGCACCAACCTGCTGTTGATGCGTCAAATTCAAACATTGCGTAGTGTAAAGCGGCTGTCAGCGGCGGGGTGAAAATGAAAAGTAGTTTTGCCGTTAACGGTTGGCTATTGTTGATTGCCATTATATGGGGCTTTGGTTTTGTGCCGCAAAAACTGGGGATGAATTATTTAGACCCAGCCGCGTTTAATGCATGGCGCTTCGCTTTAGGGGCGCTCACTTTATTGCCGATCATTGCTTTTGCTAGCAAGCGTTTAACTTCAGAACAGTCAAGCTGCTCATTAAGTTCAACCGTTGCTTTGGGCGGATTTCTTGGCGCGCTGTTGTTTCTGGGTGCGTTAATGCAGCAGTTGGCACTGTTGCACACCAGCGTTGCCAATGTTGCGTTTATTACCGGGCTGTACGTGATTATTGTGCCGGTCATCTCGTTGTTCTTGGGTGTGCGCTACGCGGCCATTGTTTGGCTTGGCGGTATTATCGCCATTGTCGGCCTATATCTCATGACGGGGGGCGCGCAAAGCCCGTCACTTAAAGGCGATGCCATAGCGTTATTGGGGGCGGTGATGTGGGCCTTGCATATTCTTGCGCTGTCGCGCAAAGCCGGTGCTCACCCGCAGATCAAACTGTCGGCGTATCAATTTGGTTTTTGCGCGGTATACAGCGTGGTGTTCTCGTTAATGTTTGAAAATGGCTTATTGCCTAACGATGTCATGGGGTATTTTTGGCCGCTGTTGAATGGCGTGGTGGTTGTGGGTGTGGCCTACACGCTTCAAGTTGTGGTGATGGACAAAGCTGACCCGTTCGCCGCCTCGTTAATACTGTCATTAGAGGCGGTGTTTGGTGCCATTGCCGGGTATTTTGTTTTCAATGAAAGTTTCACTGCGGCGGCCTTGGTGGGTGCCGCGCTGATGTTATTAGGCTGTGTGCTAGCGCAAAAGCCCAACAGCCATAATTAGCTTAGAAAGAAGCAGCTCAGGCCTGCCGCCTTTTGTCGGCAGTGCTGCTTTTGTCGAGTAATTTAAGACTCCCCTCTAATTTGCTCAGTCAGCCCTTTAATGAAATTGCGCAATACTTGGTTGCCGCACGCGCGGTAGTGCTTGTGGCCGGGTTTGCGAAACAAAGCGCCGAGTTCGCCACGTGAAAGTTTTGAACCGCCTATTTCGAGTGTTTCCAACATGTCTTCTTCACGAAATATCAACGCAATGCGCAACTTTTTTAAGATGTCGTTTTTGCTTAAACGAAAATCATCGCCTTTGGGCGGTTGTGCGGCTGGTGCAGGTTCACGCAGGCCTCGTTGATCGACCACAAAGCCATCTAAGAAGGCGCACATTTCGCCATCGGTGCAAGGGATAAAGCCTTCGTCTTCTTCTTTGCAAAGTCGAGCTCGGTAGCCTTCTTTGTCCATGGGGGCATTAGAGCTGGGGTCTAAATTAAAGAAGCTAACGGCGTTATTGTCTGAAAAATCAAAGGCAAATCGCAGGCGGCGTAAAATATCGTTATTGTTCATGATTAGTCAGTATTTTGTCTGTTGTTCTAATGTTGGTGCTAGTTTGTAGTGCAGTGTTACAGCGCAGTGTTGCAATGCCAAGGTAATATCGAGGTTAGGGCTTGCTGAAACGGCACAGTGCTATTTCACCAAAAAAGTTTGGCATGAGCTTTAAGCCTAATGTTTCGCGTCCGTCGGTTCGCACCGCAATGGACGACTCCATTTCAAACCCAAGCTCTAAGCACAAGGCGTGAAAGTCATTGATGGTGCATAAGTGAATGTTGGGGGTATCAAACCATTTATGCGGCAGTTGCTCATTTTCTGGCATTTTACCACTGATGGCGAGCTGCCAACGGTTACGCCAGTGGGCAAAGTTGGGAAACGTCACAATGCCTTGCTTGCCAACCCGCATCATTTCTTTAAGTAAGTTCTTGGGGTGGCGCATGGCCTGTAATGTGAGAGACAGAATCACCGTATCAAAAGAATTAGAGTCAAAGTGCCCCAGCCCTTTATCAAGGTTAAACTGAATGACGTTAATACCGTTATCAATGCATTGAGAAATGCGCTCGGGGTTTAATTCAACACCGTAGCCGCTGACTTGTTTTTCTTCTTGCAGGTGCTTTAACAACACACCATTACCGCAGCCTAAATCAATCACGCGGCTGCCCTTGGCCACCCAATTGCTGATCATTCGATGATCGTAGCGGCTTAATGCCGATTGGTTTAGCGATTGAATCATGGTGTTGCCTCGCACTCGTTAGCAATGCGATTCATGTAAGAGGTCATCACATTCATATAATCGTCTATGGGCAACAAAAATGAGTCGTGGCCTTGGTCGCACTGTATTTCTGAGTAGCTGACGTTAATGCGGTTGCTTTGCAGCGCGCGCACAATTTCACGCGAACGCTCTGGAGCAAAACGCCAGTCACTGGAAAACGAAACCACAAAGAAGTTGGCCGTTACATCGGCTAATGCCTGCACCAGTGAATCATTGGCTTCGGCGGCTGGGTCAAAATAGTCCAACGCTTTGGTCATTAATAAATAGGTGTTCGCGTCGAACCGATCAACGAAGCGATCACCTTGATAACGCAGGTAGCTTTCCACTTCGAATTCCGGCGTAAACTCATAATCAAACTTCGATTTTTTACGCAAATTACGACCGAATTTTAGCGCCATCATATCTTCAGAAAGGTAAGTGATGTGGCCAATCATTCGAGCCACACGCATGCCGCGCGCGGGTAATGTGCCTTGGTTGTAATAATTGCCGTTGTGAAAATCAGGGTCGGTGCGAATGGCTTGACGAGCAACGTCGTTAAAACCAATGTTTTGTGCATTGAGCTTAGACGCCGATGCAATCACCAGGCAATGCCGTAAACGCTCAGGGTAGCTAATGCTCCATTGCATGGCTTGCATGCCACCCAAACTGCCGCCAATAACCGCGGCCCATTGCTTAATGCCAAGGTGGTCACTTAGGCGCGCTTGCGAGGTCACCCAGTCGCTGACCGTAACAATAGGGAAGTCTGGGCCGTAGGGTTGGCCTGTGGCTGGATTGGTTGAGTTTGGCCCTGTGCTGCCATTACACCCGCCTAGGTTGTTCGAGCTGACAACAAAGAAACGATTGGTGTCGATGGGTTTGCCAGGCCCGATCATGCTGTTCCACCAGCCCACGGTTTTGAGTAGGTCGGCGTCGTCCTGCGTTTGATGGTAGCCCGCAGCATGGTGGTCGCCACTTAAAGCATGGCACACCAAAATAGCATTGTCTTTGGCGGCATTTAAGGTGCCGTACGTCTCATACACCAATTGATAAGACTCAAGCCGGCCTGTGCTTGTCAGTTCGATAGGCTCGTCAAACACCACCGTTTGGGGCGTAACAATACCAATTGAGTTTTCAGGAATGGCGGACATGTGCGTTCGGTTCGGTTAAAAGCGTATGGCCATAATAGGTGCAACCAACAATTGCAGCGACACGTTTAAAAACAATAAGACCAGCATGGGCGATAAATCTAGGCCGCCAATGGCCGGAATTAATTTTCGTGCAGGCGCCATAACGGGTTCACTGATTGAGCGTGCGACTCGCAAAATGGGGTGAAAGCTGTGTGGCGCTACCCAACTGGCTACGATGGAAATAAAAATGGTTGCCATGAATAAATAAATGCAGGCCTGCAAGAGTAAGCCGAGCGACCAAACCAGCAGGTTAGGCAGCATTGCTCCCAACGCAGCCGAACCGCCACCAAGTAACAGCAGTAAAACAAGTTTTAGCAGGCAAATTAAATACGCCAGCAATAGGGTGGAGGTATCGACGGTGCCGATGCTTGGAATGATGCGGCGCAGTGGAACGATGATGGGGTTGGTCAGTGAAATAATAAATTGACCTAACTCATTTCTAAAGTCGGCACGCACCCACTGCATCCAAAACCGTATTAATACCACGTACAAGGCAAAGCCGATGAGTGCGTGCAGTAAGTAGGTGGTTGCGTTTAATAAATATGGCATTGCATTAGTCTCAAAAGTTAACCGAGTTCACGTGCAAGCTCTTCAGAGCGCTGCTTGGCGGCATCAAACGCTTTGCCAACAATGCCTTTAAGGTCATGGTTGGCAAACGACAGTAAGGCTTGTTCGGTGGTGCCATTAGGCGAGGTCACATTATCGATTAATGTTTGCAATGGCAAGGGGCTTGATGCCACCAGTTCAGCCGTACCCAATGCGGTTTGTGTGGCCAATGCGCTGGCGGTGTCAGAGTCCATGCCAGCGGCTTCAGCGGCCTCAATCAGGCCTTGAATAAACAGCATAAAGTACGCAGGGCCACTGCCCGATAATGCCGTAACGCTGTCGATGTCTGATTCCTTATCAACCCACGCTGAGCTGCCCACTGAATTAACCAATGACTCAGTCAGTGCGCGCTGCGCGTCATTAACCCGTTGGTTGGCATATAAACCGCTGGCACCCAGCCCAATGAGTGCCGGGGTATTTGGCATGACTCTGACGATCGGCAGTTGCGTGCCCAGCCAGCGTTCTATCGAGTCTGCCCGAATGCCGGCCACAACTGAAATGATAAGAGGTTTTTTGTTGGCAAAATCCGTTGCCAGTGGTTCAATGGCTGCTTGCAATATCTGCGGCTTCACGGCAATCACGATCACGTCGCATTGCTTAATTAGAGCTTGATTGCTGTCTGCCAGCGTAAGGCCGTATTGCGCAGCCAATTCGTTGCCTTTGTCGGTATTAGGCTCATACAAAACAAGGCTGTCGCCAGTCACTTGGCCCTGTTTAATTAACCCACCAATCAAGCTAGTGGCCATATTGCCACCACCAATAAAACCTATTTTTTCAGTCACAGTGCTTTTGTCGTTTGTATTTGCTGCTTCAATTTAGTTGTATTGTAGCGGTTTAATGTCACAGTGAAAATTTATTTGCGCGCGCCAAATAAATCGGTGCCAATGCGCACCATGGTTGAGCCTTCCGCAACAGCCGCTTCCAAGTCCCCAGACATGCCCATTGATAATTGGTCTAGCTGTAAGCCGAAGCGTTGGTTGGTGCTTTGCAGGGTCTCGTAAGCTTGCGCAAATACCGCACTTTGTTCGCTGACGTTGTTGCGGGCTTTGGGTATGGCCATAAAGCCTTGCAGGGCAATGCCGTCTATTTGTGCTATTTGGTCGGCCAATTCTGGCGCCTGGGCTAATGGCACACCACCCTTTGAGTCTTCCGAGTCTAAATTAAGCTGAATCAATACATTGATCGGGGTGCTGGGGTTGGGGTTTTGATCGCCTAAGCGGCGCGCTATTTTTACTCGATCCACACCGTGAACCCATGAAAAGTGCTGGGCAATTAATTTGGTTTTATTCGATTGTATTTGGCCGATAAAGTGCCAGTTAAGAGGGCGGCTAACGGTGTTTTGCTTTTCGATGGCTTCTTGCAGGTAGTTTTCGCCCACGTCGCGCAAACCTTGCTGTGCGTATGAGTCAATCAGCGCTGCGCTTTGCACTTTACTGGCGCCCACTAAGGTGACGCTGCCGTGTTGACGCCCGGCCAATTTCTCGGCGTGGTGAATGCGAGTTTTAACCGCATTTAACTTGTCATCTATGTTTTGTTGCTGACTCATGCTGAGGTTTCTGGTTATACTGTTTGGGTTAATAACAACTATTAAATTTTACCTCAGAAAACCTCGGAGAAGGTATGGACATAGCAGAGTTACTCGCATTTAGCCAAAAGAATAAGGCATCCGATTTACACATTTCAGCAGGTTTACCGCCAATGATTCGCGTTGATGGTGATATGAAACGCATCGACTTACCTGCGTTGGACCCGGAAACCGTGATTAAAATGATTTTCGATATCATGAATGATAAACAGCGAAAATTATACGAAGAAAATCTAGAAGTCGACTTCTCGTTTGAAATACCTAACGTGGCGCGTTTTCGTGTTAACGCATTTAACCAAGACAGAGGCCCGTCAGCAGTGTTTCGTACCATTCCTTCGGTGGTATTAAGTTTGGAAGATTTAGATGCGCCGCAGATCTTCAGAGAAATATGTGAAAGGCCGCGTGGTTTGGTCTTGGTAACCGGGCCGACGGGTTCAGGTAAATCAACCACCTTGGCAGCCATGGTGGATTATATTAATGAACGCCACCGCTCACACATATTGACGGTTGAAGACCCGATTGAATTTGTACACCAAAGCAAAAAGTGTTTGATTAACCAACGTGAATTACACAAAGACACGCACAGCTTTGCTAATGCACTCAAATCTGCACTTCGTGAAGACCCAGATGTGATTTTAGTGGGCGAGTTACGAGACCTTGAAACCATTCGCTTGGCCATGACCGCCGCGGAAACTGGTCACTTAGTGATGGGCACCTTGCACACAACCTCAGCACCGAAAACCATTGACCGTATTGTTGACGTGTTCCCGGCTGAGGAAAAATCCATGGTGCGTTCCATGTTGTCAGAATCAATTCAGGCCGTAATTGCGCAAACGCTACTAAAAAAAGTGGGTGGTGGTCGTGTGGCCGCACATGAAATTATGATTGGCACATCGGCAATTCGAAACTTGATTCGTGAAGATAAGATTGCGCAAATGTATTCAATGATTCAGACCGGTCAAAATGAAGGCATGCAAACCTTAGATCAATGTTTATTAAACTTGGTGCGTGATCGTTTAATTACCACCAGTGATGCGCGCACGCGTGCCGTTGATAAATCTAAATTTATGTAAATGACAGTAGGTCAGTTACAGTGTTTGGTCAACGACCAAAGTAGAAAAGCCTAAAGAGGAGCCTAACATGTATAAAATGGCTGATCTGTTGCGTGCCATGATGGTTAAGAACGCATCAGACTTATTTATTACCGCCAACGCCACCCCCAGCTTTAAGGTGGATGGCAAGATTTACCCCATCGCAGGTGACCCTTTAGGCGGGCGCGAATCGCAAGAGCTGTGTTACAGCATCATGAATGAAGAGCAACGGCGCATTTTTGAAAGTGATAAAGAGTGTAACTTTGCAATTCACCCAAAGCAGATCGGGCGCTTCCGTGTAAATGTGTTTGTGCAGCAAGACTGTGTTGGTATGGTGCTTCGTGCCATTAAAACGCAAATACCCACGTGTGAAGAGCTGCAAATTCCCGACGTGCTACAAAAAATGATCATGAAAAAGCGTGGGCTTTTGATTTTTGTGGGCGGCACCGGTACTGGTAAAAGTACCTCGATGGCGGCGTTGGTTGATTACCGTAATCGTAATGCGCAGGATCACATTATTACCATTGAAGACCCGATTGAATACTTGCATACGCACAAGAAGTCTATTGTGACGCAACGCGAGGTGGGGGTTGATACGGATTCGTTTGAAAACGCGTTGATTAACGCCATGCGTCAAGCGCCGGATGTGATTCAAATTGGTGAAATCAGAACCCGCGAAACCATGGACGCGGCGATTGTGTTCTCTGAAACTGGCCACCTATGCATCGCCACATTACACGCAAACAACTCATATCAAGCATTGGACCGTATCTTTAACTTTTTCCCAGCCGACAGGCGAGATCAGTTAGCTATGGACTTGTCATTAAACCTCTACGGTTTAGTTTCGCAGCGTTTATTGCCCATCAAAGACCGAGAAGGGCGTGTGCCGGCGGTTGAAGTGATGATTAACAGCCCGATGATTGCGGATTTGATTAAGGATCATAAGATTAATGAAATTCGTACCGCAATTGAAAAGTCCAGTGAGTGGGGCATGCAGACCTTCGATCAATCGTTGTTCCACTTGCACGAAGCGGATTTGATTTCTTACGATGACGCCATCAAGAATGCCGAATCAGAAAACGACTTGCGCTTGGCCATTAAATTGCGTGGTAAGGCCGCGTCGTCCACTGAGTTTGGTGAAACCTTGGCTGGTGTTCAGCTTGAGGAAGAGGATTAACGTTTCTTGCTCGTTTAGTTAGTTTGGCTTTAGTTGATTTGGTTCAGGTTAAATTCTTTTGAGTAAATAAGCTTAGGTAAGCGGTGGCGATTAAGTCATCGCTTTTTTTGTGCCTGCCCAGTAAGCCACACTGCTGCAAATGACGGTTACAAAAACACCCCAAATTATGTCAGTGATCAGCAGTATTAACGTCCAGCTGTTGAGCATGGCGTAGTTAGTGGCGGCATACGTGCCGTAGGCGGTTGCACCTAATACGGCGGCATTGATTTGAACTCTCCTTAAGCTGGCATTTTCAGTAAAACACAAGTGAACAACGGCCGCGCCATAAGCCAAATAAAATAAAACAGCAGAAAAAAGTTGAGGTTTATCGCGCAATAACTCGTTTATTTGTGAACGGTAAAGTTGCTCTGCAAACAATGCAATCCATAAGCCATCAATCACTAAAAAAGCGATTAGAAATCCAAAATAAGCAGCCGCACTGTTGATGTTTTGTTTCATAACTCAAGGCTACAGGCTTGAGCATATGAAAATGTGAACGTTGAGCGTGATGCCCATTTAAGTTGCTTAGTGTTAATTTAACCTTGCTGGCCTTCAGGGGGTAGAGAGGCAAAGGTATCGTTCTCACTAGCGGTGATATTATTAAACCAGCTTATGTGCTCTGCCGAGGCACCAGTGCGTTTTAACTTCTTTAGATGGGTGTGGCTTTGGTGGGCCTGCCAAGGCATGTTTAACGGTGCCCAGGTGAATTGCGTTTGTTGGCCGCGCTCTAATGTACCGATCAATATTTGAGATGTTTGCCGGCGTAACACAATGTCTTCGTGACCCAGCCCTTCGCCGGCGGTAATTTGCCGCACGTTTCTGGTTTCAAGCTCAGAGCAATGATGGACATGCCCGGCTAATAATGGGCCGCCACCGCATTGCGCCATTGATTGTTCTAGCCAAGGAATTTCATTGATACTGCCAACATTGTGGTCGTAGTTAGGTCTGGGGTCTTTGAGTGGTCGGTGGGTGAAAAAAACTTGATGTTCTGTGGGAGTCTCGCTTAGTTGATTGAAAAGCTTGGCTCTGTGGCCTGAGTTGACGGGGAAAAAGTCGGCGGCGGTGTCAATATTCACAAAGCGAGTGCCGGCCAAGGTGAATGCGTGATTCATGGGGCCAATTTGCGATCTGAATTGATCATAAATAAGGCCGTTATCGTGAAAGTCGTGATTGCCTATCGACACATAGCAGGGCAGTGGCGACTTATGCAGGCGCCCAATGGCTTTTTCATAGTCATCTTTGCCGTAGTTAATGTCGCCTAAGTGCAGAAAAAACTCAGCGCCGAGTTCTTTGGCGCGTGTTAAGCACCAGCTAAGCTCGTCATTGCCACCCGTGTCGCCAATAACAGCAAATCGAAAGCCGTCATTGGCGTGCGGCATTACCCAGCTTAGTTCAATGTTTTGTTGCCCTTTTGTTTCTAGCGTAATGTGCCGGTTAATGCCGTCTTGAGTTTCATGTAAGTGGCCAATACTTTTGCCGTTAACCTTGAGCTGCGCACCGGAAGCCACATTTTTGATGCCAAAGGTCACTGTTGAGCTTTCTTTGCTTTGCACAATGATAGTAGGCTCAGGCGCGATGGCTCTAAACCAAAGCGCTGTGCCTGCCTCTATATTAGCTTCTGTATGCGACCCGTCACTTGACTCGAAATTGGTTGTATTGATGGCGTCAAGCATGTTGATAACGGCGTTATCTGTCTCGGCATGAAATTCTAAGGCGCTGGGCTCAAAGCTGAGTCGTGGGTAGCGTAAGCCGCGGTAATAACTGTAGCCGGCTAAGGAAGCAATGCTGGCGCAGGTGATGAATTTTCTGCGGCTGACCATCAGAAGCCTCGCTTAAGCGTCGTAAGCAATGAATCGGCTTTAGGGCGCGAGAAATAAAGTCGCTGAAAATCAGGAAAGACAATGGGGTGTTCTACGGTCATAGTGAGTGTTTATTATTGTTATTATTTGCACTATCTTGTGTTAGTTTACCTGTGTTGAGTTATTCGCGCTAGAATGATTCTTGAAAAAGAGACCGATATTATTTATCCCATGAATGAAAAATTAACTTACAGCCAAGTACAAGAGTACTATGGCAAAGTGCTGCAAAGCAGCGATGACCTTAAGACCGATGCCTGCTGTACGGATGAAGGTTTGCCTTCGTATCTAAAACCAATACTTTCTAAAGTGCACGACGAGGTCATTACGCGTTATTACGGTTGCGGTCTGGTGTTGCCAGAGCAACTTGAAGGTGCGCGCATTCTTGATCTGGGTTCAGGCGCTGGCCGTGATGTTTACGCGTTGTCTGCGTTGGTGGGCGAGAGCGGTGAAGTGGTAGGCGTGGACATGACCGCTGAACAGCTTTCCGTGGCGCAAGAGTATCGCGAGTACCACGCTGAGGTGTTTGGCTTTGCGCAGCCTAATGTGCAGTTCAAGCAAGGCTTTATTGAGCAGCTTGACAAATTAGAGCTGGAGCCAAACTCATTCGATGTGATTGTTTCAAACTGCGTAATCAATCTATCGCCGGATAAGCAGGCTGTGTTAGAGCAATGCTACGATTTACTGAAGCCCGGTGGTGAGATTTATTTCTCTGATGTTTATGCTGAGCGGCGAACGCCGCAGCATCTGGTTGATGATGAAGAGCTTTACGGTGAGTGTATCTCCGGCGCATTGTATTGGAATGACTTCCTGAATTTATCGAAGCGTTGCGGCTTTAAAGACCCTCGTTTGGTTAAGAGCCGACCCTTGGCGATCGAAAATGCCCGCTTGCAAGAAATGTTGGGTGAACGAAAGTTTTATTCGGCCACCTATCGCTTATTTAAGTTGGCTGAGCTAGAGCCTGCGTGTGAAGATTATGGTCAAGCCGTACGCTACAAAGGCAGTATAGAGCATCATCCGGATCAATTTGTTTTGGATGAACATCATGTGATTGAAACCGGTAAAATGTTCCCGGTGTGTGGGAATACTTACCGCATGTTGAACCAGAGTCGATTTAAACCGCACTTTGAGTTTTATGGTGATTGGTCAACGCACTACGGCATTTTTGATGGATGCGGGTTGAGTGTGCCATTTTCCGACTCTGTGGCCGGTGATGGGGCTGCTGTTGCTGACAGTGGGGCCTGTTGCTAGTTCGCTGTGCGATTGGTTGCATTAATGGCTGCGCCGCTTAGCGCGTTGTGTTGTTTAGTGTCTTGAAAGTAACTGATGGAGAGTGAGTCATTGGACGTTGCTCACTCTTTCTATTTGTTTGTCATATCCGCGGCGTTTACTCCAGGGCCCAATAATATAATGATCATGGCGTCTGGCCTCAATTATGGGGTCAGAGCCAGCTTGCCGCATTTATTGGGTATTTGCCTTGGAGTGCCGGCCATGCTGTTGGCGGTTGGCTTTGGCATGTCGGTGGTGTTTCAGCAAAAACCGTGGCTGCATGTGGTTATTCAGGTTGCCGGCTTGCTGTATTTGGCGTATTTGGCGTTCAGGATTGCACGCGCCCAGCCGAGCTCCTCTGGATTTGACGATGATTCTGTTGAGGCTGATGGCGTGCCGCCGCTAAGTTTCATGCAAGCGGCCGCTTTTCAATGGATTAACCCTAAGGCCTGGATGATGGGTACGGGCGCAATTGCCGCATTTACTACCAGTGAGTCTGGTGGCATGCATCGTCAAATCATTTACATTGCGGTTGTTTTTGCGGTAATGGCATTACTAAGCGCTGGTTTGTGGCTGTGTTTGGGGTCGATGTTTAAAAAAATGCTGGCGAATAAGCGTATATTTACACTGTTTAATTACTTGATGGCGTTATTGCTGTTGCTCTCTGTGGCTCCAGTGGTTGTTTCTCTGCTAGGTCGGCTGTTCTCTTAGCTTGGTTTTCTTAATGTTTTCTTAGTATTTGCGCTATTTGCTTGGTGTGGGTGCAGTGAGTTAGAGCTGAACCAAATACACGGGTAAATTTGACAGTATTTCTTGACTTCGGCACATCGAATGCCTAGAATCGCGACTCTTTTTCGCCTTCGGCGTTGGCTGAAGGCTATTTTTGCCCCGCAGTCTTAACTGTTGTGGGCGTTTCTGCCGTTCTTGGAGTGCCTAAAAGTGCACTTTTTCCGGCTTATATTTAATTAGTTAGACCGATTATGCCAACTATTAACCAATTAGTTAGAAACCCGCGTAAAAAGCAGGTTCAAAAATCAAACGTTCCAGCGTTGATGGCTTGCCCACAACGTCGCGGTGTTTGTACTCGTGTTTACACAACAACTCCAAAGAAGCCAAACTCAGCATTGCGTAAAGTAGCGCGTGTTCGTTTGACTAACGGTTTTGAAGTAACCAGTTACATCGGCGGTGAAGGCCACAATCTTCAAGAGCACAGTGTTGTGCTTATCCGTGGTGGTCGTGTAAAAGATTTACCGGGTGTTCGTTACCACACAGTTCGTGGTGCGTTGGATACCTCTGGTGTTTCTGAGCGTCGCCAAGGCCGTTCTAAGTACGGTGCTAAACGCCCTAAATCATAGAAGTATTGTTAATCCATTTATTGTTAACGCAATAGAGACATAAGTATTGGCGATTTGACGTAACAGCAAAAAGCTAAATCGCTGAGAATAAACTGCAAACGAGATCCAGTTATGCCTAGAAGAAGAGAAGTCCCGAAACGCGAGATATTACCTGATCCGAAGTTCGGCAACGTTACCCTAGCTAAATTTGTAAATATCCTGATGAAGGATGGCAAAAAATCGGTCGCTGAAAAAATCATTTACGATGCGCTAGATTTGATCGCTGAGCGTCGCTCAGAAGATCCGCTTGAAGTGTTTGATCAAGCCTTAGAAAACGTTAAGCCAATGGTGGAAGTGAAAAGTCGCCGTGTGGGTGGTGCTACTTACCAAGTGCCTGTTGAAGTTCGTGCAAGCCGTCGTACTGCTTTGGCAATGCGTTGGATTGTGGAATATTCACGTTCACGTTCAGAAAAATCAATGACTCAGCGTTTGGCTGGTGAATTGATTGATGCGTTTGAAAAACGTGGTGGCGCGGTTCGTAAAACCGAAGACGTGCATCGCATGGCGGAAGCAAACCGAGCATTCGGTCACTTCCGTTTCTAGTATTTTTAATACTAGGTTTTGCGAACTTGGTTCGCAGCAGGTGGGCTATTAAGCTCGCCTGCACTCTAACCGCACTCTTGTGTATAGGTGTGTTGCGTTAGTTAGTGTAGATAAAGTTGCCACCTCTGTTTAACTGGGGGTGGTAATAAATTTAGCCCTTTTGCAGTTCGTTAAGGGAAGCCCATTTTTGATGAGCATGTTTGTTTGCTTATTGATTGGCTTATGAGTCTTTATGTTTTGTGTGGTGCTCTTAATAAAGCGCTTGCAAGTATGAAAGCACGCTCTTTTACAACCAGAAAGTTTGTTAGTCGGTATTTAATACGTATTGAATTTAAAAGTATGGCACGTTCAACTCCAATTAATCGCTACCGAAATGTAGGTATCATGGCGCACATCGACGCGGGTAAAACCACGACGACTGAGCGTGTGCTTTTCTATACCGGTATCAGCCATAAAATCGGTGAGGTGCACGATGGTGCAGCTACCATGGATTGGATGGAGCAAGAACAAGAGCGAGGTATTACCATTACCTCGGCCGCGACAACAACTTTCTGGCGAGGTATGGATGCCTCTTTCGATGAACATCGAATTAATATTATTGATACTCCCGGCCACGTTGATTTCACTATTGAAGTGGAACGCTCGTTGCGTGTGCTTGATGGCGCCGTAGCGGTGTTTTGTGCGGTTGGTGGGGTTGAGCCGCAGTCAGAGACTGTGTGGCGACAAGCCAATAAGTATGGCGTTCCTCGTCTTGCCTTTGTAAATAAGATGGATCGTGCGGGCGCTGACTTCTTGCGCGTGGTTGAGCAAATTAAAACGCGTTTGGGTGCTAACCCTGTGCCGTTGCAGTTGGCCATTGGTGCTGAAGAAGAATTTGAAGGCGTTGTAGATTTAATAAAAATGAAAGCCATCTATTGGGACCAAGACTCAATGGGTGTGAAGTTTGAAGAAAAAGACATACCGGCCGAGTTGCAAGAGTTGGCGGCTGAGTATCGCGAGTCTTTGCTTGAGGCAGCGGCCGAGAGTTCTGAAGAATTAATGGACGAATACCTTGAAGAAGGTGATTTGTCGGCCGACAAAATTAAGGCCGCCTTACGTAAGCTGGCCATTGCTAATGAGATCGTGCCTGTTATGTGCGGCTCAGCCTTTAAAAATAAAGGTGTGCAAGCCATGCTTGACGGCATTGTTGAATATTTGCCGTCGCCCGTTGATGTGCCGGCCATTCAAGGCGTTGATGAAAAAGAAAATGAGGTGGAGCGTCGTTCAGACGATGACGAGCCGTTTTCAGCCTTGGCGTTTAAAATTGCCACCGACTCATTTGTTGGGCAGTTGGTGTTCTTTCGCGTTTACTCTGGCGTTCTTAAGTCGGGTGATGCGATTTATAACCCCGTTAAAGGTAAGAAAGAGCGTATTGGGCGGTTGCTGCAAATGCATTCAAACAATCGCGAAGAAATTAAAGAGGTACGTGCTGGCGACATTGCAGCCGCCGTTGGCCTTAAGCTGGTTACCACCGGTGACACCTTGTGTGACGCGAAAAGTGTGGTAACGCTTGAGCGCATGGAATTTCCAGACCCAGTAATATCGCAAGCGGTTGAGCCAAAGACACAGGCCGACCAAGAAAAAATGGGGGTGGCGCTGGGTAAATTGGCGCAAGAAGACCCGTCATTTAAAGTGCGTACCGATGAAGAGTCAGGTCAAACCATTATTTCAGGTATGGGTGAGCTGCATTTAGACATCATTATCGATCGCATGAAACGCGAGTTTAGCGTTGAGTGTAATGTGGGTAAGCCTCAGGTGGCGTACCGTGAGGCCATCAGCAAAACGATCACTCACGAAACTAAGTATGCCAAACAATCGGGTGGTCGTGGCCAATACGCTCATGTGCATTTACGCATTGAGCCGCTTGAGCGCGGTGCTGGGTTTGAGTTTGTGGATGAAATTAAAGGTGGGGCAGTTCCACGTGAATTTATCCCGTCGGTAGAAAAAGGTGTCGAAGACGCGCTGGAAGGCGGCGTGTTAGCTGGCTACCCCATGATTGATGTGCGCGTCACGTTATTTGACGGCAGCTTTCATGATGTGGATTCTTCCGAGTTTGCGTTTAAGGCGGCCGCTGGGCAGGCTTTTCGCGAAGGTTGCCGTGAGGCAGGCGTAGATCTACTTGAGCCGGTTATGGACGTTGAAATCGTGACGCCTGAAGAGTACATGGGTAACGTCAGTGGCGACATCAGTTCGCGCCGCGGTGTTATTTTAGGTATGGACGATACGCCTTCTGGCAAGGTGATAGAGTCCGAGGTTCCGCTGGCTGAAATGTTTGGTTATGCAACTGCGTTGCGCAGTGCCACACAAGGCCGTGCGGCCTACACCATGCAGTTTAAAAAGTATCAAAAAGCCCCGCAAGCGGTGGTGGATACGATTATTAATCGGTACTGATTAAGTTTAAGTCGGCATTGCCGACTTAAGGGCCGCTGGCGCGTGTTTTTTTGTGAAGGTTTTTCGCAATTAAGCTGTCAACGGCGCTGAAAAGTTTTTGAGGTTTGCTCTAGGGCAGGCGTCTTAAAGTCTCTGGCTTTGGCTGGAGTTAATGCTTGAGGTCTTAACTGGGCTTCTTGTTTTAAAATCAAAAGTCTAGAGGCTTTTGCAGTCGAGTCAATTTTGGCTTGTGATCGGTGAGGGCGCGACGCGCTCTTTGCTAACGCGGTGAATTTAAAATGGCCGTCTGCAAAGGCCTCCGGCAATAAATTAATATATAGGTATTTGACTATGTCTAAGGAAAAATTTGAAAGAACCAAACCGCATGTCAATGTAGGTACTATTGGTCACGTTGACCACGGTAAAACCACATTGACCGCTGCGATCACGAAATGTTTGTCAGAAGCCTACGGCGGTGAAGCAGTAGAT
>CALINO010000078.1 GCA_938045295.1 uncultured Arenicella sp.
GCTTAGCGCCAAAGTGAGCCATTTTATGATTACCGCGTTTATTTACATTGAATACCCAAAGGAGTGACTGTGACTGAAGACATTTTATATTTGGCGGCAGTGGCTGATGAACTGGCGGAGTTTGTGCGGCAAACCGTTCCAGAATCTGAAACGGTTCAAAAATACGGTGGCACACTTTTCACATTGCGCCCAGAAGAAAAAGAGGGGCAGTTTTGCGGTATCTTTGTTCACAAGAAGCACGTTCAACTGTCTTTCAGTAACGGGGCTGAGCTAACAGACCCTGAAAATCTGTTACTAGGGTCTGGCAAATTTCGCCGCCATATTAATGTTAAATCATCGGCAGACATTAACTTTAACCAGCTCGAGAAACTGCTAATTCAAGCATCAAAGCTATAATCAATGCGGCATTGAGAAGGGCAGTTTAATATTACGTAAAAGGTTTATTATGCTAAAACTAAAGCCAAACTGTGAGTTTTGCGATAAAGACCTTCCTCCTGAATCTGAGGAGGCGTGTATTTGCACTTATGAGTGCACGTTCTGCACTGAGTGTGTGGCGTCATTACTGCACAATGTTTGCCCTAATTGTGGTGGCGGGTTTGTACCAAGGCCTATTCGGCCTAAAAAAGAGCGCAGAGCGGGTGTTAGCTTAACCAACCATCCCGCATCAACCAAGCGTGTCAATACACACTACAGCCGTAAAGAAATAACCGAATTTTGCGGTGCAGTGAAAGACATTGCGCCCGAGAAACGCTAAGTGATTGCCGTACATAACATGAGTAAATTGGGGGCCAAATAGCAATGAAATTACTTTGGATTAGCCATTTTACAGTTGGGGTGCTTTTTTTAGTGCTGTTTTTGCTGACTGGCGGGTACATGTTTACTAACTTTCCAGAACTGTACGCTGGCCGAGAAGAGGTAAGAATGATGTTTCGGTCTACGCATATTTATATTCTTATGTCTGCGTTGATTAACTTAATGGTTGGAAATTACCTGTTGAACTCTGCAAACATTGATTTTTTAAAGTTAAAACGCTTGGCGTCATTGTTCATTTTAGTTGCGCCAATTCTCTTGTTTGTGGCATTTGTGTACGAACCGCCAGAATATTTGATAGACCGCCCAATATCATTTTGGGATGTGATTTCGTTGTTTGTTGGCGTTTTGTTGCATACTGTGCTTAATTTAAAGCAACTGATTAACAACGTTAATAATGATTGATAACGATGACGGATAAGCGATGAAAACCAGCAACACAATGAAAACCGTGATACGAAACATTAAAAAAGAGTTTGTTGTTCTCAGCCCAGAGAAAAAAGCGTTTATCGAACCGGCTGACGCAATGCTTTATCAACGCCTTAATAAGGAATATGGCGATTTCTCTGAGCACGAACTGATTTCAGTGCATGAATTTAGCGAAGATTGGAATACATGGGAAATGCACCCGCACGGCGATGAAGTGGTAATGCTCCTGTCAGGGCACATCACCATGATAATGAACCTACCCAGTGGCCAAGAGTCAGCCACATTAAGCCAAAGCGGTGCTTATATTATTGTGCCTCAAGGCGTGTGGCACACAGCCACCACCAATACCAAAAGTAAGCTGCTGTTTATCACGCCGGGCGAAGGCACTGAAAACAAAGCAGAACCGGAATAAAAGAGTTTACCTATAGGCTGCCTTGAGTTTTACATCAAAGGCACGCAAACCACTAGAGTGATTGAAGCGCAGTACATACTACTTAATTGGCCGATATGGTACATCATTGCATGGGATAAGCTTCGGTTGTCATCTCGAGTATTCCGAATAGACCGAATTAAGAATGCTCGCATTGTTGAAGGCAGCTTCCAACTTCGCCCCAAAAGTGTATTCACCGGTATTTACACGCCGATTCATCAAACTATTTAGGCATAATCGATTTTTAGCACAACCGTAAATAATGGCGGAGAGAGGGGGATTCGAACCCCCGATACGCTATAAACGTATACACACTTTCCAGGCGTGCGCATTCGACCACTCTGCCACCTCTCCGCATTAACAGGGCTTTCCGTGCCCATGTGGCGCGCAGAATAAACCAGATTTGCTTCGTATTCAATTGCTTATTGCGGTGATTGATGCGAATCGTTATTCTGCGGGTATGAGTTTGTTTTCCATATTCAAGTCAGCCATTAGTGTGGGGCGATTCGGCGTTCGCTTTTCGCTTAAAAACATTGAGTTGGTGCTGGTGTCTGGCTTAGTGATATTTGCGGCTATTCAGTATTACGTTCGGCCACAAAACCAGTCGTTAGACCAAGTGGTGTCGTCGGGCACGCTGCGAGTGCTGATTGCGGACGAACCAGACTCAATTTACACCTTTAATCGCCGGCATTACGGTTTTGAGTACGAATTATTGTCTAGGTACGCTGACATGCTGGGCGTGTCGCTAACGCTAGACGTGGTGCCCTACGCTGAGCTGTTTACCTTGCTGGAAGGTGGCCAGGGTGACATTGCGGTTGGTGGCATCATAGATTCAGACTATGTGCGCCGGGCATCGCAGCCGACCGAGCCTTGGTATCAGGCAAAAACCACCATCATGTATAAGCGGGGCACTCAAACGCCACGCAGCTTGGCTGACTTTCAAGAAACAAAGGTGTTGGCTTCGTCGCGCTACTTCAATATTAAAGAGCTGAGTAGCCTGAATTTGGTTGATGATTACCGCTCTGAGTATGAATTATTGGCCGCGGTTAATAATGGCAGTGAACGCTTTGTGTTAAGCACAAATTACCGAGCACTGGATGCAAAGTTTTATTTGCCGAACCTCAACCGCAGTTTCATATTGCCCGACACCTTAGACATTGTGTGGGCATTACCAAAACAATACGACGCAAAACTGCTGAACAGCATTAACGCGTTCTTGCAAAAATCAGTGGAGCAGGGGTTAGCCAAACGCTTGGCCGACGAGCATTTTAAAACCCCAGGCTTATTATCGCCGTTTGATACCATTGCCATTCACCGTAAAATTAATACGGTCTTGCCGCAATTTGAATACGCGTTTCGTAAAGCCGCGCGCCGTGGCAATATTGATTGGCAATTGTTGGCCGCAGTGGCGTATCAAGAATCTCACTGGTCGAACGACGCTAAATCCCCGACTGGCGTAAGGGGCATTATGCAATTAACCACCCAAACGGCCGACTTTTTGGGTGTTTCAGACCGCATGGACATGAGGCAAAGCATTGACGCGGCGGCCATTTACTTAAAAAACCTGAAGAAGAGGCTGCCTAAAAGCATTAAAGAACCCGAGCGAACTTGGTTTGCGGTTGGTGCTTATAATATGGGTTTTAAGCACGTGACGGCCGCTTATAAAAAGGCCAAAGCGGCGGGCTTAAATGAAAACGAGTGGGCCGAAGTAAGCACGTTACTGCCCACGTTATACGACCAACCTTTCTCTCAGGGCGTTCAGGCTAAGAACTACGTTGAGCGTATTCAAATTTTCACCGACATCATTCGCTTTTATGATTTGCACCAACGTGAAGAGCTGAAATTGGACGTGCCACTGCTTGCTTCACAACCCAGTGAAGAAGGCTGATTTCTTTAAAATACACTTATTACCCAATTAAAACAGATTCTTAACCTCGCTATTTAAAGTCATTTGTATTCTTTGCTTTAGCTTTCCAGCTCATTGACTGCATTCTCATATGGGAATAATATAGATAAATAGTTTTATTTGATTTTCTGAGGTAAGTGCAAATGCAAGCAACCTTTTCAAAATTAGCCGCCAATAAAAAAAAGCAATTAGGCAAAGCAGGGCTTAAGCTGTTTTTCAATTTATCTGAATTATGGCAGCTCAACCCTGATGATCAGGCAGCCATGCTTGGCTTAGCGGCTAAATCAACCTTATACCGTTGGAAGAAAGCCATTAGTAGCAATGCCGACGTTACCGTGCCACCAGACACACTTGAGAGGCTCAGTTACATTGCCGGTATTCGCAAAAATGTGGAGATTTTGTTTCCTGAAGAGCGCTGGAATGCTTTCATGCAGGCGCCAAACCGCCAATTTGGCGGTATCAGCCCACTAGAACAACTAAAAATGGGCAATATGAGTAATTTGATTGCCGTGCGCGAGTATTTAGAGTCTAGCCGCGGGGCGCATTTTGCTTAGCGTTGGTTTGTCTAATAAGACTTACCGTATTGTGCCAAGCGTGTATCCGCCCATTCAGCTGTTTGAATCGTGCGCAGACCCAGAAGACTTAGAGGCCTTGTATGAACTTGAGAGTTTAACCAATCCTCGGCTGCAAGAAGAAATAGGCGTGCTTTCACGAGTGCCGCCAAGTGACAGGCTTTCGGGCCCGGGCAGCAGCCCAATTATGGCCGCGTTTACGCATTGCGGCGTTGCATCACGCTTTACCGATGGGCGTTACGGCGTGTATTACGCCGGTTTAGAGCTCGATACTAGCATTGCAGAAACCAAGTATTGGCAAGAAAAGTTACTGTCGAGCAGCAATGAGCCACCGATGTACCG
>CALINO010000079.1 GCA_938045295.1 uncultured Arenicella sp.
CCAATTCTGATGGCGGAGTTGGTGATTGGTCGTCATGCCAAATCAGACACCGTTAAATCCTTGGTGAAAATCAGCGGTTCACGCTTTAAACCGTTCGCCTATTTCACCGGTTATTGGGGGATTATAACCGCCAGTTTGATACTCAGTTTTTACGCCATTGTGGCCGGTTGGATGGTGGCGCATGGCTTAGGTTCGGCAATTCAATTGGCAGGTCTTGATAGCGCCAGCGCGTGGCTGACTGATTTTTCAATAAGCCGAAATATTGTGTTTGTTATTGTCTTTTACGCGCTGACCATCGGCATTGTGGCCAATGGGGTTACCTCCGGTATTGAAAAATGGTCAACTCGGCTAATGCCCATGTTGATTTTGCTCATTGTGGCCCTAATTGCTTACATAGCCACCCAAGATGGCGCAATGCAAGGCTGGAAGGTGTATTTGCAGCCAGACTTTTCACGCGTATTGAACCCTGACTTATTATTCAGCGCGCTAGGCCAAGCCTTCTTCTCATTGTCATTAGGCGTGGGCACCATGATGGTGTATGGCAGTTACATTAGTAAGTCTGAAAATTTGCCTAAATTGGGCGCAACGGTTGCCTTAGTGGACATCGGCATTGCGTTCTTGGCGGGCTTGTTAGTGATACCCGCCATGTACGTTGCGCAAACCAATGGCGTGACTATTTATAACGAAGCAGGGCAGTTGATTGACAGCGATGGTTTAATCTTCACTGTGCTGCCTGCGTTATTTAACACCATGGGTGGCGCTGGCATTGTGGTGTCATTGCTGTTTTTCACCTTAATGACGATTGCGGCGTTAACCTCGTCAATATCAATGCTGGAAGTGCCCGTTGCTCATGCTGAAGAATCGCACGGCTTATCACGCCGCTCGGCGGCATGGAGTGTGGGATTGGCGGTGTTACTGGTCAGTGTGGTGATTGTGTTTAATTTTGGCTCTTTATTTGGTGCCGTGATTGCGTTTACCACTAAATACAGCGAGCCGCTCATTGGTATTTTATTTTGCGTGTTTGCCGGTTGGGTTTGGCAGCGCAATGAATTATTGAAAGAATTACAACAAGGCAAACCAGACATTCAAAACACGCTGTTTTGGAAAGTCTGGCCTGCCTACGTTAAAGTGGTTTGCCCGGTGATTGTATTAGCCGTGTTTATACATAGTTTTGGCTTACTGAACTCTTAAACTCACGCAGCTTATCAGCCAATCGGGTTAATGTGGTTTCGGTTGTTTCCCAGCTAATGCAGCCGTCGGTAATGGATTTTCCGTATTCGAGGCTGCTTTTATCGTCGGTTAATTTTTGATTGCCGGCTTTTAAGTGGCTTTCAAGCATCACCCCAATAATGCTTTGGTTGCCTTCTAGTATTTGTTGGGAAATGTTGTCCAGCACTAAAGGCTGAAGTTCAGGGTCTTTGTTTGAGTTTGAGTGGCTGCAATCGACCATAATGTTCTCAGGCAAGCCTTTTTCTCGCAGCGCGCGTTCTGTGAGTTTTACGTTCACTGAATCGTAATTGGGTTTGCCACCACCGCCTCTGAGCACAATGTGCGAGTACTGGTTGCCAGAAGAGTGCACAATCGAAACCTTGCCTTTGCCGTCAATGCCTAAAAAGCTGTGGCCACTGCTGACGCTTTGTAGGGCATTAATCGCCACGCCTAATGAACCGTCGGTGCCGTTTTTAAAGCCAATGGGCACCGATAAGCCGCTGGCCATTTCGCGGTGCGTTTGAGACTCGGTAGTGCGTGCGCCAATCGCTGACCAGGCAATTAAGTCTTGCATGTACTGCGGCGAAATAGGGTCTAGCGCTTCATTGGCAATGGGTAAGCCTAACTCATTTACTTTGAGCATGAGCTCACGGCCAATGCTCATGCCTTTTTCTATTTGAAACGTACCATCAAGGTAGGGGTCATTAATTAAGCCTTTCCAACCGACGGTGGTGCGTGGTTTTTCAAAGTACACCCTCATTACAATCAGCAATTGGTCTTTAACCGTTTCAGAAAATGCCGCCAAACGTTCGGCGTATTCAATGGCGGCCTTGGTGTCGTGCACAGAGCAAGGGCCAACCACCACAATTAAGCGATGATCTTTGCGGTCTAAGATATTTCGAATGGTGTTTCGAGACTGTTCAACGTGAGCCTCTATCTCTGGAGTGATTGGCAACGCCGCTTTAAATTGCTTGGGAGTGACTAATCGCTCAAGGCTTTTAATATTGGTATTTTCAATTGACATGTTGGCTAAGGCTTGTAATTTAACGGATCAAATAATTAGGCTGATTAAAACACAAAAAACAATCATCGCTAATAGCGTATGTTTAATTATTTAAATGATTACGAGGTTTGGAATTGTACTGGCCAAATATGACAAGAATAGTAAGTGCAATGGCCCACGCGACCGCTAAGCCAAGAGAGACTTCAAACACACTGGCGGTGTATTTCACAGCGCCAATTTTTATGCCGGCAAAGTAAGTGATGGGGGCGGCAATGGCACCGGTAATGGCCGGCAGAGCCGGGTGCGCTTTAAGCCATTTCAAAGAATGATTAACCGTAAGTGCAAACCCCACCCACAATATGATTATCCACCCAGGCGCAATGCTGGCGAAGGGGCGTTTGTCGGTAAAATCCATGTAGTTAAATTGTACCCAAAGAGTGTCAACAATGAGCCCTAATACAATGCTCAGTGCCACCAACTTTATGTCATTGGGGTGGCGGTTGCGAGGGTGCAGTTGATACGCCGCAAGCACGGCGCAACTGAGTAGGGCTGGCCACAGTAATTGTTTGGCGCTGCCCGCAACGCATGCAATCCATACCACGTTGAACAACATAGCATTGATGAATACGTTCAATTTGAACATGCTTTTAATTAACTCAATCATGCTACGCCAGTGTTATGCCTGTGCCTGTTTGCGAAGCACTACTTGGCCTACGCTGATGGCACGTTCATCGAAGCCTCCTTCGCAGTAGCAAAGGTAGTATTCCCACATGCGCTGAAAAGAACGGTCGTAGCCTTGATGAGTGACGTCTTCAATTTTTTGGTAAAAACGCTTGCGCCAGTCTCGCAACGTTTGTGCGTAGCTCAAGCCCATGTCGTGCAAGTCTTCTAACATTAAACGGTTCTGAGCGGCGAATGTGGCTATGACGCTGTAAGAGGGCATAAAGCCCCCCGGAAATATATAACGTTTAATGTAGTCCACGGTTTTTAAGGCGCTTTTGTAGTGCCTATCGTCAATCACAATTGATTGTATTAACGCCTTGCCATTGGGTTTGATTAAGGTGTTGACCTTATTGAAGTAGGTGTCTAAATATTCATGCCCAATGGCCTCAATCATTTCAATGGACACCAACTTGTCGTACTGGCCTTCAATGTCACGATAATCTTGTAACTTTACGGTTACTAAATGCTCTAAGCCCAGTTCGTGAACTTTGCGCTTTGCTTCATCGAACTGCGCTTGAGAAATAGTCACGGTGGTGATCTTGCAGCCGGTATTTTGCGCGGCAAAGCAGGCAAAACCACCCCAACCAGAGCCAATTTCAATCACATGGTCTGACGCGCTTATTTCCAGTGCGTTGCAAATTCGTTGAAGTTTTCGGTCTGAGGCTTGTTGCAAATTATCGCCCTGGCAATACAAGGCCGACGAGTACATCATGTTGTCGTCTAAAAATAAGCGGAAAAACTCATTGCCTAAATCGTAGTGAGCTGCAATGTTTCGCTTTGAGCCTTGTTTGGTATTTTTATTGCGAGCGTGCCAGCGCTGATAGATAAACTGCGCTAATTTGGCTAAGCCAGATTCCATTTCTTTGAGTACGCTTCGGTTACGAACAAAAATCCGAATTAATTCGGTCAAATTGTCGGTGGTCCACAAACCGTCAATGTAAGCTTGTGCTGCACCATTTGGGCCGTTTAAAACCACTTGGGTATAGCTGTTAATGTCAGTTAGGTGAATCGTGCAATGCAACTCAGACTCTGGGTCGCCCAATTGGTGGGTTCCTAATGGGTCGGTTAGCACAATGCTGCCGCGTTCTAGCTTCGATAAAAGCGCAATGAGCTTACGGCGGAAAAATTTGGCCACTAACGAGTTGGCTTTAGAGCTGGGCGCGTTGGCTAAGGTGTTAGTAAATATGGACGGTATGGATTCAATGGTTTGAAACTGCGACGCATTAAGTTGCGACGAAAGTTCATCAATTACCCGTTGTTTTAATTCTACATTCGGTGCTGTTTTCAATGCTTGGCTACGAGTGTTCATAAAATTCTTATTAGTATTCTTGTTAATAATATTACGGCGCTTTACCGCTAATGGGGTGGCGATAGAAGGGCACCCGTTTTATCCACAGTTTTAATGCTTGCCAGTAAATTGCCAATACAACTTTTGCACACATAAATGGGTACTTGAACGGTAAGCGGTTGGCGGTTTTCGTCGTTAAGTCATGGCCTTTCAAATTAAGTGTGGCGTTGAATATGTGCGTATCATCTTGGCTTAGATTCATGCTGATGACCGAGCGCTGTTCGCTTAATGTGTATCGCCATTCGTAGCGCAGCCCCATTGGCATAAAGGGTGACACATGAAAGTTTTTATCAAAATGGGCAACGTGTGTTTTTTTATTATTGGTGTCAAGTTGTGCGTCAGCTTGTGTGTTAGTCGGGGCGCCAAGGCTAACATCATGAACATAGCAAAAGCGTTCGCCCCAAGGTGTGTTGTGAATTTCGCTAATGAAATACTGCAAGACACCATTGTCATAACAGGCAAAAAAGGTAACCGGGTTATAGCAGTGGCCCCAGTAACTTAAGTTACTCAGCATATACACGTCGCCGGCAAAGGCTTTACCGGTTTGTTGCTCAATGACGGATAAAACTTCATCGTAAAGAGGTTGTTTGCTGGGCAAGTAATTGCGCCGGTCAAAGTGAACCAAATTAAACGGCGAGCTCGACCACCAACGGCTGAGAGTGTCTAATAACTGAGGCTGCTTTACGTCTAACCATATCTGAAACACCTTGTAGCGAAACTCGTGTTCAACGGGGCTCATTCGCTTATGGCTAAGCCACCCTTCATAAAGCCTTAAAGCGCTGATGTTCATACTGATTCCGACACCGTTTGTTTCAGTAGTTGGCAGGCATTATACGCACTGCGTGCGCCATCTTCGTGAAAGCCCCAGCCCCAATAAGCGCCTACGTAGTAGGTATTATTAACGCCATTAATTACGGGCAGTTTTTTCTGCGCAGCAACGCTGCGTGCGCTAAATACGGGGTGCGAATAGTGGCGCTCAACTAATATTTTTTCAGGGTCTATTTTTTTACTGCTGTTAAGCGTGGTGAATATGTTGGTTTGTGTTGTTAAACCTTGCAGTAAGTTCATCCAATAATTGGCGGTACAACACCGAAGGCTGTTCTCATCACCCGCATGAGGAACGTCAGTGTTCCAACTGGCCCAAGCCTGTTTATTTGAGGGCATGAGTGACTCATCGGTGTGTACCACAACGTGGTTTTTCTCAAACGTAATTTCTTCTAATATCGCGCGTTCGTCATCACTGGCGTCAGTCAGCAGCGATAAGCTGGTGTCGGCATGCGTTGCCATTATCAGCTGGTCGTACTGTTCGGTGTCGCCATCGCTGGTTTGAATGTGCACGCCATCAGAGTGTCGGCTAATGCTTTTTATACGCTGATTCAATTTCCATTGGCAGTTAACATGCCGCTGTATTGCTTCCACATAACTGGCTGAACCGTTTTTCACCACTAACCATTGTGGCCGGTTAATGATTTTCATTAGGCCGTGGCGTTGAAAAAAATCAACCAAATGGTGAATGGGAAACAGCGCTACTTTTTCTGGTGGTGTAGACCACAAAGCGCTGATCATTGGCAGTAAATGGTCTTCGCTAAAGGCGTCACTGTAATTGTTCTGTTTTAGGTAACTTCCTACGTTCAATGTTTGTGAGCTGTCATGCGTTAACACTTTAGGCGCTGAATTGTAAAACCGAACAATGTCGAACAGCATGCGCCAAAAACGTGGGCGTAATAAATTTTTTCGATCACAAAATAAGCGGTTCAAATTGGTGGCGTTATACACCGTGTTGGTGCGTTGGTTGCGCGCTGAAAAGCTCATGTTTGTGGCCTGTGACTCAACGCCAAGCTCATTCAACATGCGGGTGAAATGTGGGTAGTACTGCGGGCAAAAAATAATAAAACCGCTGTCAACGCGCACTTCGTTACCGTCCACCGTTAATGTGTGAGTATCGGTATGGCCACCGAGGTAGTCGTTTTTTTCGTAAACGGTAACCTCGTAATCGTTGTGTAAGTGATAAGCCGCACTCAAACCTGAGATGCCGGCACCCACAATGGCGATACGCTTGCGTTTTTTTAAATAATTGGTCTTGTTTGAAATGCGTGCGGTCATCGTACGGTCATCGCTTATATAGTAGTGAGGTTTTCAAAACACAATTTAATTATGTTTTAACTTTCGATCAGTTTAATATCGTTTTTGTGTATTGATGTGAAAGTGTGAAACTAGAGTGAAGTTAAAAAGTTGGCAATAATTATTTAACTCTCATGCGATGCTCAGTATCATTGAATTTGTTGTTCTGATTTAAGGCGCTGATTCTAAGTGCCTACACGCAGTTATATTGGGTGCTCGATCTGAGTAATGGTTGTTTACGATAAAAAGCAACAGAAAAATCACCATCACAGCGGCGATCATGTATCGTCATATTATAAGTACGTTTCATGCACAGGCGGCACACTTTATATGTTTTTAAAACTAATTCAGGTAAGGGAAATACACGAGCAATGAGTAAAACATTTATATTGCCTATCAGAAAAATCCTTTACAGCGCCATGATTGTTGGCTCGTGTTTTGTGGTTAATACCGCCGCTCAAGCCAAAGCCGTAGACCCCGTTGCAAGCTATACCTTAGATTGCAACGATACTTTTTCATGCCCTGATTCATTATTGCCCAGAGTGGCTTTTTGGGTGGAAGTGTTCAGCCGCTGGGACACCAGCACCGCCATTTTTCACGATAAAGACAATCCGCACCGTGTTTATTCCACCGTTAAGCGCAAAGAAGGGTGTCGACGCAGCCGCAAGGGCGATTCGGTTTATCGTGAACGCCGCCGGTTAAAAAAATCATTGTTGTCGGTAAACAGTAAGTTGGCGAAGGGAAGATCTCTTTCAAAGTCAGAACAAAGGCTTAAAGACTTGTTTATTGGTGAGCCTATTTCCAATATTAAAAGTGCGGCCGATAGAATTCGTTGTCAGTCAGGCAATAAAGACCGCATGAAAACCGCGTTGTCTCACTTTATGAGTTATCGGCCGGTGATTCTTGATGCTTTGAAGTCGCAGAATATAACCTCTGAATTGCAGTATTTGCCGTTTGTTGAATCTGCGTTTAACCCTAATGCGGTGTCGCATGTCGGCGCGGCTGGTTTGTGGCAAATTATGCCAAGCACTGGCCGAACGTTAGGCTTGACGGTAAACAATAAAGTGGATGAGCGTTTTGACCCCACTTCGGCTTCTTATGCTGCCGCTTTATATTTCCGTAACAGCGTTGATAATTTGTCTGAAACGGCGTTTGAAAATGGCTTAACGGTGGTGAATAAAGAACTAAACCCCTTCGTTATTACCTCGTACAACTATGGTGTAAGAGGCATGGAACGGGCGATTAACCAAGTAAATTTAGACTATGAGCGTTTGCTGCGTGAATACAAATCGCCCAGTTTTCAAACGGCGGTTAAAAACTTTTATGCCAGTTTTTTGGCGGCGCGCCATGTTGCTAAAAATGCTGAAAAGTTCTTTGGCCACATTGAGCAAGACACCTCAATTAATTTAGGCTCTCATAACATTGTTAATGTTAAACGAGCCACGTCGGCAAAGCGATTCGCGGCTCAAACAGGGGTGAAAGTCGAGAGTTTGAAAAAGCTGAACCCGGCTTTGAAAAGTGTGATTTGGAAACACAAAGCGTTGATACCCAAGGGGTATCAAATGAAGTTGCCGTACCGTGAAGCGGGTTGGTCAACTCAAATGGCCAGCTTATATCAATTGCCTGCTGAAAGAGAAGAACCGGGGTTTTTGTGGCATCGTGTGAGGTCAGGGCAAACCGCGTGTGGCATTGCCGAGCGTTATAACGCCTCGTGCAGGGCATTGCGAAAGTTGAATAATCTTGACCGTAAAGGCACTATTTTTGTAGGCAAAAAAATTAAAGTACCAACGCGATCAGGCGGTATTTCGTTAGCCAAATCAAAGAAAATACCCGCGTCAGCACCGGTGGTGTCTGATTTGCAAGTAAGTTCATCGGCGCCGTCTAAAACTAATGCCATGACTCGTTATAAGGTTAAATCGGGCGATACTTCGTGTTCTATTGCTCGCCGTTTTGGCATGAAATGTCGCGAGCTATTGGCGCTCAATGGGCTAAATCGAAGCAGCATTATTCGAGTAGGGCAGCGCTTAACGGTAACGGCTGAAAACAGTTGGCATACGGTGCGTCGCGGTCAAACTGCGTGCGGTATTGCGGAGTCTTATCGGGTGCGTTGCAGTCAATTGCTGGATGCTAACCGTTTGAAGCGTAACTCCACCATTCGCGTTGGTCAGCGCTTACGAATACCGACGCAGCGTTATTAGGTTGGTAATGCTGTGCTCATACAGCACATGAATAAGTAACATCAGCTTGTAAGTATGGTGTTCTTGGCATGGCCTTGTTAGTATTGGCGGCATAATAAGGCACAAATGCCCATTTGCGTTACTCGATGGCTTTTTAATTACATCGAGTTACACCTTTTCCACGAAAAAAGGTGTGCAAGCCCTGCCAACACCAGGTGCGATTAGGCATATAAAAATCAAGTGTCACCCCCGACATTTCATTAACCCAAATAATCGCTAAAATGACCACGAAAAATCAAGCTTTAGCGGCTTGGGTGCACGAAGTTGCTGCCTTGACTCGCCCACAGAATATTGTGTGGTGTGATGGTAGCGATGATGAGTATGATCGTATGGTGAATCTCATGCTGGAAGAGGGCACGCTGTCGCCTTTGAACTCTCAAACGCACCCAAACTGTTACTTACACCTTTCCGACCCCCAAGATGTTGCGCGCGTAGAACATTTGACCTTTATCTGTAGTGAAAATGCAGAAGAGGCTGGGGACAACAACAATTGGTTAGCGCCAGAACAAGCCAAAGAAAAAATGGCGGGCCTGTACGACGGTTGCATGCAAGGGCGAACGATGTACGTTGTGCCATATTGCATGGGGCCTATTGCTTCACCTTATTCACGCTGTGGCGTGGAACTGACTGACAGCCCTTACGTCGTTATTAATATGAAACTAATGACGCGCATGGGAAGCGCCGCGCTTGAGCGAATTGAGCGTGGTGATTCTTTTGTTAAAGGTCTGCACTCCGTGGGTGAGCTGGATCCTGAGCGGCGCTTTATTATGCATTTTCCCGAAGAGCTCAGCATCATGAGTTACGGTTCAGGCTATGGCGGCAATGCCTTGCTGGGTAAAAAATGCCATGCCTTGCGTATCGCCAGCTGGCAAGCAAGGCAAGAAGGTTGGTTGGCCGAGCACATGTTGATTTTGGGCTTGGAAAGCCCAACCGGTGAAACTCATTACATTGCCGCTGCATTTCCTTCCGCGTGCGGAAAAACCAATTTGGCCATGTTGATACCACCAGAAAAATACAAAGACTGGAAAATATGGACGTTGGGTGATGACATTGCGTGGTTGCATTTAGATGACGAAGGCCAACTGAGGGCAATCAACCCAGAGGCGTGCTATTTTGGCGTGGTTCCAGGCACCAATGCTAAAACCAACCGCAATGCCTATGACATGATTCAGCAAAACACCATATTCACCAACGTGGGGAAAACCGACGATAATCAACCTTGGTGGGAAGACAAAAAAGTGGGTGAACCCAGTGTTGACTGGAAAGGCAACCCGTACTCTGTAGAGTCTGGGCCAGCTGCGCACCCTAATTCTCGTTTTACGGTATCGGCAACAGAGAATAAAGCGTACTCATCGTTGGCTGAAGCGCCGGAAGGCGTGCCTATTTCGGCAATTGTATTTGGTGGCCGACGCAAAGAGTTAGCGCCATTAGTGTATGAGGCTAAGTCGTGGGAACACGGTGTGTTGATTGGTGCTGGTGTGGCGTCTGAAACCACGGCAGCGGCCACCGGTGAAGTGGGAGTTGTGCGCCGTGACCCAATGGCCATGAAGCCATTCTGTGGTTACAACTTTGCTGATTATTGGTCGCATTGGCTGAGCTTTGCCGAACGAACCGATAAGTTACCCAAAATTTTTCACGTTAATTGGTTTCGACAAAACGATGAGGGTGAATTTTTGTGGCCTGGGTTTGGTGAAAATTTGCGCGTACTTCAGTGGATTATTCAGCGCTGTGATGGTGAAGTATCAGCAAATGAAACTGCGATTGGCTATTTGCCGAATGAAGACAGCATTGACGTGTCGGACTTAAACATTGACCCAGCCGTGTGGCGATCATTGGTGTCGATTAATGATGATCAATGGCGTCAAGAAATGAGCGAATTTGGTGATTATCTGAATAGTTTTGGAGGCAAACTGCCGAAAAAACTACGTGATAAGCATCAAGAAATATCTTCTGCTCTGGCTTGAGCATAGCCATTGCTTGAAATACAGCCATTATTTTCACATAGCCATAATGATGGTGCTGGCATAAAAAAAGCCCATACTGTTTTGCAGTATGGGCTTTTTTCTAGAATACGAGACTAGCGGCTTTTAAATGCACGCACGGTTTCATTAAATTGTTCAGCCACTTGGTTTTCCATATCGACTGACTTATTCATGCGGTCAATCAGCAACGTTTTAACGCTTTCAAAGTCTTCAGCTTCAGGGTTTAACGCGGTTTCCACGGCAGCCAAACATTCACGAAATTCAACCAATGAGGTTTGGTAGGCTTTAATGCTGCCTTGTGCGGCAATCAATTCGTCTTTACTAGCCACATTGCCATCAGGAATAATCGGAGTGTTGTTGTCATAAGTGCAATGAGCACTAGGGTCTGTGATGGCGGCGGCTTCAACGGCGGCTTCCTCTTCAGCGTAAGAAGCGGTTGAAACAAATAAACTGCCAGCCAAGGCAACGGATAGTAAAGGTTTAATTTTAAGCATCGTGGTATCTCATTGTTTTTAGCCCAGTCGAATGAAACCATTTCGGTAGGCCTTTTGTTATTTATATGGATATTCTTAAACGTGCCAAAGGCTTTGTCAAATGCCTTAAGCGCTTGAGACATTAAATCTGTTACATGATTTATGTAGCAAGAATAAAAAAACCGCTGTTTAGCGGTTTTTTTAAATATTTTTAATACGTTAAAAGCACTAGAACTTCTTGAAGATTTTAGATTCGGGTGCTGATAATCCACCGCCTTGAGATGAAAAGTAAGCTGACAGTGCTTTAATGTCTTCAATAGTTAGCCCTTTTACTTGGCCACTCATGATGAGATTGTTCCGGTCGCCAGAACGATAGTCTTTTAGCGCCTGAATTAGGTAACTTTTATATTGCCCAGCAAGCTTAGGAAAGGCATCTGATTCTGCGTCACCCGTTGCTCCGTGGCAGGCTGCGCATGCTGCGGCTTTCTCTTTGCCTTTGGCAACCAGCGCTTTGTTTGACAGCCCTGGGCGAGAATTTCCGTCCATGCTTGCAAAGAATGCGCCAATGTCGGCCATGTCAGCGTCACTTAAATTAGCTGCTTGTGCCCGCATAGTAGGGTGGCCACGTTCTTGCGTTTTATACGCTTTGAGTGCGGAAATAATATAAGACGAATGTTGGCCGCCAATCATTGGGATTTCATACACTGGCCCCGGGTTACGTAACCCAGGAGCGCCGTGACAGCCTAGGCATGTTTGGGCTTTTTGACTGCCAATTTCTGCGTCGCCAGCAGAGGCGGCGCCAATAACACCTAATAGAGTAAAACCAATAATAGCAAGAGTGCTGATGATTGATGGAACAGCCCAATATGAGCTTTTGTTATCACTGCTTGTGTTCAACATTTTTAACTTATCCAACTTTGGTTGTTCGAGCTAATTAAAGCCCATAAGAGGCCGCCGTAACATTTATTGTTCAATAACAAATGACGGTTTTTATTATAATTATGACGGCACGACATACGGTTTTACCTCGCAAAAAAGACTGCCAATAAAACCCTACCGAACTTTAAGAAAGGTTGTCATTAAACACAAGAGGTTTCGCTTATATTTTCGGCATTCTTGCCGGTTTTTTAGACTGAGTCAGTGAAACCTGATTTGTTATGGAAAATGAGGCCGTTAAGTTTGGTCAATATTGATTGCTTGCGTACTATGTGTAAATGGGTTTACACGTTAAAATACTCAAGATACGCTCGATTCGATTATTCATTTAAAATGATCCTATGCCACAAGATAAAGAAAAAGCCATATTGAAAATTACCCAAGAAATGATTCGCCGAGGCGGTTATAACGGGTTTAGCTTTAGAAATATTGCGGCCGCGGTTGGCATTAAAAGTTCATCGGTTCATTATCATTACCCCACCAAAGAAGATTTGGCCGTGGCAGCGGCTCAAAACTACACGAATGAGTTTATTGATAATTTAGGTGAGCCAGCCGATATTGTTGCGCAAGGAGGCAACCCGATAGAGAGTTACGTAGACGCGTTTCGTAACGTGGTTTTGAATAAATCCGGCATGTGTTTGTGTGGGGTATTAGCCGCTGAAGCTGATAATTTGCCAGAGCGTGTGGTGGCTGAGTTGAATGTGTTTTTCGAAAAGAACGTAGAATGGCTAAAAAATGCCTATACCGCCATCGGTAACACTAACAACATTGAAGCTAAAGCCGTACAAACCTTGTCTTCACTACAAGGGGCGTTGGTGGTGGCGAATGCCGGCGGCAATATCGAGAAATTTAACTTGTCTGTTGCTCACATATTGGATGACACCACCGGTAATTCTTGAGCTAGCGTAGGTAGTAAGTATAAGCCTCAGTCTATATCTATGTATAAGCGCAGTTATCCTCAGTGACCGTTTATTGCAAGGTCTTGCGTTCGTTCAATAAACTGATCGGTGTCTGCCGGTAACGATAGGCGTAGCCACGCTTGCGGGTCGGTAGAATTATTGCGCCTAGTCCAGATGTTTTGTTTTGCCAAGGCGTGGTGTAACCAATTGATGTTATCAGGGGCACCAAACAGCGTATGAAATAAACCCGTGTGCGTGGTGTGCGTAATACCAACGTTGGCGGCCAACTTGCTTACAAGGTGTTCAAACACCAGCGAATGTGTGCGTATGCGAGCCCGTTGTTTGGTGTGCCAAGCGCTGTCTTGCAAGGCGCTGATAGCAATTAACTCACCTGCGGATGAAATTGGCCAAGGCTGGGTAAACCTGCGCAATTGCGTTACTAGCTCATTACGACCAATCGCAAAGCCAACTCTTAGGCCGGCAAGGCCGAAAAATTTGCCCAAAGATCTCAGTACGGTGATGTTGGGGTGAGAATGTGAAATGGCGCTTAGACTATTGGGGTGTTGGCTTTCAATGCATTCGAAAAACGCTTCATCGATAATGAGATGGCCATTGATGTTGCAAGCCAAGCTTTTAATGGTATTGGGCGGGGTAATTTCACCGGTTGGATTGTTGGGGTTAATTAACACCGCGTGGTCTACGTTATTATTTTCAACCAATGCCAGCAATTCAGTTGTGTTGCGGTAGAAAACCGGCTGATGCCCGGCAAGCTGCCAAGCGTAGGCGTGTTCTTGATACCCCAAACTGGGCAATGCCACCGTTGAGCTTTCAATGAATTGAGGAATGAGCCGTATCAGTGGTTGAGAACCAGCCCCCGGGGCTATTTCATGCACTGGGGCTTGGTAAAATTGGCTGGCGGCTTCAATTAACCGCTGGCTATTCGACGGCAATTGCTGCCAAACCGACGACGGTATTTCAGGGGTTGGGTAATGCCAAGGGCTAATGCCGGTAGACATATCCAGCCAGTTTTCTAATGTACCACCGTACTCTTTGCACGCCTGTTCTAAATTGCCTCCGTGACGCGGTAGGGTCAATGCGGGCTGTAAATTAGTCATCATATCGGTGCGCTAACAATAATTGAAAAAACCATTCGAGCAATATTCATCAATAGCCATGATTAAAAGAGTTAAACGTGATTGTTTAGGTATTGAAACGCCGCTATTGCTGCAATAGCCGTGCACCACAGTATTAAGCTGTGGCTGATTAGCCGCAACGCGCGTGCAATGTCATTAACTCGTGCCATTTGGCTGCCACCAAAGTAGGGCTTATCTACAGGCTGGCCATGATAAATTGCCGGCCCGCCTAATTTGATATTTAAACTGCCGGCGCCAGAGGTCATCACTACGCTGGCATTGGGGCTACTGAGTAGCTTGGCGTGTTGTTTCCAGCTTGCCATGGCTTGTTGGATATTACCCAAAGCGATGAAGCTCAGTGCCACCAAGCGGGCGGGCAGGTAATTTAATACGTCGTCAATTCTGGCGGCACATTTGCCAAATAATTCAAAGCGGTCATTCCGATAGCCCCACATGGCGTCTAAGGTATTGCTCAGGCGAAAAAGAACCACGGCAGGCGCACCTAAGCAGCAATACCAAAACAGGGGCGCAAAAGTGGCATCATTGCCGTTTTCCAGAGTGGTTTCTATGCTGGCATTGATGATTTGCTCTTGGTTCATTGATGTGGTGTCTCGGCTTACCACCAATGACACCCGTTGTTGAGCTAGTGGCAGGTCTTTGTTAATTAAGGCGTTGCTTATGTTGTTGATATGTTGGTTTAAGCTTTGATGACCAATGGCCCAATATAAAACGATGATATCGAATAGCCAGCTTAAATAGTGAGCGTGGTTTCCTAAATGGCTTGAAATGAGGTAGGTGAGCCATGTTAATGGGGCTATTAACAAGGCGTAGCCGAGCACTCCCCGTGCGATGGCACGTGCTTTCTCTTGATTTTGCTCTTGATTTTGCTCTTGTTGTTGATTTCGGCTTTGATTTAACCAGCGCTCTATTGTATTGGCCAGCCAGCCAAAGCCCACCAACGGGTGGTAGCGTGTTGGTTCGCCTAGTAAGCGATCGATTAATAGGGCAGCAATAACAATAAAGAAAAGCACAGTAGGTATATAAGGCTGAAAGTAAGGCGGTTGATCAAATTTCTTCGAGTGCGTAGTATGGCTTGTATTCAATTGCCATCAGGCACGCTACATACTAACAAAAACATCGCTGATCAGGAGTTTTACATCATGACGATGCGTCAAAAATTCGTAATAACATCGGTACTTGCCATTATTGCCATCGCGCTGCTGAGTTTGCTCTCAGTTCGTTGGTTATGGTTATTCGCTATTATTGCCCCGATTTTAGCATTGGGGCTTTACGACATGTTTCAAACTAAGCACGCGATTCGGCGTTTGTACCCAGTTCTTGGGCGCTTTAGATACATGTTGGAGTCTGTTCGCCCTGAAATTCAGCAATACTTTGTTGAGTCGGACACTAACGGAATGCCGATTTCACGAGAGTTTCGCTCTTTGGTGTATCAGCGTGCCAAAGGTGCTCGCGACACTCGGCCTTTTGGTACTATTTTTGATGTCGATCGTGCCGGCTATGAGTGGCTTAACCATTCTTTGCAACCCATTGAAGCGCATGATTTTGATCCGCGAATTAAGTTCGGTGGCCCAGATTGTTTAAAGCCCTACATGGCCTCGCCATTAAATATTTCGGCCATGAGTTATGGTTCTCTGAGCAAAAACGCGATTCGTGCGTTAAATAGAGGCGCGAAAATCGGAGGGTTTGCTCACAATACCGGTGAAGGCAGTATTAGCCCTTATCACTTAGAGTTTGGTGGCGACATTATTTGGCAAATAGGCACGGGCTATTTCGGTTGTCGCGATCATGATGGGCGGTTTGATGACGCCTTATTTCAGAAAAACGCCTCTCAAGAGGTGGTGAAGATGATTGAAATAAAATTATCTCAAGGTGCCAAGCCCGGGCATGGTGGCATTTTGCCGGCAGCAAAAGTAACCGAAGAAATTGCTCAAATTCGTAACGTACCTTTGGGTAAAGACGTTATTTCGCCAGCCTCACACTCTGCATTCGACAGCCCCAAGGGCTTGCTGTTGTTTGTGAAGAAACTGCGTGACTTGTCTGGCGGAAAGCCGGTTGGTTTCAAATTGTGCATTGGGCGTAAAGATGAATTTTTATCTATCTGCAAAGCGATGTTAGACACGGGTATTACGCCCGACTTTATCACCGTTGATGGCGGGGAGGGCGGAACCGGCGCAGCGCCGACTGAAATGACTAACTCAGTTGGCACACCGTTACGCGACTCATTAATTTTTGTGCACGGCGCGCTGAGAGGCATTGATGTGCGAGAACGAGTGAAAATTATTGCTTCAGGCAAAATGTTCTCGGCATTTCACATGCTGCGTTCACTGGCATTAGGCGCAGACAGCGTTAATTGCGCACGTGGCTTTATGTTGTCATTGGGCTGTATACAGGCACGCTCTTGTAACACCGACCATTGCCCAACCGGCATTGCCACCCAAAACCCCTCTCGTAATAAAGCCATAGTAGTGATGGATAAAGCCCAGCGTGTGGCCAATTTTCATCACGAAAGTGTTAAAAACCTAATGGAGTTGGCTGCAGCAGCAGGGTTGGATTCCATTGAAAAACTGGAGGCAAAGCACATTAACCGCCGTGTGCAAGGAACCGACGTGCAGACCTATTCTCAGTTGTATCCTGTGTTAGAGCCGGCATCTTTACTGGACGAAAGTAAAATACCGGAGCAGTGGGTCAACGATTGGAGGTCTGCAAAAAGTGACACTTGGGCAGCGTCATGAGCGTTATTGCTAGATTAAACTGCTTAAATTTGAATAAAACCCACCATTTCACATTCTTTGACATTTGGAGCAAAAACAAGTTTTTGCTGGACAACTGAGCGTTAAATGTTGTTTATTTCTGCCTGTTACAAAAAATGTCAGTCATATTGTCATTTTACTTGCGTATAAAAAACCTAATATGACGTGAATCGTCAGAGCTAAACCCCTTGTTTGCCAGTAAGGGGCAGGTGCTGACAAATATTAAATTTTTGCGTGATTCATTCCCTCGCTGTAAATTTATCTCATCAAGTTAATTAGCGCTTTCGTTAGTCCGACTCAGACAAATTAACGAAGCAGCAAAGAAATAAGCAATAGAACAAGAGCTCTGCGTGTCATTAGCTCTGCACATTGAACGATAAGGTATATAAAATGAAATTAACCCGAAATGTTTTAAATTTGATGTTCGAATTAAGCAATATTGAAGGCGAGAGTAACTCGGGCTACCTTTGTGGCGAAGGCTCAGTGTTGAGAAATAACCTACTAGAATTGTTCAAGATAACCACCAACCCAGAGTCTCATGGAATCATTATCGACATCATGAGCGAAGCAGGCTACCCGTGGTTTGGTGATTTAATCGAAATGGGTGATTGTTATATCCGAGACGCTGCAGCATTGTCAGAGTCAAATGAAAGCGGTTTCATGCCTATGAATGAAGATGATTTTTTAGAGCTTATTCCAGCAAACGGTCATTTTCACTAAATTAAGATTTTGTTCGGGGTGTTGGGGTCTTTAGGGGTTTGGTTACAGTAGTTGTATTTTACAGCCTGATTAACCGGTGTCGTAAAAGCCATGTTTGAGTTATCAAACATGGCTTTTTTACTGCCCAGAGAAAATAAGGCGATATGTTGTTTATCGTTATGGCGCGCTTATGATTACGATCTGGCCCAGAAGTTACCGGGCTAGCTACCATTCTTGGTTTTGGTTATTCTCACTTTGAGCTTCTTGACTGTCTTATGAGTAGCGTTATTTTCGCTTCGAAAATAGGTAGGCATAAAAAGACAATACTCATCAATGGCTTAGTACTTTGCGTAGGGCGTTCATTAAGTTTATTGTGTACTAGATGAGCGTTGCAGAGCTTTCAATATTGGCTGAGCGTTCATGATTTTGTATTGAAAAAATTCGACATAACAATTGTTTGCACTTATTTGATGTTCTTATCTAGGATAGCGTTGCGAATTTGAGTATAAATAATAAACAGATTGTAAGTTAGTTGATGAGCGGTAAGTTTAATTGCAGGGGAGGCCATAAAGTGAAATTAACCCAAAATGTTCTAGATTTAATGTTTGAGTTAAGCTGTATTGAAGGTGAGAGTCATTCTATGTACCTTTCTGATGAAGGCTCAGGCTTAAGAGAGAATTTGTTAGAGCTATTTCAGCGAACAAGTAACCCCGAATCTCACGAAATCATTATTGATATTATGAGTGAAGCCGGTTACCCATGGTTTGGCAGTTTGTTCAAAATGGGCGACAGTTATATCTGTGATACTGAAGTGGCTTCCTTAGTGAGTAGCAATAAACGCTCTCAGTTGATGAGTGACGATGACTTTATGGAATTAATACCCGCCAATGGGCATTTTCACTAATAATGGTATGTCGCTAGAATGAATTGGAAAATAGAGGGGAATCAGTAAGCCTGTAGTGATCTTGCTATGTCACCTACAAAAAAGTCATAAAAAAGGCCGTATTAATTTATTAATACGGCCTTTTTGCTTTTCTTTTACAAGCTCTGAAGTTAATTAGCTTCCGGCTATAGATGCGCTGTACTCTTCATTGTTTGAGGTTCGATTCCAAAAACGAGTTCGCTTATAGCGATCATCGGGTTTACCACTGCTCACTTTCTGTGGTGTGTCAATGACGGTTAACAGCATATTGCCTTGTGACAAATTTTTATTCACTTCTCTAAGCAATAATTTGTAGCAGTGATGCACGTCAGGGTGCTTACTGCGAGCACAGCTGTTGTGAACATGTTTGAATACGTTCAAAGAACTTAATTGAATGACGACACCGTCATGTTCTTTAACATGTTTGGCAAATTTTGAAAGCAGCACCAATACCTTTGCAGGCAGTACCGTTGCCTTCACATTATAGAGGTTGTTGACCTTTTTCATACTATTAACCCGATTTCCGTAAAATTCGTATCCATGATATCTAAATGCTAAAATTTAGACATATGTACAGATTTTTTATATTTTTACAAATATAGCGTGTAGGATTTTATTAGGTAACCCGGTGGCCTTTTAATTTACAAATATTTACAGCGATGACTTTACGACTTCCTAATCTACAACGCAAAAAATCCATTTACCTTATGTATGTATGGCTCTTTTGTAACACTGGAATAAGAATAGCAGTACGAAATATCTTATTCCAGTGTTTTGTGACAAAAAGGCACATTTACTTACAAAGATGCAAAAGCTATTTTTTCTTTGGTATGTAAAGGTCGGTAATGGTGCCTTCGTACACTTCAGCCGCCATGGCCACGCTTTCAGAAAGAGTAGGGTGCGGGTGAATCGTCAAGCCTATGTCGGTTGCGTCTGAGCCCATTTCAATGGCCAGAGCCACTTCGGCAATAAGGTCGCCGGCATTTTGCCCCACAATACCACCGCCCAATACTTTGTGCGTTTTAGGGTCAAACAACAGCTTGGTTTTGCCTTCGGTTCGGTCATTGCCAATGGCTCGGCCAGATGCGGCCCATGGAAAGACACCGGTTTCGTATTCCACGCCATCAGCTTTAGCTTGCGTTTCAGTTAAACCAACCCACGCTATTTCAGGGTCTGTGTAGGCAACCGAAGGAATAACACTGGCTTCAAAACCGCTTTTTAGCCCAGCACAAACTTCGGCCGCCACTTTTGCTTCGTGTGTGGCTTTGTGCGCCAACATAGGCTGGCCAACCAAGTCACCAATGGCAAAAATATGATCAACGTTGGTTCTCATTTGCTGGTCAACGGCAATAAAGCCACGTTCATCCACGTTGACTCCGGCATTGTGGGCGTCAATCAAATCACCATTAGGGCGGCGACCGGTGGCAACCAGTACGTAATCAAAAACTTGAGACTCTGGGCCTTTGCTGCCGTCTGCGTTGGCAAAATGCACTTTAATACCTTGTTTCTGAGTTTCAATGCTTTCCACTTTGGTGCTGGTCATGACTTCTTTAACCAGTGACTTCATGCGCTTTTGCAGTGGTGCAATCAGGTCTTTGTCGGCGCCCGGAATAATTTGCGGCATAAACTCAACTATAGACACGTCTGTGCCTAATTCGCTGTACACCGTAGCCATTTCCAAACCGATAATGCCGCCACCGACAATCAGCATTGATTTTGGCACTTCTTTCAACTCTAAAGCGCCGGTTGAATCAATGACTCTAGGGTCGTCGGTTTCAAACATTGGGAACACAGTAACACGTGAGCCGGCCGCAATAATGGCCTTGTCAAAGCTTAAGCTGGTGGTGTTGCCGGCGTTTTCGATCGACAGTGTGTTGGCTGATGTAAATTTAGCGTAACCAGTCACCACATTGACTTTGCGTGCTTTTGCCATGCCGGCAAGGCCGCCAGTCAGTTTGCCAATAACCGATTCTTTAAAGTGCCTTAATTTGTCGATGTCTATTTTGGGCTTGCCAAAAGTAATACCGTGCTTTTCCATGGCGCGCGCTTCAGAGATAACGGCGGCCGAATGCAGCAGTGCTTTTGATGGTATACAGCCTACGTTTAAGCACACACCGCCCAGTGAATCGTATTTCTCAATCAGCGTTACGCTTAAGCCTAAGTCCGCGGCTCTAAATGCGGCGGTATAACCACCTGGGCCAGACCCAATAACCACAATGTCAGCATGGCTGTCGCTAGAGCTGGGTGTTTTGGCGGCGGTTGGTGCTGGCTTAGCGGCCGTTTCTTTTTTAGGCTCGGCCTGTTTGGCTTCGGCCGTATCAGTTTGTTTTGCCGATGGTTGGTCTGAAGCTGACTCAACAACCATAATGACATCGCCTTCATTGACGGTGTCGCCAACGGCAATGTTAATGGCCGTGATTTTACCGGCATCAGAAGAGGGGATATCCATCGATGCCTTATCGGTTTCAACCGTCACCAGTGAGTCTTCTTGTGACACGTCATCGCCGATTGAAACAAGTACGTCGATTACCTCGACATCACTCGCGCCACCCAAATCAGGAACTTTAATTTCTACTTTAGACATTATTTTTAAACCACTGATTATTAAACGGTTAATCTTCTTACATCTTCAAGAATCATGGCGATGTGACGAGTGAAGCGAGCCGCTTCAGCGCCATCAATAACGCGATGATCGTAAGACAGACTGAGTGGCAACATCATGCCTGGTGTGAATTCAGAGCCATTCCAAACCGGTTGAATTTTACTTCGAGCAACGCCTAAGATGGCCACTTCAGGAGCATTCACGATTGGTGTGAATGAGGTGCCGCCAATACCGCCAAGACTTGAGATGGTAAAACAAGCGCCACTCATGTCGTTCATGGTTAATTTTTTGTCGCGTGCTTTTTTCGCTAATTCACCCATTTCAGTCGCAATTTCAGCAACGGATTTTTTGTCGGCATCGCGAATAACCGGTACTACTAAGCCGTTTGGTGTGTCTACAGCAATACCCACGTGGAAGTATTTTTTCAGTACTAAGTTTTCGCCACCCGATTCCAGTGAGCTATTGAACTGAGGGTAGGTTTGCAGTGCGTTAACCACGGCTTTGACGATAAAAGCCAATGGCGACAGCTTGATGTTTTTGTTCTGCGCTTTATATTCCGCATTGAGTTGCTTACGGAATGACTCCAGATCATTGATGTTAGTTTCATCATTGTGCGTAACGTGCGGCACGTTTAACCAAGAGCGGTGCAAGTTAGTGGCTGTTAAACGTTTGATTTTATTCAAAGGTTGAACTTCGATTTCACCAAACTTGCTGAAGTCTTGCGCTGGTATGGCTGGAATGCCAGCACCGCTGGATGTGGCTTGCTGAGCGCCGCCACCTTGAGTAATGACGCCTTTCACAAATGACTTAACGTCGTCTTTGGTGATGCGGCTTTTACGGCCAGAGCCCGATACTTGAGTTAAGTCAACGCCCAATTCACGCGCAAAACGTCGAATTGACGGAGAGGCGTGCGAATTGCCGCCACTGGCTTTAGGTGCGGCGGATGGCTGCGGTTTAGCGGCTTGAGCTGGAGCAGGGCTTGGCGCTGCTTTTTGTTCTGGCTGAGCGGGGGCGGGTGCTGATGCCGCTTTCGCAGGTGCGGCGGCTGAAGACTCAAGTGTAACAACAACCGTGCCTTCGCTTACTTCATCATCCACATTTACTTCAATGCTTTTAATCACGCCTGCGTTTGAGCTCGGTACTTCCATACTGGCCTTATCACTTTCAAGCGTGACCAGTGCGTCTTCAACGTCCACCGTGTCGCCGACAGAGACTAGTATTTCAACTACTTTGGCCGCGTCGCCACCAATATCAGGAATGGCAACGTCCACAATTGCGGAAGAGCTAGCGGCTGGTGCTGCTGTGCTTGTTTCAACGTTGGCTTCTGGGCTGGCTTCTGGCGTGGCCGGTTCGGCGGCCTTAGCGTCATTTCCATTGTCACCACTGATTTCAAGTTCGATTAAAGCGGTTCCTTCGCTGACGTCTTGGTCTACTGAAACTGCAATGGACTTAATGGTGCCGCTTTGTGGGCTAGGCACATCCATGCTGGCTTTGTCACTTTCGAGGGTGACCAGTGCGTCTTCAGCATTAATTTGATCGCCGACGTTGACCAAAATTTCAATTACTTTGGCTGAATCAGCGCCGATGTCTGGAACATTTATAGTTAGTAACGTGTTATCTGACATTGAATTACTCTCAGTAGTTTCTACATGGTGAGCTTGAGCCTTCACAGGCTCAGGCTGAGGCGCGCTTATTGGCGCTTCAGTTGAATTGGTTGTGTCGTCTAGGCCAGCCATTAAATCCAAAGACTGTTGTTTATGGACTTTTGCGTTTTGAGACTGAGTCGCTTTCTTAGACACTTTCTTAGTTTTCTTCTTGGCTTTCTTTTTGACTGGAGCCGGGGGAGGAGGCGCGAGCGTTTCCTCTATTTCAACCGGTTCTAAATCTTGAGCCACTTGCTCAGGCTCAATCGGCTCAATGGCCGCTTCTTCTTGTTCTGCATTAACATTAATAGGAGTTGTTGCAGTGCTCTTTTCCACGGTGGTTTCAAGCAAAAGAAGAGGGGTCGATAAGCTGATATTTTCTTGTTCGCTAACAATAAATTCAACTATCCGACCCTCTTTGGTCGACGGAAGCTCCAGTTTTGTATTGCCGCTTTGCACAATAAACAGCGTGTCACCAGCGCTTACCGTGTCGCCCTCATTTCGCTCAATGGAAATGATCTTGGCTTGTCGGTAGGCACTGGCTTCAGGCGCTGTCAGTTCGACATACTTAATCATCGCGTTGAAATACCCTTAAAAATTAAGCCAGCTTAAAGCGTGTCTGGCGATGGTTTGTTAGGGTCGATGTTAAACTGTTTGATCGCTTTGTTCACTACTTTGGCATCAATACTGCCGTCTTCAAATAAAGCGGATAACGCTGCTACAACGATGTATTGATGATTCACTTCAAAGTGGCTTCTTAATTGCTGACGATCGTCACTTCGGCCAAAGCCATCCGTACCCATCACCACATAGCGAGTCGGCACAAATTCGCGAATTTGGTCGGCATACACTTTCATGTAATCGGTGGCGGCAACCACAGGGCCATTTTGATCTTGCAGACACTGTTCAACGTAGCTAATGCGCGGCTTTTCAGTGGGGTGCAACATGTTCCAACGTTGCGCTTCTAAACCTTCGCGGCGCAACTCGTTCATGCTAGTGGCGCTCCAAAGGTTAGCGGCAATGCCGTATTCGGCTTCGAGAATTTCCGCGGCTTTCACACACTCGTTCAAAATTGTGCCAGAGCCCATTAATTGAACGGTTGGGTTTTTGCCATTGTCTTTTTTGCTTTTAGACAGCTGATACAAGCCTTTCAATATGCCTTCTTCAACGCCTTTTGGCATTTCTGGGTGAGCGTAGTTCTCATTCATCACAGAAAGGTAGTAAAAGACATTTTCTTCTTCACCGTACATGCGGCGTAGGCCATCTTGTACGATTACGGCTAATTCATAGCTGTATGTTGGGTCGTATGAAATACAGTTCGGAATGGTCGCCGCTTGCAAGTGCGAATGACCATCTTGGTGCTGTAAACCTTCGCCAGCCAGTGTGGTTCGCCCAGCGGTACCGCCCACTAAGAATCCGCGTGCTTGCATGTCGCCTGCAGCCCAAGCCAAATCACCAATACGTTGGAAACCGAACATCGAGTAATAGATGTAGAACGGAATCATCGGCAATTCATTGGTTGAATACGAGGTTGCTGCCGCAATCCATGACGACATAGCGCCGGCTTCGTTAATGCCTTCTTCCAGCACTTGGCCTTTCTTGTCTTCACGGTAGTACATCAACTGGTCTGAATCTTCAGGTTCGTACTTCTGACCTTCGCTGGCGTAAATGCCAATTTGACGGAACAAGCCTTCCATACCAAAGGTACGAGCTTCGTCTGGCACAATCGGCACCACGCGGTCTTTTAAGTTCTTGTCGCGAATCAGCGTAGACAGAATGCGTACAAACGCCATGGTGGTTGAAAATTCACGATCACCAGACGCTTCCAGCATTTTTGCAAAGGCTTTTAGTTCTGGTATTTGCAGTTTGTTAGAACTGACAGGGCGGGCAGGTAAGTAGCCACCCAATGCTTCACGTCTTGCGTGTAAGTACTTGATTTCTGGCGAATCTGGGTCAGGCTTGATGTACTCAAGCGTTTCTAATTGTTCATCAGAAACGGGGATTTTGAAGCGGTTACGGAACACATTCAGTGATTCCAAATCCATTTTCTTTTGTTGGTGCGAAGTGTTTTGGCCTTGACCGGCTTCACCCATACCCAAGCCTTTAACCGTTTTGGCTAAAATAACCGTTGGTTGACCAGAGTGCTTAATGGCTTCGCGGTAGGCGGCGTACACTTTGTCGGTGTCGTGGCCGCCGCGAGTCATTAACTCTAAGTCTTCGTCGCTCATATGAGCAACCATGGCTTTAAGTTCAGGGGTGTTCCAAAATACTTCTCGAATGTACGCGCCACCTTTGGCTTTAAAGGCTTGGTATTCACCGTCAACGCATTCTTGCATGCGTTTTTGCAGAATGCCATCAACGTCTTTTTCAAGCAAAATGTCCCATTGAGAGCCCCAAATAACCTTGATTACATTCCAACCCGCGCCACGAAATTCAGACTCAAGCTCTTGAATGATCTTGCCATTACCACGTACTGGGCCGTCTAGGCGTTGCAAGTTGCAGTTAATGACGAATATAAGATTGTCTAATTTTTCGCGACCGGCTAAACCTAAGGCACCACGTGACTCAGGCTCATCCATTTCACCGTCGCCAAGAAACGCCCATACTTTTCGGTTCTCGGTTTTGATCAATTCACGGTTTTCAAGGTACTTCTGAAAGCGCGCTTGATAAATAGACATGATTGGGCCTAAACCCATAGAAACCGTAGGAAATTGCCAAAAATTTGGCATTAACCAAGGGTGAGGGTAAGACGATAAGCCGTTGCCGCCCACTTCTTGGCGGAAATTATCTAACTGCTCTTCAGTTAATCGACCTTCTAAGAAAGCGCGAGCGTACATGCCCGGCGCTGAGTGGCCTTGATAATAAATCATGTCGCCGCCGTGCTCGTCAGAGCGGGCGCGCCAGAAATGGTTAAAGCCGATTTCGTATAACACCGCTGCCGATGCATAACTGGCAATGTGGCCGCCGTACTCGGTGCTGATTTTGTTGGCGCGAAGCACCATGGCTGCCGCATTCCAGCGAATCATGGAGCGAATTTTGAACTCTATTTGTCGGTCAGCAGGCAGGGCGGGTTGGTCTTCAACCGCAATTGTGTTGATGTAAGGCGTGTTTAATCCGTACGGTAATTGAGCGCCGGCTTGTCGAGCCGCATCTGCAAGCTCTTTTAATAGAAACTTAGCTCGTTCTGATCCATCGGCTTTTATTACGCTTTGCAGTGCATCTACCCATTCTTGGGTTTCAATTGCATCAATATCAATGGGGAGATTGGTTTGTTCTGTGCTCATGTTTAGCGGCCTAACTGACTGTTCAATAAGATTAGATTCAATAGGTTGATACCTTATATTTGCGGCGTGAATAATATCTATAAGTTTTGTAAATGTAAACCGTGTTGTCTAACTTTAAGAGCAATTTGTCCGGCTTTTTAGAGAGCTTTTGGAGTGAAAATGGGCGCAAATGCAGAGTATTTGCGCCCGAATGATGAGCTTAATCTTCCACGCTGGCCGTCACCAGTGTGGTGAGGTTAACGATGCCTCTAGGAGTGGTGGTTTTGGTGATGGCATGAATAGGCATGTCTAAGCCTAAAACGATAGGCCCAACCGAAATTCCATTGGCCATGGCCTTTAACACGGTGTAAGTAATATTGGCGGCATCAAGATTAGGCATAATCAGCAGGTTAGCGTCGCCTGTTAATGTGCTTTTTCCTGATTTTTGGCGTGTTACCGCATCCAGTGCGCTGCCACCTTTCATTTCACCGTCGACTTCCAACTCGGGTGCAAGTTCTTTTAACAGGGCGTTCGCCTGAGCCATTTTTCTAGAGGATTCGGTCTCATGGCTGCCAAAATTCGAGTGCGACATCAGCGCAACTCGTGGTTTCATGCCAAAGCGTTCAACCTCTCTGGCTGCCATAATTGTGATGTTGGCCAACTCTTTGGCGGTTGGATTTTCGTGAATGCTGGTGTCGGCAATAAAGACCGTGCCAGTGTCCATCAGCAATAAGTGCATAACCGCCAAATGACTATCGTCACTGTTAATGCCCACGTGTTTTTCTAACGAGGTGATTTGTTCGTACAATTTGGCGCCGGGCCCGGTGAGTGCCGCATGCGCCTGACCTGCTTCGATTAACTCTTTGGTTTGAAGAATGCGGTCGTCCAATACGTCGCTCACCGGTTCAATGGTGTCGTAATGCGTGCCGTGTTGTAAGCGCAGTCCCAAGCGGGTAATGGTGTCAGCGATTTTTTGCTGGTCGCCAATCAGCATGGGGCGTGCGTAGCTCTGATCCACCACGTCTTGAACGGCTCTTAGTATGCGTTCATTTTCGCCGTCGGTATAAAGTACTTTATACGTGGCGTTTTGCGCGTGTTCGAAAATAGGGCGCATGACATTGCCGGTTCGGTAGACCAATGGCTCAAGGCTTTGTTTGTAGTCTTCAATGCTGTTGAACGGGCGCGTGGCCACACCGCTCTCAATAGCGGCTTGAGCAACGGCGGGGGCGATGGTGGTGATTAAGCGAGGGTCAAACGGTTTAGGCAGTATGTAGCCGGCACCGAACAACATGGACTCATTTTGATAATAGCCAGCCACCACTTCATTGCTTTCTGAGTGCGCCAATTCGGCCAGTGCGTAGACGCAGGCTTTTTCCATGTCGCGGGTGATGGTAGTAGCACCAACATCTAATGTGCCGCGAAATAAAAACGGAAAGCACAGCACATTATTCACTTGATTGGGGTAATCCGAACGCCCGGTGGCCATAACGGCATCAGGGCGGTGCTCGTAAACCAACTCAGGGCGCACCTCAGGGTCTGGGTTCGACATGGCCAAAATGATGGGTTTATCAGCCATACTCTTAAGCATGGGCACGCTGATGAGGTTGGGTTGCGACACACCTAAAAATACGTCGCAGTCAATCATGGCGTGTTCTAGGGTGCGCGCATCTGTGTCGCGTGCAAAGCGTTGCTTGGTTGGGTCTAAGTTGTCGCGCCCAGAATGAATGACACCACGGCTGTCGAGCATGGTGACCTTATTAATATCAATGCCTAAATCGATCAGCAGGTTGGTGCACGCCATGGCGGCCGCGCCCGCGCCAGAAACCGTTAAGGTAACGTCCTCAATGTTTTTGTTGACCACTTTTAAGCCATTGATTACGGCGGCGGCCGACACAATGGCGGTGCCATGTTGGTCGTCATGAAACACGGGAATGTTCATTCGCTCGCGTAATTTACGTTCAATTTCAAAGCATTGCGGGGCTTTTATGTCTTCAAGGTTGATGCCGCCAAAGGTGGGCTCAAGCTTGGCAACCACATCGCAAAAGGCATCAACGTCGGTCTCGTCAATTTCGATATCGTAAGCGTCAACATCCGCGAAATTTTTAAACAAAATCGCTTTTCCTTCCATCACCGGTTTGGATGCCAAGGCGCCGATATTGCCAAGCCCAAGTACAGCGGTACCGTTGGTAACAACGCCCACCAAGTTGCTGCGCGAGGTGTAATCGGCGGCGCTTAACGGGTTTTTTTCTATTTCCTTACACGGCTCAGCCACGCCAGGCGAGTAAGCTAAGGCCAAATCTCGTTGATTAGACAACGGTTTGGTGGCTTGCACTCGAATTTTTCCGGCTTTGGGGCTTCGGTGGTAGTGCAGTGCGGCATCTTTTAAGTTGTTGCTCATGATTTTTCGTGGTCTTTATGTGCGGTTTCGTGTGTTGTTTATTAAAAAAGCCGCATATTGGGGAAATAATGCGGCTTTTACATTCTTCAGGAAGGAAGTAATGCGTTTAATCGGATTGTTCGGCCGAGTGTGCTTGTACGTCAGCGTGGTACGAAGAGCGAACCATGGGGCCTGATGCCACATGCTTAAAGCCCAGTGCGTCACCAAACTCGCGAAGTTCATCAAACTCGTCTGGGTGAACGTAACGTTCTACCGGTAAGTGATTTAAGCTGGGTTGTAGATACTGGCCAAGAGTGATCATGTCGCAGTCGTGCTCTTTTAAGTCTCGCAGCACGTCTTTCACTTGGTCTATGGATTCGCCAATGCCCAGCATTAATCCCGATTTCGTGTTTACCTGCGGTTGAGCGGCTTTGAAACGCTTAATTAAATCAAGCGACCATTGGTAGTCTGAGCCCGGTCTTACTTTACGGTACAAATCTGGAATGGTTTCTAAATTGTGATTAAACACGTCTGGCGGGCAGCTCGACATGAGCTCAATGGCAATGTCCATGCGGCCACGAAAGTCCGGCACTAAAATTTCAACTTGAGTATTGGGGTTTAAGGCGCGAGTTTCTTCAACGCAGCGAACAAAGTGGCCAGCACCGCCGTCTCGTAAGTCGTCACGATCCACTGACGTGATGACCACGTATTTCAAGCCCATTGCTTGAATGGTTTCAGCCAAATGCTTGGGCTCGTCTTGATCTAATGCCAATGGGCGCCCGTGGGCAACATCGCAAAAAGGGCAGCGTCGGGTGCAAATGTCCCCCATGATCATAAACGTAGCCGTTCCGCGGCTAAAACATTCAGAAAGGTTAGGGCAAGAGGCTTCTTCACACACTGTGTGCAGTTTTTTGTCGCGCAACGTTTCTTTTAATTTTTGAACTTTGTCCCCGTGCGGCAGGCGAATGCGAATCCAGTCTGGCTTACGAATAGGGTCCACTGTTTTTTCGATTTTAACGGGGATGCGCGCCATTTTTTCCGCGCCACGAAGTTTTTCGCCAGCCACAACTGGTTTGATGGATGGCCTTGAGGCTGGGCGATTTTGATCTTTCATAAATAAACTTTTATCAGTTAAGCCTAATATGAGTTAAGCTTATAAAATAATGTAGACAGTCTGTATTTTGGATTATAGCAACTAATGTCAAAGAGCGACGTAATCAATCGAGCAGATATCGAAGATATTGTGACTCGCTTTTACCAAACCATGTTAGATGACCCGATTGTCGGGTTTATTTTCACCGATGTTGCCAAAATTGACCTTGAACACCATGTTCCGGTCATTGTGAATTTTTGGGCGGACATCATTTTCAATGAGCGCACTTACTCAGGAAACCCCATGCGTAAGCATTTGGAAATTCATCAGAAATTGCCGCTTGTGCCAGGGCACTTTACGCGTTGGCTTTACTTGTTTAACCGTGCCATTGATGAAAAGCACGCCGGCGCTAATGCTGAACAAATGAAGCACCGCGCCGAAATGGTGGCGAAAAGCATTTCGGCTGTAATCAGTGACATGAAACGTGCCGACATGAATTTGGTGCTACCCACAACCTAGCTTATCTGTGCCGATGTGTGCATTAGGTTAATAACGCTAGGCTGTACGTATTCGGTTTCTATTTTTTACGCCAGCTATTACGCCTGTTTACGAAGGAAAACAGGGTTCAGTGCGTCTGAGTCGTTGGGGCTGTATTGATAGCCATCGACATTAAACTCGGTTAGCTGTTCCACGCTTTTTATTTCATTTTTGATCACCCATGCTGTCATCAGGCCGCGTGCTTTTTTGGCAAAAAAGCTGATCATCTTATATTGATCGTTTTTCCAGTCTTTAAAAACAGGGGTGACGATGTCGGCATTAATTGATTTGGGTTTAATCGACTTAAAGTATTCATTAGAGGCCAAATTAACCAGCAAATCGCTGTTCACAGCCTTAAGCTGCTGATTGATTTCTTCGGTCACTTGCATGCCCCAAAACTCGTATAAATTTTTTCCTTTGGGGTTTTCTAAACGAGTGCCCATTTCAAGGCGATACGCTTGCATTAAATCAAGAGGGCGCAGTACGCCGTAAAGGCCAGATAAAATGCGTAAATGGTCTTGTGCGTACGCTAACTCTGAGTGGTTTAATGATTCGGCATCTAAGCCGGTGTAAACATCGCCTTTAAACGCCAATACGGCTTGTTTGGCATTGTCGGGCGTGAATGGCTGCGACCAATTGTGGTAACGTTCTACATTCAAAACAGCCAGCTTATTACTGATTTTCATCAATTTTTCTATGTCATCCGGTGATTTGGTGCTAAGAACGTCAATTAATTCCTCACTGTGTTTTAACAGTGTCGGTTGCGAATGTTCGGTGGTGGTGGGCTCGGTTTCAAAATCCAAGGTTTTAGCAGGCGAAATAACAATTAGCATGATAGAGTCTGTAAGCGCATTGCGCGTTTTAAGGCTATTTTTAAGTTACATGAGTGTGTAAAAGCATTAATATAACCCGCGGTTAGGGGTAACACCAATCGACAAATTTCGGTGTTTTATTTTATTTATCAAATACCGGCCAATAACCCGCCAAATTTCAGGTCTTCATCACCGTGCCATAGATAAAATTGCGCATTGGTTATTTCTCACTCTATTTATCCTTTTACCCTTATTAATTTATGAAACCTTCTAATGACTCGGCGCTGAACAAGTTTCTTAAGCTCGAATCCTCCGGCGGCATTGTGTTAATGCTTACCGCCACATTGGCGATGATTATTGCCAATAGCCCAGCCAACTCGTTTTACAACCTGCTTTTGGATACTCCGGTCGAGGTTCGAATTGGCCAGCTAGAGATTGCTAAGCCTTTATTGTTGTGGGTTAACGATGGCTTGATGGCGGTGTTTTTCTTTTTAGTTGGTCTTGAGCTCAAACGTGAATTGGTGGAAGGCGAACTGTCTGACCCTAAAAACATTGTGTTGCCAGCCATTGGTGCCATTGGCGGCATGGCCGTGCCAGCGTTGGTGTATTTGTACTTTAATCACGATGACCCAGTCAGTGCCGCGGGTTGGGCAATACCTGCAGCCACCGACATTGCCTTTGCCCTAGGAGTCTTGAGCTTATTAGGGTCTAGAGTGCCTATTTCGCTAAAGATATTTCTCACCTCATTGGCCATTTTCGATGACATCGGTGCGATTGTGGTTATTGCTATTTTCTACACCTCAAAAGTTTCGTTAAGCGCATTGGCGTTTGCTCTTTTGTGCATTCCGGTGTTGTTTGTACTCAACTGTAAACGAGTCAGTTCGCGCAGCCCGTATTTGTTTATTGGGTTGTTGATGTGGGTAAGCATGCTCAAATCGGGTGTGCATGCCACATTGGCAGGAGTGATATTGGCGGTCTTTATCCCAATGCAGGCTGAAGACAGCAGTAAGCCATCGCCATTAAAGACTTGGGAGCATGAGTTGCATGGTTTGGTGGCATTCTTAGTGTTGCCGGTATTCGCTTTTGCCAACGCCGGCATTGATTTACGCGGTGTATCCAGTGATGTGCTGTTTCATGATGTGCCGATTGGCGTAGCGCTGGGCTTAATTGTTGGCAAACAGGTGGGTATTTTCGGGCTGTGCGCGTTGGCGGTGTTATTAAAAATTACCAAGTTGCCTAAAGATATGAATTGGGGCGCGCTGTACGGGGTGAGCGCGCTGTGCGGCATTGGCTTCACTATGAGCTTGTTTGTGGGCAGTTTGGCGTTTGAAGAAACCGGCGTGAACCTGTTATTCGATGAGCGGCTGGGAATTATCGTGGGTTCGTTAGTATCGGGCGCGATTGGGTTTATCGTTTTGAGTGTTGTGTTGAAAGCTAAGGCTAGCGGCGATAAATAAAACGGCAAAACCCTAAAATTAGGCCTACATTAATAACCGCTTGAGAGAGCTTAGAGGCGGTACTCTAAGCTCAACATCAGCGCTCTGGGTCGCCCAGGGAAATAACGCTCACCGCTGAAGCCGGTGAAATCGGCTCTTTCGGCGTATCGTTTATTGCTGACATTATCAACTCTCAGCGTTGTTTTCAGTGAATCGTTAACGGTGTAGGCCAAGCTTAGGTGCCATAGATTGTGCCCTGGGTATTGGTTCTCATTTTCTGGGTCTAGGTAATACTCACCCACGTGCTCGAAGTTTAGCCCAGCGTTTATGTTGTCGTAAGGAGACCAGTTAAGCTTTACATTGGCCATGCTCTTTGGGGCGGTATCAATGTCATTGCCACGAATATTAACGCCGCCAGAAATTTGCTCGGAATCGTACTGATGGCTGGCGACAGTAATGGCGCTTTGCCAAGTCAGCTTTGGGCTTAGTCGATGTTGAAATGATAATTCAACGCCTTTGCTCTTTGTGCGGTTACCGTCAATATTGAAAAAATTACTGTCTCTGATAATCACGTTGCGCTGGCTGAGTGCGTACACATTAGCGCGCATCACAAGGTTGGCCAATTCGTACTTTACGCCCATTTCATAAGAGGTGGCTCGAACGCTGTCTAGGTCAGCGACACTTTGTTGCCGTTGTAAACGATACAGTTCGGTGGCTTGTGGCGCTCGAAAAGAACGTGACGCGGATGCATATAATTTCAGAGATTCATTAAGAGTGTATTTTAGTTCCAGCTTTGGTGACAGGTTCGAGAATGAATCGCTGCGGTCAGCAGGGCGGCTATAGCGGCAACCACCAAAGGCACATGCGGTGCCGTCGTCTCGAGTGCGCCCATCTAAGGCGCGGTTATCGTAATCGTATTTTAGGTACTCACCGCGCAGCCCAATGCTGGTTTCAAATTGTTCGTTAATGCGCCAATCAAGTTCAGAAAAAAGCGCAAATTGTTGTGAGTCTACGGCGTAATTGTAATGCGTGCCGGTTGGAATGGTGGCTTGTAAAAACGCTGAGCCACTCGTCGGCAGTGCTTGGGTTTGTGATAATTCGCCATTAGAAACGTCGGCATCAAGCCCCCAAGACCAGCTTACTGAACCGCTGGGCTTGTGTAATACGATTGCTTGCAAGCCAACGCCGTCTTGTTGGTTTGTTTCAAGCGGCTGGCCGGGCAAAAAATGCAACAAAAAGTCCATGTCGGTATGGCGAACATACGGAGTCAGCGTTAATGACGATGAGTCACTTAACGCCCGCGACAGCTTGGCCCATGCGCGAAAAGAGTCTGACTTTCTAAACGCTTCAGGGTTGGCATTTTCGGTAATTCGCTCTGCGTCTAAATACGCATCGTCACCGACTAAAAAGCCAGCGGTTTCTTGATCTAAATGAGTGTAAGTGGCACCCAATTTTGCCTGCCACTGATTGAGCGTTGAATGGTGTCGCCAGCTGTATTTTTGCTGACGATAGCCTGAATCATCACGAAAACCATCGGTGTCGGTAACGGTGGCGTATAAACGCCCATAGTGATTGTCGTTTGCTTGGCGATTACCGTACGACAAGGCGGCTTTGGCTCTTACAAAATTGTCTTCACCAATATCGAGTTGCAATACATTTCGGCCATAGGGTTGTAGCGACACATTAATGCTGCCGTTCAAGCTATTAGAGCCGTAAATGGCGCTGCCTGGGCCGCGAATAACTTCGATTTGGTTGGCATGTTCAAAGTGTGTGTCAAACAGCTCATTCACATTGCAAAACGCGGGGCCTCTCACTGCAATGCCGTCTTCGAGCACCAATACATTGCCACAAGCACCGGCGCCGGTCAGTACCGCTGAGCGAATGCCCGGCAACGATTCTTGACCGCTGCCTTGTTGGTAATTAACCCCCGGTACCTGGCTGATTAAGGCATGAATGTGTTCCGCATTGGTGGCCTGTATTTGCTCTTGTGTGATAGCAAACAGGTTAACCGGTGCATCCACAATAGAGGTGGGCGATCGGTGCGCAAACACGGTTATTTCTTCTAGCTTTTCTGCGTAGGCTGGGTGGGTTGCAATAAACGCTAACAGCGCTACGATTTTGTTTTTACTCATTGTGATTGTGTGGCTTCTGTCGATCATGATTTTGACAAGCGCAGGAGCGGTGGGGGGTTATGAGGCAATTTCACAATTGGCGGCAGAGAGCCTCTGCCGCCAATTCTTGAACGGTGACTAGCCGAATTTATCAAACTCAAAGTCATCCACTTGAATGGCTAAGTTGCGAGCTTTTTCAGCGATTTTATATTTTTCCACTTCGTCTGTAGACAGAATGCCTTTTTCCACTAGCTGAGCGCAGAAAGCATCAAAATCATCCGAGCGTTCGACATCGCCTTGTTTTACCGCGGTTTTGATTTTTTTGCGCAAACCGCGAGTGCCTGTGACCTTAAGGAACGCGTCTTCAATAATGAAGCCCGCTTCGTCTTCTCTTTCACCAACAAACAGGTTTTGCGTTAGTTTACGGCGTGTGTGGCCGTCTCGCAGCATGGGTTCGACAATTTTTTCAGCCAAGTCGTCGTTAGCTGGTTTGAACGAGTGACCGAAAGGAAACACAATACGCTTTAATATAACGGCCAGGAAACGATTCGGGAAGTTAGCAAAAAAGCCATCAAACGCCAATTGGCATTCGTACAGGCACGTTTCAATTGCCCATTGAACGTAGGCGTCTTCGTTTTCAGGTTCACCATGATCTTTGTGGTATTTGAGCACGGTGCTGGCTAAATAAAGCTGACTTAGCACGTCACCTAAGCGAGCTGATAAACGCTCGCGGCGTTTTAAGCTGCCGCCAAGTACCAGCATAGACATGTCTGAAATCATGGCCAGCGCGGCGCTGATGCGTGATAGTTTTTGATACGCACGTTTGTGGCGTGTGTCGCCGCCCACGCTGACAAAAAAGCCGCGCGTAAGACCTAAGCCTAAGGTTCGCACCACATTGCTGATTGAGTAACCAACGTGGCCGAAGAACGCAGAATCAAATTCAGGCAAGGCCTTATCAAGGTTCGGGTTTTGTGCCGCTTGCATTTCTTTATACACATAAGGGTGGCAGCGTATTGCGCCTTGCCCAAAGATAATGAGGTTACGAGTGAGTATGTTCGCACCCTCTACGGTAATGGCAATGGGGGTGCTTATGTAGCTGTGAGCAAGGTAGTTTTTAGGCCCGAGAATCAGCCCGCGGCCACCGTGTACGTCCATGGCATTGCGCACAATAACCCGTGACAGTTCGGTCATGTGGTATTTGGCGATGGCCGATGCCACTGAGGGTTTTACGTGTAAATCAACGGCACCGGCGGTCATGACTCGCGAGGCTTCAATTAAATAGGTGTAACCGGCAATGCGGGCCAGTGCTTCTTCTACGCCTTCAAACTGGCTAATTTCTAAGTTGAACTGTTTACGAATACGGCTGTATGCTCCGGTAAAGCCGTAACACAATGCCGCGGTGGCTGAGCTTAGCGCTGGCAGTGAAATGCCGCGGCCTTCAGACAGGCAGGTAACGAGCATCTTCCAGCCTTTACCGGCGTTTTCTTCGCCGCCAATAATCCAGTCTAGAGGAATAAATACATCGGTGCCGGTGGTGGGGCCGTTCATAAATGCCATGGCCATTGGGTTGTGGCGGCGGCCCGTTTCAACGCCTGCATGGTCTGTGGGTATTAATGCCACGGTAATTCCCAGGTCTTCGGTATCGCCTAATAATTGATCTGGGTCATACAACTTGAAGGCTAGGCCTAACACCGTCGCCACGGGCGCTAAGGTGATGTAGCGTTTATTCCAACTCAGTTTAATGCCTTTTACTTTTTTGCCTTTGTACTTGCCATAGCAAACAACGCCTTTATCCGTTAGGGCGCCAGCGTCACTGCCGGCTTGAGGGCTGGTAAGCGCGAAGCAGGGTATTTCGTCACCGGTTGCCAGTTTAGGCAGGTAATGATCACGCTGTTCTTGGGTACCAAATTGCATTAACAGCTCAGCTGGCCCCAGAGAATTGGGCACCATAACGTCAACCGCGGCGCTGGCACTTTTAGTGGCAATGCGGGTTACAACGGTGGAGTGGGCTAGGGCTGAAAAACCAAGGCCGCCATATTCTTTAGGAATGATCATGCCAAGAAACTTTTCTTGTTTGATGTAATCCCACACTTCTTTGGGTAAGTCGTGCTCACGGTGAACAATATTCCAATCGTCTAACATTGAGCACAATGTTTCGGTTTGGTTATCGACAAAAATTTGTTCTTCTTCGCTTAGCTCTGGCTTGGGGTAAGACCACAATGTTTGCCAGTTGGGCGCACCTTGAAACAGTTCCGCTTCCCACCATGTGTCACCGGCTTCAATGGCATCGCGCTCGGTTTCGCTCATTGAGGGCAATGCCGATTTAAACAATTTGAAAATGGGCTTGGTTAACACGTTCATGCGCAGCGGTTTAATCGCAGCAAAGGCGGTAATCACTGCGAGTACGATCCATAACAACCATGATGGCGTCCAAATGATCGAGAACAAGGCAAGCACAATGCCGGCTCCGCCCAAAATCCAAGGCATGGGTGAGCGGCGATAAATTAAGGGCGAAATAAATAAAAATAGAAGCAGAAACTGCGCGAGAGTGATCATTACTTGCTCTGTGTTGGTTAGATATCCGTTAACTGTATTTTAGTGAATAAAAGTCATATGTCTATGACCGCGTTGGCGTAACGCTCTAAGCATACAAAATTTTACATGTAGAGGGTGTTCAGGGTGGTGAACATATTTATGGTTAAAGTGCCATCTGCGCCCAAAGGCTCTTCGGTTGGGGCGTTAAATGGTATTGCTCTTTTTAGGCAGTTAAGCCGTGTTACTCTTATGTAAACGGAGTGTGGTGTTTTCTGAGCACGTTTTCCGTGGTGGCCGTGGTGGCTAAGTTACTGAGAGAGTTACTGATAGAATTGTTGAACAAAATTGAATTAGATAAACCCAACGCTTTAGTCATTGTCTATGATGGCGAGTGCCCATTTTGTAATAACTTTGCCGAATTTTACCGGCTTAAGTCTAAGGTTAAATCGATAGCATTAATCAATGCCCGAGAGCACCCAGGTCTGGTATCCGATTTTGCCAATAAAGGCCAAAGCTTGGATGACGGCATGGTGGTTTTTTGGCGCGGACAAACGCATTATGGCCCTAAGGCTATGCAGTGTCTGGCCATGCTTAATGAGTCTGGCGGTTTCTTTGGGGCGATCAATCGCTTCCTTTTCGTGCGTTCTTTTGCGGGTATTAGCATGGCCTCGGTGTTCTACCCAGTCTTAGTGAGGCTGCGAAAAATCACGCTTTTCTTCTTAAGAAAAACGCCGCTGTAAGCTTAAACGGTTATTTTTTTAACGACAGTGCCTTCCGCTCAACAATATGCCACGAAAACACCGCTAATAATAAACTTGCTGCGCCAGAGCTGAAAAACAACGTTGGTGTAGAGATGTTTGGCCACAGAGTAACCAACCACTGTTGAATCGGGTAGGCAAAAATATACACGCCATAAGAGTAGTCACCCATGGCATTAAATTTAAGCAGAACTCCTTTGGGTACGTATGCCAAATAAAGCAGTACATACGCCAATATTGGGTATAACACCGCCTTGTGAAAGGCTGGCAATTTAATACTAATAACAAGGGCCAATATAAGTGCTAGCAATACCCATGGAGTCAGTTTGATAAATTTTCTGGCAAGGTAGAAGGTGGCTCCAATGCCAAATAGGGCCGCAAAGCGAACGCTATTGTTTGCAAGTTTAGGCTCAAACTGCTCAGCCGTAATGCTGTAAATATATAAACCTAATGCCAGCGACGACAGTGCAATCACAGCAACACTAAACACGGTATTGTTTTCTTGTTTAATAAAGAAAAAGCCTAATAAGCCAATCAAAAGGTATAAATAAATTTCAAAAAACAGGGTCCACAGTGGTGCGTTTACCGTTTGTATTGAGCCCGTGTTGGTGAATACTGAAGGTAGGTAGTAATCAATACCAAACACTAATGTGCTGTTTTTCAATAAATACCGGTAGGTATTCGAGTCAGTGAAATAATCGAATAACGGCAAAGTGGTGTTTAATGGTCCTACAATGAAGACGCAAAATAGAGCGGCACAGAATAAAGCAGGGTAAATTCTTAACACTCTAGCTCGATAAAAATCTCGAACCCTTGAATGTGCGAGAAGGCTTTTGCAGACCAAAAAGCCGCTCATAATGAAAAAACAGTTCACCGCAAGGTAACCCAACCCTCTGGGTATTGAGTTCGGTTCATTGTAAGACAATATGAAACTGTGGCTCAGAACCACCGCTATGGCTGCGCCTAAGCGCATTAAGTTGAAATTATTATCTCGAGTGTCGGCGACATGAGAAAGCGAAGCGGAAAATTTCATTGTCGTATTATAGGGTAAGTACTAAACAAGGTTGCAGGCCCGTCTTTGATATTTTGCAAGGCAAATTTTAGGCTATGTTACAAAGATTATCTTGATGATTTGGGTTAACCTTACGCCTGCTATTTTTTTCAATACGTCATCTGTATTATTCACACATCATGCTCAAATACCGCCCCGATATTGACGGCCTTCGCGCCATTGCCGTAGGCAGCGTTGTTCTGTATCACCTTGATGAATCGTTGGTAACTGGCGGCTTTGTTGGTGTGGATATTTTCTTTGTGATTTCAGGCTATTTGATCACCAAGCTTATCTACGGTGAATTATCCAGCAGCGGCACTTTTAGTTTTAAGAATTTTTATTTGCGTCGTGTGCGCCGTTTGTTCCCAGCGTTGTTGGCCACGTTTTTATTTTGTTTCGTGTGCAGTTATTTTCTGTTTCCTCCGGCGTATTTAACTGAGTTTGGCCAATCCTTAATTGCGGCATTATTCAGTGTCAGTAATATTTTCTTTTGGAGTGTGGCGGGCTATTTCGATTCGGAAAGTTCACTCAAGCCGTTGCTGCATACCTGGTCATTGTCGGTAGAAGAGCAGTTTTATCTCATATGGCCGGCCGTATTGGTTGGCTTATTTTCGTTGAATAAACAGCGGCTTATTCCCATTTTTGTGCTCAGCATGGGCTTGGTCAGTTGGTTGCTTAATGAAGTGGTTTTTTCACAACAAGCCAGCATTAGCGCCTGGTTTGGAACGCAAGATAATCAGTCAGTGCTGAATGTGCCATCAACGGTGTTTTATTGGTTGCCGTTTCGGGTATTCGAGTTCGCTATTGGCGCAATACTGGTTTGGTTTACTGCACCATTCAAGCACCGCCAATACAGCGCAGAAGCACTTTTTGCGATCGGCCTAGCAATGGTTACCATATCCATTGTCTTTTTTGATGATGCCATGGAGTTTCCATCAAGCGCGGCATTACTGCCATGCTTAGGCGCGGCTTTAATGATATTAAGTGGGCCAAATCATCGTTTGTCACCACTGGTTTCAAACAAGCTAATGGTTGGCATTGGCTTGATCAGCTATTCCTTATATTTAATACACTGGCCGTTAATCGTCTTTTATCAGTATTGGGTGGGGCGAGAATTTACCGAATTTGAGTGTGTTGCCTTAGTTGCCGTTGGTATTGGTGTTGCGTATTTAATGTACCGTTTTATTGAGCAGCCGTTTCGCCGCTCTAAAGAGCGTACGTCTGAAAATCCAACGCCCAATCGTTCTTTCTTATTGGCTACGCTGGCCTTAGTGCTTGTTGTGGTTTCGCTCAGCGCGAATGCAATCACCTCAAAAGGTTGGCTTTGGCGTTACCCCGACGACGTGGTGGCTCAGCTAAGTTATAAACAAGGCGATTACAGCGAATATTTTTGGGCAAACATTCGTCATTACCAGCGTGATTTTTCCAATACAGGGCAATCTAAGGTGCTGGTCATTGGCGACAGCATGGCCGCGGGTTTAATGAATGTGTTGGTGGCCGGTGGCGCGCACGAAGAAATTGATTTGGCCTCAGTGTTGGTAGGTGATAATTGCAAAACATTCTTTGGTTTAAGTGAGCAGCAATACCAAGGTATTTATTCTGGAGCCAAAGAAATATGCCAGCGAGAACACAGCAGGGTACTGTCTCAGCGTGAGCTTTTTGATAATGCCGACACCATTATTCTGGCAACGTATTGGTGGGAACAGCATCACTTAAAGTACGTATCGCAGACGGTTGAATATTTGAAGACCATCACCGATGCCAAAATCAAAGTACTGGGTTTAAAAGTGCAGCAAAGTAATGGTATTTATTTTCTAAGTAAGCATGCGTTCGAGCCTAATATTAGCAAATTAAGAACGCCTCCTAACCCGCAAGCCTTGCATGTAAATCGCCAGTTAAAACAGCGAGCACAAGCATCCGGAAACTTTACGTATTTTGATTTAATGAACCTGTTTTGCAATCAGCAAGGCTGCCAACGTGTGACTAAAGACGGTTACGTGATTGTTTTTGATGCCACTCATTTCAGTGAGCAAGGCGCTCACTTTGCTGCACAGAAGCTTAAACAACAGGACTGGTACAAAACATTGCTGCAGCCGCGTACTGAGTAAATGTGATCTGTATTAGGTTTGGGTACCAATATTGTGCGCAAACCTAAGTTTTTAACGTTTTAACATGTGATCGAGTCTGTAATACTGGCGCCTTGGTTTGGTGCTCAATAGGCTTGTGTTTTTCTGCCGTTTGCCAATAAATGAAAGGAATAGCATGATGAAAATATTAAAACTAATAATAAGAGTATCGTTGCTTCTTGCCATGGTGGTACTGTGCATTACTGCATTGTTTCCCGGGTGGTACGACAATCGTGGCATTATTTTTAACGAAGTAAGCCAACGCTTTATGTCTAATGACGAAGTCATTATGCGTGAAAAAGCAAGCAGGGCAGACGTGCCTTACCAAGAGTATAAAGAGAAAGCTGAGGCTAAGAAAAAAGCCAAAGCGTTACTTGCCAAGTTGAATGCGGGCCTAGACCAGGCGATTGCGGCTAACGATTCGGCGGCAATTAACCGCGCCGTGGCTAAGTTTTCAGCCGAACAGATTAAACCAAACAATGTGGTGTCGTTGATAGAAAGTTCTAATATTACCGCCTTTACAGCGCTATATCAGCAGAGCCTTGCTTGTAATACCGATTACCAGCGTGATTTGGTTAAAACCCAAATGAAGAATAAAACCGCCACCGACTACAGGGTTAGTCAGTTTGAAACAAAAGTGAGCCGGGCGGTATTAGCAAACTCAAACGATGCACTGATGCTCGCATGGTATGAAATGAAGTGCTGGCGTAGTGCCACAGAGTTGGCAAATAAGCATGATTATTTAAAGGCACTGGCGCATAAGTTGGTTGTACGTAATAAACCAAACAGAGTGCTGGCGCTGAAAAACGCCGAAGATTTTGATTACTTGCTAACACAGGTGTTATGGCAGAGCTTAAATAAGCGTAACGATGCGGCCGCTCAATCTTTATTTGAGAAGGCATACGTAGAAGACACTAAAAAGAAACCGATTGTCAGTTTTGTGGATGTTAAAAAAGGGCGTGGTGGCATTTCAAGTGACCTTGTTTTTTACGCATTAAAAAACAACCACTTGCTGTTTGCTGAGTCTGTTTTGCAGTACGACCCAGAGTATATTAAACGTAATAATCTGAGCTGGAATATTTATAACGATATTGTTGCGAAACGATTCCCAGAACGTAAAACCGTACAGTTATTAAGCAATGGCTTATTAGACTTGGAGTCAGTAAAAATCGACGTTAATTCGGAGCTCACGACAGCCATTGAGAACGGAATTACTGAGTCGGTACTGTTACTACTAAACCATGATGCGAAAGCAACGCTTAAAAATTTACCGGTGACTGACTGGGAAAATTTTAGGCGTTCTTCAGCCAATCTACCATTACAGACTCAGCGTTTCTTATTTGAACGCGGCCTTGATTATGGGGTGTTTGCCTATCAAGGCGTTGACCAGCTAGCCAATGCAATGAGCAAAGGTGACGAAGCGTTAGTAGAGTTTTATTTAGCTGAAGCGGGCGTGAAACCGGCGATTGAATATCGAGGCAAAACCATTCTTGATGCCGCGATTGGCGGTGACACAAAGACCCAACAACGAATTTTGGCCTTGCTGACTGAGTACGGCGCGCACGATGACTACTTTAAATTAATCAGAGAGATAACGGGTGTGGAATACGACCCTAACTGTTCAGTTGGGCAACCGCTTGAGCCTTCACGATATGCCAGTAATAAACTGGTTGAGCAACTCAAGGCGGCCGAAAGTCAACAACCACTCACCCCCATGAATTTCTATGAAGCCGCCATTGTTCATTGTGTTTCTGACAATGGTCATGATCTCGACAGCTGTATTGTGTCTATTCGAGCTTGTTCTGACAGTAGCGCTGCAACACCTCGTGCTCAAATGAAGAGCTCTGACTTATGTTGCCCCAGTCATGTTAAGCGTACCTACACCCAAGCACGTTGTTCAGGTATGGATGTTGCCTCAGCCGCCGTTACGTTAAGGGGCACTGGTTTTACTGAAGCCTATACCATACCTTTGTTTTTCACTTACACAAAAGAATACAAAGAGCTGCAGGAATCTCAACAAAAAACGAGTAAGGAAAGCGAGATTAAAAACGAAAGAGCAACTCGCAATTTACATGAATTTTAATGTGGTAAGTTATTGATTGGGCTTGGGTGAAGGCGCGAATTAGTTAGTATTTCGAGGTGTTTATTAGCCTAAACGGCGACCAATTCGTGTTTGACTTATTTGCTCAGAGAAGAGAGGATAAACCAAACTTTGATTAGCCTTTAAGCATGCGCTTTTTTAACAACAAACACACAGTCTCCGCCATGATTGTTACGCCTATTTTGACTGTGCTGGCGTACTTTGCCGTTGATTTTATGGTTAAAGATAAGCCTCATGCTGCCATTGACGGTCAAGCGTACCCTTTGATAGCGCAATCTAACTGCCGTTTTACCAGCGGGCAATGCGATTTGGTGAATGCCTCATTCAAATCCAATTTAAGCGTTCAGAGTAATCAAGCGGTGTTGGTTCTCAACGTCTCGCACGCATTGCAAAACGCCACCATTGGTTTTGTTGATTCGAACGGTGCGGAAGTCATGCCAGTGGCAATGCAGCCATTGAATAGTGACAACACGCATTGGACTCTCGACATTCCTGAGCGTATTGACAGTGCAGCAACGGCAAGACTTGCATTGCAGGCAAATAACGCGTTTTACTATGCTGAAACTCAACTGCGGTTCATTAATTACCGAACCGCTTTCGATAAAGATTTTAGAAGTAACGATCAATAAGCAATCATCAAAATAATAACGAAACAACATATCTAAATCACGCACCTAAACCGCACAGCTAAACACAAATAATGTTATCCGCGTAAGGAAGCCACCATGTCAGAAAATTCAATTTACCCCGTTTTTGAATCGATTAAACCTAATACGCATGTGACTGCCGAGCAGTACACAGAGATGTATCAGCGTTCGCTGGATGACCCTGATGGTTTTTGGGGCGAGCAAGCGCAAACCCACTTAGATTGGATTGAGCAATGGCACACAGTAAGCGAGTTTGATTTTAATTCAGCTGACATAAAGTGGTTTCAAGGCGGTAAGCTGAATGTGTCGGTCAATTGCATAGACCGGCATTTGGCAAGCAAAGCCGATCAAACCGCCATCATTTGGGAAGGGGACAGCCCAGATCAAAGTAAGAACATCTCCTACCAAGAGCTGCACGACGAGGTATGTCGTTTGGCGAATGCAATGCGCAGTATGGGCGTGGTAAAAGGCGACCGCGTTTGTTTGTACATGCCGATGATTCCTGAAGCCGTTTACGCAATGCTGGCGTGTACGCGTATTGGCGCGATTCACTCGGTGGTGTTTGGCGGTTTTTCACCCGAGGCATTGCGAGGGCGTATTAACGACTCAGAGTGCAAAATGGTGATCACCGCTGACGAAGGTCTTCGTGGGGCAAAACCAATTCCTCTGAAAGCGAACGTTGATGAAGCTTGTAAAGATACACCGTCGATTGAATCCATCTTGGTTTGCAAGGTGACCGGCAATGCCGTTGGCTGGCAAGAGGGGCGCGATGTGTGGTACCACCATGCGGTGAGCGATCAAGCAAGCACCTGCGAGCCGGAAGTGATGGACGCCGAAGACCCCATGTTTATTCTGTACACATCAGGCTCAACCGGCACGCCTAAAGGCGTAATGCACACCACCGGCGGGTATTTGCTCTATGCCATGATGACCTTTAAGTATGTGTTTGATTATCAAGACGGCGAAGTGTATTGGTGCACCGCCGATGTGGGCTGGATCACAGGGCATTCGTACCTAACCTATGGGCCACTTGCCAACGGCGCAACTACCTTGGTGTTCGAAGGCGTGCCTACTTACCCAGATGCCAGCCGGTTTTGGCAAGTGATAGACAAACACCAAGTGAACATCTTTTATACCGCCCCAACGGCGTTAAGAGCGTTAATGGGCGCTGGCGATGAGTATTTACAGACCACATCACGCCGTAGTTTGCGCATTTTAGGTACCGTCGGTGAACCCATTAACCCTGAAGCATGGGAATGGTATTTTCATCAAGTTGGGCAAGAGAAATGCCCAATTGTAGACACGTGGTGGCAGACTGAAACTGGTGGAATTATGATTGTGCCATTACCCGGCGCAACACCGGCGAAACCCGGTGCAGCTACGCGGCCATTTTTCGGTGTAGAACCGGTATTGCTGGACGACGAAGGCAATGTTCTGCACGGCGAAGCGTCTGGCAACTTAGCCATACCTCGGTCGTGGCCAGGCCAAATGCGCGGCGTTTACAATAACCCCAAGCGCTTTCACGAAGCCTATTTTTCTATGTACCCCGGTTATTACTTTACCGGTGACGGCTGTCGGCGTGACGCAGACGGCTACTACTGGATTACTGGCCGAGTGGATGACGTGATTAACGTCTCAGGCCACCGTATGGGTACCGCTGAAGTGGAAAGTGCATTAGTGCTTCATGAAGCGGTTTCAGAAGCAGCCGTGGTTGGCTACCCGCATGATATTAAGGGGCAGGGCATTTACGCCTACGTTACCTTAATGGCTGGCCAAGAGTACACGGATGATCTTAAATCGTTGTTGGTTCAACACGTGCGTAAAGAGATTGGGCCGGTAGCCACTCCTGATATT
>CALINO010000080.1 GCA_938045295.1 uncultured Arenicella sp.
GCCACCGATGTACCGAGATATGCGAGTGTACGTTGCGCATTTACAAGATAAGGTGGGCGAATTGGTTGACGTTCGCGCCATGGAAGACCTGCATGAAACCGACAACTACGCGGCGTCACAAGCCTTGGCTGACACCTTAAGGCTGCAAAATGAGTATGGGGTGCTGTATAACTCTGTGCGCCGATTAGGCGGCTTGTGCGTGGCTATTTTTAGGCCGCCAATACTGGCGCCAGTCATGCAAACTAAGCACCTGCGCTACCATTGGAACGGTGAGCGCATAGATCGAGTGGATGAAATCACCAATATTGCCATTTAGCTTTTGGTTGGGCTGTGTGGATAGTGAGTTTGCGAGCTAATCGAAAAAATACTCTATGCCAACTTGCACAAAACTACTGTCTCTAATCGCAAAAGCGGGGTTGGCTGGGTCTTTCGCATCAAAATAACGCGCTTCCACATTGAGCGATAAGGCGTTGTTAATGCGAGTAGCGCCCTCTAAAAACAGTGATTTGCTGTCACTAAAATCAAAGTCTTCCGATATGCCAAATAAGAATTGCGAATCGGCGATGTCATTGAGGGTTAAACGCCCACCGATGGTGGCGTCGTTTTGAAAGAAAGCACCGCCGGTTTCGCCGCGTTCATCCCACGAGTATTCCACCAACAACCCTAGGTCGTATTGTGAGCCAAACACGCCCACAAAGGTGTACTCAAAGCCCGCCGTGGCCGCACTGTAGTCTTCAAACATCGGCAAATCAAAGTTGCGCTGTATGGCTTCTAACTTAAGTAGCCAACTGCCGAGTGTTAATTGAATGTCGGCCCCTAATTGATCAATTTGAGGGTAAAAAGGGCGCGTTGATTGATTATTGAAGTCGAAGTTTAAAAATAAGTCCGGCTCTCGTGAGGTGCCTGAAAACCAAGATAAGCCCAAATCCAGAGCGCCAAAGGTATTAGCGTAACGCAGCGCCCAATCCACGTGATTTTCTTCGCTAGAAGACTGGTAAACCGGGTTGTCGGTATCAATGTTCAGCGCGCCGCCTAAGCGCCCATTTTCACCTTCAAACGTGCGCTCGCGAAAATAGGGCAGTAAAAACGCTTCAAACGTACCAAAGTCTGTAAACTGTTGATATCTGAGCATGGGCTGGCCCAATTTGTCTTCGCCGTCTATGTTTTCCACCAAATCGGTTTGGTTCACAATATCAACCAAATGCTGCGTTTCAGTAACGCCCCAAAACACGCGGCCTAAGCCTGCTGAAAATTCATAATTGTTGCCGTAATGGGTCCATAGCAGCTGCCGGATGTCGGTGTGGGTACGCTCGCTGTCAGCGCCATCAAGACGGCCAAAGAGCTCAGCTTCAAGGCGATCATCGCCGTTGTTCCACTCCTTAAAATACTCCACATTCAATGCCATTGATGTTTGCCCAGAAATGGCGTCAAGCTGAGCAATATCGGGGCTATTGAAAAAATGGCGGTGTTGTATTTCAAGCTTTCCATCCACCGTGCCAGACAGCAGTTCGGCGGCAATACTGGATTGAGACAACAGCAAGCAGAACAGGCCAACGGCACTGCGCCGCAAAGATAAGTACATCATATTAATAGCGGTAATAGAATAGGCGGTTAAATCGTTAATTTAACGTGCGCGGTTCAAGCGTTTTTCATTAAAATCAGCGTCAGTTAAATCAATGCCAAACTCTAAGTTTTTGATTTCAATGTCGGTTGACTTGCCAGACTTGTGATTTACCATCATTTGCTTGTCAGCACGCCAAAACTTGTCTTTATACAGCTTGTAGCCAGCAAAGGTGAGCGTTTTCAACAGGGTGTCGCGGCGGTCATAGAAATCAATTTTCTGCACTCGGTAATGCTCTTGGTCAATCCAAACGTGTGATTTGGTGTAACCTGAGTATTTATCCGTTGGAACCATTTTCACAACAAAGGTGTTTTGACCGGCGAACTCTTCATCACGCAGATAGTCGTAGGTGAACTTTTCAACTTCGAATGACGACAGATCTTCAAATGCGAATTCACTGCCTAAAAACGGGCCCGACTTATTGCGTGAGGCAATGCGTTTAACGCGCTTTAATGCCGGCAAGAATATCCACTGATCGTCATTTTTCTGCGTGTGTGAATGGTTTAAAAACGCCGTGCCTTTAACATCTAACGGGGTATCAAAAATGGTGAGTGCTTTATCGCCATCGTCTAATACTTCCAGTGACTTGCTGCGCATTTGGCGCACAACTTCGTCGCCTTTTCGTGTGCGTAGCACCATCACCATGTCACTTTGTGAACTTACCCAGCCTTCATTCACCTGTTTCATTTTTTTGGCAATGGCCAAGCCTTTGTCTTGAGTATTTTCAATCTCAGCAGGCTCGTTAGCAACCGCGCTGGTTTGAAAATTAAATGCAACGCTTACTAACAGCAGTACGAAATATGCTTTTTTGAACATGGTTTTATACACAGTGTTGGAACATTAAATTAATGGTCAATTTGTAAAACAGACTTAAGGGTAGCATTCTACATCCTTGCGTGACGATTTCATGAACCATTATCGCCATATTTAACAATCATACTGTTTAACAGCCGCCACTTCAAAGTTGGTTTGAAAGGGTGAATAGCTTGGCTCTTACCGAGCGGCGCCATTCTTTGGGCGTGACTCCTGAGCGTTTTTTAAACTGCTTGGTGAAGTAGCTGGTGTCTAAATACCCAACCCGAAACGCAATTTCACTAATATTTAAGTCGCTGTTTTTCAGTAAACTTTTTGCTTCTTGGTGGCGCTGCTCTTGTAAATATTGAAGCGCGGTGGTGCCCGTTGCCGAACTAAAACGCCGGCTGAAATTGCGTGTGCTCATACCAAAGTATTTTGCCAATGGCGCTAATGTGGTTTGCGGTTTACTCAAATTGTTTTGCAACCACAGTTGAGCCTGTAAAATCACTTCATCGGGGTGAGCGTTTTCTTTTTCTTGGTCAAAGCTGAGCGTATCGTAGGGTTGGCGCACTTCATGAGAAAAATGGCGAGATAAATGCTCAGAGGCCGATTTACCAATAAAACGGTGCACATGATGCAGCACCAAATCGGTTTGGGCATTAATGCTGGCGGCACAGAAGAGTTTGCCGGCACTGGTAATAAAGTGTTGGCGCTTTAAGTTGATGGCCGGGTAGTCTTTGCTAAACGCATCAAAGTAATGCCAATGAGTTGTTGCCGCTTGGTTATCGAGCAGACCTGATTCGGCCACTAAAAACACGCCTGAGCCTGTGGCATTGATCACGGCGCCGTGTTCCCACTGTTTTCTTAACCACTGCACTGTGGCCGGGTTATTGCGAACCACTGGCCTTGGGTTGCGCCATAACGCAGGCACAAAAATCATGTCGTAATATTCGTCGGGATTTTGTAAGTCTTGATCTGGCTGAACACTAATGCCCGAAGCAAACTCAACAGGCTGTAACGTGTTGGCCACTTTATACAGGTTGATCGAGGCTGTGTGATTATCACGCTCAGACTTTGCTTTCATGCGTGCGGCAAACATGAGCTCGTACGCATTGAAAAAGCTCGTCACCAGCATGTTTTCCAAAACCAAATAGGCAATTTTCATCAAAAGAGTCCGTAATAAACCATTAAATGGCAATAATGACACAAAAAAAATCAATCTTCCGCATTATAATCCGCACTTTAATGCTAAATATTTAAGGTTTAAAAAATGACAAACTTACCCGTGATCGTTGGCTTTGGCGGTTATAACGCCGCTGGCCGCAGTTCTTTTCATCACGCTTACCGAAGAACGGTATTAGACAGTTTAAGTACAGAAAAAATACGCTCCACTATTGTAAGTCTTGCCTCATTGATGAAGTTGGTTCGTTATGAAAACGGGGTGTACATAGATACGCAAGAAGAGGCATTAACGGCCGATCAAGTGGTTGAAAAGTATCGCTCAACCATTGAAGAAAACACCTTAATTCGCCGCATTCATGAAGAACATTTTGACGTTAACAAAGTGCCGTCAACCAAAGACATGCGACTGGAGTCGGATCACGCGTCAGAGTTCACTTTACGCCGTCGCGAGCTGCCCAACCCGGTACCAGCGAATTGGCTAATAGAGGCTCAAGACGATAAAACGGTAAAAGTGACCATCAGCGGTGGCGTGTCGCTGAAAATGGAGTCATTTCGTGAATTTGATGTGCAATCAGCGGGAATATTGCCGACTGGGTTTAAGCCGCAAGACGAATACAATTCACGCTTTCATCCACGAGGCTTGCAATTGGCCATTTTGGGTGCGTCAGACGCGATTAATTCCTTAGGCATTACCTGGGATGAACTCATGTCTAAAGTGAACCCAGATGAAGTGGCTGTGTTTGCCTCTAGCGGAGTAGGGCAAGCCGACGATGCTGGCGTGGGTGGCTATATGCAAGCGCGGTTAAAATCTGGCCGCCCAACCTCAAAACAAATGGCATTAGGCTTAAATTCAATGCCGGCTGACTTTGTTAATGCCTATGTGTGTGGCAGCGTGGGCACCACCGGCGCTACCACCGGTGCTTGCGCTTCGTTTCTATATAATTTGCGCTTAGGTGTGGATGATATTAAAGCAGGGCGCCACAGAGTGGTGATTTGCGGCTGCAGCGAAGCGCCAGTTACCCCAGAGGTAATGGAAGGCTTTGCCGCCATGAGCGCCTTGGGTACCGATGAGCGTTTAGCCAAGTTAGACGATGCCGAAACCGCGGATCACCGCCGAGCATCGCGCCCGTTTGGTGAAAATGCCGGCTTCACGATGGGTGAATCAAGCCAGTATTTTATTTTAATGGACGACGCACTTGCACTGGAGCTTGGGGCTGACATTTACGCCGCTGTGCCTGATGTGTTTGTTAATGCCGATGGCTTTAAGAAATCAATTTCATCGCCTGGGGCAGGTAACTATGTAACGATGGCGAAAGCCGTTGCTTCGGCAATGTCTATTGTTGGTGAAGAGGCGGTAAAACAACGTTCGTTCATACAGGCACACGGCTCTAGCACACCGCAGAACCGCATTACTGAGTCTATGATTTTCGACAAAGTGGCTGACACCTTTGGCATCACTAATTGGCCAGTAACGGCCGTAAAAGCCTTTGTTGCTCACCCATTAGGCCCAGCCAGTGGTGACCAATTGGCCAACACCTTAGGGGTATTTGCCGACAATCTGATACCGGGTATTAAAACCACTGAAAAAGTGGCCGACGACGTGTTGGATAAAAATTTAGACATTTTGTTGCAAGACAGACCGGTCGCCATGGATGTGGCATTTTTAAACTCCAAAGGCTTTGGCGGTAATAATTCTACCGCCACGGTTATTTCGCCCACCATTGTTGAAGGCATGTTAGAAAAACGCTATGGCGATAAGGCATTTGCCGACTATGTCGCTAAGCGCGATAAAACACGCCAACAAGCCAGTGAGTATGATGCCAAGGCAAGCCAAGGTGATTTGAACGTCATATACAACTTTGGTTCGGGCATTATTGAAGATCATGAAATCATCATTGGCAAAGATGGCGTTCAGATTGGTCAATTCGTAAATAAAATCTCGCTTGAGTTTGATAACCCATATCAAGACATGGTTTAACGTAATAAGCGCAGTCGTTGATGTTGAAACATTTAACAAGTCGCTTGGTATTGCGGGGTGAGTTTGTACAATTAGAACCCATGCAAACCGGCCACGCCTCAGCCTTGGCTGAGGCAGCGGCATTGGGTGAGCTTTGGAATCTGGAATACACCACGGTGCCAACCCCGCAACGCATGCCTGCAATGATTGAAGAAGCATTGCAGAAGCGTCAACAGGGCGAGCAGTTTCCATTTGTGGTTCGGTTGTTGAAAAATGACCGAATTGTGGGCGCTACGCGTTATTATTTTATTGAACCTGAGCATCGCAATCTGTCAATTGGCTACACCTGGTATGCCGAAGACGTGCAACGCACGGCGGTTAATTCAGAATGTAAGCTGATGTTGCTTGAATACGCGTTTGAAACTCTAAATTGCATCAGCGTTCAATGGCACACCGACCACCGAAATAAACGCTCGCAAGCGGCCATTAAGCGCTTAGGTGCGAAGTTTGAAGGCGTGTTAAGGAATCATAAAATCATGCCTGACGGAGCCGTGCGCCATACCCATTGCTTTTCCATGCTCGATTCTGAGTGGCCTGCTGCCAAAGAGTTTTTACAACAGCGAATAAGCCGTTAATTTAAAAAATACATTCAAAACAAGCATAAAAAAAGCCAACGTCAATAAACGTTGGCTTTTTTGTTTCGGCTTTATTCTGAAGTAACCCTTTATTGTTCAGCCTCAAGTTCTTTTAGCGTTTCGCGTATTTCAACACTGCGGCGCTGTAATTCAAGTTCTTGGCGTCTGAGACTTATTTTTTGTTGTTCAATTTCCAGTAACTGTTCGTCCAGCAAAAGTTGTTGTTGCCGCTGAGTTTCTTGCGCTCGCTTTTGAGTTTCGGCGGCTTCGCGCCTTTGTTTCGCTAACGCTTGTTGCTGCTGTGCTTCGCGCTGAGCTCGTGCTCTTGCTTCTTCTCGCTTCTTTTGTTCTTCGGCTTCGGCCTGTGCTTGTTTTTGGCTTTCGTTTTCAAAAAGGCTGGTCACTTCTTGCCCACAAACAAGGTCGGCGGCACTTTCTTTTGTGTCCGCGCAATACGAAGAAAATTGATCGTTACACCATTGAGTGCCGTCGGTTTTTCGCTGAACGATGCGTTCGTCACTGTTGCTATCGCAGCTAACGCTGACAACCCAATACGCTTCTTCTGGTGCGTACTCTTTGAACTTTTCTCCAGACATGGTCGCTGAGACAGCCAACCCGCTGTATAAAGCAACAACTGCAACAGAGGAGGTGGTGATTATTTTTTTAACGCTTTTAATGACATTATTCTGCATGGTCACTATTCTCGAATTAATTCGTACTCATTAACTGGTTTATAAAAAGTGCCTGGTTTGATCATTTTCGCTAAGTAAAGCAAATGCGAGCCAAGCACTAAAATACGGTAATTATTGATGATGGAAACACACGGGTTCCATTTTTATCATAATTTTACTTATTACGTTGCTGTTCTTTTGCCTTCTGTTTCGCCAACCTGTGCTGGTCAGCGGCTTTTTTAGAATCAGAGCCAATGTGAACTTCGCCACGTTGCTTAGCTAACTGAACTTGTTTTTCTCGCTCTTGAAACCGGTCGCGTTGTTCTTCGGTTAACTGTTCAAAGCAACGTGGGCAGCTTACTCCCGGTATGTACTGAGGAGTGCTTTTTTCTTGTTCTGTAATAGGGTGGCGACACGCATGACATTGATCATATTGACCTTTTTCCAAATCATGATTAACCGCCACTCGGTCATCAAACACAAAGCATTCGCCATTCCACAGGGTGTTTTCTTGCTCAACGTCTTCCAAGTATTTAAGAATGCCACCTTTTAGGTGAAACACTTCTTCAAAGCCTTGTTCTTTCATGTACGCCGACGCTTTTTCGCAGCGAATGCCCCCAGTGCAAAACATCGCTACTTTTTTGTTTTTTTTCGGGTCCAGCTCTTTGGCCACATAATCTGGAAATTCACGAAACGTTTCAGTATTGGGGTTAACCGCGTTTTCAAACGTGCCTATGTTGTACTCATACTCATTACGGGTATCAATCAATATGGTGTCTGGGTCTGAAATTAATGCATTCCAGTCTTTGGCTTCCACGTAGGTGCCAACCACTTTATTGGGGTCAATGCCATCAACCCCCATGGTGACGATTTCTTTTTTCAGTTTTACCTTAGTACGGTGAAAGGGCTGCTCTGCGTGATAAGACAATTTGTAATCAATGTCTTCAAACCGCTTATCGTCCTCTAACCAAGCTAAAAACGCATCAATGGCCTTATTGGTGCCGCTGATGGTGCCGTTGATTCCTTCACTAGCAAGTAGTAAAGTACCCCGTATGTTTAATTCATTTAATTGGCTAAGGAATTTAGGCCTTAACGCTTGGTAATTTTTCACCGTTACAAACTTATACAAAGCGCATACTGTTATTAGGCTTTCGGGCGAAGTATTTGTGTCTTGCACGGAGCCTGTATCGCTACTAGCTGGCACGCTTTTAGTCGTTGTCATTGAAGACAATGAAGGGCGCGTTTTTGAATCGTGGGTATTGTTCATAACGGTAGCTGACCAGAACGTAAATCTGGCGCCTTGTGGTTAAACTTATACAGTAAAAAAAGAGTAAAACACGGAGCTGTTTTAGATGTTGCGTAATCTATCAGTTTTACTCGTTTAACAACAAGACATTTTGTTCGTTATCGTGTTAAATATAATCATAATTGATAATAAAATTCTGGAGTGTGACTGATGGAACCTGTTTGGCTAGACTCGTACCCTGAGGGGGTACCTCATGAAATTGACCCTCATGAGTTTTCTTCGGTGGCCGATATTTTTCTTAAATCTTGTGAGAAATATGCAAGCAACCCAGCCTACGTCAGTTTTGATCACTCGGTTAGTTTTGCTGACGTTGAAAAGTTAACCGAGCAATTTGCCTGTTATTTACAGCATGATTTAGGCCTTAAGAAAGGGGATCGCATCGCGATCATGCTGCCTAATATCATTCAATACCCCATTGTTGTTTTAAGTGCTATGCGGCTGGGGCTGATTATTGTCAACGTTGACCCAATGTACACGCAACGCGAGCTCAAGCTTCAATTTAATGATTCCGGCGCCGAGACTATTGTGGTGCTTGAAAATTTTGCTCGTGAAGTGGAATTGGCATTGGGTGAGTCAAAAATCAAGAATGTCATCATCACAAAAATAGGCGACTGCTTACCTTCAATGAAAGGTTTTATGGTGAACAGTGCGCTTAAATACCTGAAGAAAGCCATTCCTAGTTACTCCATTACCGGCGCTAAATGGTTCAAAAAAGGGCTCACTAAATACCGCGGTAATACGGCGAAATTACAAGACGCGCAGCTCAACCATGACGACTTATTGTTTTTACAATACACCGGCGGCACCACCGGTGTACCCAAAGGGGTAGAGATCACACACGGCAATATGGTGGCCAATATTTTGATGTCTAAGGAGTGGCTTAAACCTGGGTACAACAAAGGCGGCGGTAACTTGGTGGTGGCGCCATTACCGATGTACCATATTTTCTGTATGTCGGTTAATTTGATGGTCATGATGAGCCTGGGCGGCGCTAATTTGCTCATTGTAAACCCAAGAGACTTTCAAGGTTTTGTAAAGATTTTACAAAAACACCAAATCACAGGCATTACCGCAGTAAACACCTTATTGCGTAAGTTGTTGGACACGCCCGGGTTCGATGACATTGATTTTTCAAAGCTGAGTATTACCTTTGCCGGGGGCATGGCGGTTACCCATGACGTTGCCGAAGAGTGGCATAAAAGAACCGGGGCCGTGGTTATTGAAGCCTATGGCTTATCTGAATGCTCGCCCGGGGTTTCATCGGTTCCGATGAATGTGGAAGAGTTCACTGGCAGCATCGGGCTGCCGTTACCCAGCACCAACATCAAATTACTAGACGACGATGACAATGAGGTAGGTATCAATACAGAAGGGGAGTTGTGTGTGTCTGGCCCTCAAGTCATGCGCGGCTACTGGAAGCGCCCTGACGCAACCGACGAGGTGATGACCAGCGACGGTTACTTGCGCACAGGCGATTATGTTAGCGTAGATGAAAAGGGGTTTATTCGAGTGTTGGACCGTAAAAAAGACATGATTTTAGTGTCGGGGTTTAATGTCTTTCCTAACGAAATTGAAGACATCGTTAATCAACATGACGGAGTGGTTGAGTCGGCCGCGATTGGCAAAGACGACCGTAATGCAGGCCAAGTGGTTAAATTATTTGTGGTGTCTAATGACGACAGTGTCGACGAGAAGGTGATTCTGGCGCACTGTAAAGAACACTTAACCGGTTACAAATGCCCCAAAGAAATAGAGTTCACAAGTGAGCTACCGAAAACCACGGTCGGTAAAATTTTGCGCAAGGAGTTACGGTAGTCACTGTTTTTATTGGTTTATTCTTGTCTTTTAATCAATAAGCGCGTGAATAATCCCAGCTCATGCTGATTAGCTTCCAGTTTTCTTTTTCTAATGAAAAGACCGCCGAGACCGGTTGCGCATCTGCACGCAGGTTACTTAGAGGAAGTGCGCTTTGGTTTTGAGACGTTGCTTTTGATGCCATTAGAACACGCGCTTCTACGGCCGCTGTGGTAGCGCCGATATCTAAACCCTCAATGAGTTCGATACTTTTAATGTCCACAAGCAGTTCTATATTTTGATTGCGAAATAGATACAGTTGGGCAATTTTGCGCAACGCCTGTTTGTCGTTACCTTTGTGGTCTTTGTAGGCATCGCTCACATGCTGAAAAATATCATTAACACTGCGCTGCTCTATTGACTCTTCAATGCTTGATATCGTTGCTTTTAGCTTCTCTTCTGGGCTTTGCTCAGGCGTGTCGGCACATGCGCCAAGCATAAAAATGATTACTACTGCCACAAAACGTTTTACACTGTTCAACCTAAACTTTCCTTACGTAATATTGGATTAACGAGCAAACGGTAACACACTGTTGTCGATAAATGCTGCCTGTGTATGAATTATTTAAGCCACCTGTTTTTTTCACAACGAACGCCATATTCATTCACCGGCAACATGATGGGTGATTTTAAGCCCAACCTTGAGCTTAAAGCGAAATTGCCTCAAGCCGTGCTGTTAGGCATTGATAATCACCGTTTGGTAGACCGAGAGACCGATCAGTTTTTACCGGTTAAAGAGTTAAAAACACGCTTTCGCAAAGGCCGCAGGCGTTATGCCGGCGTGGTCACCGATATTGCTTTTGATTACTTTTTAATTAAGCATTGGCAAAAATTTGCCAAACTCGATTTTGCTGAATTTACCAGCATGGCGTATAAAGGCTTACATTCATGCCACCATCTTATGCCGCCTAGAATGCAGTTGGTTACCAACAGCATGATCGAGCACCAATGGCTTAATGCCTATTCAACGCTCGAAGGCATTGCAACCACCATTGATCAAGTCAGTAAACGCATACGATTTGAAAATAACATGGCAGGCAGTGTGGTTGAAGTAGAGCGGCATTACGATGAAATTGAACGAGTTTTTATGCTGCTGTTTGATCATTTAATAAACGCCGTTGAGCAGGCATCAATAGAAAGCGCTATATCGCAAAAATAGCGTCACAAATAAAACCTAAAAAATGCCGATTTATCTTTGACACTAAGCCAGCCTATCTATATGATTCGGCCAAATTTTCATTGTGTTGCTTAACGCAGCGCATAATCCAAATCAAACCTGTTTTGGTATTGTTTGGGGTAGTTAAACCGGCATACGCTTTAATGAATGGTTGCTCAATTAAACACAGGCAGCCAAAGGTGAGGCGCATTATATTTAAATGCGTTTTAGCTTATTAAAACTTAAGCCAAAACAGATTTTCAGCGAGGTAGATCATGGCTGTACAAAAAAGTAAGAAATCAAACTCTCGACGTGGCATGCGACGTTCTCATGATGCAATGGGCGAGCCAACTTTGTCGTCTGATTCAATGACTGGGGAATTGCATCGTCGTCACCAAGTTACTGCTTCAGGTTACTATCGTGGCAAAAAAGTTGTAAACGTTAAGTCAGAAAGTTAAGGCTGTACAAAAAACGTCAATAAGGCCTCGCTTACGGGGCCTTTTTTGGTTTTATACCAAATACTAAGGTTTTATTGGCTTAACTGGTTTAATACCGGATTAATGCCCATTGGCAGCATTTTAAATTTTACGGCCAGAGAAAAATAGTAAAACCGTCATCATTACAATACCAAGAAGGGTTTAACATGCGCATTTACAGAGCCGTGCTCTGATTAAATATTCATGCAATAAAACCCCATTAACATTCGCATTTATGAACTCAGTTTATCGCAAGGCTACGTTAGCAATTGATGCCATGGGTGGCGATTTTGGTGTTGACACCACGGTGCCGGCCGCCATTCAATTTTTGAATGAAGACAAAAGTCGGAATCACAAAATCATTCTCGTTGGTGACCAAGACAAGGTCAGCCAACAAGTCATGCAATCTAAAGGTGAGCGGCTATTAAAAAGCGGCTTATTGACCGTTCATCACGCCTCAGAAGTGGTGGGTATGGATGAATCTCCGGCGAAGGCGTTAAAACGAAAAAAAGATTCGTCTATGCGCGTCGCCATCAATTTGGTAAAAGAAGGCAAAGCGCAAGCTGCGGTCAGTGCTGGCAATACTGGCGCACTCATGGCCACCGCCCGATTTGTATTAAAAACCATCAAAGGCATTGATCGCCCGGCGATCATTTCAACCATGCCTTGCCAAGATGTGTCGCAAACCATTCACATGTTAGACCTTGGGGCAAATGTGGATTCAAGCCCTGAAATGCTGGTACAATTCGCTGTAATGGGGTCGGTGTTAACGCAATACGTTGACGATAAAAAGGCACCCAGAGTGGCCTTGTTAAACGTAGGCGCAGAAGAAATTAAAGGCAGTGAGAAAGTAAAAAAAGCCTCTGCTTTATTGGAACAATCAACCCTTAATTACGTAGGTTATATTGAAGCCGACGAAATATACGATTCTAAGGTTGATGTGATTGTTACGGATGGCTTTGAAGGCAATGTGGCGTTAAAAGCCAGCGAAGGAACCGCAAAAATGATTGTTACCGTGATGCAGGAAGAGTTTAAACGCAATATTTTCACCATGTTGATCGGCGCTGTGTGCATGCCAGTGTTGAAAGCCATGCGTCGGCGCTTAGACCCCAGAACGCACAACGGCGCGACCTTGTTGGGGCTTAACGGCGTGGTGGTGAAAAGTCACGGCGGCACCGATTCGGTTGGTTTTTTACATGCCATTCACGAAGCATCGGTTCAAGCCAATTTAAATGTGGTTAATCATTTAAGTGAACAATTTGAGGGGGCTAGCAGCACAAAATCCGCTGTTAGCGCCTAACGTAATATTTGATCGCAATACTTTATATCGCAATACCATAATAGGAGCTGTAAAATGTCGTTAGCCATTGTATTTCCAGGCCAAGGCTCGCAAGCCGTGGGCATGATGAGTGCTCTTGCAGAGCAATATAACGTTGTTAAAGATTTGTATGTTGAGGCCTCAGATGTGTTGGGCGTTGACATGTGGAAAATGACCCAAGAAGGCCCGATCGAACAATTATCGCAAACCGAAAATACGCAACCGGCGTTACTTATTGCTGGCGTGGCTGCTTGGCGTGTTTGGCAGGCCGAAGGGGGAGCGACTCCTTCTTTAATGGCTGGCCACAGCTTGGGCGAGTACACAGCACTGGTTTGCGCTGGCGCATTAAGCTTCGCCGATGGCGTTACGTTAGTGCGTGACCGTGGCCGCTACATGCAAGCCGCCGTGCCTGAGGGCGAGGGCGGTATGGCGGCCATTATTGGGCTTGATGACGATGCGGTAAAAAAAGTCTGTGCCGAAGTGGCCGGCGACGATGTACTGCAAGCGGTTAACTTCAATGCCCCGGGGCAAGTGGTTATTGCCGGCTCAGCCAATGCCATTGAGCGTGCCGCTGGCGCCATGAAAGAAGCGGGCGCAAAGCGCGCATTGCCGCTGCCGGTTTCCATTCCGGCGCACAGCAGCTTAATGTCATCAGCGTCAGCTAAGCTGGCTGAACGCTTGGCCGGTATTGACGTTCAACTACCAACCATCAACGTGCTGCACAACTGCAATGTGTCTGTGGCAACCTCAGCCGAACAAGTCAGCGCCAACTTAGTGACTCAATTAGATTCGCCCGTACGCTGGGTTGAATCGGTTGAAAAAATGCACGCCGATGGTATAACAACATTCGTTGAAAGCGGCCCAGGCAAAGTGTTAGGCGGCATGATTAAACGCATTGTGCGTGGAGCGAATGTGGCTTGCATTGACACTCCACAAGCACTTCAATCTCAATTGAGCAACTAATAATTACACGGTACGTATTATGTTTGATTTAACCAAAAAAGTTTGTCTTGTTACTGGCGCAACTCGCGGCATTGGTAAAGCAATTGCGGCGCAATTAGGTGCTCAAGGTGCCACCGTTATTGGTACCGCCACCTCACAAGGCGGAGCTGATTCGATTAGCGCCAACCTTAAAGACGCAGGCATTAATGGTCGTGGCTTAGTATTAAACGTGGCTGACGGCGAATCAATTGATGCGGTCATTAAAGCCATTACCGAAGAATTCGGTGCCATCACTGTGTTAGTCAATAACGCTGGCATCACCCGCGACAACCTCATGATGCGCATGAAAGAGGAAGAGTGGGACGACATTATGAACACCAACTTAAAATCGGTGTATCGCTTATCAAAATCAGTCATGCGCGGCATGATGAAAGCTCGAAACGGTCGCATCATCAATATTACTTCCGTGGTGGGCGTGTCGGGCAATGCTGGCCAAGCCAACTATGCGGCGGCGAAAGCGGGTGTTATTGGTTTCACTAAGTCTCTGGCGCAAGAAATTGCCTCACGCGGTGTCACCGTAAACGCCGTTGCACCCGGCTTTATTCAAACCGACATGACCAAAGCATTAACAGAAGAGCAAACAGCCAAAATGACGGCCACCATTCCAGCTGGAAAACTGGGGCAGCCGGAAGATATTGCCGCTGGTGTGGCGTTCTTAGCGTCAGATGAAAGCGCTTATGTAACCGGCACCACCATGCATATAAATGGCGGAATGTACATGACTTAAGGGTTTGTCAGACTTTATTGCAACTTTCCCAATTAATTGTTTTAAATGTGGTGTCTTTTTTATATAATGCGCCGCTAAGAATAACTGCTAACAGCAATGTTTCTTTGTTTAGAAATACGCTGTTGGTTTTTTCAAACCTGAATTTAAACGAAAGTTTGAATGATGGTAAATAAAGCTCCCTTTTTAAGAGGTATTCTCATGAGCAGCATTGAAGAACGCGTAAAAAAAATTGTCGTTGAACAACTAGGTGTAGATGAAGACCAAGTTGTAAATAGTGCGTCTTTTGTAGACGATCTAGGCGCAGACTCGCTAGACACTGTTGAATTAGTTATGGCACTAGAAGAGGAATTTGAAACTGAAATTCCTGATGAAGAAGCTGAGAACATCACGACTGTTCAACAAGCTATTGATTACGTAGTTAAAGCGTCTGCTTAATCGTTTTCGATTTGAGATCAAACAAAAAGCCGCTCTGGTCTACCAGAGCGGCTTTTTTGTTTCCTGCAGTGGGCTCTTAGCCTATAATAATATTGTTAATTATCATTATAATAAAATAGTCAAATGAGTAAGCGTAGAGTTGTTGTTACAGGCATTGGCATTGTGTCGCCAGTTGGCCTGACTTTAGAAGAAAATTGGAAAAATATCGTCAATGGAGTGAGCGGCATCGATCGCATTTCTCATTTTGACCCAGAAGGTTTCCCATGTTCCGTGGCTGGTGAAGTTAAGGGTTTTGACCCAACGGCATACATGTCAGCTAAAGAAGCACGCAAAATGGATCGGTTTATTCAGTTTGGCATGGCCGCCAGCCTTGATGCATTCAAAGACAGCGGACTTGAGGTCACTGAAGAAAACGCTGAACGCATTGGCGTTTACGTGGGTTCGGGCATTGGCGGTATTGAATCGATTGAAAATGCCACACTCACCCTTGAAAACAGGGGAGTGCGCCGCGTTTCTCCATTTTTTGTGCCCAGTGCCATTATCAATATGATTTCTGGCCACTTATCGATTAATTTAGGTCTTAAGGGTCCAAACCTTTCCATGGTGACGGCGTGCACTACCGGAACGCACGCGATTGGCGATGCTGGCCGCATGATCGAGTACGGTGATGCCGACGTTATGATCGCTGGCGGTGCCGAAGCGGCCATTAGGCCAACCTCTATTGCTGGCTTTGGAAACGCCAAAGCACTCACCGGCCGCGACGTTGACCCTGCGCAAGCTTCATGCCCTTGGGATGAAGCCCGCGACGGCTTTGTTATGGGCGAAGGCGCCGGTATTTTAGTGTTAGAAGAATATGAACACGCCAAGGCGCGTGGCGCTCGCATTTACGCCGAATTGTCAGGCTTTGGCATGAGTGGCGATGCGCACCACATGACCTCACCCAGCCCGGGCGGTGAAGGCGCTGCTCGCTGCATGGTTAACGCCATGCGTAACGCAGGCATTAACGCTGACCAAGTAGACCACCTTAATGCCCACGGCACATCAACCCCATTGGGCGATGCAGCGGAAACCAACGCCACTAAGTTAGCCTTAGGTGATCATGCTAAGAATGTCGCTATTACCTCAACCAAGTCGATGGTAGGGCACTTATTAGGCGCCGCGGGTGGTGTTGAGGCAGTTTACACGGCCATGGCGCTGCACACGCAAACAGCGCCGCCGACCATTAATTTGCATAACCCTTCACCAGATTGCGATCTTGATTATGTGCCCAATACTGCCAGAGAAATGAAGCTGGAATACGCCTTAACCAATTCGTTTGGCTTTGGCGGCACCAATGGCACATTAGCCATGAAGCGTTTTGTGTAACTGAGGCATTCTTTTCACTCTTGAATGTCATTGTAAACGGTGAGTTTGAAAATCAGGTCTCGGTTTTAGACCGAGGCTTGCTTTACGGGCAGTCTGTATTCGAAACCATTGCGGTTATTAACGGTAAGCCCAAGCTACTCAATGAGCATTTAGATAGGCTCATTTTAGGCTGCGAAACATTACCAATACCCATTGACATTCAAGAAGTTAAGAAAGACTTAGATAAATTACTTGAAGCCCAGTTAAGCACGTCAGATTACGTGTTACGCATTACGCTCACCATGGGGCACGGTGGGCGAGGCTATGCCAACCCTGAAAATGCGCAAGCCACACGCATTGCCTCTGTGCACGATTACCCCGCACACCCCAAACACTTAGCCACACACGGCATTGAGCTGGGCGTGTCTGAAGTCAGGCTGGCTGCACAGCCATTATTAGCTGGCATCAAGCATGGCAACCGGTTAGAGCAAGTGATAGCACGCTCGCAATGGCAGTCTAATTGGAATGAAGCGCTACTGTTAGACAATAATGACCATGTTATTGAAGGCACCCAAAGTAACGTTATTATTATCAAGGGCTCACAGGCATTAACACCCAAACTGGATCAATGCGGGGTTGATGGAGTAATGAAAAACTGGCTGTTTACGCAGTTAAAAAACCTTGGGTTTTCATGCAAAGCTGTGACATTATCCCTGTCAGATATTGAACAAGCTGACGAAGTAATGATGACCAATTCAATTATTGGTGCATGGCCAGTAAAACGCCTATTAAATCGGGAGTTTACTGACTTTTCAAACACCCATCAGCTGATAAAAATAATACAAAAACATGACCTTATTTCGTGTAATTAGGCTAACTTTCTATGCGGTTTTTCTCAGCTGCGTAGCCATTGCATATTACGTCTACTCAGAGTCGGTTTCTAAACCGCTAAACAACCGCACCTACAAGCTTGAGATACCCAAAGGTGTGGGTGTGTCTTGGTTGGCAAACCACCTTGAAAAACAAGGCGTTATTGAAAGCCGCCATTTATTTCGAGCTTACACATGGCTGAATAAGCGTGACATTCAAATTAAAGCTGGCGAATACACACTGATTGACGTAGTCGACGTAACTGAGTTGGTGGAAAAAGTAGAACGCGGCGATGTTATTCAATACTCAATCACGCTGATTGAAGGGCAAACCTTTAAGCAATATTTAGCGCAACTTACGTCGCAAGAAAGGTTAGTCAGCGAACTGCAAGACATGACGCCAACTCAAATTATGCGTCGCCTTGGGGCCGCTGGCCAACACCCAGAAGGGCAGTTTGCGCCGCAAACCTATTTTTACCAAAACGGCGACAGTGATTTCGACGTGCTAGCCCAAGCTTACAAACGCATGCAAACCATCATGAATGACGCATGGGAGCAACGCGACACCAGCATTAAGCTTAGAAGCCCTTATGAGCTGTTGATTATGGCGTCGATTATTGAAAAAGAAACCGGCGCAGCCCATGAGCGAACCGAAATATCTGGCGTGTTTAATAACCGCTTAGGCATTGGCATGCGCTTGCAGACTGACCCCACCGTTATTTATGGCATGGGCGAAAAATACAAAGGTAATATTCGCCGCAAAGACTTAACCACCGATACGCCTTACAATACATACACGCGCCACGGTTTACCGCCCACGCCAATTGCCATGCCTGGCGAAGCCGCTTTAATGGCCGCCGCCAAACCGGCCACCACTAAGGCGCTGTATTTTGTGGGCAAAGGTGACGGCACACATTACTTTTCTAAGACACTAAAAGAACACAACAACGCCGTCATTAAGTATCAACTGGGTGGCAAACCTCGTAAATTTTCTTCAAACCCTAAGGGCGCTTAACCACTGTTTATGACTATTGTACGAGGCAAGTTTATTACCATTGAAGGCCAAGACGGCGCTGGAAAAAGCACCAACTTGGCGGTAGTAAAGCGAGAAATTGAGCAAGCAGGCCACCAGCTGGTGGTGACCCGTGAACCGGGTGGCACACCGTTTGGCGAAAAAGTGCGCGAGCTTATTTTGTCGTCAAACGACGAACACTTTGGTGGCATGGCCGAATTGTTAATGATATTTGCCGCCAGAGCGCAACACATTAAATCAGTGATTGAGCCCGCACTCAGTGCTGGGCAATGGGTGCTGTGCGATCGGTTCACAGACGCCACCTATGCCTATCAAGGCGGTGGGCGCGGCATTGACACCTCAAAAATACAAGCGTTAGAAGCATTAGTGCAAGGCTCACTGAAACCCGATCTTACCTTTTTGCTCGACGTACTGGTGGAAGTAGGGCAAACACGCGCGGGGCAACGCAGCACTCCAGACCGGTTTGAGCGCCAACAAAACGACTTTAAAGCCAAGGTTCGAGCCTGTTATTTAGACCGAGCACAGAGCGAACCAGAGCGCTTTAAAGTGGTTGACGCTAATGCCTCTATTGGCGACGTTGAAGCCGCTATTAGCGCGCAAATACACGCCTACTTAACCAACCACTTAGGTTAAAGTAAGGTCTATGTCGCAAGCAACGTTTCAACCAACCATTCACCCTTGGAATCAAGAAGTTTGGCAGCAGCTAACACTTGAACCTGAACGTTCAAACCACGCCTTATTGTTTCACGGCAATCACGGTTTAGGCAAAAAAAGCCTGGCCACCGCACTGTCTCACTTTGTTCTAACAGACAACCATAGCCAGTCTGAAAACTTATTTTTGGCGGGTTCTCACCCAGATTTGCATGTCATCATGCCTGAAATCTTAATTGAAACGATTAAGAGTGCTGAATCAAAAACAAACGCTGAGCACGCATTAATGGCCAGCTACGCCGCGCGTTATAACGAACCTCACAGCGGCAAACCGCGTAAAACCATTACCATTGATCAAATCCGCAAGCTCTCAGGCGCATTGGCCACGCACCCTCACATCAGCCAGCACCGGGTAATCATTGTGTTTGCCGCCGACGCCATGAACCGAAATGCGGCCAACGCTCTACTTAAAAGCCTTGAAGAACCGCCATCCAATACCTTGTTTTTAATCGTTTCAGACGAAATTTCAACACTACCTAAAACAATACGCAGCCGTTGCAGTTTGGTACCATTTAAAGCGCCAGAAAAAAACTTAGGGGCGTCTTGGTTAAAACAGCAAGCCGTAATGCCCGAGCAAGATTGCGACACCTTTTTAAGCATCGCCAATAACCACCCATTGCAGGCTATTGAGCTGTTTGAAACCGATTACCTTACCAGCCTTAAGTCAGTATTAACCGACGTAAATCACCTGTGGATGCGCCGCATAGACATCACCGCGGCGGCAAAAAAGTGGCAAGACCTTGATGCATCAACCAGTTTGGATATTCTGCAAAAACTAGGCACTGATTTATTGCGGCTTCAGTTAACCGACGAACCAAACGATTTGTTTTTTGTGGTGCAAAAGCCTTGGGTACAATCAAGCAGCAAAAAAGTAGGGCGCCAGTATTTAATTGAATTCATTGATGAACTTATTCAAGCCAAGCGCATGCTGGCCACCACCGTTGACCCGCTTTTAGTCATGGAAACGGTGGCTCAAAAAGTATATAAGCTACCGAGCTAAATTTCGCACTCCGAGAATATTTAACCAATAAATACAAAGATTTGTTGTACTAAGCTAGAAATGGCGGTATAAATCGGCTCATGGCTAAAGAAAACGCAAAAAAGACCGACGCATCTCGCAACTCCGTTATCTCTATCGCAATTAGAGATAAGCAAGCGTTGTATATGTCTTATATGCCGTTCATTGAGAATGGCGGTTTGTTTGTGCCAACCCAAAAAGACTATCACCTCGGTGATGAAATGTTTTTATTAGTCACCATCATGGATGAGCCCGACCCAACCCAAATATCTGGTAAAGTGGTATGGGTTACTCCACCCGGCGCTATTGGTAACCGGCCAAGAGGGGTTGGTATTCAATTTTTAGGCGACAGCGCAATGAACACTGTTCGTTTAATAGAATCTAAATTAGGTGCGTCAATATCATTAACGCGCAGCACGCATACAATGTAAGCTCTTATTTGTTGCCATGTACTGCGTGGTGACACTTCATATTTTCCTCGCTCCTAAAAACCATTTTTTGACACAAAAACAATGATGTTAGTTGACTCTCATTGCCACATCAATTTCGACGAACTGTCGGCTCGATTACCCGAAATATTGCAAAACGCGAAAGACAACGACGTTTCACACATGCTGTGCGTGTCAGTCACCTTAGAAGACTTTCCGCAAGTAAAAGCACTGGCCGATCAATACCCGCATATTTTTGCTTCCGTTGGTGTGCACCCTTGTTATCAAGAAGTAAAAGACCCCAGCGTCGAAGAACTGGTCGAAATAGGGCAGAACAGCAACATTGTGGCCATTGGTGAAACAGGCTTAGACTACTTTCGCGTTGAAGACCAAGACATGACGTGGCAGCAGGAACGCTTTATACGGCACATTCACGCGGCAAAAACGGTGAATAAACCATTAATTATTCACACGCGAAACGCCGCCGATGACACCATGCGCATGCTCAAAGAAGAGGGCGCCGACACCTGTAGAGGCGTTATGCATTGTTTCGCCGAAGACTGGGATGTGGCCAAAAAAGCCCTAGATTTAGGCTTTTACATCTCTTTTTCAGGCATTGTCACCTTCAAAAGTGCCACAAACGTGCAAGAAGTGGCAAGAAAATGCCCATTAGGCCGCGTTTTGGTTGAAACCGATTCACCGTACCTGGCACCGGTTCCACTGCGTGGCAAAACCAATGAGCCAGCGTATGTTAGGCACACAGCTCAATTTGTGGCTGACCTAAAAGGTGTAGATCTACCAACATTAGCCGAAGCAACAAGTAATAATTTCTTTGAGTTGTTCCCCGCCCAGAGATAGCCTTTATACAACCACACCTGTAGAAAAAGCGTCTATCGAAAAAATAGAGGCTGGCGATAAAAAAATCATTCAAATAATGCTATAACCTGCGGTTAATAAAACCAAAAAGCAGGAAAGAGCTGAATGAATTCACCGACCACTGAAAATTCCACCACTCAGAAAGGTTTTTTAGCTTGGGTTGAGCGCACAGGAAACGCGTTACCAGACCCGGTATTTTTATTTGTCTATTTAATACTGGCTATTATCATCATATCGGCGTTATCGGCGGCTTTTGGTGTGTCAGAAACACTCAGCCCGCAAATTCTTTCTGGCATGCCAGACGCACAAAAAGCCCGATTTGGAATAGGGGATGATGGCACTATCATGGCGCAAAGCATGTTGTCTGCGGCCAACCTTCAGCGCTTGTTCGTTGAAATGCCGAAAACATTCACCCATTTTCACCCATTGGGCATGGTGCTAACGGTCATGCTAGGGGCCGGTGTTGCTGAGCGAAGCGGGCTATTTGGAACCGCCATGCGAGCCGCTGTTGGTAACGCGCCTAAATACCTATTAACACCATTGGTGGCCTTTATTGCAATGATGGGCAACCTCGCAGCCGATGCCGCTTACGTGGTATTGATTCCACTGGCTGCGTTAGTATTTGTTGCCGCAGGCCGGCACCCAATCGCGGGCATCGCGGCTGCATTTGCGGGTGTGTCGGGCGGTTTTTCAGCCAACTTAGTGATGGGTCAGCTCGATGCGTTGTTACTTGGCATTACTGCCGAAGCCGCAAATATCTTAGTCGCCGATTACCCGGTTAATATCGCAGGCAATTGGTACTTTATTGCTGTAATGCTGCTTATTTACGTGCCCGTTATTTGGTACGTCACTGACAAAGTCATCGAACCAAAGCTCGCCCCCTGGGACACCGATGCTCAGCAGACCAATTTAAATAATACCGAGGTAAAACAGAATCTTACTAATGAAGAGAAGAGGGGACTCAAGTGGGCTGGTTTAGCGCTTTTAGGGGTGATTTTGGTTTGGTTAGCGCTCACATTCGGCCCAGGCACACCGCTGGTAAATGAAGGTGCCTGCCCTGATGCACAATTAGCCGCCGGCGGATGCTCATTTCAGGCTCGCCTGACACCATTTTATCAATCACTGATTGGCGGTTTCTTCTTCTTGTTTATCGTCAGCGCTTGGGCTTATGGTGCGGCAGTTGGCACGGTAAAAGGGCACAGAGACATTGTTAAAATGATGTCCGAAGCCATGAAAGACATGGGCTACTACTTGGTATTAGTGTTCGCCGCCGCACACTTTGTTGCCATGTTTAATTGGTCTAATTTGGGGCTAATTTTCGCCATAAAAGGCGCCGCGGCCATCGAGGCATCGCAACTGCCCATTTATGCCGTGCTCGGGCTAATGGTGTTATTTGCCGCCGTTCTTAACTTATTTGTGGGTTCGGCAAGCGCTAAATGGGCTTTTTTAGCACCCGTTGTGGTGCCCATGTTGATGCTGTCAGGCATTAGCCCAGAGATGGCAACAGCCGCGTATCGGGTTGGTGATGGCGCCACCAATATCATTACACCACTGATGTTTTACTTTCCGCTAGTGCTCACGTTTGCTAATCGGTGGCAATCAAACTTTGGCATTGGCAGCTTAACCGCAACGATGATTCCATATTCAGTTTGGATGCTTATAACAGGCCTAATACTAACGATGATATGGGCAGCGCTGGGGTTACCACTCGGTGGTGGCGCTACCGTTGAATTCAGTATGCCAACTCAATAATCAATCAAACACGTAAATTTGGACTGCGAATAGGGCGCCTATGCGCCCTTTTTGCTGCTTAAATTTCAAATAAGCAAATCTAAAATAATCTCTATTTGACGCTAAAAAGCCCTAAATTGATCAAAAAAACGCTCAACTCTGGCATTTTCTACCTAAGAATATCGGTAAACACGCGCTGATATTCACGACACAGGCGCGCTTTTTAAGTCTTTTTGCGTTGAGACTAAGCCAAGAACAAATCAGCCTCTGGGTTTTTCGGCTATACGATCCGCTGAAACAGACTCAGGTTTGCTGCGCATAATTGACGAAAAACTCTAAGCTTCCACAAAAAGATCATTCAGCCGACGCTGCATATTTACATCTCGCTTATACCTAAGACGTTCGTTCTTTTTTTCTTCGTAAACAAAATTTATTTCAAGCTGATGTGTCATTGACCCTCCCATATAAGTGTTTTTTATTTGATCTAAAATATTAGGTTGTTTATTTAAGTTCATGAAAAATATAAAAAATAACTTAATGTAACTTCTTATGTATGGGTCAAGACTCCTATGAAATGCAAATATTCATATATGCGCATAATATATATTATGTTAAATAACTGATTTAAACAGTATTGAGTGACTGTACTTTTTGAGATTTTTCACATAGGTTTTGATTTTCTTTCCACATGGCTTTTGATTTTTCACATGGCAATTGATTACGTTGACCTCTAGCTGTTTCCCTCCTTCCAGTTTGAAAACGCGAAGCCGTTGAAGATTATTTCGAGAGTCTTGGAAAGATTTCCAGATGATATGACTCCGTGGCAGACAGCTTTTTGGTTCTCGACATCCAATGGCTATCTTGATGGCAAAATCCCGCAGGAGTGCCTAAATGATATTGGCGGACTTCTTTTGTTGCTGAGCAAGAAGCGGCCAAAATCTTTGGCTGACGACAATTCGAATTAGCTCGTCTCAATCTTAAATTTTTTCAGCGCATTGTTTTACTCCTGACCTTTGACTACACTTCTGGGCCCAGTATTTCTTTGCCAACACTAGAGTCGAGCCATTCTCGATCCTCATTCTCCGTTTTATAGTCGTCAGATTTTAAGCCTTTTAACATTTGCTCTAAACTCAGCTTTGGGTCACTTTTATCGTCGCTCATATTTACCCTTTAGATTAATTTAGCCATCCCGTGAACAGCGTTATTTTTTAGCGAATTTCTTGTATCGTAGTATTTGACCATTTCGACCGTTGAGTGGCCCGTGGCGTTAATAATAGAAATGAAGTCTTCCTTGTTATTAAGTGCCATTTCAATAAATGATTTACGAAATGAATGTGGTGTCGCATTCTTACCATTTGCGACTTTAGCTACGACTCGTTTAACCAAGGTGTAGACGTAAGAAGAATTCAAAGGTTTATCTAGCCGTTTTGTCGCATTATTTCTTACTGGTGAAAATACGTAATCTGAAATATGGATGTATTCATCTCGATACCAGTTTAAATGATCCAGCAAGCTTTTTGGCAATGGTAAAAGCTTGTAAGAGCCGCCTTTTTGAAAAACGTTTACGCTGGAAGCGCCTTGGTCGATATCACTCCACTTAAGCCCCACCAATTCATTTCTGCGCAATGCTAATACTGATAAGCAACAGAACGCTAAGTAATCTCGAAACGCTGTTTGTGACTTTTTGCGACCTTTAGACATATGATTTAAGACATCTATGACTTCTGATCGCGTCAAACTTGGCGTCGTGCTTTTTCTATCGAATTTATGTGCTTGATACTGATCAAGCGGATTTTTAGGATAGTTATAAGCGTGCATCAGATATTTGAAAAAGCTCGATAATGAATACGCTTTGCGGTTAACCGTTTTTGAATTAATCGGCCTCCTCGTTTCATCATCATAATCGGTCGCGGTTTCTAGGAAGTCTTGAATTTGAGAGACGAGTTCAAAAAACGGTATCAGGCCTAATTCATTTAGCGTTTTTACATTAATAGACTCAAACAAGTCAGCAATATCTCGGGAATACGCGCGCCGCGTATTTTTTGAGCGCTTAGTAGCAACAAACTCATCAATTACGTTGTCTATGTCAATTGTTTCGCTATTTTCAACAATAGTCGTTTCAGAGCTTAAAATTAGGTCTTTTTTCATGCTAAAAATATAGCATAATTTAATGCTGATAATTCAAGTTATCAGTATTAAATATAGATCAGAATTTTTGAGGTGAAAATCATCGCTGCGCCTTATAAACAAGGTCTTCACCACTTTCTACATCGATCGAACTTTGAATCGTCCAATGAGCATTTAGTCGGTATCTTAAAAAAGGCGCCTGCAAAGAACTTATAAAGTTATCGGCATAACCAACATCAAGCTTAGAGCTAATCTTGGTCGCCAGTGATACCTTTTCTTTGAGCATATCAGTGTCAACTGACACATCTAGCTTGTCGACCTCAAGATAGCCGGCCACTGAGTCTTGAATAGCTTCGAACCGCGAGCTATTTGTCTGCCCTCCTCTTAGTGCGCACAAACAACAACAACGAAAAAAAACACCTCAGCCAAGTAAGTAGAGTTAAAAATAGCGATGCTGATCCGTTTGAACGCATCGGCGCTACTGAGTGGCTTCAACCGACAATTTAGGGTTTGAGATATCATGCCGGAGTAGATAGCCAAATGGCTTTAACGCGTTTTGGGCTTGAATCGGAGCATTCTCTAAGATTCAAAATCAAATCGTTAAATACAAGCTTTATCAACGAATTCTATATTCTTAATATTCAAATAAATAGATTATCAATAAAGCTAAGCTTCTGTAAGCTGTGACTTTCAGTTATTTAGTCAGTTACTCAACTCTCTTCCTACCGTCAGGACAAAACTATGAAACATGAAAAACTAAAAGCAACCGTTCTAATCACCGGTTCTACTGATGGTATTGGTAAGGCGACCGCAGAAGCTTTGGTAGATCAAGGGCATAGAGTTTTGATACACGGCCGCAATCAAGCGAAACTCGATAAAGTCAAAGCTGAGCTAAGTGAGCGAAACTCGTCGGTCGACATCGATGCCTATTCGGCAGACTTGTCTGACTCTGCGCAGGTCAAGCAACTCGCATCAACGATATCGGCCGAGCACAAAAGCATCGATGTGTTAATTAATAATGCGGGGGTATTTAAAGTTCCAAACAAAAATTCCGATAACGGCATCGACATACGCTTTGCAGTCAACACCATCGCCCCTTACCTGCTCACACTAAAATTACTCGAGCGCTTAGGAGCATCAGGTCGAGTGGTCAACCTATCTTCCGCCGCGCAAGATACCGTCGACACTGCCGACATTGAAGCTTTAGGTGAAGCAAACCGCTTGAGTGATAACAACGCTTATGCACAGAGCAAATTAGCACTGACCATGTGGTCACGTTACCTTGCTGAACAATTAGGCGACCAAGGCCCCGCTATTATTGCCGTGAATCCGGCGTCTTTTTTAGGCAGCAATATGGTTAAAGAAGCGTACGGACAAGAAGGCAAGGACTTGCAAATTGGCGTTGATATTTTAATCAAAGCGTCTCTTTCAGATGAATTTTCTGCCGCCTCAGGTTTGTACTATGACAACGACAAAGGGGCATTCAGCGCCCCACACCCAGATGCGCTAGATCCTGTAAAGAATAAGGCCATTACTGACAAAATTGAAAAAATTCTGCGCCAAAAAGAATCCGCATGAAGTTAATGCACTTCCCAATACGGTCGATCACCATATAACTTTACAAAGAAGTCGATAAACGCTCGCACTTTAGGTGCGAGCAAGCGCGAACTTGGGTACACCGCCCAAATAGCGGTATCACTCACTAACGGAAAACCTTCAAGCACTGGCACTAACTCACCACGCTTGAGCTCTTCATACGCACACCAAACCGAGCAGATGGTAATGCCTATTCCTCTGGCACAAGCATCTCGCACGGCCTCACCATTGTCCATGCGCAATAGGTTTCTGGGTTTTATTCTTTGCTGACCTTCGGGCGTCTCAAATGACCATTCCTCTAAGCCCATTAATCCAATGCAGTCTCTCGCTACCAAGTCGTCAATCGATTCTGGCTCACCGTGCTTTTTTAAATAAGTGGGTGACGCACAAAGTATGCGGTTGTCACATGCAAGCTTGCGCGCGACTAATGAGGAGTCGTTTAAACTTGAGTTTCTGATCGCAATATCAAAGCCACCTTCAACCATATCGATAATCGAATCACTGAGCCGTAAGTCCAGCGTCAAATCTGGGTAGCATGCTAAGAAATCATTTAACGCTGGGACAATATGCATTCGCCCAAACGATGCCGGTGCGGTAATGCGAAGCGTGCCTTGAGGCGAAACACTGCCAGACCCAATCGACGCCCGGGCGAGCTCAACACTGGCAATCACCTCTTGCGCGTGTGGCAAAAAATCAATGCCCTCTTCAGTTAAAGAAACTTGGCGCGTGGTTCGATGGATCAACCTGACCCCCAAGCCTTCTTCTAGCTTATTAATGTGTGCACTTGATACCGCTGGAGATAAGCCCAATTCTTTGCCTGCCATACTAATGTTATTGGTTACGGCAATTCGAACAAACAGCTTGAGATGGTCAATGTTCATTATCAATAAAAACTATAAATTGAATATCGAATAACCAATATTATCATTCAAAAGTTTTTAAATTATAGTTTCGGTGAAATAAACACACGTTAAGGGAAAGTTTTAATATGAAAGCAATGACACTAAAAACTTATGGTGACAGCGCCGTTTTTGAAGAGGCTGAGATTAGTAAACCTGTTATAAAACCTGGCCATGTATTGGTAAAAGTTGCCGCAACCAGCGTCAATACCGTTGACACAATGATAAAGCAAATGGGTCAAAACCTGCCGTTTGCACCAGCATTGCCGGCCATACTAGGAATGGACTTCGCCGGCACCATTGAGGAAATTGGTGAAGGTGTTGATAAGTTTGCCATTGGCGATGAAGTTTATGGTTGCTCTGGTGGTCTTGCGGACCTGCAGGGTGTACTTGCGGAATTTATGTTGGCGGACTCAAGACTGATAGCACATAAGCCGAAAACAATTACGATGCGTGAAGCAGCGGCTCTGCCTCTCGTTGGTATTACCGCTTATGAGGGACTGATAAGAGCCGGCATTTCTAAAGGGCAGAAAGTACTTGTTCACGGAGGCTCTGGCGGTGTAGGTCATGTTGCAGTGCAGTTGGCAAACTATTTTGGGGCCGATGTCTATTCCACCGGGGGCGGTGATAAACAGTTAAGTTTGATCAAATCTTTAGGTGCTACAGGAATAAATTATCGCTCAGAGAATGTCGCTGATTATGTTGAAAAGCACACAGATGGGCTAGGTTTTGATGTTGTTTTCGACTCAGTTGGCGGCGAAAACATGTCTAAATCATTTGATGCTGCTGCCTTAAACGGTCATGTTACGACAACGGTTTCGATGCTGGAAATCGATTTAACCGTAGCGCATTTCAAAGGGCTTTCTTTAAACGTGGTCTTCATGTTGATCCCAATGTTGCATGACCATGGGCGGGATAAGCATGGTGAAATTTTAGCCTCGCTTGCGGACATAGTTGATGCTGGGAAATTAAAGCCAGTAATAGATACCAATCATTTTGACTTCCATGAAGTCGGGAAAGCTTATGACCACCTTACTGAAGGCATGGCAATAGGCAAGGTAGTTGTGTCAGTGTGATGGCTATAAGTTTATAGACAACTATCAAAGCCACAGGCACTCACTAACAGGTTGATGTTTACCAAGGTGAAACCCTTCGTTCACCCTGATTCCGTATTTCTAGTTCTGATAAGCGATGAAAAATGATTCGATAATAACTGATTATTTTTACGTTAACATCGAAATAACAAGTTACGCTTTTAGACGTTTTTTATACCCAACTTTGAATAGCATAAGCATATCAACTTAACCAAGAGGAAATTAAAATGGAAATCATGCTTATAGTTACCTTAGTCTTGTTGGGTTTAGTCGCTTACACTGACACTGAAGCAGCTCGATAATCGTTATCAGTATTTTCGAGTGCCGCTCAAGCACACAATTAAGCGATCACTTCATTGCGAGTTTGGTTCCAAACTCGCAATGAATAAGGTTTGAGCAACAACGGAACAACAAGCTTGACATCATGATTGAATGAAAAGGCTTGTATTGCTCATACCTCACTGAGCATTCGTTCGTGCACGAAAATTACGGTCTGAAGTCTTAATTCGTATTCCGTTTCACTCACTCTCCTTAAGCTGTATTAAATTTTCTAGCACTGTTTTGAGTTTGCGAAATTAGTCTTTTAGTAGCTTTTCAGCCGATGCTAATACCGAAGCTACAGCCGGGTGTTTAATTTTTCTTTCGGGTGCAATCGCGTAGTAACGATCTGAAACCGAATCGATTTTTCCTATAACAGCCACATCAAATTGCTCTAAGACGTCTTGCTCTACGGCACTTGAGACGCAGAAAATCCCTCGCCCTATTTGACCAAAAAACTTGAGTAGAGCGCTGTCATCAAATTCAGCAACAACTTTGGGTGTAATTTTAGATTCAACGAACCAAGATGCTAAATTCCGATGCTGAGCTGAATCTCTGCCTGGCATTAGAAACGGGGCCTGATGCAATGAATAAGGAAAGTTATTTATGTATTGATCACATCTATCCTTAGCTGCGAAAAAAGTCACGCCAGATTGACCTAAATAATGACTGGTAGCCCTGACACTGACGGTGGTTGGCAATGGCTGATCAGAAATAATTAAATCCAGCTTATTAATCGATAAATCAGGAAGCAGCGCTGATAAGTCACCTTCATGACACTCTAAAATGAATCGACTGTCTAAGTCGAAACAATCATTGAGCATTTCAAACACCATTACTTTAGGTATTGCGTCAACAATGCCAACATTAAAATTAGCGAGTTTACCGACATCATGAGATCCCAAGGTGCGCGACAGCTCATTGCCAAGATTAAAAATATCGTCTGCGTAACGCAACGCCATTTGACCAAGGCTGTTTGGTTCTAGACGCTTACCATGACGCTCAAACAGAGGTGCACCAATATATTCTTCAAATGTAGCCAGCTGACCACTAACGGTTTGCGGAGTTACGTGCATGACTTCCGCCGCCCGGGTAACTGACCCCTCTTTTGCAACTGCGTAAAAATACTGTAAGTGATTAAAGTTTAGCTGTTTCATTTATACATATTACAACGACTGTGAAAATTTTTCGATAAAACCTGATAATAATTAAATTTAGCTCGAATTAAATTTCAATCCTTTTGCTTCATACTTTAGGTTCTTACATTATGAGGATCTAATGAACATCCAAAAAATCATTCATCACGAATCATTCAGCGGTGGCCTTTTGGTCTTTTCCGCGGCCATTGCAATGATACTCGCCAACTCTGCAGGCAGTGAGCTATATGAAAGCTTTCTAGCATTACCGGTTGAAGTAGTTTTCGGAGGGTTAGAGATTGCAAAACCCTTATTACTCTGGGTCAATGATGGCTTAATGGCTTTATTCTTTCTGCTTATAGGCCTAGAAATAAAGCGCGAAATTCTTGATGGCAATTTATCCTCTCCTAAGCAGGTTGTGTTGCCTGGCATAGCCGCCGTAGCGGGCATTGTATTCCCTGCCCTCATTTATGTATTCTTTAATATTAATGACGCCATTGGCCTACGTGGCTGGGCAATACCATCCGCTACTGACATTGCGTTTGCCTTAGGTGTTTTCAGTCTGTTTGGAACCCGCCTGCCTCTGTCATTAAAGCTATTTTTACTAAGCGTTGCTATTTTTGATGATATAGGCGCGATTGTGATAATTGCTTTATTTTATTCCGCTGAACTATCGTCCACGTCTCTGTTCATTGGCTTGTTCGGCTTAGCTGTATTATTTCTATTAAATCGATTCAAAGTAAACATTCTCTCGCCTTATGTTCTTGTCGGGCTCATTGTTTGGATTGCCGTTTTAAAATCAGGTGTACACGCAACTCTGGCCGGGTTTGCGATAGCTTGGTTTATTCCACTAAAACTCAAAAACCAGCATGGCGACCACATGTTGCCAGCAGCCGAAAATGGACTACACCCTTGGATTTCATTTTTAGTGCTACCGTTATTTGCATTTGCCAACGCGGGAATCAATTTAGGTAATATCAGCGTAGAAGATTTAACCAGCCCGATCACTATGGGCATTGCTCTGGGCCTCTTTGTCGGCAAGCAGATTGGAATTTTTGGGCTTTGTTGGTTAGCAACGAAGCTTAAGATATCTGAACTGCCTGAAGGTGCAACATGGCCTCAATTCTACGGTGTGTCACTGCTATGCGGTATTGGCTTCACGATGAGTCTATTTATTGGCACGCTCGCCTTTGAAAATCAAGGATTAAACTATCAAACAACCGTGAAGCTCGGCGTATTAATTGGTTCCTTAGCTTCGGCAATGGTTGCGATAGTCGTTCTAAAAGCATCACAAAACACGCTGCCGCAAACCCACTCAACCTTGGAGTTTAACCATGAAAAAGTGTATAGCTAGTAACATCATAATCATTGTCGCGATGGCAATCACCACAATAACGCAAGCGCAGCAAGCTGACTTGGATTCTAAAATTATCGCTATAGATTCTGGTGAACCTGGGCGGCATCAATGTTCTGACAATGCAGGAGCAATGTCGGCATGTCGCTCTTTTATAAAAGGCTTTATTCAAGGCGCACTGCTGACTGATACGGCTATTATAGAATCCATAGAAAAAATCGAGTCTAGTTACGCTGAGCGTGCAATTCGAACCCGTTTGGGAACACGTGCGACCTCACCAACAGCGTTAGCTGGCTTTTGTTTACCCGACGATCGAACAGTGCTGGAATTAGCCGAAGAAACCTTAGAACACGTCAAAGATTCTAAGAGAAACTCAGTTGAGCTCGCGGAAAACGTTTATCGCTCGCTTAAGGTTGATTACCCTTGTGACTAAGTGGTTTTTTGTCATTTTTTTCATTTCTAGATTATCTACGATTTAGTCTCCCCCATTGCATATTGTATGGGGGGGGCTTTTTATAAAATCTACAAATAAGACGTTAACCAGAGCAACGTCAAACGCATTTTTGTTGCAAGGACGCATCTTTGTATTTTCAAATGACCGGTAAACTAAAAATAGAACCATAAATTGGCTCATACCTTTGCTCCTTAGTGAGACTTCATTCATTATATAAAAATCTCACGCACAGAGTTTTAATACACACAGCAAAGGTTTATCGTTCTTTCTTTTAAACTTGCGATGTCAAAGCCATAGCTGCTTGTTGCTTAACTCGATATGACTGATTTACAGTTACCGAAAATATTCAAAAAATGACTATAAATAAAAAAACACTCAGACAAGTGCTTGTTGTGGCGTTCTTAAGCGCTACCGTTTCCCCTTACTCTGCAAATGCACAAGGCGATAACGAAGCACCACAAGTCGACAGGGCTGATAAAGTTTCTTTGAGTGTTGAAAAAGAATTGAGCCAACAACTTGATGAACTCAGTCAATCGATTATTGAAAAGAGAAAGGAGTTACAAAAGCTCAAATCAAAAAGCCCTAAGACTGGTACGAATCCAGATTTAGACAGTGAAATTGATGTAACAACTCAACAGTTAGAAGTATTAAATAAAAGCTTTGAACAGCTGGCGGTCGGTTATATTGACTTAGAAATTAATTCAAAAGATGAACCAGAACTTACTTGGCAAGAAGAATTAACCTTAGCAATTAAACCTTTATTGGAAAACCTCCGGGGGCTGACGGAAGAGCCTCGAAAAAAAGAAAATCTACGTCAAATAATTGCATCGCAAGAAGCAACATTGTCTCGATCTGAGAAAGCCTTGCTTTCGATAGAAAAGTTGATCGAGAACAACCCATCAACAAACCAAAAACGGATTCTTCAGTCAGTTCAGAGTAAATGGCAACGTATAAAAGAAAACGCAGAAAGTGAAAAACAACTTGCGGTTTTTCAGCTTGAAAGCCTATCAAACTCAGACAGTAATTGGTTGGTCGATTTAAAAAAATCAACCGTTGCCTTCTTTCAAGACAGAGGAGTAACCATCGCGTTGGCGGTGCTTGTATCGATTGCTATTTGGGCTGTACTGACTGGATTTCATAAGCTCATAGATCGAGTAAGTAGCGCAAAAATAAAACACCAACGCCGCACAACTTACCGCATTGTTGCCTATGCTCGACGACTATTAACCGTTGCGCTGATTGTTATTGGTATCTTGACCGTTTTCTTCGTCCGCGGCGACATACTGTTACTTATCATTACGTTGGCATTACTTTTCGCTGGTGCTCTTGGGCTAAAAAGCTTTCTTCCTCAATTTGTTGCTGAGAGTAGATTGCTATTAAATATTGGCAGCGTTAGAGAGCAAGAACAAGTTGTGATCGATGGTGTGCCATGGCGAGTTGCCACCATCAATATTTTTTCCAAATTGACCAACCCCTATATTCAAGGTGTGTTGAGACTTCCAATGTCTGATATCAAAGAAATGGTATCTAGACCCGTTAAGGAAGAGAAATGGTTCCCAAGTTCTATCGGTGACTGGGTGGTGGATAATGACGATAATTTGTACGAAGTCATTCGTCAAACCCCCGTTGTGGTCGAACTGCAAAGCGCACAGGGCACCAACAAGCTTGTACCCACACCAACCTATTTTTCATCGGGCGTTGTCAATCTCACGAAGTCGAAACGAATAAGAATTACCAGCACATTCGGCGTTGGATACGAACTACAGAAAAAGTGTTTAACTGACGTTCCTTTGGTTCTAAAAGAAGTAGTCTCGGAGTTTTTGCTTGCGGCGTCTCTGGATACGGACCGAATAGATGTTCGGGTTGAGTTCGCTAACGCGGGCGAGTCGTCGCTTGACTATATTATAATCGCGCATATCGATTCTATTGCATCAAAACACTATTACCGAATAAAGCGTGTTATTCAACAGGCATGCGTAGAAGCATGTAACCGCAATGATTGGGGAATTCCGTTCCCGCAATTAACCGTGCACCATTTGCCAGCTGAGTAAAATTTTTATATTGACCTTACATCCATCGCATTTTTTTAAAGCCAATCACTATTGACACAGCTAGCCCAATTAACAGCAATACAACAACCCAAAACGCAATCTGGCTTTCCACTCCAGGCAAGCCTCCTACATTAATACCTAGCAATCCAGTGATAAAACCCAGAGGTAAAAATATCGCTGTAACAATAGAAAGAACGTACATACGGCTGTTTTGTTGCTGAGCAATTTGCGATAAAAAAGCCTCTTGCAATACAACAGCCCTTTCTCGAGCTAAATCTAAATCTTCTAAATAGCGTGAGACACGGTCCGATTCTTCACGAAGGCGCATTCGCTCACGTTCTGATAGTAACGAAGTATCAATATGATTAAGCCGATCTAGAGCATCTCTCTGAGGAGCTAAGTAGCGTCTTACAGTTGCAATTTGTCTGCGAAAAGAACCTAGCGAGTGTCTTATTTCGGTGGCTTCCATTTGTTCAATATTTTCTTCAACATGGCTCAACTCGTCATCTAAGGTGTTCACAAAATCGCCAATTCTATTTGCCAATTTGTCGACTAGTTGAGTTAAAAATTCACCTGAATTTTTCGGTCCATCTCCAGAGGATAGGTCCTCGACAATATCATCTAAAGAAACGATGGAGCGCCTGCTAACCGAAATTACTCTCTTAGATTCGACCCAAAGTCTGATTGACACCATGTCTTCAGGGTCGTGACCGGGGTTTAAATTAACACCACGCAGAATCACCATTAAGCCATTTTTACCCTTGAATGACCGCGGGCGAGTTTCTTCTGCAGTTAAAGAACTTACCGTTGCCGCTTCTAACTCAGCACTATTTTCAAGCCAAGATTGCGCCGCCGGATCACTTAAATCAATGTGTAGCCATATTGTTTCATCGGGCTCTGTTTGATGATGTTGGCCAGGCTCAATTTCATCACCTGTTCTGTCTCCATTAAGAACATAGTGATGAACAAAAGCAGGGGTAATATCAACCATGGCGAATTTCCTTCGGGTTTTCGGTATTAAGTATTTTTACTTTCTGTCTGCGATAAAACGGCACTTTCAAATGCTATCACTGTATCCTCTTTTTCAAAACACAGTCACGAATACACAGTATCTCATGACATTCACACAACCTTAACACGCTAAAATGATATACCAAATAGTTACAACAAAACTGTCAAATACGAACTAATGAGTGATTAGTTTCCTAACTTAAAACCCAGACCTAGACGTTGGCTCTTTATGTCGAAATCAATCAAGCTTTCTCCATAACCGTCAAAGTATTGTACGAAGAATTGTAAATCATCACGGCCAGCAATAGGAAAGCTCCAATCAAACTCCACAGATCCACGACTTTCACTCTCTAAGTTATGGCGTGCTTTCCAGTTTAGGGTGTGTTTGCCTATGTGATGCAGGCCTTCTAGTTGAAATTTACCACTAAACTCATCAATGTTTGGATTGTCTTCGATATCAGAAATAGTATTCCATGGCTTAAATCTGATTTCATTAAATTCATTACTAATCATCAGCTCAGCGTAGACTCTATTCCATGTTCGCGATGCCGCTCCGGAACGGCCGTTCGACGTGTGATTTATGCCTAAACGTAGATTAGCCAATTCCCAACCGGCATATCGCAGGCCCGATGGTATATCAAGAAACAATTCTGGTTGGTGATTCGTCTCCCGAAAGGGGCTCGATTCGTCTTTGTTATAAGCCTGCCACCACGATGTATTTGTGTAGCCTGCGTAAAGCCTAGCATTAGTATCAAACGGCCTGTTCCATAGTAGACTTTTAAAGCTTAGTTGGAACTTGAACTCTGTCGCGTCTAATTCACGAGCATCTCCGGGCACGCTCTCGACATCTATGTTCTCAGACTTAAAGTTGTAGGCAACCGGTAATACATAATTAGTCTTATGTTGCAGCAGCGTCCATGGGTTTTCCATCACTACCCGCTCTGCAGCCAGGCGTTCTTCGGTGTTGGTATCTACAGTGCTTCCATTATTAATTTCGGCAACACACAAAGCATGTAAGTCTCCAACCGTAGTATCAACACTCGCACCAACAACTACGCGTTTCAAGCATTCATTAATTGATTGAGCTTGCACATTAAAAGTTGCTGATACAAACACTACAAAAGTAACCAATAACGAATTTAAGTATTGTGTGATTTTCATTGTCAATTTTTCAGTCTAAAAATTATATTGTTGCGGAACTTTTTGTGCGTAGTTTTTACTCACAAAGTTCCAGTTAACGACGTTCCAAAAGTTTTCTAAATATTGTTTTCTACATTCGTGATAATCAATGTAGTAAGCATGCTCCCAAACATCGATATTCAGTAATGGAAATGTATTTACATCTAATATTGGTGTGGTGATTACGTTTGTATTGATAATAACTAATTTGCCACTGGCCTCTTTAAGTAACCACGTCCAACCGGAACCATGACTAGACAGTGCAGACGCTTTAAATAATTTCTTGAATTCATCAAAACTACCAAAATTGCTCTCTATCGCCTTTAATAAATCAGGGTTAGGCAAGATGGGTTGGTTGCAAGACTTAGGTTTAAGGCATTTCCAAAAAAAGTTGTGATTCCAAATTTCTGCTGCATGAAGAAATAACTCGCCTTCCGATGTCTTTACAATTTCAGTTAAATTTTTATCGGAAAAAACAGTGTTATCAATTAATTCATTTAACCTATCATATTGTTGTTTCTGTAATTTACCGTGATGCAACATCAGGTTCTGACTTGACAGGAATGGTTGCATTTCATCGTACCGGTACGGCAATTTACTTTGCTCGATAGACATTAGAGTGACTATGCAGCCTTACTTCTGCCACCAATGTCCGCAGTAAGAATACGCTGCATGGCTTCTTGTTTTGAAATTTCAAGAGTTTCTAATTTTGACTCTGGTAAATAAACCAAATACCCGCCCATTTGATAGCTCATTGGTAAATAGACCGCACTGAGTTGTTCTTTTGAGTTCTCTGAAATGTCTGCGTTTTTCTGCGTAACAAAACCGATAAGCTTTGCTCCATTTTGCATATCAACTAACACTACGCGTTCCAACTCATCGTCTTTTTCACCCGACACAAAATCGGTCATTTCCCGAATATTGTTGTATATGACATTCACCAAAGGGATGCGACGCAATGCTTCTTCAAGCCATTGAAAGAAAAAACGCAAAATTCGTTCATGAATTGCTAACCCAACCAAATAAATTATTCCTATGGCAACAGCAATACCCATGCCTGGAAAATGCAAGGACTCAGGTAATAATGCCATCAGTGGTTGTGATAAAAAACCGTTAGTAGTTCTGACCAACCAAATAAGAATCGTAATAGTCAAAAGGATTGGCAACGTGAATAAAAAGCCTTTGATAAATATTTTGCCATTTCTAGATCTAGCCATTATATGCCTCGGTTATTAAAAAGTAGTTAAGATTAATTGGTAGGCGCTCAACGTTGCCTACCAATTTAAAGGTGCTTATCCAATTTAAAGGTGCTTATTCAGCGATCAGCGACCTTAACATCCAGGCGTTTTCTTCATGCTGACCTATTCGTTCAGTCAGTAGGTCAGCTGTCTTTACATCATCGTGGGCTTCAGCCAATTTGACTACATCACGTATTTTTCGGCTAAGCGTTTCATTGTCGTTAACCAATACCTGTATCATTTCAACAGCGTTGGTGTAGTCAATATTGCTATCGATATAAGAAAGTTCAGACATTGTGCGCAAGCCGGCTGGCGCTTTAAACCCAAGAGCACGAATTCGTTCAGCGAGTTCGTCAATTGAATCGGCTAAATCCACATACTGCTCTTCGGTTAGCTTGTGAACACTGTAAAACATTGGTCCGACAACATTCCAATGCACGCCTTGAGTCTCAGAATAAAGTGCATAGCTGGTGGCCAAGATTAAGCCAAGTTGCTCACTCAACTCCAAACGCTCATCACGCTCTATACCAGACTTGGTTGTTGTTTCTTTTAATGCAGCATTAATGTTGGGGGTTGTCATTTTTTCTCCGTAGTTAAGGTTATCTGATGATTGATTCACAAATTACAGTTTGTTTTTTTTGCCTGTGATGAACAAAAAAATTGCAAAAATAATGCCAACCACAAACAGTCCGTATGCAATTGACGATGCAGTACCAGCAATGCCTGAAAGACCAAGAGCGCCGGCGATGATAGCGATAATTAAGAAAATAAGTGCCCAATTAAACATGGAAAGCCTCCGTAATAAATTATAGGGTTGCGATAAGTTGGTTTATCCAATTAAGAAATTTCTTTCAAAAATTCATCGATTCGTTCTTCAGCTTCTTCTTTAGTAATGCCGTATTTTTCTTGAACGACACCAGACAGTGAATCAATATCACCTTCTACTTGCATTAGCTCGTCGTCGGTCAACTCACCAAATTTAGACTTAAGATTGCCTTTAAGTTGCTTCCAGTTACCTTTAAGAATTTCTAAGTTCATGTTTATCTCCTGTATAAGATGTTGATCATGTAAGAGCAAAACAATTCATTACTCTCTGCTCAAATTACACTAAGCAGATACCGTGCCAACTCTTTCATTTTTGGATTGAAAAGAACATAAGATATTGTTTTATAAATATTTTTATTTTATCTTTTCAGTTTACTAAATCCTTTCTAACGTCACTCACAATCTGCATTTGGGCAAAACCCACGCCGTTTGTGGATAACCCCCAATTCATTGGTGGTAAGCAACCAGTATTTGAAATAGTTAAAAAGAAATTCGCCCTCACGCATTTGTTTAAGCCAATTTAAAACTTTGGCACGATGTTTGCTGATACTTAATCGAGAGCTAACATTAATTGCATGACCGTTCAAAAAATTAATTTATTTAACGTAGCGGCAACTCTCAAACATCAATATTTTTAACTTAACTAATTAACTTAACTAAATAGGAGAATAATTTTGAGTAAACGAAACACCAACATTAAAGACGTAGCTGAGAAAGCACACAATGTAGTAGACAAAGCGGCAAGCGCAGCTGAAAAAGCAGAGCTAAAGGCAAGCCAAGCTTCTAACCAGGTGAAAGAGCGCGCTGAAGAAGCAATAGATTCAGTAAAAGAGGCTTCTGGTAATGCTCAGGATAAGGTGGTTTCTTATGTAAATGAAAACCCGCTCAAATCGATCGGTATCGCCTTTGGCGCAGGTATCGTTGCCGCTGCGCTGCTACGAAAGTAAACCACACACGTCTGACACGACTATCCAACCACAATTGTTTAGGTGACACACTTGAGTGAAGACAAAAACATGACTGAAGATCAATCTGTCGATTTTTCATTTTTGCAACATACGAATGAAGCATACAAATATGCTGTCGGTTACGCTTCGGCCTTGGTGACGCTTGTCGTCGCCGAGGCCAAACTCGCCTTAGCTAATATTATTTTAGTGGCAATGCTTTCCATTATCGCCATTATATTAATTTGCTCGACATGGGCTTTAACCTGCTTTGCCGCTGCCTCTTGGTTAATTGCCATAGCAGGCCTGAGCACTTGGGCAGCAAGTTTGTGTGTCGCCTTGATGAACCTATTATTGCTTTTACCAACAACCTATATTGCCTTAAGCTTACTGAGAAGCATAAAAATTGAGGGAATATCAAATAATTAGGGCAATTATAAACACAAAAAAAATCATCGACTATTATGAAAATTTTTGAACTAAGAAACGAAATACGTGAAAGCCGGCAAAGAGCAGAGAGCGAACGCACTGCGTTGCGAGACAGCATGGTTAGAGCTAAGCAAGCCTTGCATGAAAACGCAACATCGGGCACGACACTCGCCTCTTCTTTTGCGGCAGGTGCGATTACTGGTTGGCTAACAATGGGGGCTACTAAAAAGCAAACCATGAAAAATCCACCACCACAAAGCGTTAAAACCGACTCCAATAATGCTGACCCGATAAACGCCGAAAACATAAACGTTGAGGTTAAAAGCAATTCGTTTTTGTCTGATTTTTTTTCTCAAACTCAAGCCATGGTATTAAGCCTACTAGCCGCAGAAGCCAGCCGAGTGACTAGTGACTTTTTGAAAGACACGGATTTATCTGGTGCAACTAACAACAGTCGTGCTGAAGCCAGCCATAATCCTGGATCAGCTGGTCAAGAAATCAGCAAATAAAAGGACAGTTAGTTTTGCTAGAAAAAGGTTTCGAGCCATAAATAAGATGCTTTGCTTTAGTGGTTTTCCAGCTTATTTAAATCTAAAACACCATAATCAATATTACTGAATTTTTTAAAACCATGATCGAATCGGTCAAACACGGCCCAAAAATTCGGATCAGTCCGGTGTAAACCGTAAACGTCAAACAGTAATCGGTAGTCTTCATCCGTTTCCAGGCTTTGTAACTGTCGGCTAAAATCGCTGATTTGACTAATATCAAGTGTCATAAACGCATTGGGCCTGGGCCCAACCATGCCAGGCAATACTGTCAAGCTGGTTTCATCGGGTTCGATGGTAAGCGTTTCAAATAAAATGGATGTGTTGTTCAAATGTCCCCGATTCTTAAGCATTGTAAGGTAATACTGTTGACCCTCAGCTTCAATTTCTATCATCGTCACTTCTGGCAAATAATCAAAAGACGCGCTTTGTAGGGCCTGTAATTGCAAGAATATGTTGATCATATCTTTGGGGTATTGGTATGCCGGATTGGTTATATCGAAACGTGATGAAACAACCGCTGATAACTGTTTTTCAATTTCATTTAATAATTGGTCTTTTGCTTTATGACTTGCGATGTTTGTACGTTCTTCAATCGCCGGTTCTAATGCTTGGTTTAAATCGGTTAAGCTCAAAAAGTTTTCGATTCGACTGTCCGCTCCACGATACCAATGCTTACGAAGATCAATACGTTGTTTATGGGGCAACATAAGCAAGAAGAGTGACTCCCCTTCCATGCGTAAGAAATCCATGTAAATTCGAGACAATAAGTTGTGACTAATGTTGCCATACACATCGTAACCGGCCACTAAGAGATAGTGAATTCTCTCAAGTAGCGGATAATCGATGACCCAAACTGTTTTGGGTTTTGCACCGGAAAGCCCTTTGTGTACAGTCGCATTATCAAAATGTCGATATATCGTCAGAGCAGCATTACTATTCGTGCCGTCGCCATCCCATAAGACATTGATATTAAAAGCCCCTTCGTCATTGACGTTACGTTTAAGAAACTCACGGCGTTGTTTTAAGAACGCCTGCTCTTTGTCGGCAAATTCATCCCATGAATCAAATAGGTCTAGCGTGTCTTCTTTCTCTGCAGGTAAATCTAAATTATTTTGCGCCAAAGTTAGAAACGCATTCATCTCAGGGCCTGATTGATATTCAGGGTCGATAAAAAACACCCAAAATTGCTCGTTAATAACATTAACCGCCGATTGCCCTTTACAAACAGGACCTTTTATAAATCCCTTAACCGTATAATTGGCTTCGTCCAACATAAAGCGATAACGTGACTCAGCGGGTAATTCTTGAAAAGTGATGAACGGGTTTGATGCAGTTTTTATGTCGTAGCTCGGTAAGGTGGTCACATCAAAATCGGCTTGATAAAACCACTGCTGCCATTTATCAAACTTTGCCTCGTCTAGACGATATGGCATGTGTGTTTTAGCCACCGTTGTTTCTTTATTTAGACGAAGTCGGTAATAGACTTTGTCTACTCCTGGGTGATCAAATGGGCGACGTGTGGCGATGACATCAACAGGTTCGCCAACATTAGTAGAAGACCGAACCAGTTGAAAGTATCGACCAGGCTCACCATTACCAAAATAGAGACTGGCAAGGAATAAGTGCTCATAAATATATCTTGCTATTAACTGTGATTTTACAGTTGGTTGGTTGAGCAATGTTTCCCATTGATTAATTAACTTTTTCTCCTTCGGAGTTAAACTGTAGTCAGTGTCATCATTAGCTCCTTGTTTTACCCAATCAGATAATAAATTTGCCTGTTCTTCATTTAAAGAAGGCAAGGCATAAGGCATGCCTTGTTGAGGATAATCATGGGCATAATTCATAAACTCTGAGTGATTACTCGCACACTGCCACTCTTGACTGTCATCAATAGGGACTTCGTAAGCGTCACCAGAGCGGATTGGCGCCTCTTTTGCCTTTAATTCAAGCATACCGAGTAAGGATGAAAAGCGTTGTGCTTGGCTAGAAGAGTCGCTTGCTGCCGGAGAATTCAATATTGAGTCAAACCCTTGTTCTCGCCATTGGCTTTCGCTCTTAGCGTCGAAAAACAAACGACTTAATTTGCCCTCTTTCAGGCTTTTATGTTGATAAACCCGTTGCTTGGTCGTGCCTCTCTCAATTCCCGCATGGGCGGTTAACTTGACCTGACAAGGTGCATCATAACAAGCATGACAGGCAACACAGCGTGAATCGAATATGGGTTTTACCTGATTTTCAAAGCTGATAGCGGTCTTATTGATGGGCGCGTCTACCTCAATAAGACCAAGTTGGCGATCTTGTTCATCAGGGGATGAGCAAGCGGACAACATCAAGGCTAGAACAACAAGAATTGTATGTTGTTGTTTTAGAATTACGTTAACTATTGCTTTTTTTAATATCATCGAATTCTCCAGCTTTGTCATCACTAACGTTAGCCTGATGCACTGTGAGTTGCGGAAAGGGTATTCCCCAACCGTGTTCATTACATACCATAACGCAAGCACGTTGAATTCGGCGTTTTATTTTATTGTAATATTGCGCGGCCTGCGTATCGAATTTGGCCAACATTAAATAATTTAATGAAGAGTCACCTGCAGAATGAAAATCGGCGTCGATAGCTATGACATGAGGCTCAATTTCTGTGTCTTTAAATGAAACCTCTATTCCCTCTTTGAAAGCATTTTCGATAACGCTTGGAGACACCGTCTGAGTGGCGTAATCGATCCCAAATGACACACTTATGCGAAAAGCGTCTGCGCGGCTTATATTTGGGAACCCACGCTCATAATATTCAGCTGTCGGCATTGTATAAGAAATAGAGTTCAAATCTCGCAGCTCAACCACATCAATAGTTTGCTTTATAACTTGCTCAGGATTTCCATCCTCACCTAAGACCCAATCACCTTCCGAACTGGGGAACCACGGCTCATTGTTATAAGGCCGTGAGATCATGTCATGCATGTGGCTAATTGGAATGCGAATGCTGCCTTGTATCTCAGGATTAACAAACCTAGAGTTCACATTAATTGAATTAACTTTCCATGGTATGCCGTTGTAAACAATTCTTTCTCGTTCACGAATACCGCCTACATTAAGTAAAATACGCCCTTCGGTTATATATTTTGGTAGTAGATTTTTTAACGCCAGCGCAAGCCCTATAAACACCACCACCATAACAGCCAGCAGCAATAAATCTTGACGAAAATACAAGACCAACATAACCGCTACTGCGATTAATATACCAGTAAGTAAACGGTAACCATACGCCGCCAATCGATAACGAGTTTTAACGCTGTTGCCTGAACTTTGTTTTGTGCGCTTTCGAATTAGCCACAAAAAAGTTTTCATTAAACCCAGTACTGCGAACGCGGCCGCAAATGAAAATACTAATGTGAGCCCTCTACCAGACGCAAAGTCAGACAGGTTTTGTTTTAAAATCTCCATCCATGAAATGTCTTTACCTTCAAGGCTATCTAACTGATAACTTGCCAGCTGGATTTCTCGTTCTAAATCTACTCGTCTATTCTCCCAGTCTTGTTGCACAGCAGCCAATTTCTGGCTCACTGTTTTCGAGTCAGCTTCGTTTAATAATTGTTTAACCGAACTAATGGCTTCTAACGAAGCTTGCAGAGCTGCCTCTTTATCAGAAATCACACGGCGGAGGTTCTCAATTTTTCTTGGCTTTTCAGTTAAACTTTTAACATTTTCGATAAGTGGTTTAACAATAGTAAGTAATTCCTCCCGCCAATTGAACTTACCTTCTTCCACTCCAAATACGGATAAATCAATACCTCCGATAGCAATTTGTTCAAAGGTTTTTTCTAATAACTCTATGTCTATTGCTAAGCTCTCTAACTCCGCTTTCAGCTGTTCTTGTTGTGCTTCAGAGCTTTGTTTAAGTTTTAGCCTTAGCGACCTCCTCTCTGAAATTTTAGCATCAAGCGAAGATTGAATATCACGCAACTGTTCAACAGCTTCAACATTTAGCTCATCTTTAAGCGACTGTTGAGTTGAATTGACGGCCGTAATCTCTTTACTGCTTTGCTCATCAGCAAAGACTGGGCAAGGAATAAAAGTAACAATTAAAACAGCTAAGAAAGAGTGAAAAATGTATTTCATAATAGTTTTGATCTAAAGCTCTGTGATTGGGTGAGTTACAAAATAAAACCGTTTATTGAATATCTGCGAAAGCATCAAAAAACGATGACACTGCGTTGGAAAACTCACAGGGTGGAATACCGTTGAGTCAATAAACAACCGAAGTATGTTATCCAGAGTGATTAACAGTTTTGATGGATTTCGTATAAAAGTAGGCATAGTCACTTTTTTAAAAGCAATACGCATGCCAACTACACAGAGAGAACGGAGTTGATTTTTTATGATTAAAAATCAATAACTTAAAAATTAAATCGAATGCAATTTCGTGTAGTCGGTATCTTTTGATATCGAATCGTTATTGAGTCGGTGAAAAATATTGGGGGATTTAAACTGCCACTGGTTGAGAACCACCAATGGTCTCATATTGCAACCCAATGGCTTTTAGGTGCCAATATCTAATTCGTACTTTTGAATTCTGTAGCGTAAGGTTTCTCTGGTAGCTCCCAGTAATTCAGCCGCTCTAGTAATGTTGTTTTGTGACACATCTAAAGCGCATTCAATGATTTTTCGATCCATTTCCTCTAATGAAATCGACCCATCAATTTCAAAGCTCACCACATTAGATTTTACAATTTGCAGTTGTGTGATGTTGTCATCAAGCGCTGGCTCATCTGATACTGTTTGCTCATCGCCGCTCTCGATATCAGTTAGCTGCTCTTCAAGCAAGGTGTTGTTAAGTTTTAACCAACAGGAATTGAGTGTTTCATTTTTCGATAGCAATACCGCACGCTCTAATGCATTTCTGAGCTCACGCACATTACCCGGCCAGTCGTAATCCATTAGATCAGCCCAAGCGTCATCAGGTATTATTCGAACGTTTTTACCGGCTTGAGAGTTAAAATCGGCAATAATTGCTGGCACCAATTCCAGCAAATCAGATTTATATTCACGCAACGCAGGTACGGTTATTTCAAATACATTGAGGCGGTGATACAGATCTTCTCTGAACTCACCGTCAACGACCATTTGCTGAAGGTCTCGATTGCTGGCAGCAAACACTTGTACATCAACTTCAATTTCATGCTCACCACCAACTCGCCTAAAGCTCTGTTCTTCTATCGCTTTAAGTAATTTAGCTTGAACGTCTAATGGCATTTCGCCAATTTCATCCAAAAACAAAGTGCCGCAATCAGCTTGTTCTAACAAACCACGGTGCCGCCCTTTTGCCCCAGTGAATGCTCCCGATTCATGACCAAAAAGCTGCGATTCAACCAGCTCTTGTGGAAGCGCCGCACAATTCATTTCAATAAACGAGTATTCTTGTCGAAGTCCATTACTATGCAGGATGCCTGCAGCATGACCCTTACCAGTCCCTGTTTCACCCTTGATCATCAACGTGCTCATTGGCACCTTTGATAGCTCTTCAAGCACACGCCTGTGTTCAACAATAACGTCACTGTGCCCAACAATAGATTCAAAGCTACTTCGTTGAAGATTGGATGATGAATACTGAGCTAAACGCCGCCGCACAATAGTAGAACGGACAGCTTTCTTGACCGCAATTTCAATCCGCTTGTACGAACATGGTTGCCGTAAACTGCGATAACTCAATTCCTCAAGTCTTTCAGAGAGGCTTTGCTCTAAATCATAAGTTAAAAATACCCATTCATGTATGCCCAGTGACTCTTCAATGCTCTCAAGCATGTCCATTTGAGTTTCACTGATTTCGGGTATATCAACTAATATCGCACTCGGTTTTACCCCATGATCATCTATGTGTTGTATTGCTGAGCTGACGTCTTCGGTGTTGCGCAAATTATAGTGTAAGGATTTAAAGTGCGACACCAAGCCCTCATTGTCAGAATCAGGGTTTTGTATCAATAATAAGGTTGCGGCCATAATGTAAACTCGGAAATTTGCGCGCAGCTCGGGCTGTTAGTGCTACTGTTTCAATAAACTTAATAATTAATTTCTAACTTGAAATACTAAGAATGTTTTGGGGCGGCCAGATACAGTAATTTATCGCCTGAATCCGCCTCAATCTTTTGATCAACCGTATTAAATACAATATCACCATTTGGCTGTAGATTAAGTAATAGCGTTGCATCTTCATTATCACGCTGCCAGTCTTGATGACTGTACTCATCACTTAATTCAGTAACTTTTATAACACAGTTAGCGTTCATTTTATCTCGAATATCTCTATAAGATAAGCGTCGAGAAAATAGGATGCGCCCACTTATAAGCGGGCTAGAAACATGTTTACTAAACCTCTTCAGTGCTTGGTTTGGAGCCAAGGTAAACACATTCAGTGTTCCAAACTCGTCTCGAAACGCATTTGCCTGAGTAACGTTGTACTCAAAATGGTTTGATAAACCAAGCATGTAACCATAGGGGGAAATATTTAAGTGCATATTTGCATGCTCTGAACTGGGATTACCATAGTAAGTATTCAAACCATTTGACCTCACCAACTTTAAATCTTCCCAATTTGTATCGCAAATAATGGTTTGTACGCCCTGCTTTTCAAGCGCATCTGCAATAGCCACTGAGAACGGGTTAGCCCCAACAATCAAAGCCCCGTGCGTGGCTGGCATGGCAACCCCCAACGCTTTTGCTAGTGGGCGAGAGGTTAAGCTTTGAAGTACAACGGTGCCAATAATTATTGAGAACGCGAGCGGTACCAAGGTATCGGCGCCTTCTACGCCTAATTCACTTAAGCGCAATGCGAATACCGATGAAACGGCCGCGGCGACAATACCTCGTGGCCCAACCCAGGCAATCATCGCTTTCTCGCGCCAAGAAAAATCGGAGCCTAAAAAACTGGCTACTACTTTTACAGGGCGAGCCACAAACTGCATAAACAACAATAGAACAAGTGCCCCCCAACCAAGTGCAAGAAAGGCATCCATGTTCAAGCGCGCCGCAAGCACAATAAACAAAGCTGAAACAAAGATAACGGTTAAATCTTCTTTGAACTCTAAGATGGAGTCAATGTGTACGTCTTTCATATTTGCAAGTAACATCCCCATTACCGTTACTGCGAGCAATCCGGACTCATGCATTAAACCATCTGAAATTGCAAAAACAAAACAAACCATAGCCAATGAAGCAAAGTTATGCAGCTTTTCCGGAATCAGGTGGCGACGTAACAATATCCCCAATAAATAACCACCAATGAGGCCGACCACAAGCCCAACTGCGATAGTACCAATAAAGACGGTGAAAATTTCACTGACTTCTGCTGCCGCATTTTGTACCGCGATCCATTCGAAGACGAGAACAGCAATTAACGCACCAATTGGATCTATTACTATTCCTTCCCATCGCAACACATCGGCAATTTTAGGGGTAGGCCTCACTGTTTTGAGCATTGGCATAATCACCGTAGGCCCGGTCACGACCATCAACGCACCAAACAGCGCCGATAATGACCAACTCAAACCAAGTAAATAATGGGTAGCAAATGTCATTAAACCTGCATTGATGACTACCCCTATCGTCACCATTCGCCTAACTGGTGAAGCTATACCCTTTAGTTCATTACGTTTAAGAGTTAAGGCGCCCTCAAATAAAATCACCGCCACCGAAAGTGATATGTAAGGAAAGAGCAAATCTCCAAACAAACTGTTTGGATCAAAAACTGAAAAAACGGGGCCAAGTAAAATCCCCGACAGTAATAAGAATAAAATCGCAGGTAGCTTAACTTTAGCGGAAAGCCACTGACACAAAAAACCAACAAAGCCAATTAAACCAAGAGTAATAAGAGATGTCATTGAGCATGCCCTGAAGAAAAGATTTGAATGGTCAGAAACTTCTCAATGAATAACGTTCAAAATTCTGACACAATGATACCCACAAGACTAACAGCTTTTGATAACAGATGCCCATGCAGATATTTGATCTTAATTTTGAACAGCTCTATACGCATTTACTACAGCTGAGTGTCGCTTTCATTCTACCTATATTCACAGCCTGGAACCGTGAAACGAAAGCGCGTTCAGCAGGCTTAAGAACCTTCCCACTTGTATCCATGGCTGCTTGTAGCTTCACAATACTGGCAATGTCCGTATTTAGTGACGCTAGTGCACAGGGGAAAATTGTTGCCGGAATCATCACTGGCATTGGTTTTATTGGCGGCGGCGCTATTCTAAAAGACAAGTCACACGTTAGTGGTACTTCAACCGCCGCGGCTATTTGGTCGACCGGTGCAGTTGGCATTGCTACCGGCTTAGGTCATATTGAAATAGCCATCGCTCTCAGTTTTATGACATTCATTACATTTAAACTTGCTGGTAAGGTAAAGCAAGAAGCCCAGAACAATTCAGTTAATGACCAAGATGCGAACTAATATTAACTTCAACTGGGAAGATGCAACTCAAGTTATGGTTGGCGCATTCATACTGGCTGTGCCTATTTCATTCTCAGAAGAAGCTTGGCGATTAGGTGAAACTCTTCCATTAATAAACCTAGTTACGTTATTAGCTGTATCGTTATTTTTTTTGTCGCTTTACACTTATCAAAGTGTTTTTCAGGGCAATATAAAAGAACGTTTTTTTAGCTATGGTATACGAATAGTTATTGCTTACGGCTTATCAAGCCTGGTAGTCGCTTTAACGCTCTTCTGCCTTAATAAATTCCCAATACTAGACGAACCCGTGATTGCGTTAAAACGATTACTTGTAATCACAATGCCTGCTTCGATGGGCGCCATCGTTGTTGATAGTTTTGATAAAGAATAATTCAAATTCGTTTTATAAACGCTTTCATGCTTCATTGTGTGCTTACTGTTTAGCTATGAAGTAAAAAGATAGCTGAAATTCGATTTTACTGATAACTCCCTGTTACCACCTTTTTTTGATGCAATAAAAATATCTCTAAGCCACTAATTTTCAGGAAATTCATATCAGCAACGTGTAAAAGAAAATTTTTCTTTGAAAAATACGGCCAATACAGGCCATTTTCATTATTTAAAATGATCTACTTTGCTTTCAAATTAGTTGAGCGCGTGAAAAAGAGGTCGAGCGTTAAAACTCAATCTCTACCTTAAAACTTTCGCTTCATACTTTTACGGGAGCCATCCATAGTTTAAGTTTCTAATCCATCATCTTTGAGTGAATTTCTAGAAACGGCTCAATTGGATCGAATCAATTCTAGACAGATTTTGTGTATCAGTGGCACCCTTGATTAAACCTACATAATTAATACGCGATCCCTGAATTTTAATTTTCCTTAGCAAATCCCATTTCTTTCCGTTATCACTACGATATGCATACACTGAATTGCCGACTTTTTTTAGCCTCAACCATTCACTCATAAACACATTCGTTTGCAGTACATTTTTTTTCAGAGAATCTGAGTAGTTATGAGCACTAACGATACCCATTCCATGCTTGATATAAAAAGACAAAAATTTGCTGTCTGACTCAAGATTCTCTGACATCATAAAGCCAACAAAAGCTGTCTGGTCTTTCGTGTCTAAATTTCTTACTCGCATTCTTACATCAAAGTCGTCTCCGGCAATGTTTTGGTAAATGTACTGCATTTCCTTTGTGTCGTAAGCAGGTTCTCTCCCAGTACCGTTCAAGTTGACAACGCTGTTAAGAACAAAACTTTCTCCAGTAGAACCTGAATATAAACGTTCGCCCCACACATCAGGCAAGGGCTTCTTCAAATTTTCATTTGGAGTAAATTTGAGACTAGTTAACTCTAAATCTTTGGTTAAGCGATTTTTAACAAAACCGATGTATTCATTATTCTCGTAAATTGATCGAACATCTAAACCAAGAAACTGTTGTTTTCTACCCGGGAGAAACAAGTTATAGCCATTCGAAAAATTGAAAGATCTATGGACATGTCCTTGACCGGAATTTTGAATAAAAAGTGAAAGGCCATTAATATCCTCCATAACGTGTGTCCCAGCGATCCCTCTAGTTGGCTCTACCAGCGGAACCGACCAAGACCCTGTACCGCGATTGAAGCATTGGTAGCGCTGAGTCTGATACACTTCCGGAGCGCTAAAGCCAGAGTAGAGAATACAGGGATCTCCATTTTGTTTATTTGCTAAAAAGGCTCTTGAATATAGTCCATGTGTAAATGTAGGGATATCAGTATATTTAATGACGATGTCAGCTTGACCCTGCACAGGGTCTACTCGCAGTGGTAGAGCTGCGATTTTTTTGCCGGTAGCTTTTTTCCAAGTTTCGCCTAAATCTTCTGATTTTGCATATATGAGATGGGTTGCTTGGTGAGCCGCATTGTCATTATTAATCGTGCTGGCAACATGAATAACATTATTAGCGTCAAATTTCATACCAGCTGCAAATCCTTGATAACCACTGTTATTATAACCATTATCTTCCCAGATAAAGGTTGTATACGGAGTAACCCCCTCGCCGAAAATAGGGCTCACAACTTTACCATGAATATCCTTCCAAAATGGTGACTGTGTCGAGGCATTATACCTATATAAGCCCCAACCTCTCTTGCCCGGATACCAGCCTCCTTGGGTCAGCGACATCCTAGCCCTTAAAAACAACTCTCCATTCATTCCCGAAACAAAGTTAGCATAAGTAAAACCGCTACCAGAGGGTGCTTGATCGTTATTTTGGCCGGCGAATTCAAATGAATTTATATTTTCTGGGTGAGTACTTCTCCACAGCATCATTCTCTGGCCTTGATATTTCTTGGCCAAAAACTTTTCGTCTAGTGTCTTCGACAAACCTGTATAGCTGTGCATATCCCCTGCGACATGAATGTAGCCAAGTCTATCAATACCAATACTGAATTGATGATGCCCCTCCTCAAAAACCTTGTAGTTATCATCCGGATCAAGCCTTGCCAATGTAATATTATCCTCTCTATCTACTTTTCCAATAATTGGATATAAGTTGTTATCGACATAAACGAAATATGTTTCACCTTTATGAGTTACAGTTGAATTTAAAATACGAACAGGCTTGGTAGTTTCATTGAACTGACCAGCCGGAATCGTATGAAGTATCTTTGTTGTAATCGACTCATCCGTCTTAGCTATATTTCGGTTTTTTATTGGCCCCAAGAATGGTGTTGAGATTGAGAAGCCGCCATTTAAACTCGAAAGAAAGCACTGAATATAATTTCCATTATCTGCGGCTTGAATGGTATAGCTCGCGTTAACACTCAGCGGTATGAGAGTTGACCCACTAAAGCATTTTGTTTCGACCTCATCCGAAGATAAATTCGAATCAAGGACCAGCCTAATCTCATTATAGATATTGGGCTCCCCTATTACGTTAAACTCTTTGATGTGATCAATCGAAATGCTGTCTACTTCGTCACTATCGTCTAATAAAAGATACAGCACGGGTGCAGTGATATCATTTCGGTTAACAGCCTGCGTAATACTTGGGAGCGCAAGTGCCATCCCAAGTATTAAAACTACAGCTACGGATATTTTCGATATTTTATGATTCATAACTATTTAAAATTAGTGATTTACATCATCTCAGCGAAACAAACTTTAACTAGAAACACAGGCAAGATGATATTAGCCATCTATTTTTAAAATTTATTTTTCTATTATTTTTTACAACCATTTATGCGAGCCAAATCTTATTGGCGGGTCTGCTCAAAAAGCCATTCCCACATTGGCGTATTAGCTTGTCCTTCTTGATTGTAAGCGCGGCTCCAAGCGTTATGTGAAGCGCCAGAGAAAACCGTAAAACGTGTTTTGCCAGTGGTGTTATAACGCCCTGGTTGCCAAACCCATTGATCACCAACACGCGAAACCGCATAGTCTTGGTCACTACCTGGGTACGTAGACATGGGATCTGAACTAGATCCCATCACTGTTCCAGCAATCCGATTAATATTGCGAACAGAATTAGTTATAGGAACAACTCGATCTCCTGATGCATGAAATGCCCAAACTCCGATATTAGAAAGATCACTCATATTTACCCCACTTGTACCAACCCCACAAACTGGAACTACTGCAGCCACTTCATCTGCATAAAGCCGAGCATAGTTCCAAGCCCCACCACCACCCAGGCTTAAGCCAGTGATATATATTCGGTTTACATCGATATTGTATTGAGCAGTAACCAGCCTAACAAGGCGGTTCAGATCAGCTGGAATGTCAATACCATCTCTTTGTTTCTGCCAGCTGCCTATAGTCAGTTGTGGGCTAACAATAACTGCTTCTATTTTTTCACCACGCTCGATCATTCTTGGAGGCCCATTTCTTAGGACGCGACTTAGATTCGTAGTTCCATTCCCTATTTCACCTTGGCCATGAAGAAATAAAATTAATGGAGATTGCTTACGAGGGTCAAGCGTATGATCATCGGGTAGATATATGTAGTAACCAAATGGAGCAGAGTTGGGTTCATCAGACAGTACTTTCGCTAAGTGCTTACCCGCATCAGGCGAAGTAATAATCGGCCTAGCTTCCTCATCTAAAAGTAATAGATTCAAGGAAGGTTGTAGCCTTGAAAAAATAGATTGCTCTCGCGAATCCGCTGCCATGATTGTCGTAGTCACGGTGGCTGATACAGCAACGAAAGCAACAATAAGGAGACCTCGAATAACCATGCTTTTAATTAGATTTTTAGTAAGTAAAGATATGTTCACAAGTTATTCAGCGGTAAGTATCTTGAAAGTTCTGACCTCTCCCGGATACAAGTCAACCTCAAAAGCACTCGCTTGGTATTGCTGCTTTTTCAAAAGGTCGTAAGGCAATCCGTATGTAGCGAAATCGAGCTTTGCTGAAGAGATATGGTGTAGCGTTGGGTTTATGACGGCGAAATAGTGCGTGTTGCCATGACTGTAACGTCTAACTACCACCCCTGAGCTAGATGTTATTTTTAAATCAGACTCGGCAGCAATCGCTGGTAATGACAACAATGCTTGATTGAAACGGCGCACGTAAGCTGGAAAACCCCTACTCATAGAGCTTGACTCTAGGTATCCAATATTGATTGGATTACCGTTTGCAAGAGCTCTGACTTCACTGATCACTGAATAAGGTCCGTTTCGTTCTACAGCCGCAGCCACGTAACCGACAACACCATCGAAGGGGTCAGCAAATTCTACATTCCAGCGTCTAGTATAGTCACATTCTCGATTCCTAAGACGATATGACTTTCCGTTATCTTCGTTTAAAGTGAAATGGTGGACTAATGACTGACCACCTGAAGCATTGCTGAAACGATTTATAAATGAATCGCTCGCCACTGAATGCAACGAATTATCAAACGAATATGTCATGGCCACACCTTCGGCTCGATTATAGCTATCAGGATCAGCTGGAGGAATTCCATGAAACCTTTCCTCGATCACAGTGTCATTGAAACTTAAACTAAGCGGTGCTCTTCTCAAAACACCATTTTCATACATTTTTTCGCTAAACGCTTGGTCAGGTGAAGCGCTATTCCATTGATATTGATATCTCCTTCCTAGCGCTGTTCCATTGGCGAGGCTAGCGGTATAGTTTTTCCACCAAGCCGGATCATCAGTAATCAACTTAACAAATTTTTCATTTCCACTTGGTAGAATTTGATAGGTTAATGGCGAGGGTTCAGTAGAATACGGCGTAAAGAGAATTTGCTCATCATGATCTTGATTTAATTCAGTTCTCATATGATCTCTGATTGCCGTTAGAAAGTTCTTGCGCTGATCAAACCACCATTGATAGTAAGACTCTCGTGATTGGGCATTAGTTTGCAATTGAAATAGTGTTCGCCTATTTCCTGGATTGTCAGCGTTGTAACGCGTGAGGGTCTGCTCTGAGAAACTCATCGGCAACTTACTCGGGCGTGTACGAAGCCAGATTCCTGCAAATTCAGCGTGGTTTTTGTATTTAATAACACTCTTATCGAGTACACGCTTGAAATCTAGGAGCGTATCAGGGTCAGTTAGATCAGCAGAAATACCCTCTGTCCACCATATAGGGGTGTAATCTTTTTTCTCTGCACCCGGCCCATACTGGCCATAAAAAAGTTTTTTAGTGCGCCTCTGCGTCCCAAGACTGTTAACGTTTCCAGGGTCACTATTGTTTTGTTGAGGCCCCACGCTTCCGCCATATTCATAATAAGGCATTAAACTCAAATTTCGCACAGCAGCCGATGCAACGATATCTTTCCAAATGTTTGATCTTGGCGGCGGGGAATTATTGATCCAACGATTATCTTCACCATCAAACCCTTGATTGAAACCGAACTCCATTAAGTCTTTACCCACCGTATTAAAGCCAAGCACCAACCCCATATCCATTTTGAATTCGTACCACTTGGCTACCGAAGAAGTGGCGCGCCGGTCAACAACAACACTTGAAATAGCTTCGTCAGCCATCTCTTCGCGCCAGAAAATATGTCGTTTAGGAAGATCTTTTGGATAAGAAATTGGAGCCTGAGCAGATTTCGGCCGGAGCACTTCATATAAGCGAATTTTTGAAACGGCTATACCCTCAGACTTGGGGTCATTATACTTACGACCTTGAAAAATGGTTACATCAAAGCCTTCACTTAGAGGAATGGAACGGTCAGCGCATTGATGCTCCCTCTGTGCACTATCAGATGTTCTCTCATGAAGAAAAAAGAACTGATGATAAATCTCCCAATCACCAGTGAGTGGATAACTTGTGGAACTTAAAGTTGCGGGAGCATATTGAGCACGTGAGTCACCGACAGCGGCACCGGTCGCGAACCCCCGAATAAAATCGGAGCCGCGGTTTGCGACAAACATAGAGCGCGATACGTCTTGAGGATAATCGAACTCCAAAACATAGGCAGAGTGCGCTTTTAAACCTTTTCCTCTACCAATTCGGTATGTAATAAATGAGGCTGCCTCCTTAGGTTTAATAATTCTTGCGTCACGCCCGAGAATATTTCTTACCTCACTGGCATTTGCTGGGTATTCAGAGTTGGGGGGTATTCTTGTTGCATCCACCTCATCGATTAGTTTTAGTTCACCGAATGGCCTCTCCGAAAACGGAAGATCATACTGTTCAGTTTCATTGTCCAACAATAGAGAGATAATACTTGGAATATGTCTAGCTTCAGCCTCCACCGCAGCGCCGATTGAAACCAAAAAGAAACTAAAGGGTACAAGCAAGAAAAAATAGAAGGCTCTCGCTTTAATGGTGATCACGGCTTCAAAAAACATAAGTTATCCTTTATAAGAGTTTGACTAAAAAATATCCAGACCATCACTTGGAATGGTTCAACGAGTCTCTAATACTTTTTAAGGCAAAACTCAGAGCCTGTGTACTAGTAGTTTCGATATCGGGTGTCACGCCAACGACTTCCCAGTTTGCACCTGTTTTAGTAGACAGCGGACGTGTTTCAGGAGTGTGCAGCTTGTAGCCCCCAAAAACATCCACTCCTTCACCCAGCATATGTGCGCCCCCACCGGTTCTCTCTCCAATAATTGTTGCTCTATCAACAGATTGAAGGATATATGCTATGGCTTCAGGTGCAGAAAAAGTATGTCTATCGACCAGAATGACGAGTGGCCGATCTGTTCCGTAGTGCTTCCACAACACAGGAGGCTTCTCTGTAACTTTAGTGCCGCCATCCCGAGAATATGTTAGCAGCGGTGATTCAGACTGCGGATCAAGAAATGTCCACAGTAAAGGTCTCTCTGTTTCAAGTGAACCGCCACCGTTTCCCCTGAAGTCTAGGATAAGCCCACTGGTATCTGACGTAACATCGAAAGCAGCACTGATTCGCTCAAATGCAAGCTCAAGCTCATAAAACGATGATATTTTTATTAAACCTATATTTCCTTCAAGAATTTCTACTCGACGAACACCATACCCATTTTCTTTACCCGCATTTATCCAATTAGCTATCCAATCACCATCATCATTGTTTGAAATAGCTTCAAAGTAAAAATGCCGGTCTGCAGATGTGTCACGTAGAATGGAATTGATGAAAGATGAAAACTCATCTTTTGGACTACAAGAGCTCTCTAAGTTTTCAGCACCAGCATACTTTCTCAGAACCTCAGCAGTCATTATCGCTTTTTCTTCGATCACATATTTTTGCTCAACGATTTCAGCCACTTCAATCAAAGTCTTTCTTTCGGAGTCACACATTGGGACAGCAGCCAAATTTGCGTAAAGTGATAGAATTATCAGCAATTTCATGAATTTTCAATCCAATCTCTAAATAGTTAGCGAAGTCTGCGTACGAACAAAATTACTTAAAAATGTCCCCCAGAAAACCGTTTTATTGTTCCAGATAAAATCAAAACTAATGAACAAACCAATCCAACATTCAACTTTTCGGCAGTTACTTTAATAACATGAAAATGATGATTTAAAGCACACAGATATTGATATAATATTTCTACAGCGAGACTGGTCACTCGCCCTTACCATATACCGGCTTTTATTGGTGTCAGCTCAAATATTTTTGAACCTCTTTGACTAGCTAAAGAATGCCTTAAGCCATGCACTTAGACTCTCAACAATATAATTAAAAGAGTTCTACTTTGGGCGATCAGACTCTGCTTTGTTCTGTCAGATATGGCGAATAGATAATAGCGAAAATTAGAAATTGTGATTTGTTTTTCCGTGCACAAATACACATCCCCCGTGACAAGACTTGCACTTTCTATTTAGATGATATTTATTGTGTATTTTTGAATACATAACTTACGAATAGAAGGCTTGTAGAGACAAAACGCTGAGTGCTCGCCTGAGAGATCTTGCTGCAAAAGTGCCCTAGATACGTGAATAAGTCGAATCGTTGGAGCCCCTAGAATAATGAAATATATTAAAGTGCCGCAGAAGAGAGTTTCAATTGATGAAATTTTAAAATCAGAAAAACGAGAATTCTGGAACGAAGTGGTATGTCGAGAGTACGTAAATATAGGCTGTGATTATCGTGAAGACACCTTCAGTGAGGGCAATATCAACTGGATAGGATTGGGAGACTTACGTATTTCGGAAGCCTATTCGAGTAGCCAAAAAATGTTTCGAGGTTCTAACCACATTGCCTCAGAAACTGAAAGAGGCTTGATTGTAAATCTTCATCTGTCGGGAATTGCACAGTTTACTCAAGCTGGTGCGCAACACACTTTATTACCCGGGGACATTGTGTTTAACGAAACCACCGAGACTTGCCTGTTAGACTTTGATACTCCATTTCATCAATTGTTGGTGCAAATACCTAAATCAGCGCTCTCGGAAATGGAGATCAAATCACGACATTTGTCTTACGCTGGTATCAAAATTCCAGGTCGATCATCATTAGGGGAGGTTATCTATAATTTTTTAACTGCTGTGATAATGCAGCAACAATTATCGGGGGACGATAGCCAAGAGTCTCTAAAACTATCGAAGCAAATCACAGAACTAATCATGCTATCTGCTACCAATGCAACTGTTTCTAAAACTAGGCTACCAAACAATATTGTAAAAACTGCAACAAAAGCTAAAGTAGAGCGTTATATCGATAAAAATTTAACTCAAACCAATTTGACGCTAACTAGTATTGCTGAAGCAAACAACATAAGTGTACGCTCGCTACATAAGTTATATGAAGATACTGAAACAACAGCCTACAGGCATATAAAACATCGTCGTTTGCAGATGGCAGCAAGCCTTCTTTCAACAAAGAATGAGGCAATTACGATGTCCATGCTAGCGCAGCTAGTCGGATTCAATGATTTACCCTACTTTAGCCGATCGTTTAAAAATTTGTATGGCATATCCCCCTCACGATATCGAGAGCGTTGTCTAGACGATAGATCTATCATTGGAACGCCTCTTAATGTCAATATCGTAAAATAATAGGGAGAGACCACACGTTTTTCTGAAACTGGGTAAATGTGACCTGCCCCTATTCCTTATTTTATGAGGCTAGAGCTTTTGTGTATATTCCCTATTCGTTGGTGCACCCAATTTACACACATCCTTTTTCTCGAAATCCCAAATTATTTTAGAGGCAAAAAGTCACAACTTTTGACCCCGCTG
>CALINO010000081.1 GCA_938045295.1 uncultured Arenicella sp.
CTCCCAAGTCAGCACGTTGTACGGCATTAATGTGGGGGGCGATTCGCACGACATTACCGTTGAAGGTGTTCGCGTTGAAGATGTAAAAAGCAGCGCTTACCTGTTTGGCTCATCACGTGACCTGATCGTTCGCGAGAACCATTGCGACTGGGTTGCCTCTGATTGTTTTAAACTGCCGAATGTTGATGGCGTATTGTTTGAAAACAACACCGGCGCGCAGCATATTTATGCTGCGCCTGACGCGCACGTTGATTTTGTGCAAGGCCAAGGCGCGGTCAATAACGGTGTGTTCAGAGGCAATGTGGCGCTTATCGGCAATCGTACTTTTCAAGGCTTGTTCTTTGATGGCGCCGTGTTTACCAATCTTTTGTTTGAAAATAATCTGATTTACACCGCCAATAATCGCGGTATTTCCGTATCGCAAGGCTCAAACATCGAAGCCCGATACAATACCGTATTGCGTGTTGCCGGCCCACAAAAAGCCACGTTTATTTCGTTGCCATCAGGCAGTGTAAAAAATCATAATATTGAAGCCAATAACACAACTAAAAACCCCTTACGTTTTCCTGGCACCGGCATCATTAGCCAGTGGGATGATGACGATGATATTGCCCACTACAGTGACTATTACGTTAATGCCATGCACGGGCCGTTTGCCAGTATTGAAGACTTTCGCCCGGTGGAGGGTTCACCCGCGGCCAATCAAGTGGGTGCGTTTAGTAGAATTAATCAACTGATAAATGGTGCTAATAAGCCACCTAAGTCAGGGCTGACCATAACGCCCATTTTGCCCATGCTGCTGGATGATTGAACTTAGCTTCATATAACTAACTGGAATCTAGTGCCAGCGGGTATTGTCACACATTACGCGCCGGCAGCTTTAATTGCGCGTGCAAACGCGTCACGTGCCATCAATCTTTCAACGTAATCGCTTAAGTTAGAATGCGATTCTAAAAGCCCCATGTTTTTCGCCATCGACAGAACGCCGCTCAACGCGAAGTCCGCGCCACTGAGAGCGTCACCTAAAATAAATGCATTGCCATTTAATTGCTTGCCAATGTAATCAAAGTGAAGCTCCAGTTCTGCCTCGCTAAATGGCGTGATTAATGGGTGGTCGCCGCCGCGTAAGGTTAGGCCTTTGAGTATGACTGGGGTAAACAATGAACCTTCCGGGTACATTAACCACTGCATATACGTTGGCCTTTTGGGCGATGAATAAGCTGGGCTAAACTGATGCTCGCTGTCGTATTTATCCAATATGTAGTTGGTGATTGCGCCAGACTCTGAAAGCAGTAACCCATCATCATCAATGACCGGCGATTTACCCAATGGGTGCATTTCCTTTAAAGCCGTGGGTGCACGCATGGTTTCTTGGTTGCGATCAAAAATGTTCAATGTGTATTCAACCCCCACTTCCTCGAGCAACCAAACAGTGAAAATAGAACGACCTACGCGCAGATGATGGAGTGTGATCATAAGTGTTTAATGAATAGTTGAGTTATTGGTGTGTGTGGATTAACAGTACCCTATTTTTCCTTATAAAAGGAAAATGGTTAAATAAGCCCTTTTAACAGAGTTACTTACCCGCTTAAAAGCTCAAAGAGTGAAAGTCATATTTCGCTTGTTCTTGATTTTTGCTAAAAGGTGACCATGATATAGGCTATTGTTACTGTTTATATTAACCGCCACTCACAATCATGCCGTTTCTTATTTTAGTTGCCCTGTTTATCGGTGTGCCGATTCTTGAAATCAGCTTTTTGTTAAAAGTCAGCGATGTGATTGGTGGCTTTGAAACCATCCTGTTTGTTATTTTTACCGCCGTTTTGGGCGCGTATTTGGTAAAGCAACAGGGCTTGGCGACTTTGGCTAAGTTTCAACACGAAGCTAATTCAGGGCGTTTACCGGCGCAGCAAATGCTCGAAGGCATTGCGTTATTGTTTGCTGGTGCGGTGTTGCTAACTCCCGGCTTTTTTACTGATGCGATTGGTTTTGCTTTGCTCATTCCTTTTGTGCGCCAGTTTTTGATTGCCCGTTTATTGCGCAGTGGGGTGATTATTTCAGGCGGTGCATTTGGTCAGCCCCATTCTGGTGGCGCTGATTCTGCTAATGGTTCTCAATCGGCTAATGGCTCTTCATCGGCTAATGGCTCCTCACCCGCTAAAGGCTCTGTCATAGAGGGCGAGTACACTTCTCAGCAAGACCCAGATAAATAACCCCAAGGGCTTGACTTTCTGTGGTCTGACCCTATTATTAGCACTCTCAATTGTTGAGTGCTAAAGCCCTCGATAATATTTTTAACAACCCAATCATTTTTCTATTTTTGGAGGAAGCGAATGGCAATTCGTCCACTACATGACCGCGTTCTAGTTCGTCGCAACGAAGAAGAGCAGACTTCTGCTGGCGGCATCATCTTAACTGAATCAGCAAAAGAGAAACCGGTTCAAGGCGAAGTGATCGCCGCCGGCAACGGTAAAATTTTAGACAACGGTGACGTTCGCGCTTTAGATGTAAAAGTGGGCGACACGGTTCTTTTCGGTAAGTACGCAGGTACTGAAGTTAAGGTTGACGGTGAAGAGTTGTTGGTTATGCGCGAAGACGACATCGTCGGCGTTGTAGAGTAAGCAAAGGCTCGAACCTCTAATCTGAAAAGATTAGCTCCTTACTACCTAATTAGTGAAATTAAAGAAAAAATTAAGAGGAATTTGATATGTCAGCTAAAGACGTAAAATTCGGTGATGACGCGCGCACCAAAATTTTGGCGGGTGTTAATGTATTGGCAGATGCCGTTAAAGTTACCCTAGGCCCTAAAGGCCGTAACGTTGTTCTAGACAAATCGTTTGGCGCCCCTACGGTGACTAAAGATGGTGTGTCTGTGGCCAAAGAAATCGAGTTGGAAGACAACTTCGAAAACATGGGCGCACAGTTGGTTAAAGAAGTGGCTTCTAAAACTAACGACGTGGCGGGTGACGGCACGACTACAGCAACAGTATTAGCGCAAGCGATGGTTCGTGAAGGTTTGAAAGCGGTTGCCGCTGGCATGAACCCAATGGATCTTAAGCGCGGTATCGACAAAGCGGTTATCTCAGCGGTTGCTTCATTGCAAGACTTGTCTAAGCCTTGCGAAGACGCGAAAGAGATTGCGCAAGTTGGTACGGTTTCAGCTAACTCTGATGAGTCGGTTGGTAATATCATTGCTGAAGCAATGGACAAGGTAGGCAAAGAAGGCGTGATTACCGTTGAAGAAGGTCAGTCTCTTGAAAACGAGCTAGACGTGGTTGAAGGTATGCAATTT
>CALINO010000082.1 GCA_938045295.1 uncultured Arenicella sp.
GTGTCTTATTTCCATCTGAACTACTGGTACCGATTTTTTGCAGATCTACATCTTGAACATATAGGCACTGAGATCAGTGGTACAAAGCTACGCTCATGGACCACTCAGACTTGGTGTTAACCACAAAACCTGAACATTTGCATGCTCGTGTCAATATATCTTCACAAAGCTCAACTGTGCTACATGTATTACCTGATCTGCAGGCTTGTACAAATAACAGTTTCGGTTTCCCACGTAGCTCCTCACTGCATTCAATGATACTAAACAGGTCGTCAATGACAACTGTTTCACCATCACGACAGTAGACCTTATCTTCAACTTGACGTTGAAAGCGTTCGGCCTGATCTTCCGGGTCATTAAGCTCGGAAAAGCCATTGGCAATTTCGCGCCCTCCAATGAACAATTCAAAACGATCCGTCACAAAGTCATTATCGTCATTACGACGAGACAACGGCGATACTTCCACCGGATATTGAGTGATAAAAGTGGGCTCCATCAAACGGTCTTCCACCGTTTTTTCAAATATTTCTATTTGCACTTTGCCCAAACCGTAATTGTCTTTGATTGGCACGCCCAATGTCTGCGCGTATTCCACTAACTTGTCTCGGTCATTCAAATCGTCGGCAGTCAACGAATCGTTGTAATGCAAAATAGATTCTGCCACGCTCAAACGGTGAAACGCTTTATTAAAGTCGATTTCTTGGCCTTGATAATTAACCACACCACCGTCGGTCACGCTTTGCGCAATGCCTTTGAACATCTCTTCAGTGATATCCATCAAGTCATTATGGTCTGCGTAGGCCAAATAGAATTCAAGCATGGTGAACTCTGGATTGTGACGAGTGCTTAAGCCTTCGTTACGAAAGTTTCGGTTCACTTCAAACACACGCTCAAAGCCGCCCACAACCAAACGCTTTAAATACAACTCTGGCGCAATACGCAAGTACAACGGCATGTCTAGCGCATTATGATGTGTGGTGAATGGGCGTGCAGCGGCACCGCCTAAGACCGGGTGCATCATGGGTGTTTCAACTTCCAAAAAGTCTTTATCAATCAGGAAATTACGAATGTAATTGACGATTTTAGAGCGCGTTTTAAACACCGCTCGGCTGTCCGCACTCATGATCAAGTCAACGTAGCGCTGGCGATAGGCCATTTCTTTATCGGTCAAGCCATGAAATTTTTCAGGCAATGGGCGTAAGGACTTAACCAGCAACTCAACGTGCGTCACTTTGACACTGAGCTCGCCTTTGTTGGTTTTAAATAAGCGGCCTTTGGCAGCAACAATATCGCCAATGTCCCACTTTTTAAATTCTTCATTATAAAACCCTTCTGGCAAGGCATCGCGCGCCACATAAATTTGCATGCGCTGACCCGAACGATCTTGCAAGTGGGCAAAACTGGCCTTACCCATAATGCGGCGGCTCATCATACGCCCGGCTACCGACACATCGACTTCTTGCTCTTCCAGATTTTCTTTTTCTAATTCACCAAACTGCTGCTGTAACTCAGCCGCCAAATGCTCGGGCTTAAACGTGTTAGGGTAAGCTTGCGTTTTCTCACGCCAAGCCGTTAGTTTTTCACGACGCTGACGAATCAACTCGTTTTCATCAACTTGGGGCTGGTCGTCAGTCTGGTTTTGCGTTTCGTTAGTCACTGTTCTTTTATATCTGGCTGTATGGCGTGAAGTAAAATTTTGTCGCCATGTTTTAGTTAGGTGTTATTAAATATGTCTGCAGGTTTGTTCAATTATTACAGACCTTGTTTTAGGCTGGCTTCTATAAATTGATTCAAGTCACCGTCCAGTACCGCTTGCGTATTGCCGGTTTCAACCCCAGTACGCAAGTCTTTAATTCTTGATTGATCTAATACGTAAGACCGAATTTGTGAACCCCAGCCAATGTCAGACTTTTCGTCTTCCTGAGCCTGCTGCTCGGAGCGGCGTATTTGCATTTCATGCTCGTATAAGCGAGCTTTTAACATCGACATTGCCGCATCTTTATTACGATGCTGTGAGCGGTCACTTTGGCATTGTACGACAATGCCCGTAGGCTCGTGCGTAATTCTTACTGCAGAGTCGGTTTTATTAACATGCTGACCACCAGCACCGCTGGCACGGTAGGTATCTATGCGCAAATCGGCGGGGTTAATTTCAACCTCGACACTGTCATCAATTTCTGGGTAAGCAAACAATGAGGCAAAAGACGTATGCCGGCGATTACCTGAGTCAAACGGCGATTTTCGCACCAAACGATGCACTCCGGTCTCGGTGCGTAAGAAACCAAAGGCGTACTCACCGGTAAACTTAACCGTGGCACTTTTAATGCCAGCCACATCACCCGCCGAGGCTTCAATTAGTTCGGCTTTAAAACCTTGAGCTTCACCCCAGCGTAAGTATTGGCGCAGCAACATATTCGCCCAATCTTGCGCTTCGGTGCCGCCGGAGCCTGATTGAATATCAATGAAGGCGTTATTAGCATCCATTGGCCCTGAGAACATACGTTGAAATTCAAGTTTAGCCAGGTCTTGCTCTAAGGCATCTAAGTCAACCGACACCTCATCAACCAACCCTTGATCTTGCTCTTCTTGAGCCAGCTCCAGCATTTCTAAGCAGTCTGTTGCCCCGGTTTCAAGCTTGGTCAAGATCACTACAATTTTTTCTAATGAGGCGCGCTCTTGCCCTAGTTTTTGCGCAAACGTTGGATCCTCCCAAATACTGGGGTCTTCCATTTGCCTTAATACTTCTTCAAGGCGCTCTGACTTCGTATCAAAGTCAAAGATACCCCCTAAGCAAAGTACTGCGCTCGGCAAGGTCTTTGCATTTTTCAAACAATGGATTAAGTTCCATGATAAATCAGTGCCATCAAGAAAGTCGGTGCCAATCTAAATTACTATTGGCGTAAGTTAAGGTGCGAAAGATAACTGAATTCTCATGCTATGAGAACCACACTCAGCGATTAAAGAGATTTTTGTCTGTAAAAGAAATTAAAAACAAACTGATTAGCCCTTTTACCCTGAAAATCACCTCGCAAAAGCGAGGCATTATTGACAACCCTTAGCGATTATCAACAATGGCTTGTACGCCTTTAATGGGGCGTAACCAAGGCCCGTGTTCCTTCAATACAGCCGTGAAGCTGGCTCGCGCGGCGTCAGCCTCTTGTTTGCTGTCGTACACACCGTAAATCAGCTTGTAGACTGGTGCTGCTTGATCACCTTCGGCAAAGTAAGCCGCATGACGGTGCAGGCTGTGTTGATCAATAAAGTTACGTACTTTGGCTTCATCACTGAAAGCCAACATTTGAATTGTCCACGCGCTTTCGGGTTGCACTTTAATCCATTGCTCGCCCAGGTAGCGGCGTTGCTGTGCTGGTCGTTTGTCTATTGGTTTTTGCGTGGCTACGGGCTTCTCATTAGCTAAGGGCTTTTGTTTGGCTAATGGCTTTTCACTGGCTAATGGCTTTTGATTCTCTTGAGCAGGGTTTGCTCGAGTGGCCAAGTATTTTTTAGGCTGAGTAGCTGGTCGATTAAAAGAACCGCCCAACTCTTCTTGCGCTAACACATGCCCAGCATTAGCGGCTCTTTTCAACAGTTGCTCGGCTTCATCTGCGTTGCCAGCCACTTTTAATTTATGAGCCAAATGATAATCAGCAGCGGCGTAACCCGCTTTACCCGACTCGCGAAACCATTGTTCGGCTCGTTGCGCATTAGCGTTACGTAATTTACCTCGTTCATGCAATAAACCTAAGTTGAACATGGCACGGGCATTTTTATTCTGCGATGACTTTAACCAAAAACCAGCGGCCGCATCAAAATCACCGCTCATGTAGGCTTTCATACCTGCCGAGTAATCGCTGTCGGCGTGAGCAATAGTCACAACCACACTGCTTAAGAGTAACGTTGATACTATATATGCTGATACTACAAAGAAATTTCTCAAAACGATCTCTAATATTTAACGGTAAAAATTCACCTGAATTAAAACAAAAAAGGAGGCTGGTTCACCAGCCTCCTTTATGCAAGTTTACAAAATTTAGTTAAACATAACCGCTACAGATTGTAGCCTGTTTCGCCATGCTGTGTAACATCTAAACCTTGTTGTTCTGTTTCAGGGCCGGCTCGTAATGGCATAACAACACCAATTACTTTCAGCAGTATATAGCTAACCACGGCAGCATAAGCGCCGGTGGCCAACACGCCAAGCACTTGCACACCCAGTTGAGATGACAGGTTCATGCCATCGGCATAACCAGCACCACCCCATGACGCGGCAACAAATACACCGGCCAATATGGTGCCTAGCGCACCACCCACTCCGTGCACTGGAAATACGTCTAGTGAGTCGTCTATTTTCAGTGTGCTTTTAATTAATTGAGTCGCAAAGTAACACACGGTACCACCACACAAGCCAATGATAACGCCGCCAACTGGCCCGACAAATCCAGACGCCGGAGTGATTGTACCTAAACCAGCGACCATGCCCGTTACAATGCCAAGCACGCTGGGCTTACGAAAACGAATCCACTCAATAGCCATCCACGCTAATGAACCCGCCGCTGCACTCAAGTGCGTAACCAACATGGCCATACCAGCGCCACCGTCCGCCGCAACCGCCGAACCGCCATTAAAACCAAACCAACCGAACCACAACATGCCAGCACCAGCCACCGTTAACGCAAGGCTATGCGGAGTCATGGCACGTTCTGGAAACCCAGTTCGCCTACCAATAACCATGGCGGCCACGAGAGCCGAAACACCGGCCGTCACGTGCACCACGGTGCCTCCAGCAAAATCAAGCAGGCCTTTCTCAGCCAACCAGCCGCCGCCCCACACCCAGTGAGTAACAGGCACATACACAATCAGCGACCAAAGTATGGAGAACACAAACATGGGCGCAAAATTCATTCTTTCGGCAAAGCCGCCAACGAATAACGCAGGAGTGATCATGATGAATGTCATTTGAAACACAACAAACACAGACTCCGGAATGCTGCCGCTCATAGAGTCAAAGGTAACGCCGTTTAAAAAGGCTTTGTCTAAGTTACCAATGAAAGCGCCATCGCCGCTGAACGCTAAGCTGTAACCCACTGCGAACCATAATAACGACATGGCGCAGGCAATTGAGAAGCATTGCATTAATACTGACAATACGTTTTTTGCACGTACTAAGCCTGCGTAAAATAAAGACAGGCCGGGCAACAGCATAAATAAAACCAATGCTGATGAGGTGAGCATCCATGCGGTGTCACCTCTGTTAAGTTCATCTGCATGCACAGCAAAAGGCATCGCAGATACGGCCAAGGCAGCCGTTATTTGCTTAAATAATTTCATTGTTTCCTCGAGGATGTTTGAAATAGCGCGTTTATTATTTTTTATTGCGCTTTTGAGCTTCTTTTTTATTATTACTGAGCAAGCAATACGCTCAGTGTTGAAGCTTTTTTTCTTTTATATTTAATTCTGTTGAATATTTTTAAAACCGGCGGGCTAAATCGCTTCTTCGCCCGTTTCTCCGGTACGGATACGAACCACATTATCCAAGTCAGTAACGAAAATTTTTCCGTCGCCCACTTTATTGCCTTTGGCCGATTCAACAATGGCCTCTATTACCTTATCTAAAACATCATTGGCAACAGCCACTTCAATTTTAGTTTTTGGAATAAAATCAATGGCATACTCTGCCCCACGGTAAATTTCGGTGTGCCCTTTTTGGCGGCCAAAGCCTTTGACTTCTGAAACCGTCATGCCCATGACACCAATGGCAGACAGAGCGTCTTTGACATCATCTAGTTTGAATGGGCGTATTATTGCCGTTACAAGCTTCATCTATTGTTCTCCTATTATTTATTTTTATACATCGCATTAACAAAGGGACTTAAGCATTTTCGCCCCATTGTTAACAATAAAAATTTTACTTAAAAAGAAAACGAAAAGATAGGCACTTCACTGGTTCTTTACTTTCAAGCAGCCTGTATCAGAATACTTGTATTTTCAAACACCGACTCTGGATTTGGCTGAGTCGTATTCAGCTTTTAGCTTTGCAACCCGGTCGGCCACTGAATCTATAGAGTCGACGGCACCAATGCCTTGACCGCAGCCCCATATGTCTTTCCATGCTTTGGCATCTGGTTCACTTTCAGTCAATTTGCTCATTGCGCTGATGTCACCTTTAGGCAAATTATTGGGGTCCATGCCGGCACTTTCAATACTTGGCTTTAGATAATTCCCTGACACCCCAGTAAAGTAATCTGAGTAAACAATATCATTGGCATCGCAATCAACCACCATTTGCTTGTAATCGTTAATGGCATTGGCTTCTTTGGTGGCAATAAACGCCGAACCAATGTAACCAAAGTCTGCGCCCATGGCTCTTGCGGCCAACACCGAATCACCTTTGGCAATACAGCCTGACAACGCCAACGGCCCATCAAACCACTCTCGCGTTTCTTGCACAATGGCAAATGGGCTTTGCTCTCCTGCATGACCACCGGCACCCGCCGCCACTAAAATCAACCCATCTGCGCCCTTCTCAATGGCTTTGCGAGCAAAACGCTGATTAATAACATCATGAAGCACAATGCCACCGTAGGAATGAGCAGCGTCATTAATGTCTTTATTTGCCCCTAACGACGTAATGATGATGGGCACTTTATATTTTACGCACAACTCCATGTCTTGCTGCAACCGAGCATTAGACTTGAACACAATTTGGTTAACCGCAAAAGGCGCCGCTGGTTGGTCGGGATTAGCTTGATTGTAACGGTCTAACTCTTCTGTAATCTCTATCAGCCATTGCTCAAACTCACCTTCGCCACGAGCGTTTAACGCAGGAAACGACCCCACAATGCCGGCTTTGCATTGAGCCAGCACCATTTCTTTACTCGAAACAATGAACATGGGCGCCGCAATAACAGGCAAGGTTAAGTTTTTTAAGAGATCGGGTACGGCCATGATAAAACCTTTTATTGAGTAACAAGGAATACAATCATACTAAATGTCAGCCAAATCACGCATTCAGCCTGCTTATAGTGAGCAATAACACAAAGTAATAGTCCTTTAAGTATCACGCAGTTAATTCAAAATCACATTAAATCTACGCATACCTACATTAATACCACGTCAAATTTTGCCCCGGTATTAAAGCTTGAATCGCCAATATTAATGTCGCCGTCGTAAGCGTCCACAATATTTTTCACAATGCTCATGCCTAAACCGTGCCCCGGTGTTTGACTGTCTAAACGTACACCTCGTTGTAAAATAACGTCTCGTTGATCGCGGTCTATGCCTACGCCATCATCTTGAACAGAGAGCTTAATTGGCTTTTTTTGCGATGCATGCTGGCCTAAATCAACTTGCTCAACATGAATTATTACGTTAGACGCTGCCCACTTAAAAGCGTTATCACATAAATTCCCCATGAGCTCCATCCAGTCGCCTTGCTCACCGTAGAACAGCACTTCTGGGTCAATAGTGCACTTTACCGTTAAGTGTTTATTGGCATGTAGCTTTTCCAGGCTACGCACAATTTGCTGGCTAATTTCTTCTATTTTTATACCTTTAGCAAACCGCCGGCGGCCAACCGCTGACGCACTTTGCAACTGATAATCAATAATTGTTTGCATTGCACTTAACTGCTCTTCGCTTTCAAGCTTCACTTCACTCGAATACTTAAGCCCTTTCAAAATGGCAATGGGGGTTTTTAAACTGTGCGCTAAATTGCCTAGAACTTCCTTTTGTTTTTCAATGCGTTGCTCTTCATAGCTTAACAGTTGGTTTAAATTTTGCGTAAGCCGACTGACTTCCACTGGGTAATCTTCATCAAAACGCATGCGTTGGCCTTGCTCAATTTCACTGACCTGCTTACGCATGCGTTCTAACGGTTTTAATGACCAACTTAAAAACCCTAATAACAGCAGCACCAGCGCACCACCCAAAACCATTAGAGTCAGCGCGTAAACAACACCTGTTTTGTAGACTTCTCTCACCCGGTCCCACTGCCCTGCACCGTAGTTCACACCCGTGAGCGATAGAGCCGCTATGTTAATACCAATGACAGGCA
>CALINO010000083.1 GCA_938045295.1 uncultured Arenicella sp.
CAAGACCCCAATTTTCAAACTAATAAGGAATTTAAACGAGACATGTTCAATGTGGCCGTTGGCGTAGTTTGGCAAACTGCGCTGGTGTTGCTACCAATTTATATAGTCTTAATGGATTTTATGGCGGTAGGTGTTGTGGTAGGTGTCATTGTACTTGCTTCATCAATCTTAAAGGTTAACTGGTACGACCGTTTGCCATTACACAACGAAGTAGAGTCAAAAAGTTAATGAGTTTATTAAAGCAATTCCCATCTAAGTTTGTGTGGGGCACAGCAACAGCAAGTTATCAGATTGAAGGCGCGACAACCGAAGGGGGGCGCGGGGATTCTATCTGGGACGTGTTTTGTCGCTCTGAAGGTAATATCGCCAACGGCGACAACGGTGACCGAGCCTGCGATCATTTTAATCGCTACCCTGAAGACATTCAGTTAATGGCTGACTTAGGTATAAGCGCCTACCGATTCTCAATTTCGTGGCCTCGAATCATGCCCGATGGAACCAGTGGTTCTATTAATCAAGAAGGAATCGATTTTTATAACAAAATCATCAACGAGTGCCTTCGCCATGGTATTGAGCCTTGGGTCACTCTTTACCATTGGGACTTACCGCAATACCTTCATGAGAAAGAGGGCGGCTGGTTACGCAAAGACATCGTGAGTCGTTTTCATGATTATGCCGATGTCTGCTTTCAAGAGTTTGGTGATCGAGTGAAACGTTGGATCACCATTAACGAGGCTTGGGTAGTCGCAATGTTAGGCTATGGTAAAGGGGTGTTTGCCCCGGGTTTGGAGTCTAATGACTTGCCTTATATCGTTGGTCACAATTTATTATTGTCTCATGCTCAAGCCGTTAACTTGTATCGTACAAAATACGCAGAATTAGAAGGGCAAATTGGCATTACTAATAACTGTGACTGGCGTGAAGCGGCGTCTGATGAAAAAGAAGATCAAGACGCAGCACAACGGGCGCTGGAGTTCTTTCTAGGTTGGTTTGCTGACCCTGTTTATTTCGGAGACTACCCAGATGTTATGAAAGAGCGTTTGGGTAATCGTCTGCCCAGTTTTTCTGATGAAGAAAAATCATTATTAAAAGGTTCCAGTGACTTCTTTGGTCTTAATCATTACACCACAATGATTGTCAGTGCTAAGCCCGATGAACTAGATGTGCAAAGTGTGTATGGCAATGGTGGCATAGTCGAAGATCAAGACGTGCATCTTAAGGTTGACCCTAAGTGGCCGCTGACCGATATGAATTGGGCTGTTGTTCCGTGGGGGTGTGGAAAATTATTGCGTTGGATTGCAGATCGTTATAACAACCCGCCAATTTACATTACCGAAAACGGTTGTGCGTACGATGATTTGGCCGATCAGCGAAGGATTGATTTTTTAAGTGGCTATATCGAAGAATGCCAAAAAGCAATTGATGCGGGGGTTAATCTGCAAGGGTATTTTGTGTGGTCATTGCTTGATAATTTTGAGTGGGCCAGTGGTTATTCAAAACGGTTTGGTTTGCATTACGTGAACTATGAAACGGGCGAACGCATTAAAAAAGACAGTGCCATATGGCTTGCCTCTCAGCTGCGTAAAACGGACGACCCCGTTACGTGCAAGTACTCAGCCTGATCAGGGTTTTATTAAATAAACATAGAGTTATAAATTAATGCGCAGCATTAATTTTTGCGATCTAAATATAGGTTAACAATGAATAGATTGGTAATGAAGTTTCCGATAAAACAAACATCCTATTTAGCGCTATTTTCGGTGTTTTTATGTGCCTGCACTGGGGTGTCCACGAAGTCAGTGCCTAAACAGCAGTCAGTGCTTAACGAAAAGCCTCAAAGTACGGCTAACTTCAATTCATCGTTGTGGCCAGAACGTCAAGCTAGCCCGGCTTTAGATCCCAGTGTGGAACGCAGAGTGTCTTCTATTTTGGCTAACATGAGCGTAGAAGAAAAAGTAGGGCAGGTTATTCAACCGGAATATAAATTTGTAACACCCGATGATGTTCGCAAATACCATTTAGGGTCGATTCTTAATGGCGGTGGCACCACACCTAACAACAATAAGAAAGCCAAATTAGCCGACTGGGTTGAATCAGCAACTGAGTATTACAATGCCTCAATGGATGAATCTGATGGCAAGCAAGGTATTCCTCTTATCTGGGGTATGGATGCCGTGCATGGTAATAATAACGTTTACGGCGCCACCATATTCCCACACAACATTGGTTTGGGCGCGGCCGCAGACGGCAACCTAATAGAGCGAATTGGCGAAGCAACGGCAAGAGAGCTGGCGGTGACCGGGGTTAATTGGACCTTTGCTCCAACCGTTGCAGTGGTTAGAGATGTTCGCTGGGGTAGAACCTACGAATCGTACTCTGAAGACCCTAAAATTGTGCAGAATTATGCTGGCCTGATGGTGAAAGGCCTGCAAGGGCAAATGTCTTTAGGGAATTATCAACCGCAAAAAGTAGTGGCCACGGCCAAGCATTTTGTTGGCGATGGCGGTACTTATTTAGGGGTGGATCGGGGTGATACCCAGATTTCGGAGCACGAATTAGTTAAAGTGCATGCTTCGGGTTACATGTCGGCATTAGATGCTAACGTGCTAACAACAATGGCGTCGTTTAATAGTTGGAACGGAGAAAAAGTACACGGGCACAAATATTTGCTGACGGATATTTTAAAGCAACGCCTAGGCTTTAATGGTTTAGTGGTCAGTGATTGGAATGGTCATATGCAGGTCACGGGCTGTTCGGTAAAACAGTGCGCTCACGCCATTAATGCCGGAATAGATTTAGTCATGGTGCCGAGCGATTGGCGAGCCTTTTGGAACAACACACTCAGTGATGTTCGTGCCGGAAAAATTTCCATGCAGCGCTTAGACGATGCTGTTCGCCGAGTTTTACGAGTTAAGCTGATGGCGGGCTTGTTTGAAGCTGGGCCGATTGAAAACCGTTCGTTTGTTGGCAAAGAAGGCGTGTTGGGCAGTTCTGAGCATCGTGCGCTGGCTCGTGAAGCGGTAAGAAAATCGTTAGTCTTATTGAAAAACGATAACAGCGTATTGCCGATTAACCCTAAAAGCGAAATATTGGTTGTGGGCGATGCCGCTAATAACATTGGCAAGCAAGCCGGTGGCTGGACACTGACTTGGCAAGGTCTTGGTAACAGCAATGCTGATTTCCCCGGCGCCAGCAGTATTTGGCAAGGAATACAGTCGGCCGTTGATTCGGCTGGCGGCCGTGTGGTATTGAGTGAAGACGGTTCATTTGAGGCCAGTGCATTCAAGCAAGGCAAGCCAGAAGTAGCTGTTGTTGTTTATGGTGAAGAGCCTTATGCCGAGTGGCATGGAGACATTTCTAATATTGAATATCAAGCGAGCTCTAAACGAGACCTTGCCACGCTCAAACGCCTAAAATCGCAAGGCATTCCCGTGGTGTCGGTGTTCATTTCTGGGCGCCCGCTCTGGGTTAATAAAGAAATCAATGCTTCAGATGCATTTGTGGCTGCCTGGTTACCTGGTTCAGAGGGCGAAGGCGTTGCTGATGTATTATTGAGAAATAAAAACGGTGATATTAATCATGATTTCTCAGGCAAGTTGTCGTTCAGTTGGCCTAATTTGGCTGATCAAGCGACGGTTAACGTAGGCGATCACAACTACGCTCCATTGTTTGCCTACGGTTATGGCTTGAATTATCAGCAAGCGTCAGAGTTGGGCAGCGAGCTTGATGAATCGGCTCCTCTTGTGGCGCGTGGTAAGCAGCAAGAAGATCAATGGCTATTTGTGTCTCGAGTCATGAGTGATTACTTTTTTGAAATTGCTGACCAAGGCAAAACGGCCATCGAAATTACCGGCAATAAGCATGCCAGCGGAGCTGATAACAACCTAGTTATTACATCGATTGACATGCGCGCTCAAGAAGACGCTAGGCAGGTAGTGTGGAAGGGGCTTCGTCCTGCAATGTTAGAGTTAAAAGCCAAGCACCCTCGAAACCTCAGTTCAATGTATGAGGAAGGAGTGCTGAGTTTTAAACTAACCATGGGTTCACAGTTGAGCTCTCATGTGTCTCTATCGTTGGTTTGCGATAACGGTTGTGAAAATAAAGTTAACTTAGGCGAGTTGAATAAAAACCAAGTGCAACAAGACTTTGTGCCGGTTCAAATTCCACTGGCATGCCTTGCCAAAGACGCAACAAGCTTGGCATCGGTGACTGGCTTATTTCAACTGCACTCGGAATCTCAAGCAAGAGTGGATTTTGCGGATATCAAATTACGCCCTAAGCCTGACACCAACGAAGTAATGTACGATTGTAAGTAGTCTTACACCGACATTCGCGCCACATAGGCAGGGCCAACGACTCAATTCTAGGGAGTATTGAGTTTACGGTGTAAAGACGGTGGGTGGATTTATTGGTGCGCCAGCGGTGGTTGAGCCCCCGGCGGAACCAGAGCCAAGCGATGAGGTGTGTTTTCCGATTAAAACCAGAACAGGCAGCATTGTTGTGATTTGTTTGTAAGGGCTAAAGCCGTGTAATTAATAAAACCGCTGAAGTAGCAGCGTATTTAACACAAGCCGCTCAAGGTGTTCCTGAGCGGCTTTTTGTTTGCGTTAGTGCGAGTGGGCAAACGGAATAGATTGATTTCAGCAGTTAAAAAAGTCATGCTCTAAGTGAATAAAAAGAACGTGTAAAACTATGGCAACCATTCTTATTATTGAAGATGAGCAAGAAATAGCCGACACCCTTGATTACGTGATTTCATCGGAAGGCATGCAAGCGGTGTGGGTGAGTAACGGAGCTGACGCCGAAAGAGTGTTGTGTGATACGCCGATTGCCCTGTGTGTTTTAGACGTTGGTTTGCCCGATTGCTCCGGGTTTGAATTGCTAAAGTTGATTCGCCAAAGCACTCAGTTTAATCGAGACGTGCCTGTGTTAATGCTCACCGCTCGCAATGAAGAAATAGATCGAATTGTTGGCTTAGAGATAGGCGCTGACGATTACGTGGCCAAGCCATTCAGCCCACGTGAAGTGGTGGCACGGATAAAAGCCATATTAAAACGCGTGCAACCCGTTGATAGGCGCAGCACCAATCAGCCCGAAAACTCAGTTCAAGCAGGCCAGCAATCATCTGACTTTGCGCATAATCCAGAGCGTCATCAAATACACTATCGAAACAACCCGTTGGCGCTGACTAAGGCCGAATACTCATTGCTCAGCGCCTTTTTAGAAAGCCCTAAGCAAGTATTTAGCCGTCGTCAATTAATTGAAAAGGTCTGGTCGTCTCAGCACCCGTCAGACGATCGCGCCATTGATACGCATATTAAAACGCTGCGAGCCAAACTGCGCACACACAATCCTCACGAAGAACTCATCATCACTCACCGCGGTTTTGGCTACAGTTTGGAAGTATGAAAAAGCTAAACGTAAGTTTCAGTCTGCGGACATTTTTTGTTTATTTTGTGATTCTCGGCTTTTTAGCGTGGTACTTAGTTGAAAACGCGATAGAACGGCTGAATGACGGTATGCGGCAGTCGGCTGAAAGCGTCATGGTCGACATGTCTAATGTGCTTGCGTCAGAATTAGAACAGCGCTTGCAGCCAACCAATGACTCCGGCGTTATCATTGATATTAGTACCGTAGAGCAACTGTTCTCGCGTACTCGGCAACGCCAATTGCAAGCGCAAATTTACCAAATCACCAAAGCCAGCATTGATACCGATGTTTATGTGACAGACCAGCAAGGCACGGTAATTTATGATTCTACCGGTAATTCCTTAGGCAAAGACTTTTCTACGTGGCGCGATGTGCGTCTAACCTTGGCCGGTGAGTATGGCGCACGCACCAGTTTCGTAGACCCAGAAAAGACAGCCGACGATGATGAAAAAATCATGGTGGTGGCAGCCCCCGTCCGTTGGAATGAAAGCATTGTTGGCGTGGTGAGTATTGTTAAATCAATTAATAGCTTAGAAGGGCATTTAAAAGCCGAAAGCACGCAGCTGAAAAACTACGCACTGGTTTTAGTATTGTTAGCCATCGTGGTGGGCTATTTGTTCAGCCTATGGTTAACTCGGTCGCTTGAGAAAATTGCCCAATACGCACAAAATTTAGCCAAAGGCCGCACCTCTGCCCAGCCTCATTTTTTAGATACGCGGTTAGATAACTTGGCTTCTTCGGTAACCACACTGCGCAATCAGTTAGATGGCAAAGAATACGTTGAAGATTACATTCACAGTTTAACCCATGAATTGAAAACACCCATCACCAGCATTCGTGGTGCCACAGAGTTATTGTTCGAAGGCTTGCCAGCGCAAGAGCAAACTCGCTTTATTAAAAACATTCATTCATCCAATAATCGCATGGCGCAATTGGTGGAAAAAATGTTGTCATTGGCTAAGTTAGAAAGCCAAACCGAGCTGGTTGAGTGGGCTGACTTTGACCTAAGTCATGTGCTCACTCGTTTGTTGGAAGAGCGGCAACCACTGATTGCCAGCAAGTCATTGAAACTAACCATACCTGAAGCCGTGTTTCAGGTTAATGGCGACCGCCTGTTAATTCGCCAAGCCCTTGCCAACCTGCTTGATAATGCGATTGCCTTCTGCCCAGAGTCGGGCCTGATACACGTAACCGCCGAATCATCAAACGAGGCTTATTCAGTAACGGTGTTTAACCAAGGCGAGAGCATTCCAGATTATGCACTGCCCAGAGTGTTCGAACGTTTTTTCTCCATGCCTGCCAAGGTCTCAGTGCCATCCACTTTAACCGCAAAAAGCACGGGGCTAGGCTTGAGTTTTGTACAAGAAATAATGAAGCTGCACCAAGGCTCTATCGAGCTGAAAAATGAGGTAAGAGGTGATTACTCTGGGGTGAATGCCAGCTTGCAGTGGTCGAAACCTGAAAGTTAATTATTCATCGATTGCTTTGACGGTCGTGCGTTATCAACAATACTCTTAGTGCTTTCTCGGTACGCGCTCACACAATCCCCACATAAGTTTCACAAAGCCCACACCGTTTTCTCAAATGCGGTTGTCATAGTTCCACTATCAATAATACGAACATCGTTTTAGGTGTTCGTTGATAGTGACTAACAACCGTGAGAGAAACATGCTTATTCAACTTTTATTTTCTACCGCCCGACCTACGCCATTTTTTAACGAGCGCCGTTCAAATGCATCCGGCTTTTTAGCCACATTGCTGTTTTTCGCTGTAGTTTTTCTATGGAGTCAGACTGCCTTTTCTCAAGCCCAAGCGCCTATTCAAGGGTCTATTCAAGGGCCTAGTAATACTGAGTCAACTTCTGTGGGGGAATTGCACTTACAAGGCACTAGCGGCAATAGCAACGCATTACTGCTTGATACAAACATACAGGCTAACGTGGTGGGCTTAATTGCCACAATCAACCTTACTCAGCGCTTTAAAAACGATACGGATGAGTGGGTAAATGGGCGTTATGTGTTTCCGTTGCCAGAAAATGGCGCCATTGATGGCATGACCATGACCATTGGCGAGCGTGTGATAAAAGGAGAAATCAAAGAAAAACAAGCCGCTAAAAAAGTGTTTGAAGCCGCTAAAAAAGCGGGCAAAAAGGCCAGTTTACTTGAGCAACATCGGCCGAATATGTTCAGCATGTCGGTGGCCAATATTCCACCGCGCAGTGAGGTAGTAGCCAATATTCGAATTATCGATCGTGTGGTTTATCAAAATCAAACGTTTAGCCTGCGCTTTCCAACCACCATCACGCCGCGCTACATCCCCGGCACTCCGATTGCATTGAACCTAGACACAGAACAAGAGGTAATGATTAATGAACACTCTGGTTGGGCCGCTAACACTGATGTTGTGCCAGACGCTAACGATATTACACCGCCACAAACACACAGTAAGGTTGATCAAACAACTCATCACTTTAGTTTCATGCTTACATTAAATGCTGGCATTGGGCTTGCCAATATCGGTTCACAAACCCACGCCATTGACCTGTTAAACGCGAGTCACATTTATGATGCAAATGGCAGCAATAATCAGCAATTCAGTGCTAAGCAAGTGCACACCGTGAGCCTGACCAATAAGCGTGAACCAATGAACCAAGATTTAGTCGTAACCTGGTCTCCAATTAAGACTCAAGCGCCGACGGCGGCCTTGTTTCAACAACAATTGGGCGGCGAACATTTTTCAATGGCCATGTTGTTACCCCCAACGGCAAACGTTGTGCAAGCGTTGCCCACGGAAACCACGTTTATTATCGATTCGTCAGGCTCTATGGCGGGCGAATCAATGCGCCAAGCAAAGCGCAGCTTGCAATTTGCATTAAACAAACTCAGCCCCAGCGACCGTTTTAATGTAATTGATTTCGACAGTAACTTTCGCCCATTGTTTGATCGGCCGAAGTTAGCAACCGATAGTCACCTCAATCAAGCTATGCGTATGGTTCAAAACTTAACGGCGGATGGCGGTACTGAAATGTTTGCTCCGTTGGACTTTGCTTTGCAAACCCCAACCTATGAAAACTATCTTAAGCAAGTGATTTTTATTACCGACGGTTCGGTGGGTAATGAAAGCCAGTTGTTCAAACTAATTCACGACAAATTAGGTGATGCACGCTTGTTTACAGTCGGCATTGGCAGCGCGCCTAATGCTTATTTTATGCGCAAGGCTGCGCAGTTCGGCCGAGGTAAGTTTACCTATGTTGATTACGCCAGCAATGCCGATCAAGTAATGCAGTCATTGTTTGAAACCATCAGTAAACCGGTTGCCCGTGACTTAGTGGTTGATTATGAAGTGGGCAATGGTGCCACTCACAGTGCCAGTGCTATTGAACAGTTCCCGGCAAAAATTCCAGACTTATACGCCGGCGAGCCGGTCATGATTGTGACCAAGTCCAGTGACGCATTGCGCAGTATTAACGTGTCCGGCACCTTATTGGGCAATGCATGGTCACGTAAGCTGAGTTCTTCATCAACTAGTAACACCACTGATAACATCGATGCCATTTGGGCAAGACAAAAAGTTGCGCACTTGATGGACAGTTTAAGCATGTCTGCAATGACGCAAGAGCAGGTGAAACCAGCGGTGATTGCGCTTGGCATTAAACATCATTTGTTAACGCGCTACACCAGCTTTGTGGCGGTTGAACAAACGCCCAGCAAACCGGCAGAGCTGAAATCTCACAATAAAAAAGTGGCCAACCTAATGCCCAAAGGCAGCGCTATGCCGATCCCTCAAACAGCCACACCGGCAACCTTGTTGGGTGTTATGGGCAGTGGCTTTTTATTGCTCGGATTGTGTGTGCGAAACCGTCGCTTTTATAACAAGTTGCTGTTGCTTATTACGCAATACGGCGTGTTAAAAACAGCAAACGTTAAAAGCACAAATATATAAACAGTGACGAAGAGGCGGGTGATTACTATGTTCAGTTTTACAAAAATGCCAACGCTCAGAACATGGATCAGTGCATGCTTGTTTGTCGCCGGGGTGTTTATGTTGGGGCAATCAATGTACATGACCGTAAAAGCACAGCTTGCGCAAGTATTGATCGCTCACGCTTGGCAATCAAAGCCCGCTCATCAGCCCGCGGCCAGACCTTGGCCTTGGGCTGATATTCACGCCGTTGCTAAAATTGAAGTGCCTCGCTTAGGCATTACTCAATACGTCATGAATGCCAGCAATGGTGAGGCGTTAGCGTTTGGCCCGGGGCATTTATCGCAAACATCATTGCCCGCGCAAGCCGGGCACAGCATGGTGGCCGGGCACCGTGACAGTCATTTTGAGTTTCTGCAATACCTTAAACCTCAAGACGAAATCATTATGACTAACTATCGTGGGCAGCAGCAGCGTTATCTTATAAAACGAGCTTATCTGCTCGATACCCGCACCGAGCAATTGTGGCACCAGCCAGAGCAAAACGCGTTAACGTTAATCACCTGCTACCCGTTTAACAAACTAAGCAGCCAAGGGCCATTACGCTGGATTGTGGAAACAAGCTTAGCCAGCAAGGTGGCGAGTAAAGTAGTAAGTAGTGTCAGTATTTAAAATTGGTACAGTGTGTGCCCATGTTCAGTCAGCCATTGTTCGTGCTGTTGGTATTCTGGCATTTGCTTGGCCACTATGCGCCAAAAGCGTTGTGAGTGATTGAACTCATGGCAATGCGCTAGTTCGTGTATTACTACGTAGTCGGAAACGGCGGTTGGGGCTTGTAAAATGCGCCAATTGAACGACAGCTTTCCGTTAGAGTCACAACAGCCCCAGCGGCGTTTATAATCGCGCACGTATATTTGGTCGGTGCGGCGTTCGGGCACGTTCATTTGCATGGCGTAATAACGCGCGCGAGTGTGCAGCTCCTGTTGCGCGACGTCTTTGTACCATTTGGTTAGCTTGTTTTTCACTCGCGTTTGCAGTGGCGTTTTAGAATGTTGCACTGGCACAATCAAGTGATTGCCTTGAATTCGAACCTTCTGGCGCGAACCTTGTTTTATGTCAAGGTTGAACGTTTGGCCTCGCAGCTTTAATGGGGCGCCTTGCGTAAGCTCCACGGTGTTGTCGGTGGGGCTGGGTGGCATGGAGCCTAAGTGCTTATTGATCCAGCCACGCTTTACTTTCACAAATTCAATGACGGCTTGTTCAGACATGCGCAACGGTGCCCGCGCTTTAATACCGGTTGGGCTAAGTTCCAGACCTAGGGTGCGCCGTTTGCTTCGAACTAATTGTATTTCAAGGCCATCAATGCTGAGGGTTTTAGTCGTCATGGCTCACGAGTTCGATTACATCAGCAAGCAGCGCGAAACGTTCATCTGCGTCGGGCATTGGCCGTGAAATCTGAATGCTCTCGGTGCCAGTGAAGCGGTATTCTTGTGGGTTTTGCGCAATGGTGATCATCATCTTTTCAAGATTGATTTGCGGGTCTTCAACAAATTTTACTACGCCGCCATTAGGGCCTACTTCAATGGTCTTTATATCGCATTGAGCGGCCTTGAGTTTATATTCGGCAATTTGAAACAGATTTTTCGACGCGTCAGACAATAAGCCAAAGCGGTCAATGGTCTCCACTTGCAGTTCTTCGAGTTGTTCAATAGAGCTGGCGCTGGCAATGCGCTTGTACATGGTTAAACGCAGGTGCACATCTGGAATGTAGTCGTCAGGAAAGCGCGCTGGAATGTTTAAATTTATTTCCACGCGTTGGTCGGTGTACGTGTTGTTGGTGCTCTCAACCGCTTCGCCTTTCTTGATTTTGCGCTTGCGCTGAATGCTGGCAATGGCTTGCTCTAGAAACGCAGAGTACATGCTGTAACCAATTTGGTCGATCATGCCGCTTTGTGATTCGCCTAACAGTTCGCCCGCGCCACGAATTTCTAAGTCTTGTGATGCCAAGGCAAAACCTGCCCCTAGCGTGTCTAATGACTCAATGGCGGTAAGTCGTTTTCGCGCGTCCTCGGTCATGGTTTTTAATGGCGGCGACACCATGTAAGCGTAGGCTTGATGGTGCGAACGGCCAACACGGCCACGCAGTTGATGTAATTGCGCTAAGCCAAAGCGGTCGGCTTTATTAATCACAATCGTGTTTGCGGTCGGCACGTCAATGCCGCTTTCCACAATGGTGGTGCACAGCAACACATTAAAGCGTTGGTGATAAAAGTCGCGCATCACGCTTTCTAACTCGCGTTCGCGCATTTGCCCATGACCAATACGGATTTGCGCTTCTGGCACCAGGTCTTGAATGCGCGCCTGCATTTTTTCGATGGTTTGCACTTCGTTATGCAAAAAGTACACTTGCCCACCTCGGCGAATTTCACGAATGATGGCTTCTTTTAATAGGCCATCGTCCCACTCACGAACAAAGGTTTTTACTGAAAGCCGAGCGCGTGGTGGCGTGGCAATCACCGAGATGTCTCGCAACCCACTCAGCGCAAAATTCAGCGTTCGCGGAATCGGAGTGGCGGTTAAGGTAAGAATGTCCACTTGATTGCGCAGTTTTTTAAGTTGTTCTTTCTGGCGCACACCAAAGCGGTGTTCTTCATCAATAATCATTAAGCCTAAATCTTTAAACTCAACGTCTTTTTGTATTAACTTATGCGTGCCAACGGCAATGTCAATGGTGCCATTTTTAATGCCTTTAATGCCTTCGGCGGTTTGCTTAGGGGTGCGAAAACGCGAAAACAGTTCTACGTTTACTGGCCAGTCGGCAAAACGGTCGGCAAAGTGGTTGTAGTGTTGCTGTGCTAACAGAGTGGTGGGCACTAACATAACCACCTGCTTACCGCCGGCAATGGCCATGTAGGCGGCGCGCAATGCAATTTCAGTTTTACCAAAGCCAACGTCGCCACACACCAATCGATCCATTGGTTTGGCGGCCGTCATGTCATTAATAACGTCATTAATAACGTGTTGTTGGTCTGGTGTTTCTTCAAAGCCAAACCCGGCGGCAAACGCATCGTAGCTGTGGTCTATAGGTGGGAAGGAGTGGCCTACTCGCGCCATTCGTAAGGCTTGAATTTCAAGTAATTCAGCGGCCACATCGTAGGCCTTTTCTTTGGCCTTTTTGGTAAGTTTTACCCAGGTGTCGTTGCCCATTTTGTGCAATGGGGCTGTTTCTGGGCCACCGCCAACGTAACGCGATACTTTGTCTAAAGATAAAACCGGTATGTAGACCTTATCGCCGCCATGATATTCAATGGTGGCAAATTCGTTGTCGTCGCCATTCACGCTTAGGGTTTCTAAGCCGCGGTAACGCCCAACACCGTGGTCTTCGTGCACCACAGGGTCGCCAATATTGAGTTCGGCTAACGACTTAATAATGGCGTCTGGGTCGCGGTTTTTATCTGAGCGTTTACGGCGCTGCACCGTGCGCTCGCCATACAATTGCGACTCCGCAATCAGTTCTACGCCCAACTCTGAGCTGAGTAAGCCGCGATCTATGGGGGCAACTGTTAAGCACAGTTTATTGTTGTTGGCTAAAAAATCAGGCCAGCTGGTAACCGTGGTGGGTGTTTTGCCGTGCTCTTGAAATAAGCCTAATAAACTTTCTCGGCGGCCGGCCGACTCGGCCACTATTAATACCCGGTTTTCGGTGCTGTCTATGTGTTGAATAAGCTCCGCGTACGGTGCCTCGGCGCGTGGGTTAACGTTAAAAGGCTTGGGCGCTTCGGTTTGATAATCAACAATATGCTTAACCGACTTTAAGTTTAGTTGCAGCAGTTGCACGCGCCGGTATTGTTTAAACGCAGCGAAAATGTCATCCGGCGCTAAAAATAATAACTCAGGTGTGAGTGGTGGCCACTCAGGATTTAAGCTGGCGTTTTCAAAACGTTCAATCACCTCTTGGTGCAAGGTGTCGGCGTTTTCCATTACCCCTTCTTCCAGAACAAACGTGCTGTTGCTTGGTAGAAAATCAAACAAGGTGCTGGTGTGTTCAAAAAATAACGGCAAGTAAAACTCAGTGCCGGTGGGCGCCAAGCCTTTGCTCACTTCGCGGTACACCATTGATTGCTTCGGGTCGCCTTCCACCGTGGCTCGAAACGACTGTCTAAAAAAGTCGGTGCTGGCTTTGTCTAGTGGAAATTCTCGTGCGGGCAATAACTGAATTTTATCTAAGGCTTCAGTAGAGCGTTGAGTTTCGGTGTCGAATAATTTGATGGTTTCAATGGTGGTGTCCCACAAATCAAGACGAAAGGGCGACTTCATGCCAGAGGGAAAAATATCCACCACGCCACCACGAACGGCAAATTCGCCCGCCGACATTACTTGATCAACGCTGTAGTAACCCGCGTCGGTCAGGCGCTTGCGAAATTCTTCGGTGTCAAATTCGTCGCCCACGTGCAAATCAAAGGTGTGGGCATCAATGTAACCGGTGGGGGCTAAGCGCTGCATTAGGGCGGTAATGGGCACCACCAAAATGCCTTGTTTTAAATTTGGTAAGCGGTGCAGTGCCAATAAACGCTGCGACACAATGTCTGGGTGAGGCGACACGCGGTCGTAGGGTAAGCACTCCCAATCTGGGAACGAAAAAATGGGCGTTTGTTGGTCAGCAAAAAACGCCAGTTCTTTTTCCACGTACGACACGTGCTGGGCTTGCGAGCACACATACACCACTAAACCTTGGTCTGCATTGCTTTGTTTGGCAAGTTCTGCCGTGGCTAGGCTGGTGCTGCAACCGTGCAGTTTACGCCAATGCAGTATTTCACCGTCTTTATTCGGCAGAGCGGGTGTGGTAATTGAGTGCGGCACTGTGGCGTTCATGTTACGGCGTTTATGTTTTTGTGGTGGCTATTTTTAGGCTGCATAGCGCAAATAGAGTGCGCTATGAAAACGCGAATTCTATCACTAAATCAGCTTGCCCAATATCAACTTACCAGAGCGACGGTTGTTCACTGCTCATGCCGTACCATTCTGGAAAAAACAGCATGCTGATCAACACCGTAAGTTGAATGGCAATAAATGGAATAACGCCGCGGTATATATGGCTGGTTTGAACGTCATTGGGCGCCACGCCTTTTAAATAAAATAAAGAGAAACCAAACGGCGGGGTAAGAAACGAGGTTTGCAGGTTCATGGCCACTAAAATGGCAAACCAAACTTGGTTAATGCCCAGCTCTACCACCACGACATACACCAATGGCAACACAATGTATGAAATCTCAATGTAGTCTAAGAAGAAGCCCAATATTGTGATCAGCAACATGATGGTAATAAGGAAACCCCATTTGCCGCCGGGTAAATTAAGCAGTAAGTGCTCAACTTGCTCTTCACCACCAGTGTATGAAAAACCCATGGAAAAAATAGAAGCGCCGAGTAATACGGCAAACACCATGGCGGTGATTTTGACGGTTTCGTGAGCGCTTTCCCACAGCATGGCGATGGAAAATTTTCGATAGGCAATGGCCAATATTACGGCGCCCACACAGCCTAATGCCGACGACTCGGTGGGCGTGGCAATGGCGTTAAAAATAGAGCCAAGCACCACTAAAATAAGCATCAGTGGTGGAATAACCGCAACCAGCGCACGAACAATAATGGCGCTGCGGTTTTGCGTTTGATCAGTTTGCGGTACCGCTGGAGCAACGCTTGGGTTTAGCCACGAATACACTAAAATGTAGGCCACATAGCAGCCAATTAATACTAAGCCTGGTTTCAGTGCGGCACGAAATAAGTCACCGACAGGCACGCTGAGCACATCGGCCAGAATGATCAATACAATGGAGGGCGGAATTAATTGGCCTAAAGTACCGGCGGCTGAAATAGTGCCGGTGGCCAGTTCTTTCTGGTAGCCGTGGCGTAGCATTACGGGCAATGAAATTAACCCCATGGCAACTACGCTGGCGCCCACAACCCCGGTAGAGGCGGCGAGTAATGCGCCCACTAAAACGGTGGAAATGGCCAGCCCGCCTCGCACTGAACCAAACAGTTGCCCCATGGCTTCTAACAACTGCTCGGCCAGTTTAGTACGCTGCAAAATAATCCCCATGAACACAAACAGTGGCACCGCCATCAACACTAGGCCTTCGCCGTTATCGCCCATGTTGGAATAGATGCGGTAAGGTATTTGCTCAAGCTGAGATGGGTCGGCAAACATCACCACAAAGGCAATGCCAATACCGGCAAAGGTAAACGCAACCGGGTAGCCCAACATAAGCAGCAATAAGGCAACCGCAAAAATTGAAAGGCCAATCATGACTCACCTTCCTTATTGGCTTTAATTGTGGCCAAGGCTAGGTACTTTTCTAAGGCAAGGGCAACGCCCGAGGCCAACAAAAATAGAAACGACAGCGGAATAACCCCTTTAATAATCCAACGGTTTAATAAGCCGCCGGGGTCTTGTGATTTTTCACCAATGCCGGTGCTGACTAATTGATTGAAAAAGTCTGCAGCCGAGGAGGGTTGACCGCCTAACTGGTAAGCGGCAAGCGTGAAATGCCAACCGGCCCAACACACAATGATGCAAGTGGGAAGAAGAAACACGAGTGTGCCAATTAAATCCACCATGGCTTTGGTCTTGGGTGAAAAACGTTCGTAAAACAAATCTACTCTGACGTGAGCCCCAGACTTCATAGCGTATGGAATGCCGAGTAAAAAAATCGCGGCATAAAAATGCCAAGATAATTCTTCTAGCCCGATTGAAGACGCGCTAAAGGCATAGCGAGCAGCTACGTTAAGAGCCATGATAAGCACTAACGCAATTAATAATAAGCTGGCAATGTTACCCAGCCAACCCATTATTCGATGAATTACATTGATGGTGTTTTGCATACGTTACTCGCAAAGAGCCTAAAGCCAATAACAGCCTTGCGCGGTTAAAGGTTATTGAGCTTCGAGTGTATCTAGGTACAACTTTTCGCCAATGGTTGTCCAAGCTCTGGCTTTTTCTAAGTAGGCTTGGCGCGACTCTATAATGCGTTTTGCAATCTCACTGCGTGCAGTTTCTTTAGCCACTAACTCGTCGTTAGCCGCTTTTAACGCTTTAATCACTTCATCAGGAAGGCGCTTTACTTGCACATTGGGGTACTGTTCTGAAATGGTTTGCCAGTTTTCCGTATTGGAACTGAACGAATAAGTTGTCATATTGTAGGCGGTTAAACGTGCGGCATTTTTAAGCACCGAACGCGCCCATTCTGGTAATTTGGCCATGCTGTCTTTATTAAAGTAATACATCAGCTCAGTGCCCGGCTCGTGCCAACCGTTGTAATAATATGGCGCCACTTTATGAAAGCCCATGCGTAAATCTAACCCAGGCCCCACCCATTCAAGCGCGTCAATGGTGCCGCGTTCAAGTGATTGATACAGTTCGCCTGCTGGAATGTTGGTTGGCACAGCGCCTACGCTGGCCATGACTTTACCGGCAAACCCAGGAATGCGCATTTTCAAGCCGTCTAAGTCATCCATGGTTTTAATTTCTTTGCGAAACCAACCGCCCATTTGCATGCCGGTGTTGCCACCCAGCATTACTTCCATATTGTGTTTTGCGTACACCTCATTGGCTAACTCAAGGCCGCCGCCATGATAAAACCACGCGGCCTGTTCTTGTTGCGTCATGCTGAATGGCATGGACGAAAAGAATAGGGTGTCGGGGTCTTTGCCACCGTAATAATATGAGGCCGACTGGCCAATGTCGTACTGCCCGCTTTTCACAAAATCAAAAATACCAAACGCCGATTTGTGCTTATTGGCACTGTCTACTTTAATAACAATGCGGCCATCAGAGAGCTCGCTAACCAGTTTGGCATAATCGTCAACCGATTCACCAAACACCGGGAAACCTTTAGGCCAGCCATGCGCCAGTTTAAGAGTAATCTTCTCTTGCGGCTGCGCGCTGCTCTGTGATTGAGCCCCGTTGGGCTCTGACGTTGTTGATGTTGATTGACCACAGGCCGCTAACCCTAGCGCTGCACTCAGTGCTAGAGCTGTTTTAAATCTTGGTTTAAACCTTGATTTAAATTCTGACTTAAACTTGGAAAACACGTTAAGTTCACGGGTTGTAAGTAGGGGAGTGGTACGCGTGGCGTATTTTAAAAAGCGTGAAAACTGGTTCATACAATTCAACATTATCATCAGTGGTTAACTCTGGGTTGGGCTATTGTTGGTTTTATTATTTTTAGCTAGAGCGCATTTTAGGGTCTGAGGCCTCTCAATTCTACTGTCTGGAGCCGGTATTACCGTATAAATGTAAAGTAGTGGTGTTTAGTACACGTTAGAGCTGCTTATGCGTTTCGTTGTTGGGCGTTTTCTTTGGCCACATTTATTTGCCGATCTGTTAAATATAAAAGCCCGGCAATTTTGCGCACTAAATGACGTTCGTGAGTGTCAATATGGTTGTCGGCCAGCGCCAATACCCACAAATGTTCGAGTAACTGAATGCGTTGTTCATTACCCCACTGTTCGCAAATTTGTCGTGTAAAGCCTTGCAGGCTAATGGCGTCTTCGGCACTGCTTTGAGCGTGCTGTATGAGCGTTGTAATGTCGCTTTCAGATAATGAAAAATGCGTTTCAAGCACGATTCGCATTTGCTCAATTTCAATGTCGTCCACGCTGCCATCAGCGCGAATAAGCTCAAACATTAGCGTGGCCGCGGCCAGCTTTACTTCGTCGTCGGTTGAAATTTCCTGTGTGTCGTTATGAGCAAACAGCTGTTTGAGTTTTTGCAGCATTGCGATTTTATACCTATTTTAAATGCGTAAAATTAACAGTCGGTTATAGCGAGTAATTGCCATAAGAAATCGCCAAATGGTTTGTCGTGGCTGGCAGGTAGAATGTTAATATAGTTAAATTATCGAATTAAGTGCCTTGAAACTAATGCATTCAGTTCGCATATTATAGCCAGTATCGATAAACGGAGTGCCACAATGAGACGTATTTTTTATTTTCTAGCCACCAATGCCGCCATTATGGTGGTGGTGAGCATTGTTATGATGTTTTTGCCGCCAGAGCTGCGTAACCAAAACACCAGCTTTTTAATCATGGCTTTAGTGTTTGGTTTTGGTGGTTCAATCGTATCGTTATTAATGTCCAAATCAATGGCCATTCGTGGTGCCGGGGTTCAATTAATTACAGAACCACGCAATGACACCGAACAGTGGTTGTTAAGCACCGTAGCGCGGCAGGCTGAACAAGCCGGCATTGGCATGCCTGAAGTGGGTATTTTTCACACCGATCAAGTGAATGCCTTTGCTACTGGTGCCAACAAGAATAACGCTTTAGTGGCGGTCAGCTCGGGCTTGTTAAAGAGCATGACCAAAGAAGAGGCCGAAGCGGTAATGGGGCATGAAATTGCTCACGTTGCAAACGGTGACATGATTACACTCACGCTAATTCAAGGCGTGGTAAATACCTTTGTTATTATTCTTGCTCGCGCTTTGGCCATGGCAATAGATCGCGATGGGCGCGGCTTTGGTTACATGATTGGCTACATGGGTGGGCAAATGGTGTTTGGCTTTTTGGCCAGTATCATTGTGGCTTTCTTCAGTCGCCAACGCGAGTTTCGTGCTGATGAAGGTGGGGCGAAGTACTCAAGTAAACAAAACATGATTGCCGCCCTTGAGCGTTTAAAGCAAGGTCAAGCGGGTGAATTGCCAGACCAGTTAGCGGCCTTTGGTATTAATAGCGGCGTTAAAAAACTGTTCTCAACACACCCGCCATTAGAAGTGCGCATTGCCGCGCTGCAGAGCAGTAATCACTAAATTGTCAAAATATAAGCTGTTAATGCTAGCTTGAATCGTTCAACTGGGTTGAATAACTTAAGCCATTCCAATATTGCCATTCAGCAAGACGACCTTGCGGATGGCAATATTATTCGCTTGTTGCAAGCGCATCGCCGAGAAATGCTCAAACACTCACCGCCAGACAGTGTGTATGCATTAACCACCCGTCAGCTCACTGCGCCCGAGATGCAATTTTGGTCGGCCTGGGTTGATGTGAACGGTCAACCTGCGTTTGCTGGGTGTGGTGCATTAAAAGATTTGGGTGGCGGCCACGCTGAGTTAAAGTCAATGAAAACAAAAACTCAGTACTTACGTAAAGGGGTTGCTCAAACTCTTCTCGAGCACATTATTACCGCGGCCACACACCAAGGGTTTACTCGCCTTAGCTTGGAAACGGGCGTGCAAGAGGTGTTTGAGCCAGCAAAAAAGCTTTACCAGCGTAATGGTTTTGACTTTTGTGGGCCATTTGCCGACTACACAGAAAACCCGTTCAGTGATTTTATGACACGCCGTTTATCTGAATAAATCAAACGAAATCAAGCTAAGATAAGCCGTTTTACTTTTTGCTGTTACGTTTACTAAATATCCAACCGTTCCTGTTCTTGGCGCTGGGCGCCAAAACTCATTTCACCGCTGGTGTAGGTGGTGCCAAAGGTGTTTCTCAAGGTTGAGACTTGCCGAATAGCCGACAGCACTTGCTCAGGCGTTAGCTCTTTTAATGGGTGTATAAAGACTGAATAAAGCACACCGTCACCAACCGCATAACGAGCATCCAATGCTAAATGATAATTAGAGATCAAGATCGCCGCCATTTGTTCTTGGGTTAAATCCCCAGCGCTAATAACGGGCGCGACAATTCGCATGCGGTTGACCGGTTCAGCTGTCATGGCCATTAATTGCGCACCATCAAAGGTAAAGCTAATAAGGCCATTGTTTTGTTGTTCTACGTCAGTGCCCACGTCTTTAATAATGTTCGTGAGCTGGGCGACAGACATTGGGCTGTTACCGGGGTTGCTTTGCGGGCTGTTGTCACGTTTTTCACCGTTTGGCGCCTCTTGGCTAAAGTCTTCAAACTGTTTAGGGCCTTCAGCGTGCGGTTTATCTTGTGTTGGCGGAGCGACTTGCTGGCCTTCTTCAGTGGCCGCCTTATCTTGAGCAAACGCAGGCTCAATGGCCGAGCCCCAAATACCCAAACTCAATAGGCTTGCGCTCAATACCGTTGAGGTAAGCAACTTGGTAGTGAAAGTGTGCGACATGATAGTGTTTTCCTTGTAAGTGGTTAAATGATTGTACCGTGCTGATGGTTTAACGAATTCATTGCCTTTAAAAATATTCTATTGTCTTTAAAAATATTCTTTGTTTCTTGCCTTCTAAGACAGAATTTAAATTTACATGCGGCGTGATACATTATTTACAGACCGAATAAACCAACACTTTAATGCACATTCAATGAAAATTCATATCATCGCGGTGGGTGGCACCATCGATAAAATTTACTTTGATGCAAAGAGTAAGTACCAAATTGGCAAGCCGGCCATTAGCAAAGTGTTAACCGAGCAGCCTATTCACTTGAATGTTCAAGTCACGGCCTTAATGGCGAAAGACAGCTTAGATATGAATGATGCCGACCGAGAAGCCATCAAAGAAGCGGTGCTGAGCTCTGATGCGAATAAAATCGTGATCACCCATGGCACCGATACCATGACCGACACTGCGCAAGCATTAGCGGGTATAAAAAACAAAGCCATTGTACTTACCGGAGCACTGCAGCCCGCCATTTTTAAACACAGCGATGCCGAATTTAATTTAGGTGGTGCTTTAGCGGCCGTGCAAGTGCTTGAACATGGTGTGTACATTGTCATGAACGGCAACGTGTTTGACGGCTTGAAAGTGAAGAAAGACCGAGAGCGGAATCGGTTTGTAGAAGCGTAATAATAGAAACCTAACTATAAAAATCTAAGCCGTTTTAGCATTAAAAAGCACGGTTTGTATTGAAGCTGGCGCTATTTTATTCTACTGTGTATTTTAACAGTATATAAAAATATGGTTTTGCCACGTGGACATACTCAGTAAGTTAGAAATTTTAGCCGACGCTGCTAAATACGATGCATCCTGCGCTAGCAGTGGTACCGAGGCGCGTAACTCTTTAAAGAGCGGTGGCATTGGTTCTACTGACCCCGGCATGGGCATTTGCCATAGCTATACGCCAGATGGGCGCTGTATTTCGTTACTTAAAATCTTGCTTACAAATTTCTGTTTGTATGAATGCGCTTATTGTGTGAATCGAACATCCAGCAATGTACCACGAGCACGGTTTACGGTGGACGAGGTTGCCACGTTAACCATGGAATTTTATAAGCGTAATTACATTGAAGGCTTGTTTTTAAGCTCAGGCATTTTCAAGAATGCCGACTACACCATGGAGCAAGTGGTTGCTGTGGCACGCAAACTGCGTTTAGAACACCGTTTTAATGGTTACATTCACCTTAAAACCATACCTGAAGCATCGCCTGAGTTATTAGCTGAAGCTGGTTTGTATGCCGACCGCTTGAGCATTAACGTGGAGCTGCCAACCGAAAAGTCATTAAACAGGTTGGCACCGGAAAAAAACGCACGCTCCATTACGCGTTCAATGGCGCGCCTGGGAAGTGGCATTGAAGAATACAAAGAATCGAAAAAGCACGCCCGAAAACAAGGCAATAAAAAGTTAGTGGCACCTAAATTTTCGCCCAGCGGCCAGAGCACTCAAATGATTATTGGCGCCGACGATTCAAACGACAGTGCGGTATTGCGTAAAGCCAATCAATTGTATCAGTCGTTTAAAATGAAGCGGGTTTACTATTCTGCGTTTAGCCCCATACCCGATTCGTCTTCACAGCTGCCACTGCAAGCGCCGCCGCTAGTGCGTGAGCACCGCCTGTACCAAGCTGATTGGTTGCTGCGCTTTTACGGTTTTGGTATTGATGAGTTAACTGAAACGGCCAACACAAATAAGACTACAGGCATGCTGTCACTGGATTTAGACCCAAAGCTTGCTTGGGCAATTAACCACCGAGAGCAATTTCCCATTGACTTAAACAAGGCCGATTACGAACGTGTTTTGCGTGTGCCGGGTATTGGCGTTATCAACGCGCGCCGTTTAATCAGTCAGCGTAAGGTAAGAGCCATTCGTTACCAAGACTTGAGCAAATTACGCTTACCGCTAGAAAAAATAAAATACTTTGTGCAAACCATAGACTACCGGCCAGATTCAGTGCGTTTAGAGTCAGCAAACTTCGCACGCCTATTTGTGAATAATACAGATCAGCAAATGTCGTTGTTTTAGCTAGGCTGTTTTTTACCCTCATATAAAAGGCCGCATTTATTATGTACTCAATTACTGCAAACAGCTTTGGCGAATGGCGAAATGCCGCTCGCACTCTGCTTGGTGCCGGCATATCGCCACAAGCGGTGCATTGGCAAAGTGATCAACAAGCCGGGCTGTTTGATTCTTGTAACTTAGAGTCAATAGCCGCTAATAAACAGGCTTCAGCATCACCAACCCTGACGGTGCCGGCTCAGTTTATCTCGCAAGCGAAAAAAGCCAGTTGCTTTATTGATATTAACAAGCCTAATGAAAAGTGGGCGGTGCTGTATTCATTACTCTGGCGCATAAGGCACATTGATAAACACACGCTACTTCTAAAATCAGACCCTGAAGTGCAAGCGCTGCAACGCATGAGCAAAGCGGTGAACCGTGACAAACACAAAATGAAAGCGTTTGTGCGCTTTAAATGCGTCAATGAGGATGAATCGCAACGTGACCGTTACTACACCGCTTGGTTTGAGCCCGCTCATGCCATTATGGAACTCACCGCGCCATTTTTTGTGCAACGGTTTACTAGCATGAACTGGTCAATCTTAACGCCACACGGGTGCGCGCATTGGAACCAATCACAATTAACCCTAAGCCCAGGTATTGAACGCCCAGAGATAAAAGAAGATCAGTATGATGAATTTTGGCGTGCGTATTACTGCAATATTTTTAACCCCGCGCGCCTAAAAGAACAGGCCATGCAAAGTGAAATGCCTAAAAAATATTGGAAATATTTACCCGAGGCCACCTGCATTAAAGACTTAAGCCGAAGTGCCGCGGCCGCCGTTGATAATATGGTTCAATCAGGCACAACGAACAGCGAAAGGGTAAGAACATCATCAAAGTCGGTTGCTGGTTTTCAAGACAAACTGCGCAGTCGTAACCGTGAATAGCCATTGTGTGCCGACCTAAGTAAGGCTAACAATTTGATTGCCGCTTATTGAAAATAGGCCAGCCACAGGAGTAAGCTTAAGTCAGAGCTTGCAGTAAATCTCTCGTAAATGGTGTTAATCAACGAACGAGGTGGTGATGAGGCAATTAGAAATGGTAACGACTGCTCGGCGGCAACGCCGTCAGAGGCGCCTTTTTATTGCCTTGATATTCGCCTTTATGATTCACCTGTGTGCCGTGTTCACAGGGGAGTGGGCCTTGTTGCTTTTTTCAACCCCGTCGGATCAAAACAGGGTGCTCACGCTGTCACTAGAAACGATCACCGAAGAGGGCGTGCACCGCTCTCAAGAAGTGGCGCAAGACACGGCTAACGATGTTCCAATACGCAAAGATGCAGAGCAAGCCGCTACTCAAACAGGCCACACCCGCGCTGATGAGTCAGTACCGCCTAAAACGCCTAAACGCACACCAGCCGCCAATCAAGCACAACCGGTGGCAGCAGAGCAAGAAAACGCCGTACAGAAAGAGCCAATACAACCAAACGCTACTGAGGAAACGGCAACCTTTGCGTTGGAGCCGTACGCGCCACTCAAATTTAACGGCACCCATACAAGCGCAAACCAAGTGACAGATATAACGTCACTCCCCGTGTTCGAATATATAACCGGCACCGCCAGTAATGACTTTTTGTTGCCTGTTTCACACGCATCGTTGGCCCAGCACACACCGGCTAACCAAAGCCAAGCTCAGCCGCCAACAAGTCAAGCGCTTGACCCTGAGGCACTGAATCATATTAAACAAAAAATTGAACCTCATCTTGCGGCGCTGAGCCTCACCAGCACGTCAGTGGCCGAACAAGAAAGCCCACAAACACTGGAGTGGCAGCACGATGGCATTGCCTACCAAGCCAAAATTCGCCATACGCCAAGCCCGAATGACATGAGCACCGATCAGGTTGCGGTTGAGGTAAGTACCCAGCTAGACGGCAAAAAATTAACCACCACTTTGGAGTACCGCCAGTTGGCATTTTCTAACTTTGCCCAGTTTGTACACCAGTGGGATGAATACGTGAGTATGCACGACGACAAATTAAACGGCCGCTTTCACTCTAACTCTTCATTCTTAATCTCGGCAAGCAAACGAGTTCACCCGGTTTTTACCGACACCGTTACTACCGCCTCAAGAAGGGTGGAATTTGATGGCCACCGAAGAGCCAAAATGTCTGAAATATTTCAAGGCGGTTTAGAAACCGGGGTGCGCCGCATTAAAATGCCAAACCCTAAGCTGCTGTTTGAGCAAGCCATTATGAGCAGCAAGCACACCGTGGCTTTAAACAGCAGTGGTCGGCTAATATTCACTCAAGATGGTTGCTATCTATGGCAGCCGTTTGATCAAGTCAGCCCCATGCAAAAGCACAAGCTAGGAAGCCACTCAACGTACTTTCTAGCCGCCCCCAAAGCGCGTATTTATTTAAGCGGCACCGTCAATGGCATGGTAGCCGTTTACGCACCTAAAGAAATACTCATTGAAGGCAACCTGCGTTATAAAAGCCGGGAACCGTTAGACCAAGGTGGTGACTTTTTAGGGTTAATATCCAGCCGCAATATCACCATAGCCAATTCAAACTTTGTTATTGATGGTGACCTGCATATTGATGCCGCACTGTATGCCAACAACCGAATCAGAGTGACTAATTTACATAAGAAACGCACCGGCACATTAAGCATTTATGGCAGCGTAAGCTCACGCTCAATGACCGCCACCGAACCACGCTTTGCTACTCAAATAGATTTTGACCCAAGGCTAACAAATACCCGCCCGCCAGGTTTCCCAGTTACCGACCGCTATGAAAGTGTCGCCGAAAATAACGCATGGAATACGGAAGCACCGGTATTCATCGAAGAACCCTTAGACGACGACATTGAACCAGCAGTATTAACGAATTAGATTGGTAAACCTAAATAAGGTCTGTTTTTTTCTAGTATCACCACCATGCCTTTCACCAACGCATCAGGCGATAAAAGGGGGCGTAATCGCTCAAAAAAATCAATACTTATGTTCATTATTGCTGCTCTCAAACAATGTTTAAAACAGTTTGCTTGTGTATATTACTCACCCATGCAGGCTGTGTGTTTATACAGTTTATTTTTTGGGGAGCTGTAAATGAGTCACTTTTCACCCCCATTGCTGCCTCCTTTCACACCTTGAGTTTAAAAATATCAATAATAATCAATTAGTTAAAAATATCATGAAAAAAATAATAGGGCGCCTTCAGCAGAAAAACGAGCACGCCCCCTTTCACTCCATATAAAAACAAGATAAAGTACGCAAATATTAGAAATATCAGGGAGTTACAAAGAAAATGAACAATAATGGAAAGGCGACAAAGTGCGCTCGCAATCTAATAAGCTGTTAGTTGTATGAATAGTTCAGCATTTGAGATACTCGATACGTTTATACTTAAATCACGAAACTCAGTAGTTTTGAAAGGGCTAATTCGAGAAGGCGAGATTAAACGAGGAATGATCGCAAAAACACTTTTAGATTCTGAACTTTATATGGCCGCAGAAATAACTGGTGTCGAATATATAGATGGCCCTAAGAATGAGAGTGCTGTCGGTCTTGTTCTGGATACTCCAGAACAAGAAGTGCAAGAACTTTGGATAGAACTTTGTAAAAAAGGAGATGTACTGAAAATTGAAAACAACTAACAAGAAGCAAAACGGCTTCGCCTCGGACGCGCTAATAGCGCGCTGATCTGATACCACTTTAGTAGACAGTATTTACTGTCAACTAAGGAGGTATCCCGAATGGGACAAACAAAAAAGCGACATTATGAACGTTACACCTTGGCGTTTAAGCTCCAAGCCGTTAAGTTAGCTAATCACCC
>CALINO010000084.1 GCA_938045295.1 uncultured Arenicella sp.
ACTGAACTTAGTATCACCTTAAGGTTGCCAAAACGATCGGCCAAACCGCCGGCAAATGCCGCTACGATGCCCCAGCTCAAGTTTTGAATGGCTAATGCGGTGGCAATAACATCTCGCCCCCAGCCATGAAATTCACTGACCGGTTTCACAAATAAACCGAAAGAAGAGCGAAAGCCAAACGACAGCATTAACATTAAGCAGCTGCTGAAAATTAATATTTTTACCGCGGGCGTGAGTGAAGGTGATTTATTCATTTCGCCATTATGCATTTAATAGGCGGTGAATGCTTTGCTTATGTGTTGTTTAGAGTGGGGTGTAAGTTATGCGCTGTATTTATGAATTGAAATAAAAGTGAATTTTTGTCATAATATGTCAAATTAAATTTTAGCCATTACGGTATACTGTTTAAAATTTTATAGGAGAGCTACATGGACAATTTAGTATTTGTGATCGCAGGCGTCATCATTGCGGTTTTGATTTTCAAGAACATCATTCGCATTGTGCCGCAGAATTCGGCGTTTGTGATTGAGCGTTTAGGTAAGTACAGCCGAACCTTAGAAGCGGGCATACATGTACTGGTGCCGTTCATTGACCGAGTTGGGTACAAGCATTCATTAAAAGAATTTGCCTTAGATGTGCCGGCTCAGCAGGCCATTACCAAAGACAATGTGCCGTTGGGCATTGATGGTGTGTTGTACCTTCGAGTGATGGACCCTAAAGCCGCCTCTTACGGTGTGGAAAACTTACGTTTTGCTATTACTCAGCTAGCGCAAACCACCATGCGTGCAGAGATTGGTAAAATCACCTTGGACGAAACCTTTGAATCGCGTGAGAACATTAATGCCATTGTTACCAACGCCATTGATGAAGCGTCTGAAGCGTGGGGCACTAAAGTATTGCGTTACGAAATTAAAGACATTTCGCCACCGGTGACCATTTTGGATGAAATGGAAAAGCAAATGGCGGCTGAACGTCAGCGTCGTGTTGATGTAACCACCTCTGAGGGTTATCGTCAGGCGCAAATTAACGAAGCCGAAGGTGATCAGCAAGCCATGGTGTTGCGCGCACAAGGTCAAGCTGATGCGGTGGAAATTGAAGCGCGTGCTCGTGCTTCAGCCATTACAACCATTTCAGCGGCGATTAATACTGAGGGTGGCACCACGGCGGTGGCACAACAATTATCTGAGCAATACATTGCAGCGTTTGAAAAGTTGGCGCGTGATGGCACAGTGGCCTTATTGCCAACCGACGGTTCTGACGTGACTTCAGTGGTGAGTAAAGCGTTCACCGCGTTCGAAATGTTGAAAGGGCAGGTTGAAAAAAGCACCAAACAATAAGATTTAAACGTGACCAGTTAAGCGGAGGCAAACATGGACATATCACCAGCAATGTTTTACTTAATCATGGCGGTAGCACTGATCGGTGCTGAGTTATTGATTATGCAATTTTCAGTGTTTTGGTTTCTTTTCTTTGGTATCGGCGCGCTGGTGGCATCAGTGGTTGCCTGGGTAGTGCCTGATCTTTCATGGTTTGCTTCTACCCTAATCTTCTTGGTGTCATCGCTGGTTATTACGGCGGTGTTATACCCAATGCTAAAAAAGTGGCAGAATCAGCCCTCGCCAATTGCGGGTCATGATGCCATTGGTCAAACCGTTGATGTTATTGAAGCTATTGGCGCTAACTCCGAAGGCAAAGTGCAATGGTCTGGTTCTGATTGGCCAGCGCGTTTGGCCGATGGCGAAAGTGAGATTACTGAAGGTGAAACAGCCACCATTAAACATGTAGAAGGGATTCGTTTAATCGTGGGGCGTTAACTCACTTTACTTTCAAAGCAGTTACTTTCAAAGCAGTTATTTTCAACGTAGTTTGATTTTTGTGGCTTACTGAGCCAGGCCTGTATGGTTTGAATTCAGTGAGCCATTTTTATTTTATGCTGGCTTTATGGGCTAAACTCGATAGCTGCGCTCTATGTGGTTGCGAGTAATAATGCCGTAGATGCGCTTTTTAAACTCACCGTGCGCGCCAGTAATATACAAAACATCGCAGTGTTCAGAGTCCATTTTTTCTTGCGCTTCTTGCAAGGTAGCAATGATGGTAATAGGGGCGGTATTCAGCCGCTTTGCCGGTATTTTAAGTAAGTCTAATTCACGTTCATCGTCACCGGTATTGGCGTCAGCTTTCGCCTGATTTAGCGGCTCTTTAGTTTGGCTTAAATAGTGAGCTAAATCGGTGGTGGGCAGTAGGCTTGTACGTTGGTTGTTTTCTTCGTCTACTAGCAACAGCACTGTTGCTTTTTCTGCCAGCAGTTTGCGTGCTTGAGCGTGGCTAATGTAGCGATTTTGCTGTTGTATGTCTCGATCCATAATGCTGGCAACGCCCACACGGCGTAAGGCCACTGCCAATGGGCTGTTACGGTGATCTAAACCTTTTGCCAACATTAAATGGCGGTAGATGGATGATTTTCCAAACACGGTATTGGTAATTAAATACGCGGTAATCACCACCACCATACCGGGCAGAATAATGCTTTGATCTGAGGTTAGCTCTAGCAAATACACTAGGGCCGCTAATGGGGCTTGTAATGTGGCAGCCATCATGGCGGCCATGCCAAGTACAACGTACAGGCCTATATTGCCGTGTTGAATATAATCTGGCCAAAGCTTGGCAACGATCATGCCAGCCACAGCACCCGCCGCCGCACCAATAAATATCGTTGGGCCGATTAAACCAGCGGGTACGCCTAAGCCGATGGCGCTGGCGGTAGCGAGGGTTTTTGCCAGCATCAGTATTACCACAAAGCCCAAACCTATGCCTATTTCAGGGGTGATTTCTGGGGTGACGGCAAGCAAGGTATCAATGGTGTCGTAGCCTAAGCCCATGATCTCTGGTATTTGCAATGCGATCAGCCCAGTGATTGCTCCAGCGGCGGTGGTGCGTACCCATATAGCGCGATTTTTCGACAGCGTGGTGGTGAGCATGGTGGTTTGAATAAAAAAGGCCGCCAGCACACCTATCAGGGCGCCCATCACGGCAATGATGGGCAGCTCTGAGACTGAGCTAATGGTTAAATTGGGTACGATAAAATGAGCACCGTCGCCCAGTGTTATACGCGCGAGCGTGGCGGCACTGACTGAGGCTAAAATCACCGGCGCAAAACCAATGACGGTGTATTCCATGATCACCACTTCCATGGCAAAGATAACGCCGGCTAAGGGCGTATCGAAAGCGGCTGAAATAGCGGCCGCAACGCCACTGGCGGTTAATATGCGCACACCATTGTTGGGGATACTCAACAAGCGGCCTAATGAGCTGCCGCCAGCCGCGCCTAAATGAACACTGGGGCCTTCTTTGCCCACTGATTGGCCTGAAATCAACGCAATAGATGCAGTAATAAATTGCACTATGGCGTTCTTTACCGGCAAATAGCCTTGGTGATAATCGAGTCGCTCAAGAACGTGCACAACGCCAACATTGCGTGATTTGGCGTTCAGTAGATGCAGAATAAGGCCAACGATTAAACCGCCGCCCAAGCAGAGTAAAAAGCGCGTTAGGCCACTCAGTGATTCAAAGCCTTCAGGTTCATCGGCGGGCAGTAAGGTGGTGATGTTTGATTCAATTAACAGGCGAAATAAAATAATAATTCCGCCTGAAAAAACGCCACAGATAACACCTAAAATCGCCAGCAGCAGTAATCCTTCAGTATTACTGGCAAGTCGTACCTGTTGCTTTTCCAGCAGGCGGCGATAGGCACCGCCTGCCAGTGTTGCTAATTTACCAAGAGGGCTCTGTGGCATTTTTCTCCATTAAAACGGTGTCTTTACGGTTGCATCAACAGCATGAATTGCGGTTTTAAAGTCATTTTGAATGCGCTCAATCGCCGCCTGATTATCGGCTTCAAAGCGTAATACTAATATGGGGGTGGTGTTTGACGGGCGAATTAAACCGAAACCATCGTCGTAATCAACGCGTAATCCATCAATCTTACTAACCTGAGCATTGTCAAACTTGGCCACGGCTTTGAGTTTGTCCATAAATGCGTAATGTTCGCCTTCAGCAAAGTCAATACGCAGTTCAGGCGTGTTGATGCTGTTTGGTAGGGCGTCGAAAACGTGTTGCGGAGACTCTTCCAGGCTCGATAATAGTTCAATCAAGCGTGCCCCTGAATAAACACCGTCGTCAAAGCCAAACCAGCGTTCTTTAAAGAAAATATGGCCACTCATTTCACCGGCTATGGCAGCCCCCGTTTCTTTAAGTTTGGCTTTAATAAACGAGTGCCCAGTACGCCACATGGTGGCTTTACCGCCAGCGGCTTGAATTTCAGTGGGTAAATTACGCGAGCATTTAACGTCATAGATGATTTCAGCGCCGGGGTTGCGGCTTAAAATGTCGCGTGCGAATAAAATCATTTGGCGGTCTGGCCACACAATTTCGCCTTTAGGCGTGACCACGCCTAAACGGTCACCGTCACCATCAAAAGCCAAGCCCAGTTCCGCACCGTGTTCTTGCACGGCTTTAATCAGGTCTTGTAAGTTTTCCAGTTGACTCGGGTCTGGGTGGTGATTAGGAAACGTGCCGTCCACTTCGCTGAACAACTCAACCACATCGCAACCCAGTTGTTTAAACACTTGCGGTGCTGTTGCACCTGCCACGCCATTGCCAGAGTCGATGACAATTTTCATCTTTCGCTTTGGCTTAACGTCGTCAACAATACGTGCCACGTAGTCGTCAATCACTTCTTCTTCAACGTAGCTGCCAGCACCAGAGCTGAAGTTGTCATCGAGTATGCGTTGTTTTAACTCTTGAATGCGTTCGGCCGACAGCGTAGTGCCATTAACCACCATTTTAAAACCATTGTAGTTAGGTGGGTTGTGGCTGCCGGTAATGGCAATGCAAGAAGGAATATTTTTTGAATAGCTTGAGTAATACACCACCGGTGATGGGGCTAAACCAATGTCCACCACATTTACTCCCGCACTGCGCAGGCCGTCTGACAATGCTTTAGCTAACATTGGCCCTGATAAGCGGCCGTCACGGCCAATAACAATACTGTCGCCACCACTGGCAATCACTTCGCTGCCAACCGCTTGGCCTATTTTATGAGCAATGTCGGTGGTCAGTGTTTCGTCGATGATGCCACGAATGTCGTAGGCCTTAAAAATGGAGTGGGGGAAGTTCATTGTATTTAATTGTTTGTTACGTTTATTTTTAGAGTAAACCCACGCGCTTTCCAGCTGTTTGCGCATGTGAAATAGGTATTTCGTCAACGATTACTAACTATGTAAGTAGGTACAAATAAGATAGCGTAGTGTACTGTACTTTTTAACTTAATGCGCAAATCAAAAAGGGAACCGTGAGGCTCCCTTTTTAATGGCGTGAACAGCATGCATTAACCTTAATTAGTTAACTTTATGCAGTGCTCGGCCGTCTACCGATAATGCCGCTTCATGCATGGCTTCAGAAAGCGTAGGATGAGCGTGAATGGTACGCGCAATGTCTTCGGTTGATGCCGAGTATTCCATTGCCAATACCGCTTCAGAAATTAATTCTGAGGCACTGGGGCCAAGAATGTGCACACCGAGTACTCGGTCAGTGTCTGCGTCGGCAATCATTTTGACGCGGCCATTTTTTTCGTTCATAGCCAGTGATCGACCATTAGCGGCAAACGGGAAAAAGCCGGTTTTATAATTCAAGCCTTGTTCTTTTGCTTGCTCTTCATTAATACCAACCCAAGCAATCTCTGGGTGAGTGTAAATAACCCAAGGAACAGTGTCGTGATTGATATGAGGCTGTTGGCCAGCAATAATTTCAGCCACAGCCACACCTTCTTCAGAGCCTTTGTGAGCCAGCATTGGGCCTTTTACAGCATCACCAATGGCATACACGCCGGCAATGTTGGTACGCAATTGCGCATCCACATCAATACGGCCTCGTTCATCAAGCGCTAGCCCTGCATCGTCAGCGGCAATGTCTTTGGTGTTGGCTTTACGGCCAACCGCAACAATCAACTTATCAAAGGTTTGCGTGTGCTCTTCACCTTTTAACGTGTAGGTGACTTTAACCGAGCTTTTATTGACTTTAGTGCCGGTTACCATGGCGCCTAACTTAATGTCTAAGCCTTGGCCTTTGGTAAAAATACGTTGAGCTTCGCGTGAAAGCTGTTTATCAACCGGCGCTAGAAACGTATCAGCGGCTTCTAAAACAGTCACCTCAGAGCCTAAACGGTTCCAGACGCTGCCCAGTTCTAAACCAATCACACCCGCACCAATGACGCCCAATTTCTTCGGCGCATCATTAATATCAAGAGCGCCGGCGTTATCAACAATTAAATTGTCATCAACGGGGGCAACTGGAATATTAACCGGCTCAGATCCACAAGCAAGAATAATGTGTTCAGCGCTGTAAATAGCGCTGCCATCTTTTGACGTTACTTCAACTTGTTTATCTTTAAGTAGTTTTCCGTGGCCATGAATTGCGGTAACTTTATTGGCTTTAAATAAGCCGGCAATGCCTTTGGTTAGGTTGCTAACAATGTCGTTCTTGCGAGCGATCATTTTTTCAACGTCAACCTTAACTTTGCCAACCGATATGCCGTGGTGTTCGAATTCATGTTCGGCTTGCTCTACTTTTTCAGACGAATCAAGCAGTGCTTTAGACGGCACGCAACCAACGTTCAGGCAGGTGCCACCCAGTGACGGCTTGCCGTCTTTGTCTTCCCACTTGTCGATACAAGCGGTATTAAAACCCAGTTGAGCGCAACGAATAGCGGCAACGTAACCGGCAGGTCCGGCGCCAACAACAATAACATCAAATTTTTCTGACATGATGGGCTCCTACAACTCAAGCAACAAGCGGGCAGGGTCTTCTAGGCACTCTTTAATGGTGCGCAAGAAAAGTACAGATTCTTTGCCATCAATAATACGATGATCGTAGGTCAGTGCTAGGTACATCATTGGGCGAATCACCACTTGACCGTTTTCAGCGATAGG
>CALINO010000085.1 GCA_938045295.1 uncultured Arenicella sp.
ATCAGACGCAATCACCGCCGCCGCAATACCCGACACCATGGCCGCTGATGCCGATGTTCCGGAGAATGCATTAGTATAATCGCCTGAGTCGTAACCGTTAGAACCGGTTCGATCAACGGTTGTAATGGCTAAGTGTTGATCACTGGAAGGTGCCACCACATCTAAAGTGGGGCCAAACTGGCTGTATGGCGCTCGATACTCAGCGCTGGTCGCAGACAAACTGTTACCGCTCAAATCACCACTAGTGCTGCCGCCAACGGCAATCACGCCCTCTTCCATTGAACCACTTGCATCGCTTAAATTGGCCGGGTAACCCACTGGGTCGTTAACAAAACCAAACGCGGCTAAGTCGCCATAACTTAGTACTTCTTGGCCGTCGATCAGTAATTCAAATTTATCAGCGCCGTCTTGCGTATCAGCCGATACCCACACCCAAAAGGTCAAATCGCCTGAAGGGCCTTCACGCAAGGTGTGTAAATAACTGTTGCCGCAATCGGAATCTGCAACCACAAGCTGCGCAGATCGGCTGCCACTACGAACAAATTCGGCGGCACTGGAGTTGATGCCCCAGACGGGCTCTTCAGGCAGCAAGTTAGTATCACAAATGCTATTGCACTGATTTAGTACCCAGTCCGTTGAAAAATCACTGCCGGAAAAACTGCTCAATGACTCGAAGCCTTCAGTGCTGCCATCGGGCCACTGAATATCATCAATCCATACCGACTCTTCAATACCATCAACCACTGGATCAAGAGAGTCGGTTCTTAAATAACGCCATTCATATGCATGCTCACCAGCCGTAACCGGCACCGTCACCTTCACCCAGCCTGACGCATTGTTGCCGCTGGCCACCACCACCGGTGAGCCGCCAGCACGTTTAGAGCCTTTACCAACCGTCACATCACCGCTGGTAGTACGTTCAATGGCTTGCGTTAATGCCATGCAATTGATTGGCAAGTTCCAACTTAAATTCAACACATCCGCTTCTTGCGCGGCATATTCAACTGCTTCCGCCAGACGATCGCACAAAGCGCTTGAGCCTTGTATTGCCACTTCATATTCAGAGATGGCGCGCACAGGTAAAATAGTGGCATTAAACGCCACACCTGCCACACCAATGGTGTTATTGCCTTGAGCGGCGGCAAGCCCCGCGACCGCGGTACCATGATTGTCCGCTTCAATGCTGTCACCAGCCAACATGCAACCCACTACTGGGCTTGGGTTCGGGTTATTGTCAGTGCCTGCGTCACCGTCATCACCGCACGCGGTGCCAGTATCGTCAACGAAGTCATAACCGTTAATGTCATCAATAACGCCATTACCATCATCATCAACGTTCGCTGCTCCACCTTGCTCTACGGTATTAACAAAAATGTTGTTGGCTAAGTCTGGGTGCGTTAATTCTACACCATCGTCAATAATTGCAATGACCGTGCCCGCTCCGGTTTCAGAGCCTGAGCCATTGCCAGCACCTAAACCCCATGCATTATCGGCATCGCAATCAGCATCACAACGAGAACCGCGAAAGCCACGATTCTGCAAATGCCATTGTTGATTGAATAAGTCGTCATTAGGAGTGAATGACGACTTTTGTGCTTGCATAAAAAACTGAGGCTCAGCCCATGTGACCTCATTCAAATCGGCGATACGCCGTACGGCTGCAAAATGGTTATTAAGATTTGCAAACGCTCGCTTGAACTCAATGCTGTACACCTGACCAGACACGTTTAAACGACGCAGCGTGCGCACATTAAAGCGTTGCTCAATTTTTTCTAACGTTTGTTGCGCATCAACGTGCTCACCTAGTTCTAAAGTTATTTTGGGCAACAACATTAAATCGCCCATGCCTGACTCGGTGGTGAACACCGGTTGAAGGTCTGGAAAATTGGCCTTCATGCTGGCGCCACTGAAGGAGGATGCCGCAAACTTACCGTTACTTTTTGGGCTGCTATTTTTTGAAGTTCGTACCACATAAGCGCCATTTAAACGGTGCTTTTTTACTTTGGCTACGCCGCCTTTAGAAGCATTAACGAAAGCGTCTAGATTCTTGGTAACTTTTTGCTGCCTGCTCGCGTTTTTTTGAGGGGGCAACATAAACACCCCTTTCTTGCGGTACAACTTTATTGCTTTGCCGTTGGGGCCGGTAAAATAATCGCCGTGGTATTCGGCTTTTGCCGCCACACTGCCGTCAGAGCGCTGCAGCTGCGGCTCAGTGTTTGCCAAGGCCTGAAATGAAAAGGCACTGATTGCTAATGATGAACACAACAATGCATTCAAAACGATGTTTAATTTCATAAAATTTACCGTACTTTAACCCGTCAGCAAGCTGGAACTTAAGGCAGTGCAGTGCCTGACCTTAGCCTGCTAATGCGGCTGTATATCAACACAACCAGCACCACAATCAGCACTACAAGCAAGAATAAGAGCCTACTATTTATTGAGGATATCCTAATTAAAATACAATTATCTATAAAATGTGTGAAATTAAACTATCGTCAACCCGTCAATAAAGCGGATGCCACATT
>CALINO010000086.1 GCA_938045295.1 uncultured Arenicella sp.
CAGGGTGATTAGCTAACTTAACGGCTTGGAGCTTAAACGCCAAGGTGTAACGTTCATAATGTCGCTTTTTTGTTTGTCCCATTCGGGATACCTCCTTAGTTGACAGTAAATACTGTCTACTAAAGTGGTATCAGATCAGCGACGCGTCTTCTGCGGCGTCCCGCGGAGCCAACTTGTTGGCGGAGTAAACTTGGGTAACTTGTTAAGTTTCACTTAGCTCTCCATGCCTTAAAAATAAAAGATTTTCACCTGAGCCTTGCTTCCAGTGAATTTCACTATTGCATTCAATTTTTTCTTTCAATTTCATCGAAGGAAAATGAGCCAAAATTTCTGTCAGTACAACGTTAGCACATTCTAAATGTTCTTCTGAGGCGTTATCTGTAAACACGGCATGATAATGGATTTGATCATTTTTAATATATGAATATAAAAATCGTAAGGTAGGAGGCACTTCTCCAATCAATGCAATCTGTACAATTCTTTCTAATTCCATAATCTACGTAAACTTAACGCCTCAAAAACGGGCGCACGAAGTGCGTCCGAGCCGTAGGCGTTGTTTGACTTGTTATATGTTTGTTGCTTCTACCAATCATGAATTTTGCTTAAGTGCCACTTGAGCATTTACCTCTTTTAGCTTTACTCGTTTTATAGATTCTTGCCATTCCTCCCAAACAGCTGAATCAGCAGTCACGCCATCTTCTAGCAATGACATACTGCCCAACAAAGCTCCAATGTCATCGGATTTAGTTAAGTCATAATGCTTTTCCAGAAATGAAAACATAGCTAGAAAAGCTTCCTTACTAGTAATTTCACTCATGAACTTGTTATTAGATACATATAACAGCTTATTAGATTGCTTGCGCACTTTGTCGCTTTTCCATTAACGTTCATTTTTTTATAACTCCCTGATATTTCTAATATTTGCGTACTTTATCTTCTTTTTATTTGGAGTGAAAGGGGGCGTGCTCGTTTTTCTACCGAGGGCGCCTATTATTTATTTTATGATGTTTTTAACTGATTGATTGTTCTTGATATTTTCAAAATCAAGGTGTGAAAGGAGGCAGCGGCAGGCGTGAAAGGGGGCTAATTTACTGTTTATAAAAAAACAGACTGTGTAAATACACAGACCTTAAAATAATAGAAGAGCGCAGGAATTCTCGTGCCTTTAATAAAGAGCTACAAGGTTTTGGTGAAGTGATTTTCGTGTGTTTATGGTGAGTTATGGTGGCTATGGGTGGACTTGAACCACCGACCCCAGCATTATGAATGCTGTGCTCTAACCAGCTGAGCTACATAGCCATTTCATGCAAAAAACTTTCTAAAGCCCAATTGAATAAAGGGCTTTGGAGGAGGCGAGAAGATACACTTGAGGCCAATCCGAGTCAATAGTATCGGCCATTTTTTTATCAACTTTTTACTGGCGGCTGCTTTTTAGCTAAGCAACACCGCGCATGGTTAGCGCGGCGCCATTCTGATACCGCCATCAAGACGAACCACCTCGCCATTAAAATAGTCATTTTCGATCATGTGTGCGGCTAATTTAGCGAATTCTTCAGGCGCGCCTAAGCGTTTGGGGAATTGCACTGCTTGCTCAAGTGGCTTTCGTACTTCGTCACTCATGGCACTCATCATTGGCGTTGCGAACACGCCGGGCGCAATGGTGTTAACGCGCACGCCATTTGGCCCAAGGTCTCGCGCAATGGGCAATGTCATTGCTGCAACGCCGCCTTTACTTGCTGAGTAGGCTGCCTGACCAATTTGCCCCTCATACGCGGCAACCGACGCGGTATTAATAATGACCCCACGGGCGCCGTCTTGGTCTACTGTGTCGAGCTTTAGCATGTGTTCTGCCACGAGGCGAAGCACATTAAAGGTGCCGATCAAGTTTACGTCGATCACCTTACGAAATAAGCCTAAATCTAATGCGCCATTGCGGCCTACGGTTTTTCCACCTGGAACAATGCCAGCGCAGTTTAAACAGGCACGAATTTCGCCTAGATCTTGCTCTACCGAAGCGATGGCTGAAGCCACTGCACTCTCGCTGGTAACATCAACTTTGTAAAAGCCAACCGACTTTTGCGCGTCTTTCTGGCCTAGATCAATATTGTCGCCTGGTTTCATATCGAAGATAGCTATCTTAGCGCCATTGGCAAGAAAATATTCGACGCAAGCCTTGCCCAAACCTGAGGCGCCGCCGGTAATGACTACAACTTTATTTTTTATATTCATAGTGTTCTGTTGATCAATTTATATAGGCCATCACTTAGCCTTAGACTAGCTCTACGGCAATGGCTGTGGCTTCACCGCCACCAATGCACAATGAAGCAATGCCCTTCTTGTTACCGGTGCGCTTTAATGCGTGTATCAGTGTTACTATAATTCGGGCGCCAGAGGCACCAAGGGGGTGGCCTAAGGCACAAGCGCCACCGTGAATATTGACTTTTTCATGCCCTATTCCCAGTTCGCTCATGGCCATTTGAGTGACTACGGCAAAGGCTTCGTTAACTTCAAACAGGTCAACGTCGTCGAGAGACCAATCGAGCTGTTTAATCAGTTTTTTGATTGCGCCGATGGGGGCTAATGTAAATTCTTCCGGTACTTGTGCATGGCTTGCGTAGCCACGTATCTTAGCCAACGGCACTAACGATTGCTTATCGCACTCACCTTGGCTCATAAGAACCAGTGCCGCAGCGCCATCAGAAATAGAGCTTGAGTTTGCGGCGGTCACAGACCCGTCTTTTTTAAATGCCGGTTTAAGGTGCGGTATTTTTTCTGGCCTGGCTGTGGCAATTTGCTCATCTTCCGTTACGTTGTTAACGCCTTTACGGGTAGTGACACTGACTGGGGAAATTTCATTGTTAAAGTACCCTTCATCGGTCGCCACTTTGGCTCGACGTAAAGATTCAATGGCAAACGAGTCCATAGCTTCGCGAGACACGTCAAAGTTATCCGCTGTTTTTTGCCCAAACTCGCCCATCAGCCGACCCGATTCGGCGTCTTCAAGGCCGTCAACAAACAAAGAGTCTTGCGAACTTTGATGGCCTAAACGGTGGCCTGCCCGCGCTTTGTTGAGTAAATAAGGCGCATTGCTCATGCTTTCCATACCGCCGGCAATGGCTGTATTTATACTGCCTAAACGAATGGCATCGGCGGCAATCATAACGGCTTTCATACCAGAACCACACACTTTGCTCACCGTGGTGCAAGGAACCGAATTGGGCAAACCGCTTTGCAGTGCTGCTTGTCTTGCTGGCGCTTGACCTATGCCCGCACTAACAACATTGCCCATATACACTTCTTGAACTTGGTTTGCCTTAACCTTTGCCTGTTCGAGCGCGGCCGAAATAGCATGAGCGCCAAGTTGTGGCGCAGTTAAGGATGAAAACGCACCTTGAAAACCGGCAAGCGGTGTGCGCATGGCGCTAACAATAACAACATCATTCAACATAATTTTAACTCTATAGGTTCATCGGCACCGGTGCCGAACATTGGTTAATCCATGGAATCTGGAATATGAAAGGCAATAACATCGCCTTCGGCGGTAACCTGCCCTGCACAACTCAAAGTTACCGTGACCTGTGATTTACGCCCAGAGCGCTCACTAACATGGGCACTTAATTCTAAGGGCGCACCATCAATTAAAGGAGTTGGCTTAACGTAGCGAACCGTCATTGTGCCGGTTACAAAACGAGGCATCTCAGCGACTTCTGGGTGCCGTTTCACGTGCTCAGCCGCGGCGGTTGCCATTGCATGACAGTCAATAAGCGATGCCAACAAACCACCGTACACAAAACCGGGAATGCCATTGTGTTTTTGTTCGGGCATAAATTGAGCTGTGGCGCGGTCACCTTGCCAAAAACTTTCTAAGTTCAAGCCTTCATTGTTATGTCGCCCACAACCATAACAATGATTGTGCTCGTCAAAATAGAAGTGCTGAATTGGTTTGCTATTGATGTTTTCACTGATATTCAACGCTTAACCCTCTTTTTTGATCGCTTATTTATGAATTTTTACGGCTTGATTGTTAGGCAAACCGTGGCAATAAACTTTGATGATGTGCAGTATAACAACAGATTACGTTTACGTAAACGTAATCTTGGAGGTGGTCGTTTGCGTACACAGAGACTGAGCCACAAAAACCGCCCACTCTGAGTGAGAATTTGATCAGGCTTATTAAATTAAACAGCACCTTACAGCACGTAGAGAACGCGCAGAAAACGATAGAACCTGCGATAAAGCGGTAGAAAAATAAGAAACAAAAGAAAAATAGAAGGCAACAAAAAACCGCTATAACGTCCCGTTACAGCGGTTTTTCTACAACAGCCAGCGTTCCTCACTGATTCAATCATCCATGATTGCACTGCTGCAACATAACTGTCGTGCTACCTCACTCAAGCTTTGCCCATTTATATTACAAAAGTTTATGCGCTTTCGATTCACCCAACTGGGTGATTTTATAAAGGTATTGATATTAAGTGAGACTATCTTTGCTCATGACAGCGCTCTAAGCTTGATCTTTAATGCTTTTAATTAAGCGTTCAATGGAAGCAAATGTGTCTGATGACAATGCCATTAACGCTTCCTCGCTTAAATAAAACGGCTTAAGCTCAAGCTGATGTAAGTGCATTTTATCTGTAGGTTTAGTTAATAACGCTTCTCGGTCAATATATTCGTGGCAATCTTGCCCGAAAATGTCTTTCAATAAGTTGTTGCATTTCATCGAGTAGCAAAAAGGCACGATGGGCCTCCGAGCCAACATGCCAAATATCATTGAGTGGAACCGTGAAGTATAGAAAGTTTCAGAAGCTCTAATGGCTTTTAAAACGGTTACTGGGTTTTTACTAAAAGGCAAAATAGTAATGCCCATATCCGCATAACACTCTTTCGCAAACAGATAGTCTCCGTAACTAAACGACACCACTTGAACACTCTTGCCACGCGCCTGTAATTCGCTAATAAGGTTGCGAGAATACTGCGTGTATTTTTCAGCCATCTGAAGAGCGGCGTCGGCCATATCGGGGTAAAGTTCGGCCAACATGGTTAAATGACTTTCATCTTTAACCATTTCACCTGATTTCAAAACACTCAAGCCATAAGGCAATACGCTTATAGACACTAAGTTTTTGGTCTCGTGCTTGGCGTTTATGTTAGAAAACAGTTCCGGCATGGCCTTTGGCAGCGCAAAAACAAGGTCTGGCGCATAACTTACGTCTGTTCTTTGCAGCAACTCTGACAAGTACTTTTGAGCCCATTTATTTCGCACACAATAGAAAGGAACTTGCTTTAATTGCTCCAGTAACGATTGTGGGGAGTTATGAAGCTTGGCGTAAGGCGACGTACCAATGACGCTCATTTTTTGCGCTTGATCTACCGATGCTAACACCTGATTAAAATACGCTTGGTCGCCTAATTCACCGCCACCGCAAATAACACCACTCAGCTGCCCGGCATTTTTCAGCTGATCATAAGGCACGGGAAAAAGCGTAAGCCCTTGAGCGGCAAACGACGCCTTCAAGACTTGCCCCATCATGTGGTCGCCTACGTTTTCTGAAAAGTACGCGCCGGTTGTGACCAAACTCTCCCCTTTACTTATACGAGCCTTAACAGCCGATAATCGAGCAAGAGCCCGCGCCTTCAGGCGGCTGTGCAAGTATAGAATGTGTAAATAGGGGTTTAACTTAAACATATTTATCTCAATGGATTATTTTAAATTTAAAAAGGCCTTTAATTGGGGTTCATGCGCCTGAATTAGCCTTAAACCACCCCACTGACTCAAGTGGCTTTCGTCCACATACAACAACCCTTGGTCCGTGATGATTTGACAAGACTGAGTCAACGGGTCACATACTAAATTGCTGGGCGTTATTGGAAACACGCTTTTACTCTCAAGGCTTTCAATTGTTTTGTCCGTGAACGCTAAGTCTGCCGTAATTTGCTGATAAGTTCCGTTAACCGCACACCGCTTTTTAAGGTCTTTAGATTCGGTAAACAAGTTCGGCAGTTTGTCGCACTCCCCAATATGTTTTTGCAATAAAGGCACTTGAGAAAATACCACCACCTTACCAACAGATCGTGAGAAGCGCTCAACAACGCTCTGTATTTCAGAACGCCACGCCAAGGCGGCATTATCAACACTTTCGCCTGCAACCTCTGCGCCGAGTAAGATGCTCTTCGAGTGTTTATGCTTGCCATACACCTGATGATCTTTTAACCACAACCAGCGCCCGGCGATAAAAATACTGTCGACCTTCTCTTGAGCTAAGAACTCTTCAACACGTTGCAGTGCCACTTCACAGCGAGAGGTATTGATTACGCCTTGGTTCTGTAACGTAAGGGAGAGATCCAACGGAGGGCAACCCGGATAAGAGATTGACCTAAACTTAATGGCGTGCTTTTCACCAAAAGCATTTAGCCCTTGCAGTAAGCTCATTGAATGACTGTCGCCAATCAATAAGGATGTGTGCGTGAATGTTTCAACATCGCCAAACACACAGTGCTGAGACATAATCGGTGTGTGGTCTCTTTTGCACTCCAATTTGCTCGGTATAAAGGCGGACTCTGGCTGCTCTATTCGCCATTTCCACCCGCTTGAGGAGCGAATGGAAGCACACATCAAAACGATTAAAACTAAAGTGCCTAATAAAAAAACATTCAGCATTTTAGTACTAGCATTAAACCTAAAAGGCTTTTCTATTAATACATGCAAACCATATGCCATAACTAACGCCACAACAACTAATAAGGCTTTTGCTTGCAATGACAGCGATTCAACGTGCGCATGCGCAACAAAGACCCAGAGTGGCCAATGCACCAAATAAAGACTGTATGATAACTTCCCTATGGCAGAGCACACTCGATTTGATAGCAGTAAAGAAGATACCGCAGACTCCCGCACACAAAGCAGAATAACCGTAGAGATACAAATTAATAAGTTAGACACATAGCTCGGCATTATTACTGACGAGTAATGCGTTAACGCGGTGACGAGTAACAGCGCAGAAGCAGTAATAAAGGCAACCGGAATTACGCCACGATTTATAAAATTAGGCTGCCTGTTTCGCTTTAGTTCGACTATCGCCAATACCGCGCCCAACGAAAACTCATACACTCTGAACGGCATCAAAAAGAACACTAACTCAGAATGGCTTTGATGGAAAAAAGCGACGGCCATTAACGATGCAATACCCAGCACGCTAATAACAACAATCAGCACACGAAACCGTTTGGCTATTAACAAAAAAATAAGTGGCCAGATTAAATAGAACTGCTCTTCTACTGACAGTGACCAAAAATGCAACAAGGGCTTCATTGTCGCCCCAACGTCAAAGTAGCCAGTCACCAGTAAGAACCGAATATTGGCCATAGAAGCCACACTGGCAATGGCTGAACTACTGACTCTGATAAGACCGTCTGCAGAAAATAATAAAGCGGCCCCAATCAGTGTCAATAAAACGGTGGTGAACAGTGCCGGAAATAGCCGGCGTATTCTAGAGAGATAAAACTCCAACAAGCAAAACCGGCCATCACCGATATCCAGTAAAATTTTTCTGGATATTAGAAAGCCGGAAATAACGAAAAAGACATCTACCCCTAAGTAACCTTTATCAAAATAGTCAAACTCAAAGTGGTAAAGCACCACCAGCATGACGGCTATGGCTCTCAAACCATCGATGGATGAAAAGTAAGTATTATTAGTGAGGCTGGCTTTCATCTAAGGTGATTGTGTTTTTGAATATATAGAGCCAGTAAAACAAGCTTGCTATTTACTAGGTGTGATTAGCGTTAAAGCTAATCGCAGAGATACGGTTTTCAGAGTACCGTAGTTTAAAGTAAATAGAATATATTGGAATCCACTATTTAGATTTACTCACAGCCGCAACGATTAAACAACGCAACGCTAGCTAATTAAGAAAAACAACAGACAATAAAAAAACCACCATAACATCCTGTAATGGTGGTTTTTTTCTGGCAGCCTTCGATCCTCGTTGAGTCAATCATCCATGATTCACTGCCACAACATAACTTTCATGCTACCCCAGTCAAGTTGCGCAAATGTATGTTACAAAACCTTATCGGCTTACGAATCACCCAATTGGGTGATTTTTAGATACTGACTTAGAAAGAAGCCTCTGCCAAGTATTTAAATCTGGCGATTAGCAGCATGGATGTGAGGTATGTTGAGAGTGCAGGAGCGAGCCTCATGTCCTACTTTGTGCTCCTCATCCATGAGTCGCATCGCTTGCCCTCCATGGACGGAGGGTATTTTAAAAATGAAGGATCAAT
>CALINO010000087.1 GCA_938045295.1 uncultured Arenicella sp.
GTACGCCCATGGGTACGTTCAGATGACTACTGGGCGGTACACAATGACTTACTTGAGAACATCAAAAAGCAGTTTGATGCCCATAACATCTCAATTCCGTTTCCTCAACGCGTCGTCACCACCGTTACTGAAGAAAAATAAAAGTTACGCTACTGGCAAAACCTAACGGCTATCGCCTTTCACCTACATCAAACAATTTTTTCTCAATCATTTTCCTAAAAAGCCAAATAAATATGCTGCACATCGTTCTACACAACCCAATGATTCCGCCCAACACTGGCAACATTATCAGGTTGTCCGCCAATGTAGGCTTTCATCTGCACCTGATTGAACCCTTAGGCTTTGAATTAGAAGAAAAAGCACTCAGACGCGCCGGGCTGGACTACCACGATTTAACCCGAGTAACGCGCCATAGCGATTACTCAGCGTTCTTAGAGGCGGTAAAGCCAGCACGCATCTTCGCCATCACCACTAAGGGCCAACAACGTTATACCGACATCAGCTTTAATAGCGATGATGCGCTAGTGTTTGGTTCTGAAACCAGCGGCCTGCCTGACGATGTTATGAGCACCTTCGCCCCCGAAGAGCGCCTATTAATTCCAATGCGCCCAAACAATCGTAGCTTAAACTTGTCTAATTCGGTCTCTATTGTTGTGTATGAAGCTTGGCGTCAATTGGGTTTTGAGTGAGCTTTAAACACACACGCCCCTTCGTTTTTTAAGCAAACCCACTTGCAACATTAACGTAAGAGACTCAATATACTGTCTAATTCATTCAGAGAACCAAGCGCCTTGCCGCTTAAATTCGTTTGAAGCATCCCCCCAAAAAAGGTCAACACAAACTTAATAGAGGTTAAATCATGGCGTATCTATTAAAAATAGGGCTATTGTGTTTTCTGGTAGCCGCATCAAGCGTTAAGGCAGAGACAGCATCAGAAGCGACACCGAAAACAGCAGCCAAAGCAACAAACAGCGACGTACTCACCGAGGCAGATCTTGAGCGTTTTGCCTCTTGGATTGCTGGCGACTGGGACAACATTGCCCAGATAGAACAGGAAACATCGGACGGGGTTGCCGATGAGAACATGCGTCAACGATACGCCATGCGTTATACGGAAATTAACACGCCTAACGTCAAGGGGCGCACGTTTGCCATTGAAAACTACGACGATGGCCGTGGCTTTAAAGGGGCGATGGAGCGGGTTTCGCTGCACCGTTTTATGTTAAGCGACAATAACGATGCCATTGTGCATGAAATATTGTTTCTCAAAGACAAGGCGTTTCGTAAAAGCCTGATTAATAGTTTAAAACCCTTAGAAAACATTAACGAGAACGATATTTCAGCGCGCGAAAGCTGCCGCCTTTATTGGCACTGGACCGGCAAGCGTTTTGAAGGTGCCACCCAAAAAGGCGCTTGCGTCACCAATTCATACACTGACCGAAAAATTACCGTTGAAGGCACTGGCGTGCTTGGCCCCGAGCTGCTCATGCGCCATGACCGAAATTTTGAAATGTCAGGAGAAGAAATTCTTCGTCCAGGAGCCAGTGAGGCCGACCGATTTAAACGCGTATCGAACTACACAGGCTCCTACGTTCGCCGCCCCACTATTGTGGTAAGTGATATGGAGCGTGCGCTGTCGTTATACCGCGACATTTTGGGTTTAAAACTCAGCCGAATAAATCAAGACTCCGCAGACTCTTACGCATACACCGTGTTTAATATCCCCAACGGTACAAAAGTACAGCACGCGATGCTCGATGCTGACAACAATTCACGTGCACTGTCATTGGTAGAAGTGCCTGGTACGCCGCCAGTAGACGCCAATAACGGCGTACGCAAAGCAACCATTTTGTTCAATGCAAATGGCCGCTTACAACAAATACGAGAACGGTTAATCCAAGAAAACTACCAAGTGCTGCCCATGCATCAGATGACTGCCAGTATTTCTGAATTTGGGTTCATTGATGCTGACGGCCACCTTATCGCTCTTTATGAAATAGCGGAATAGCATGCCCAATGCATCCTAGGCCAAGACTTTTCCAGAGCCAGCATGTAAAATTGCGGCCTACTCTATTTCAACTCGTTTTAGCCTACATTTTACCCACATGAAAGTACTGATTATTGGCAGTGGCGGCCGTGAGCACGCTCTGGCTTGGAAAGTGGCGCAAGCCAATTATGTTTCAACCGTGTTTGTCGCCCCCGGTAATGCGGGCACAGCAACAGAAAGCAAGCTTGAAAACGTAGCCATTGGTGTTGAAGACATTGAAGCACTGATTGAGTTTGCACAGAAAAAAGAGGTTGAACTTACGATTGTGGGGCCTGAAGTACCATTGGTTATAGGCGTGGTAGACGCGTTTGAAGCCGCGAATTTGAAATGTTTTGGGCCCAGTGCCGGAGCAGCTCAGCTAGAAGGCTCTAAGTCGTTCACGAAAGATTTTCTTGCTAAATACGACATTCCCACCGCGGCATACCAAGTTTTTACCAATGCCGATGAGGCGTGCGAATACATCACAGAGCAAGGCGCACCGATTGTTATTAAAGCCGACGGCTTGGCGGCCGGTAAAGGCGTAATTGTGGCACAAACCTTAGAGCAAGCCACCGATGCCGCTCGTGACATGCTGATCGACAACAAGTTTGGTGACGCCGGCGCACGCATTGTGGTGGAAGAGTTCTTAGCCGGTGAAGAAGCCAGCTTTATTTGCATGGTTGACGGTGACAATGTACTGCCCATGGCAACATCGCAAGACCATAAGGCGCGCGACAATGGCGACCAAGGGCCTAATACTGGTGGCATGGGTGCGTATTCGCCCGCGCCGGTGGTAACGCACGAATTGCATGACCGTATTATGCAAGAAGTGATCATGCCCACGGTTAAAGGCATGCAAGCTGAAGGCCACCCTTACACTGGGTTTTTATACGCTGGCCTAATGATTAATGCCGACGGCGCACCGAAAGTCATTGAGTACAATTGCCGTTTTGGTGACCCTGAAACGCAACCCATTATGATGCGCCTAAAATCCGACTTAGCCGCTTTATGCCTTGCCGCATTAAACAAAGAATTAGCCTCCACCACAGCCGAGTGGGACGAACGCGCCGCATTAGGTGTTGTGTTAGCGGCTGGCGGTTATCCTGAAAGTTACCCCAAAGGCGACGTAATTTCAGGCTTAGACAAGTGCGACACTGATGCCTGCAAGACATTTCACGCTGGCACTGCGTTGGATGCCAATGACAACGTCATTACCGCCGGTGGCCGCGTATTGTGCGTAACGGCACTGGGCGATGATGTTACTCAAGCTCAAGCATTGGCTTACCAAGCCGCAGATAAAATCTCTTGGGATAAAATGTACCTTCGCACCGACATTGGTTATCGCGCGGTAGCACGCGAAAAACATTAATGCAGGCGGGCGATAATCAATAACCGTACCTAATCAAACCACACAATCACACGTAAAAGTACATGAAAGCTTATCTGGATTTACTGCAAGACGTTTACGACAACGGCGTAGGTAAAGATGACCGCACCGGCACCGGCACACGCAGTGTGTTTGGCCGCCAACTGCGCTGCGATTTATCCGAAGGCTTTCCATTACTCACCACCAAAAAAGTATTTTTACGCGGCATTATTCATGAGCTTTTGTGGTTTGTGCGTGGCGACACCAACATCAAATATTTGGTGGATAACAACGTTGGTATTTGGAATGAATGGCCGTTTCAGAACTACTTAAACAAACAAGGCCTAGACGGTTTAACCAAACACTCTTGCGAGTGGGAAGAACGTTTGGATGAGTTTGTTATTCGCATTCAAAAAGACGCGGAATTTGCTAAACAGTGGGGCGAACTTGGCCCAGTGTATGGCAAGCAGTGGCGCGACTTTTCCGGTATTGACCAACTTGAGTGGGTGGTTAACGAAATACGCAACAACCCCACGTCTAGGCGGCTTATTGTTTCCGCTTGGAACCCCGCCGAAATAGAAGAAATGGCCAAAGCAGGCTTACCGCCCTGCCACACCTTATTTCAATTTTACGTGTCTCACGACAATAAATTGAGCTGCCAATTATACCAACGCAGCGCCGATTTATTTCTTGGCGTGCCATTTAACATTGCAAGCTATGCACTGTTAACCATGATGGTGGCACAAGTGTGTGACTTAGAGCTGGGTGAGTTTGTGCACACCTACGGCGATGTGCATATCTATAACAATCACAACGAACAAGTGCTTAAACAATTAAGCCGCCAGCCCACGGCCTTGCC
>CALINO010000088.1 GCA_938045295.1 uncultured Arenicella sp.
TATTGTTTGTTTCTATTTACTGTGCATCCATGTCGCAGGGCTTAGAGAGAGGGTTGACAATTTGGCTCGGCATTGTAAGCGCCTGTGGGTTTTTAGGCCTATTTTTGTCGGCATGGAACAAACACAGTCATTTACCAAGTATGTTTATCTGTACCGCATTACTGTTGTTGGTCTTACTTGCTAATGTCGCCTTACTCGGAACAGCAGAATGATCATTGCCGTTGCTTTAATTGTTGTCTTGGTACTGGCTTTTTATTCGTTTAAAGCACCCAGACTAACCAGCATTTTGGTGTGGTCTTGCATTGCGACTACGTTTAGCTCTGCCGCGCTATTACTAAGCCTGCCTGGGGAGTTTGCTGAAAAGGCGATTGCCATGGCCTTATGTTTGCCGCTTATCTGGGTGGCTTTGCAGTTTTGGTGCTATTGGGATCAATCAAAGTGGCGAGTGTTATTTGGGCATATCGCTATTTGTGTCGTAGGCGGTGTGGTTGTAGCACTGACTGAACCTTTGATTTAAACACCGTTGATTTAAATTATGTTGCGTGAACGATATTTGCGAGTCTATGACCTACACTCCTGGAGTGGTGTGGTCACGGGCCTATTTTTGTTTTTAGTGTCTATTACTGGGTGCTTTGCACTGTTCGACCATGAAATTAAAACGTGGGAAGACGCCAACCTTCGTGCCGCAGTGCCTGAAGTTCCAGTTGACATTCATTCAAAGTTTGAGCACTGGGTTAATCAAGAGATCGGTGATAACGAGCCTCAATCTGTTGGCATCTCGTTTCCGAGCAAATATGAACCGTTCTACTCAGGTCGCTATCAGTATCGTGACAGTGAGAAACAGTCTAAGCGTGGTCACATACATTGGCACGCCACAACAGGCGAAGAATTACCGGTTCGAGGCGGTGGTCTATCGGAGTGGATTCTCGACTTTCATCGCGACTTAATGTGGCCCGAAGCGCTAGGTGGGCGCCAAGCTGGCAGGGCCATTGTTGGGCTTGCCGGCATCATCTTAATGCTGTCGATACTGTCTGGCATTCTTACGCATACCAAAATCATTCGTGAATTTTTCACCCTCAGATTTAACAACACCATTCGGTTGAAATGGACGGACACCCATAAAGCACTTGGTCTTTGGGTATTGCCTTTCTACACCATGATTTCGTTCACGGGTGCGTTTTTAGGAATCATCGCTATTTTGTCGCCAGTGATTGCGGCACTGGCTTTTAAAGGCGATACCGAAGCACTTATTGAGGCCGTGGTAGGTTTACCTACCGAGCGCAGCGGTGTTCAAGCGCAAATGCTCTCAGTGGATGAATTGCGAGAGTTGCGAAACCCCCGATCAGGGCTGACCCCGAATCAAATTATCATTAATAACTGGGGAGATCGCGCGGCTGAGTATCGAATTTTTTACGATGTTGATCGTGAACTAGGTCGGTTTGAGCAATACACTGTCAGTGGCGTAAGCGGTGAACTAATAAAATTTGAGCCCATTAATGAGTTAAGCCCAGCCAACAGAGTATCGAATGCCATTGCTCCGTTACATTACGGAACTTTTGGCGGTATATGGTTAAAGGCTTTTTATTTTGTTCTGGGTTTATCACTCTGCTTTCTAATAGCCACAGGTCTAATAATGTGGTTAGAAAAGCGCCTACATGGCAAAGAAGGCAGTAAGAGCCAAGCGTTTTATCGTAAATTGGGTAGGGTAATCATTGGCACCACATTGGGCCTTCCAATCGCCACCGCCTCGTTGTTCTATCTAGATAAGCTTTACTTGGGGCACGAAGCCAGCCGCCTTTGGTGGACAGGGTTTACCTACTTTGCCGTTTGGTTTGCGGTTACTGTCTTCTCGTTGTGCTCAAAGCAAGATGAGTACTGGCAAATTAGGTCGTTGCTTAGACTGAACGCCGTACTTTACATCGCAATTCCTGTTTTAAACCATTCATACTATTTGAATGAATCGTTGCCCAATCTCAGTCAGCCATGGGCGGCTGTTGATCTTGGTTTTGTTTTAATCGGTATGATTACGTTTTTGCTCACCTGGTTTATTCCCAAACAACGCCAGCAACCGATTAGAAAAGAGTTAATGGCGAAGAGTTAAAACCGACTAATACGTTCAAGGTTTTGCATGAAGATAGTAACTGCATGCAAAACCTTACAAAAATTAACTCAACGGGTTAATGAACCAACAACCCACTTTAAAAACCAGCTGCCGACTTATAAACAAGGTTTAAAGTCAGGCAGTTGAGTCATGTGCTCTAAAGAGTATTCAACTTCACCAAACAGCATGGGGTAATGAAACTCACGCAGGCGTTGGTGAAAGTCTCGCACGCAACTCTCATAGCGTTGAAATGAAGCCACATCGGTTCTAGCTGCCTGTGATAGCAACCGTTCGGTAAGCAGTGGCAGCGATGCCAAAGACACCAACCCCATTGCTTTATCTCGGCGGGCAATGGCCGAGCGTAATGATTGAGAGAGCGGCTCAACGGTTTGGTCTCCCACTTGTTGGAAGGCGTAATACCACTTCCATTCAAAGGGTTTGGTGACGTCAGCCGTATTAGCCCATTGAGGGTGACGCTCGAAGAACGGCGTCATGGTCGCTTTTTTGGGTAAATCCCATGCGTCGTTCACCGCTTCGCGTTGCATTAATAAAATTTCCCCACCGCTGGGTACTTTTATTGATTTCTCTACTGCGTATTTTCCGCCAACCGGAATCGCTACAGCTAAGAAAAACCAACAGCCCAGAAGAATGGCGGCCGTGGTGGGGCCTGATTCAATACGAGTGAACACCCAGTAAGCCAGAAGGCACCAGAACACACAATTTAGAGCAACGGCGGCGGCCACCAGTAACGTGCCTGAAAAGCCTGCGCCGCTGAATAATGCAATAATGATCAAGGGCACAATTAGCGAAATATAGAGTAAACCAGACCTTAACGCAGCCCGACTTAACAACAAGCGATTACCATTACCGACCGTTATTGATAAAAATGCCCAGCGGTTATTGCGTATTTCAATAGCGCGCAGGTCGTATAACAGCAAGATGGACAGCAATGGCAACAAAAACGCCGCCACAAAGGCGAAGTCTAATTTACCAATTTTAGATAATTCAGGATTTCCGGTGTCGGTTTCGTATATTTGGCCTTCTAAGGCCAACATGCGTATGCGATGTTTCCACGGTAAGTCATCTCGAACACCGCGTGCTACAAAGGCTAAGGAAGAGGGCGGGTCGTAAGCAAAATGAAATGAGTAATAGGCGGCGCCACCGGCATCGCTTTGTTTGGCTAAATTGTACTGTCGGTCTTGCGTAACCAGATCGTTCGTTCTCTCAATCATGGCGTGTTCCGACGCCGACTCTTGCAAGCCAGCCACCAAACTGTAGGTTGATAAGAGCGCAACACCGATAAGGCAAATGAAAACAATTCGGTCTTTGAGTGCAAACTTGATTTCTCTAAATAAGCTACCCATGATTCACCTCCGGTAAGCGACGTGCGCCTAATAAACCGGCTATGGCGAATACCATTAGCCAAATAAGTATCACTGCATAGCTTGAAAACAAGCGCTCCAACCTAGTGTCAGCGGGGTCGGCGTTAAAACGAAAATCTCTTAGCACTCGCCAGTTCTCAGAATCGACTCGAGTACGGCGCGCGGCATCTGTATCTCGATTACGATTTATATCGTCAACATAAGCCATTTTATGTTCATGAACTTTATTCAGATCTTGCACAAACTGAAAACGAACCGCTTCTGCTTCTCTCAAAAAACGATGGTGCGTTCTTGCGTCAGTGCCGGCCGCAACCATAGACGCAGACTGTAAGGCGATAAACGGCGATACAAACTCATAAGACTTTACTAACTGCGTTTGCACACGCTGGCCTGCAATGCGTTTATCAGCATACTCATTCAGAATTGCGGTGAGATCAGCTTCGGCGGCTTGAGCGACTGCTCCGCGAAAGTTAATCGGTAAGTCTTCGACCCTTTTTACCCCGTATTCTTGCAACAGGTTGGCCTTAAGCCGGTCAAACGCGGGGTCACGGGAATTATGGCCGTCGCCCACCGAACGCAATGCCATGATGACATCCATGTCAGTTTCGATTTGGCTGGTGTCGGGTATGGCGGTTGCCGCTGCGCCGGCAACTAACCGAGGAAGCAAGACGCAAAGAATAAGCCAAATACTGAGTAGAATAAGTAAGGAAACAGACGTGCGCTGCGACCAAGTGGATACAGCGGTGATGATTAAAACCCAAACCAGTACGTAGAAAAAATAGAGAGCGAAAAAGCCAAGACCAATACTCCAATTACTCTCGGATAATGCCACGCCGGCCAGCATCGGTAGCAGCAATAAAAATGCAACACTGCCCAACGCTAATGTTTTGCCAAGCCATATTGAAATGGGTGAAATACCGGACGTGACTAACTGCCGGTCAGTGGCGGCTTCTCGTTCGCGCGCTACAACGCCAAAACCCATCACAATCAGTACCAGAGGCAGCAATAGCTGGTAGGTTAGGGCTGGGGTTAATCGAGAGAATGGGCCCGCTTGTGCGCCATCGTAACTCGGGGAAAAAGTAGCCGAATTTTGGCGGTGACCTTCCAGAAACATGACGGTTCCTGTAAACGGATCTACGCCTGGGTCAAGGGCGGCTAATGACGTCGGTGTTCGAAAAACATAATGCCCATAATGCACCATTCGGTGCGGGTGACGAGCAGGCTGGTCGCGAAACGTTTCTTCCGCTTTGATCTGCAATGTTTCTCGCGTGTCTTTTTCCTTTGCAACTTGACTAAAGGTGGCAAAAACTGATGTGCAGATAAGAATAAAAGCAAGCAGAGCAACCGCGCTGGCTAATTTGGTTCTCGACCAATACCGCCATTCTTGGGCTGCTATCGTGATGGCTGTTTTCATCAATCAAGCCCCCGATGCAAACGCTTGGTGAACTTCGTCCACTGAAATTCGCGCATCGTTTGTGGCTTCGAACATGCCGACTAATTCGCCACGCCTAAGCAAACCAATACGATCTGCCACCTGACAAGCCCCGTACACATCATGCGTTACCATCAACACCGTTGTGCCACTTTTCGCCAATTTAGTAATGAGGCGATTAAATTCATCAATGGCAACGGGGTCTAAGCCAGACGTTGGTTCGTCTAAAAATAAAATAGGCGCTTGTCGTAGAATTGCCACCGCAATCGCCACTTTTTGCCGCATACCCTTTGAATATGAAGATAAACGTTGGTCGCGTGCTTCTTCGGCCAAGCTGACTTGATTCAGAGCCATTTCAATATCGTCAGCGCTACTTTTTACTTTCGCTAAAGAGAGAAAGTAATTGATATTTTCTCGTGCGCTTAGGTGTGGATAAAGGTTCGCCGACTCAGGTAAGTAAGCAATGGCTCGGCGAGTTGCAGCAGGGTCAACGTCGGCCTCCACCCCGTTAATTCTGGCAGCACCTTCGGTTGAGGTTAGAAAACCAAGAAAAGCCAGTAAAGTAGTGGATTTGCCTGCGCCATTGCCTCCGAGTAAACCAAACACTTCGCCCTGTTTAACTGCGAAAGAGAGGTTTTTCACCACCACTTTTTTGGCACGAGTAATGGATAAATTTTCAGCTTCAATCGTCGTTATTTTTTTCATCTGATTTTTATATTGCAACGAGGTTGCACAGAAGTTGTGTGGAAATGGGTGTTAGTAAACGGTTAACTTAGAAATAACTTAACCAAGGCTTTGAACGTTTATGCTTATGTTTGTAAGCCGCAAAAATAGTAACCAGCGGATACATGATCAGAGTAAGAACAACGGCGCCGGCCCATAACCATGGCACAGAGGCAAGCCCAAATCGCTCGCCGTGTGTGGCTCCGAAAATAAAATAGAGCACCCAATAAGCCGCCAACAAAATGTACAAATGAACAATGTAGGCAAACATCGGCACCGAGCCGAATGTTTGAATAGTGTTCAGTATTTTGTTGGGTGCATTCAGTGTTTCTAACCAAGCCAGTACGATTAGGCCAAGCCCAAGGGTAATTAACACATAGTCTAAAGAGGGTGGATATTTGGTGTAGTTAAGAAACGACATGACCGTTTTGATTGCCGTGTCTTGAGTAGACCATGGCAAGGTCTCACCATAAATGTTGAAACCTCGCAGCACTAGCAATAAAAATAAACACAGCCCGCCGATGCTTAGCAGCGCCTTAACTCGGGTTTGTACAGGCACGGAACCTGCGAATAGAGGGCCTGCAAAATAGCCAAGCAAAATCACGCCAAACCATGGCAGAGCAGGGTAAGAAAGATCAATGCTGAAGCCACCGATTTGAGCAAGGTTGCCGGCATCGTGCAAAATGGCCCAAGGAATATAAGCAAGTTCACCGGGCTCAAAGTTGATGGGGGTCAGTGCATTGTGGCCAAACACGATGACAAAGCCGAGAAGGCCTATGAGCCAATAGTTCATGCGGCAGGCTAGCGATAACGCCAGCATGCACAAACCAATCGCCCAAAGCACTTGTAAAAATAGATGATCGGCAAAACTGTCAGCCCAAACTAGGTAATACAGCACCAGCTCAATCAGAATAATTACCATGCCGCGCTTGAACAAAAATACGCTGGGCGAGCGCGGGCTTCGGCCATCTGGGTGAGCATATAGCCACGCCGACAGACCGGCCAGAAAAATAAAAATAGGGGCACAAAAATGCGTTACAAATCGAGTGAAGAATAAGTCTGGCTCTACCGTGTCGAAGATTGGGTCGCCAGTACGAGTGTGCATGAAAAAGCGTTCTCGTACGTGATCCAACATCATCAATAGAATGACCATGCCTCGCATAATGTCGATAGACGCAATCCGTTGCGCAACTGCTGCACTTGCTTGCTTCATTGTTGTGTGCCCCTTTTTATAGACTGAACTATTTGCCTAAATTGATATCAGTGAAAGATTAAAACGAGTACGAGGCACTTAAGCGATAACGCCTTGGTGCACCGGGCTCAACCCATACATCGGCAAATGAATTAGTGTAGAAGGTTTCATCAAACACGTTGTCAATATCGAACTTAATCGATAAACGTTCACTGGGTGTCAGCTCGGCAAACAGGCGGGTGGTGGTGTAGCTGGGCAGCGTAAAATCAAAACCAGTCCATCCCGAGCGTTCGTCGGTGTATAGCAAGCCTGCACCAACTTGGGCATCCATATTGGCAACATCAAAACCTTTACTGACTTGTATATTCAGTTGATGTTCCGGCGAATTGATCAGCGGGTCGCCAACTTCAATTAACGCACCAAAGTCTGGGTCTGGGTTGCTGGTTGTAAACTCGGCTTTGGTATAGGCGTAAGACAACCACAGTTTCATGTCATTAGCAAAATGCAGGTTGGCATCCAGCTCAATACCGCGGCTTTGCGCTTCACCGGCCGAAGTGGAGAAAAAGCCAGCCGCAACCGCTTCTGGGCGGTCGTCGTTCACCAGAATATTGCTTTGGTCTACTTGAAACGCGGTTAATGTTAATGAGCCGCTTGTATCGCTGCCCAACGCGTCTAGGTCGACCTTGACGCCGAATTCGGCTGATTCAGTAATATTAGGTTCAAATTGGTTGCCGAGAAAATCTGAGCCGGTTTGTTGTCGAAAGCCTTCGCCGTAAGAAGCGTAAAGGCTAACTCCTTTGTTGAGTAAATACACCGCACCTACTTGTGGTGAGAAGCGTGTATCGTTAGCCGTTGTGGTGGTCACGGGGCTTGCGCGTAGGTTGCTTAAGTCTTGCTCAAAATCGTCGAAGCGACCACCGATACGAATCTGGAAATTATCCGTAAGGTTGATTTGGTCTTGAACATAGATGCCAAACCCGGTGAGTGTTTCTTCACGATCAGTATTGGGGCCAGGCACTGGAGTAGGCGATTGGCCGTAAACTGGGTTGAAAACGTCCAGAAATCGGTATGCATCAGGGTCTAGAGTGGTGATGTCCGTACCCGCTGGGAAGAATCCTGGGCGAGCGCGCAAAATAAGTAAACGATTTTCAAAACGATCGTAATCGGCACCAATTAATACACGGTGACGGAGTGCGCCTGTATTGAATTCACCGGCTAATTCAGCTCTAAGCACTGTGTACTCAGAATCAAAATCTCTGAAACGGAAGAAACGCGACAGCGTTCTGCCATCTAAGAATAAAGTTTGGCGGCCTGCGAAGTTGGTTTCTGAGGCGTTGCCGGTCAGTGATGTTTCGCGATGGCCAAAACCGGTAAGTAGGCTCCAGTCATCCGAAATGTCGTGTTGAAATTCAAATTGATGGCCAACTACTTCGGTATCAATTGGGCCATCACTAGGTTCTCCAACGAAGGTTCGGCGTGGGGTAAAGCCAAATTCTTCGGTATAGGCAACACCGCGGTCAAACGGTATTTCTTGCTGAGTATATTCAAGTTCATAACTCAGGCTGGTGTTATCAGAGACTTGCCATTTTAATGATGGGTAAAAGCCGACTTTCTGCGTTTCTACCGTTTCACGAAAGCTCTCAGCGTCTTCATAAAAACCAACCAAGCGTAAACCTACATTGTCACCTTCGCCCAGAGTTGTTTGCCAATCTCCAGTGATACGAGCTTGATTCCAACTACCGAGAGTTGTAGTTACCTCACCAGCGTTTTCAAACTGTGGGCGCTTTGTGGTTAAGTTAATGGTGCCGCCAGGTTCACCGCGGCCAAATAAAGCAGAGCGAGGCCCTCGCATTACTTCAATCGTTTCAACCCCAACGATGTCTCGCGGCCCCCCAAAGCCTCGACCGGCATTAAAGCCATTCACCAAAAAGCCACTCGGCAGATTAATGTCGCCTGAAAAACCGCGCACAGAAAAACTGTTCCACAGGCCGCCAAAGTTATTCTGCCGGGCTACTGACGCCGTTAGGTCTAGAGCTTGATCTAAGTTTAGTACGCCCGCATCTTTGAGCAGTTCAGAGTCAAGTATGGCTTCAACCTGAGGCGTTTCTAATGATTCAAAGTCGCTAAAATAAGCGCGATGCCCCAGTACAAGAATTTCTTCTGTCGTTGAATCTGAGTTTTGTGCTAAGACGGCAGTGGGGGCTGCAATTAACGCCTTAAGTGTTAACACGGTTAATATTTTTTTCATGATTAGGTAGGTACTAATTTCTGGGGTTTACTGACTGGGTATTGAATTATATGCGAATGATTGTCATTTGCATATAAGTTATTTCCCAATGTTTAAAAATGGTTTTGGTTTTGACGCCGCAAAAATGCTTATGAAGCACAGTGAGAGTGCACTTTCATAAACATAATTGTGTTGAGTAAGCTAAAGCAGAGAGCGAGGAGGTGCTCGAGTTCTTCTGTTTAGGGTGACCTGTGTATTAATGAAGGGAATAAGCCAAACCGAAGAGTGACGTTGGCTTTGAGGTAAAAATAGGGCAGCACTCTGCGAATTTATGCCGTCTTTATTCGCCCCAAAGGCACTGAGAATATGGCAGAGCTCAGTTTGTTCATGGTCAGCATGAGTGATGTCGTGTGCTAAAACCAATGATTGCGTATACATCAAGCACAAGAAAGCGAACAGCATTATTAATGCGGTTGCGTCTTTTTTTATAAATCTTGAGTACACGTGAGGCATTTCGTAATGATAACATATGGTTTGTTATAACATAACATTCTATGTGTTTAGTGCCAATATAGCGCCAACAAAATGAAGTTGAACTCAAGAACTTAGCTTTCTCGTTTGGATTCTAATGCTGAACGTTCTATGAAGCTTCGTTCGCTAGGTTTTGGCGAATTTTTTTCTTATCAATTTTGCCAACGCTGGTTTTAGGAATATCGTCTGTAAACGAAATGGATTCAGGGACGGCCCATTTTTCTATTTCGCCCGAATCAACAAACTGAGCTAGGTGATTTTGAACCGATTGTACGGAGCATTTACTGTCGCTAGTAACAATCAGCGCGTGCGGCCTCTCTCCCCACTTTTCATCAGGAATACCGACTACCGCCACATTTAACACCGCTGGGTTTTGGCTTATCAGGTTCTCTAACTCTATGGATGAAATCCATTCACCGCCCGTTTTAATCACGTCTTTGATTCTGTCTCGTATTTCAACATAACCATTGGGGTGAATCACCGCCACGTCTCCGGTGTGGAGCCAACCACCATCCCAAAGTTCATCACTTTTTTGCGGCTCTTTGTAATAGCCTTGAGTTAGCCAAGGTGTACGAACCACAATTTCACCTTTCGATTCACCATCGTGAGGCTGTGGATTACCGTTTGCATCCCACGTTTGCATGTCGACAAAATTAGTGGGTACGCCTGCTTTGATTCGGTGCGCCACTTGCTGATCTACGGGTAAAGAGAGCATTTGCGAGGTTAATTTTGTTAAAGACAACAGAGGGCAGGTTTCAGACATGCCATAACCCGTAAAGGGTTGAATATTTTTATCAATCATTCGCATTGCAAGCCCTTCGGTTAACGCGCTGCCGCCAATGATCACGTTCCAACCGGAAAAATCGGTGTTGGTTGACTCTTCGCACTCTAATATCATTTGCATAATAGTGGGTACGCAATGAGAGAAGGTAACTTTAAATTCCCGAATCAGTTTAGTCAGGTGATTGGGTTCGTAGCGGCCGGGGTAGATTTGTTGAACACCCAGCATGGTGGCCGCATAGGGCATTCCCCAAGCGTGCACATGAAACATCGGAGTCACCGGCATATAAACACAGCCTTGATTAAATAAGCTGTTTGCGTCGGCGGTATTGATGGTATTGACTAAGTTCATGGTGTGTAACACCAATTGCCTGTGCGTAAAGAACACACCTTTAGGGTCGCCAGTAGTGCCGGTTGTGTAGAATAGGGTGGCAACGGTATTTTCATCAAAATCAGGAAAATCACAGTCTGATTCCGCCTGCGCTAATAATTCTTCGTAAGGCGCTTGAGTCGTTGTTAACCTTGTCTCAGCAACGGCGGCGTTGTCTGACACCTGTATGATGGTTTGTACGGTGTTAAGCTTATCGGCAATGCCTTCCAGTAACGGTAGAAAATCATCGTTGACGATCACCACATTGTCTTCAGCATGGTTCATGGTGAAAATAACCTGATCCGCCGATAATTTCGGGTTTACGGTGTGTAAAATCGCGCCAATCATCGGAACCGCAAAGTAACACTCAAGGTATCTGTGACTGTCCCAGTCCAGTACCGCAACCACATCACCTTTCTGTACGCCCAGTGATTTCAGTGAATTTGCGAGTTTACATACGCGTTGATAAAACTCTTGGTAACTGAAGTGCTCTGTGCCGCGATAACTAATCTTATTGTTATGTTTAAAATGCAGGCTAGAAGTTAAAAGCCGTTTGATTAATAGAGGGTAGTCGTAGGCCGAATTAGCCGCTGAAAATGTGGATTTGCTCATTGTCTTAACCGATTCCTTTAATGTTTTGCATTAATGAGTGAGTGCGAAATAGTGACGGCTACAATACGGAGTGTATTGGGGGTAACTGATGTTATGTTTAATGCCTTCACCTGACTCTTCTTTCCTTTACTTTAGGTTATTTACCGCGATCATTATTGGTTTACCATAAACTAACCATGGCGTCTAATATCATGCATATAAACCATAATTAATATTGCCATTAAAAACACAGTTGCGTTTATGGCGCACGTTTAAATTAAGGTGGTTCGACTTTCTATTTACAATTACAGGCTACCCAAATTTTCTAATATCCACTCGGCTCTTTCCATGGTTTGTTGTTTCAATTGAGAGTCCATTTTTTCAAGGTTACGATAAACCATGCCTATGCGAGGGTTCTTTGAAAACCGTTCTTTGTGGTGGTTCATGAAATGCCAATATAGGCTATTAAATGGGCATGCCGATTCTCCTGTTTTCTCTTTGACTGAGTAATGGCAACCTGAGCAATAATCGCTCATTCGGTTAACATAAGCACCGCTTGCGGTGTATGGTTTACTTGCTATCAAGCCGCCATCGGCGAATTGACTCATGCCTCGAGTATTTGGCATTTCTACCCATTCAATGGCGTCGATGTAGACGCCTAAATACCATTGATCTACTTGATCAGGGTCAATACCAGCCAGTAAGCAAAAATTTCCGATCACCATCAGTCGTTGAATATGATGCGCATAAGCATGATCTAGCGATTGGCTAAGCGACTTCTGCATGCAGTTCATTTTAGTTTTGCCTGACCAGAAGTACTCAGGCAAATCATGCGTTGCATTCAACGAATTAAGGCCAGAATAGGAGGGCATATTGGCCCAGTACATGCCACGCACGAATTCGCGCCAACCGATGATTTGCCGAACAAACCCTTCTATCTGAGCTAAGCTAATTTCATCTGGGCGTGATTCAAATTCGTTGATCGCCCGATTGATGACTTGCATTGGGCTGATTATTTTCGCGTTCATTGAGAACGAAAGCCTTGAATGGTAAAGACTCCAAGAATAATCACTCATGCCGGTCATGGCGTCTTGAAATTTTCCAAATAATGGCAAACCGTGTTCACAAAAGTAATCCAATAACTCTAATGACTGCTTGCGTGTGATCGGCCAAAGAAGGGTGTCGCTTATTTCGCCAAAATGTTCAATGTTGTGCTTTTTTAGCCGTGCCTTAAGGTTAGATACGTCGTTCTCAAAAACAAGAGGCGCTGGAATGTTGGGTAAGTCTGTTTTTTTCAGTTTATTGCGGTTGTCTGCATCAAAATTCCATTGCCCTCCCAGCGGTTGATCGCCAGTCATCATGATGTTGTGTTGTTGCCGCATCTTGCGGTAGAAGCCTTCTAATCGTGTGGCTTTGTCTTGTTTAAAATAGTGATTGATATCGTCAAACGGTAAAATAAAGTGCTCAGTATCAACGCATTTGTAATCAAGCTTATGCGTTTGAAAATTGATGTTCTGTATTTGAGATAGCAGCCGGTATTCATCAGGGCGTTGATGTTCAAAGCATTCAATATTGAAGCGAGCGCAGAGTTGCAGCAGCAGGTCTGGCAAGTCGGCATAGTGCGCGGTGTCTTCAAGTTTAAGGTGCAGCACGTGATGGCCGGCTGATTGCAAAGCGTCGGCAAAGGCTTGCATGCTTAAAAAGAACGCGGCTATTTTTTGTATATGGTGTTTTACATAATTGGTTTCTTGCTGAAGTTCAGCAATGACGTATAACACGCTGTCGTTTTTGTGTTGGTACCACGAATGCGATGCATTTAACTGATCACCCATAATAAGGCGCAGTGTTGTGTAAGTAGTGTTCATTTAGCTAATTTGTATTGCTCTTATTTCGTTGGCACTGTTTTGAGCAATATTTAACGTCATGCCAATTTTTTTCCCACTTTTTACGCCAAGTAAACGGCCTGTTGCAAACCACACAGAGCTTACTAGGTAAATTTTCTTTATGATGAGCCATCAGTATTTCCTAAGAAAAATGTATTTTTTCTGCCATTTAATTATTAACTAATTGGCCAATCGGCCGCATCAACGGAGTCGAGTGGCAGTAGCGACAAATCACCATTCCATAACGTGATATATCGGCCATCTGGGTCAAATTGTTGAGTCTGTTTTTCTAAGTTAAAGTGTCGCTTATCGCGAGTGTCCGCGCCCACACCGGCTAAGTACTGCCAATTAGCCCAGTTAGACGCAACATCGTAGTCGATCAGCACTTGTTCAAAGTAAGCCGCACCGTATCGCCAGTCCATTGCAAGTTCATTAACAAAGCAACTTGCCACAATTTGACGGCCGCGGTTAGATAAATAGCCCGTTTCTCTGAGTTCATTCATGCATGCATTGACTAAAGGGTAAGGTGTTGAGCCATTAATCCATTTTTGAAACCGTTCCGGGTAATAGCTGTTAAGTGGGCTTAAACCTTTTATGCCACTAAATGAAAATAGCTTAGAACCGTTTTTGTGCGCATACCACTGAAAATACTCTCGCCACAGAAGTTCAAAATTGATCCAGTAGGTTGACTCATTTGCCGCTGTATTTTTTTCATACTGACTCAGCGTTGACATAACCGTACGCGCTGACAAACAACCATTGGCTAACCACGGTGACAGTTTGGTTGAATTATCCCAACCATCAATCGCATTACGCGTTTGTTTATATGTTTGAGGTTTTTCAGTGGCAAAATAATCGTTCAGATGAGCCAAGCCATGAGTTTCTCCACCTTTAAATTGGTTACTGAATTGATGATTGGTTGGAGGCTTATAAACGTGGCCTAAATTGATATCGCAATTAGGTGGGGGCAGGGGCAAGAAACTTATCGCTTCAATGGGGGTTAAAGGTTCAATGTTACTGACCGCGTTTTTAAACTTGGTAAAGCTTGATGGCAAATTAGCCAAGCCGAATGGCAGCGATTCTAGATCAAATAGCGTATGTGAATCCACGGAATGAAAATTTACAGCATCGTTATTTTCCTTTAATGCTTGCCATGTTCTGTTTTCATACCACCCAGCATTATCGCTTCGAAACAGGTCTGAAGCATCAATGCGTTTGATCAAATCCTCCAGTGCTATGAATGCATTAGAGTCAATAACAAGCAGTTGTTGGCCGATAGCATTAAGACTCTGGCTTAAGTCATTCAAGGACTCCTGCAAGAAGAGTTTAGAGCGTTTACCCGAACTTGATAACGAATACTGGCTGGATGATCGCCAACTAAAATCAATAACGTAAACGCACACTAAACAGTCAACCATTATATTTGCTCGCATAAGGGCAGGGTTGTCATGCAAGCGCAGGTCATTTGTGAACCAAAAAATGCCTGTTCTTTGTTTTTTCATGGTTTTTATTAGCTATTTTATTGATTCAATACTGCTAAGTTTACTCATTAACGAGTCAATTAAATGTCAGTTATATGGGCTTTTTGATCACTTAAATTTCTACCTCAAAGTGTACTCTTAGTATATGAAGGCACATTCTTAATATTCAGATGAAAAAACTTAAGCTTGATCATGTAGAACGACTCAGCCGAGGAAAACGTTCTGGTTTAAATATTGGTTCTAGGTCTGTGGGGCATTATTTAAGACCCTATGAAAGAGCCGCTTATCAGCGCGCATTAAAAAAGGGGTATTTGGATATTACCGAAAAAGACAGAGCAAACCTCTGGCATATATGGGGAAAAGCATGTGCGGCGATGCAATGGAAATTTTTGGTGTTAATTAAAGATACCGACAACGGCGTAGGCACCGTATATGCAAGTAATAAAAAAGTTAGCGAAAGTGAATTGGTTAATGCAAAAAAACGGATGAAAGATTTGGTGTTATCAAATTTGAAACTTGCTTGAACGTTCAACGTTGATTTTCATTATATCGTTTTGTTCGGTAATTAAAGTTATTTTTAGAAATGCTTAACCAAGATTTTAGCAACGGATTGTATTAACCTACTCATATGATTTCCATTATATAAACCAACGCCATGCAGCCAGCCATCGCCCAAATTGTCTTGTCGGCAACCGGCGCTCAAACTATTAACAACTCCACGGTAATTCAATCGTTATGGAGTGGATATGGCCAAATTATACGCCTTGAGCTTAGCGGCGGTGCTCACACCTCGGTAATACTCAAACATATTCAGCTGCCTGATTCGGGCGATCACCCACGCGGTTGGAACACCGGTTTATCCCATCAGAGAAAAATACGTTCGTATCAGATAGAAGCGCATTGGTACCAACATTATGCGTCGCATTGTACGAGCGATTGCGCAGTGCCGGTTTGTCTCGCGGTTGACTCAAGCGCAAATGAAACGGTTTTGGTATTAACAGACCTTGATGCCGCTGGCTTTGATGTGAGGAAAGACAGCGTAGGCATTCAAGACATTCACGCCTGCCTAGATTGGTTGGCGGGCTTTCACGCAACATTTTTAAACAGTAACGCAGAAGGGTTATGGGAGTGCGGTACTTATTGGCACCTTGATACACGCCCAGATGAGTTGGCGGCTTTGAGTGATTATGCGTTGCAAAAAGCGGCGCTTTTAATTGATCAGAAATTGCAGCAATGCCGTTACCAAACTTTAGTGCATGGTGACGCCAAGCTGGCTAATTTTTGTTTTCAGCCAGCTAACTCAATTCGTGATTCTGTACTTGCGGATAAACTGCCTCGTGTTGCCGCGGTTGATTTTCAGTACGTTGGCCGTGGCTGCGGTATGAAAGACGTGGCTTATTTTATCGGCAGTTGTTTGAATGAAGAGGAATGTGAGGCGATGGAAAGCCACCTGTTGGATTATTATTTTTCGGCACTCACCAGTCAAATTGCACAGAAAAAGATCAGTGTGAATACGGCTGAGTTAGAAGATGAGTGGCGAGAGCTTTACCCCGTTGCCTGGGCGGACTTTTATCGTTTTATTAAAGGTTGGAGCCCAGGCCATTGGAAGATTAACAGCTACAGTGAAAAGCTCACCAAACGCGTTATTGAAGGCTTAGGCCTTCAACAGCCATGAGCGGGTATAAAAGCCATGAGCGAGATTAAACGACCATGAGCTCAACACTCTCAAAAGACCAACTGCAAACGTTGTGCAACACCGCGATTCAAGCCGCGCAAGAAGCTGGCCAGTGGATAGAAAAGTTTGATCGCAATAATGTACAGCGAACCTTTAAAAACGCCGGAAGCAGCGAGGCATCGCAGCTTGTGACCGAGGTGGATCTAGGCAGTGAAGAAATCATTCGCCAGCACTTACAGCCCATTTCAGAGCCATTAAACATAGCGTTCGTTGGCGAAGAATCGTCCTTTAACGCTTCTTACAATGCGCGCGAGCGTTTTCAAAAACCGTACTTCTGGTGTGTTGACCCACTTGACGGCACCTTAGCCTTTGCTGAAGGCCGTTCAGGCTATGCGGTGTCTATTGCCTTGGTTGAGCAATCAGGCAAACCAGTAATCGGCGTTGTGTACGACCCCGTTAATCAAACCTTATATCATGCTATTGACGGGCAGGGCAGTTATCGAAATTTTGCTCCCTTTGCCCAAGATGACAGCCAAACTGATATCAGCCAGACCAAACGTACCTCAACACCGTTAATGGCCTACGCAGATTCAAGTTTCAAGACACACGCAAACTATGAGTTAGCCGTTAGTGCCCTAGAACGCTGCGCACACACTCTAGGCAGTGACGGGGTGGCTTATATTTATGGCAGTGGAGCCGTGAAAAATGCGTGTCAGGTGCTAGAGTCAACGGCCGCTTGTTACCTGAAGCTGCCGAAAAAGGAAGATGGCGGCGGCAGTATTTGGGATTACGCCGCCACGGCCTGTATCGCTCATGAGGCAGGAGGCTGGGCCAGTAACATACATGGTAACCCTTTAGCGCTGAATCGCCGTGACTCAACGTTTATGAATCACGAAGGTGTTTTATTTGCATCGAACAATCAAATAGCGCGCTGTCTGATTGACGCGCTCTAGGTCGATGCTTTCGCTATCTTTAGCCTGTTTCGGCCGGCGTAAAATCACAACGTTGGTGGCGGTATACTGAGAAGGCCGTGCCGCAAAATGAAAAAATAGCTAGGAGGTAGCGCCATGCCACAGCTAAGCCTGATCAAATATCGCACTCGTAATCCAGAAACATTAAGGCAGTTCTACGTCGACGTTTTAGGTATGCGCCAGCGGCTTGATGGCTCTATTGGTTACAGTGATCAAGAAGCTGGGCTGATGTTCGAGGCTGGCCAAGCGTTGTACACACCTTCTCCGGAAAGTGTTTATTGGAAAATTACGCTCTCCGTGCCTAATATTGAACTGGCTTGTGAGCAGCTAACAGAACGGGGCGTTAAGGTAACTCAGCCCGATCAATTTTTAGATATTGGGTATTTGGCGCACTTTAGTGACCCAAATGGTTTTCAAATAGAATTAATCGACCATGAGTTCAAAGGTAATAGGCGGGGAGTTCAAGTTGATGAAAAATTGCTTGGAGGCGGCCCCAGAATTAACCTGTTAACGCTGCGAACCAACAATATTAATGAGGTCAAACTCTTAGCCAAGAAGCTAGGCATGTCTGAGCTCGCGATAATGCCTGTGGAGAGCCGCGGGTTTACGCTTTATTTCTATGGGTTCGAAGAATATGGGGTCGACTCACAGGCAAGACCAAACCCTGATCTCTGTGCACTGGGAAATCGAACCTGGGTTTACCAGCGGCCTTATACCGTGCTTGAAGTACTGCACCGAGAACAGCAGCAAGCAATGGATGCTGCTCCAGAAACGGGTTCAGGGTATTTAGCTGCTCTTGTGTCAGGCTTAGAGAGTTCTGTTGAGGTTAATGACTTACTCATTCACAGCGAAATCGCCAAATAACCGAGCAACATACTTTCTCTTTATAGGTTCTATTTAGAAATTCTCTATTTTACCGCCTTTGCCTGATGGTAAGCCAAGAATGCCGGCAGTGCTGCTACCAGCACAGTCGCACTGACGATGGACAGTGCAATAATAAAACTGTTGTAGGTGAACAAGTTGCTGCTTAAGTGCAGGCCAACTTGGGTTGAAATTAATTTTTGCGCAATAGTAAGTGAGGCATAGAGCAGGGTGCTTGCAAGTAGAATACTGACGACACTGATTAACAGCGCTTCGATTTGAAACAATATAAACAAAAAGCTCGGGGGCGCGCCGATTATTCGCAGTAACTGGCTCTCTTTCTTGCGCTCTCTGATGGAGGCGGCCATTACCGCCGCAAGCCCTAATAAGGCGGCCACGAATACCATTGAGGAGATCAAGTGCAGTGTGCTTTCAAATACCGCCATCATGCGCCAAAGCTCTGAAAGAGCAACCCCAGGCAAAATGGCCATGAGTGGTTCGCGTTGCAGCTCATTGATCTCTCGTTGCAGACGAAACGTGGCAATGCGTGACTTTAACCCAACTATAAACGCGGTGATGCTGCTTGGCTGAAGTTGGTTGCCCGTGATATTGCCGTCTTGATGAATCGCTTCAATGCCTTCGAGTTTTACATGCACGGTTTGGTCAACTGGGGTGCCGGTTGGCGCTAAAATACCCGTCACGGTGAAAGGGTGCTTGTCATGAACAGTGAAGCTGGTGTCGCCAATTCCGTGCGTTAAAACAACGGGGTCGCCGAGCTGGTAGTTCAAGCTTGCGGCCGCTCCAGCACCCAATACCACATCAAACACCGCTTCAAATTGATTGCCTTGGTTAAAGTTAAGTGATTTTTTCTTGCCGTATCTTAAGTGTTTAAAGTAGTCATTCGTGGTGCCGAGCACACGAAAACCTTTATGTGAGTCGCCTAACGATATTGGAATGGTCCAAGCCACATTCGTATTTGCCGCAATGTCTTGGTAAGAGCGCCAGCTAATATTGTTAACCGGGGAGCCTAAACGGAACACCGAGTACAACAGAAGGTTAAGGCGGCCACTTTTGGCGCCAACAATTAAATCCGCGCCAGAGATTGTGCTAGAAAAGCTGTCTTTTGATTCTTTACGAATGTGTTCCACACCCAGTAGCACGAAAATACTGATGGTCATGGCAATACAGGTCAGAGCAACAGAGTTCTTTCTGTCGAGTAAGCTTTGTAAGGCGAGTTTTAATAACATAGCGTTAGGCACTCATATTAATGTCAGTCATTGAGTCAATACGATCAAAGTAGCGGTTCAACGAAAGGTCATGGCTGACGAACACCAGTGTTGTTTCATGAGTGCTTGCTGTTGCCATTAAAATCGACATGAAATTATCACGATTAGATTGGTCTAAAGACGACGTTGGTTCATCCGCGATAATCAATTGTGGCTTATTGGCCACCGCTCTGGCGATGGCGATACGTTGCTGTTGGCCAATGCTTAACTGGCTGACTGGTCGATTCCAGTGCTCTTGCACGATGTTCAATTCCGATAGTAGGGCTTTGATCTCCAGGCTCTTATTTGAACCACTGATATTTGAACCACTGTTTTTGCGCTCGGAGCCGTGAGCAAAGTAGGTCGCTAATTGAATATTATCAACGGCCGAGAGATAAGGTATTAAGTTAAAACTCTGAGCTACGTAGCCAATTCTTTCGGCTCGAAATCGGTCTCTTTGCCGGTTACTCATGGTTTGCAGAGCTTGCCCGGCCACAACCACAGAGCCACTGTCTGGCACTGAAATGCCGCTTAGCAAATTGAGCAACGTTGATTTTCCGCTGCCAGATTCTCCGATCAGCAGCACGTTTTCGCCACTGGCAATTTGCCAATAGGGTAAGTTTAGTACGCAACGCTCAGAGTCACTCGAATAGGTGAACTTGACTTGATTTAGCTTGATCAGTGCATCGTCGCTATTCGGGCTCATAAATTATCTCTTTCTGGTATTGTTTGGAGAATTAGTGTTATAGTATAACATTGCAATTCAAATTCAACCCAATGTCATTTTGATATTAAAAATCGTGTACAGATTTTTTCCGGATAAGTTTCAAGTAAAGCAGCTGGCAGCTTATCTGTTGTGCACATTAGCCGTATTGTTGATCAGCGCCTGCACTGAAGAAATTGATGAATCAGTAAAGTCGCAATATCGAGATATAGGCTGGGAAGAGTTGAAACCCGAAGATGAAAAAGTGGTTGAACAACCCTTAGAGTTGCCATCACTACAAGAATTAGAAGATTGGTACGCCGCTGATCAATACTCCGATTTGCCGGGCTTAAGCGGCGGTTATTATGGCGCACCACCACAAGCGTATTCGGTGGGTGTTGTGGACGAAATGGACGGTCAAAGCATTCGCATACCTGGTTTTATCGTGCCAGTGGAGTTTGAGGCGGGTAATTTAGTCACTGAGTTTTTTCTCGTACCTTATTTTGGCGCTTGCTTTCATAAGCCACCACCACCGCCGAATCAAACTGTTTACGTTACCAGTGCAACCCCCATTAAAGTCGAGAGCATTTACGACCCTGTATGGATTATGGGCGTTATGAAAACCAAGCAGCAGGGCAATGACATTGCCACTGCAGCGTACAGTTTGGATTTCCATCTGCTTGAACCGTTTATCGAATAGTGGATTCGTTTATGAATAATGCCGCATTAATAAATATTGTTTTTGCCAGTCTATTAGGTGTAGCTGCTAATGGGCTTGCTCAAGCCAGTGACGTTCACCGTGCTCATACTCACGGCGTTGCCAATGCAACGTTGGCGTTTGAAAGCGGGTCCATGGAAATGCAATTCGAGTCGCCAGCAATGAGCCTGTTAGGCTTTGAGCATAGGCCTAACACTCAACAGCAAATAGACATGGCAGAAAAAACCAAAGCGTTTTTAGCTAACTCAGAGAACGTGCTATCCATTAATGGCGCAGATTGCTATTTGAGCCATTCAAACGTGAATATTCTCGGGCCTGCCGGAAAAACCCTGGCGAGTAATGAAACCACAAAAGGCGAACACCATGTGCACAAAAAACATGGGCAGCAACAGGCTCACGGCCATGAATCACACGGCGATAACCACAGCGAGGTATCAGCACATTACCAGTTTGACTGTGCTAATGGCCAGGCACCTAAATCGGTAGCGATATTATTATTTAAGCGCTTCCCCAATCTTGAAAAAATCGAAGTAAATTGGGTCACCGAGACCCAGCAAGGAAAGAGTGTTTTGCGTTCGCAAGCCTCAGAAATTGAACTTAAGTAACACCGTTGAATTTAGGTAATAGCAATGGGTGCAGTACATGAAATGCTCGAAGTCGCGGAACAAGAATGTAAATCTCATGGAGTGGCGGTAACCACAAAAAGAGTCAACGTATTTTCCTTATTGAGGTCGGCTAACAAAGCCGTATCGGCGTACGAACTTGCAGATTCATACCAACGTACGTTTGGCAAACCGGTATCCGTAATCACCGTTTACCGAGTAATGGACTTTTTACAACGTAAAAATTTAGTGCACAAATTAGAAACCACGAACAAATTTGTTGCTTGCTAACACATCGATTGTGAGCATGAACACCCTGCGTCGCAGTTTTTGATTTGTAAGAAATGCCTAAAAGTAACCGAGCTAGGCATCAGCCCCAACAAGTTTAATGAACTAAAAAACACATTAGAGCAAGCCGGTTTTCATTTTGATAAACCCCAGCTTGAAATGAACTGTATTTGTAACAGCTGTTATACCAGCGAATAACATTGAGTATGTAATGAACCCTATATCTTCCTATGCAAATAACTTGTCTATCGGTCTGTCGGCGCTTTGCGTAATACACTGCTTGGCCACGCCATTGTTGCTTGTTTTGCTGCCCAGCTTAACCGCGCTACAACTTGATAATGAGGTCTTTCATCGTTGGTTGTTGGTGGGCGTGATTCCGACCAGCCTTTTTTCACTCTTTATGGGGTGCAAACAGCACCAGTTTTATCGAGTGATAATCATTGGCGTATGCGGCTTACTGTTTTTAGTGTCGGCGCTGTTAGTCGAGGGCTTTGAAAATGGCGAGATGTTAGAAAAAATATTCACAGTGACGGGCGCGTGCATTGTTGCCTTGGGTCACTACTTGAACTTTCGTCTATGCCGCCAACACGATCAATGCGAATGTAAGTAACCGCCATGCAGCGTAAGTATTTTCAGAACTTAGAAAGTTACGCGGTTGCAACCGAGCTTGAATTAATCGAGGTAACCCGTGAGTTAGGATTTAACGAACACGGCCTGATACCAGTGATTACCCAAGATGCCACCACTAAAGAGGTGTTGATGTTGGCGTGGATGAATCAGGATACATTTACTGAGACATTGCGAACCGGCTACGTTACTTATTGGTCAAGAAGCCGAAATCAACGCTGGGTAAAAGGTCAAACCAGCGGTCATACTCAAGAACTGGTGTCGTTATCGATTGATTGCGATGGCGATGCCATTTTGTGCCAAGTGAATCAAAAAGGCGCCGCGTGCCATACTGGTCGGCGTCATTGCTTTTATCTTCAAGCCGATAACCAAGAACACACAGTTCGAGTGGTTAGCAGCCAACCAACAACACAGAAGTCATAACTCCATGCAACAAGCGTCTGGCCTAATCTCAGGGGTACCCACTAATATTATCACTGGCTTTTTAGGGGTGGGTAAAACCTCCACACTAATGCAGTTACTTAAAAACAAGCCTAAGGATGAAACGTGGGCTGTGTTAGTCAACGAGTTCGGCGAAATCGGCATTGACGGTGCGTTACTTGAAGGTCAACCGTCAGAACAAAATGGCGTATTTGTTCGTGAGGTGCCCGGTGGCTGCATGTGTTGTACCGCGGGTTTACCCATGCGCGTTGCCTTGGCGCAGTTACTCAGGCAAGCCAAACCAACGCGGCTTTTAATTGAGCCCACTGGCTTGGGGCACCCCAAAGAAGTATTGCAAACATTAAATGATGCTGATTTTCGTGGCGTGCTGGCGGTGCAAAACATCATCACCTTGGTGGACGCACGGCACTTATCAGACGAGCGTTATGCAGAGCATGAAACCTTCCAACAGCAGATCGCCATTGCCGACGTTATTGTCGCTAATAAGCAAGATCTCTATTCCGAGAATGATAAAGCAGCGCTTAACGCTTATTTGAATCAACATTTTCCGGCAGGCAAGACATTGGTGTGCACTGAGCAAGGTGTAATCGAGCCATCATTGCTGACAGCGGCGAGTGGCTCGGATGACACTGCCACCTTAACCGGTGATGAGGTTGTTTCTAAAGCCAATCAGCAGACCTACCAAGGCCTTGAGCAGGCTAAGCCAGAGCTGGTTCATTCGGGTATTGAAACTCCGCTGCCTGAATGCGGTTATCTTAAAGCCAGTAACAAAGGCGAAGGCTTTGTCAGTGTTGGCTGGCGTTTTTCTTCACGGTTTGTGTTTGATCGAACTCAGTTGTTTGCCTTTTTAAGTGGCATTGACGCTGAGCGTCTAAAAGCCACATTTATTACCGAAGAAGGGTGTTTTGCCTACAACTATGCACGCGACGCGCTCACCGAAAACTCGTTTGAACAATTTGACCAAAGCCGAATTGAAATTATTGCGGACCAACTGAATGATGAGTGGGAGCAAGGGCTTTTCGGCTGTCTTAGCAATCAAAGTTCTTCTAACTCAATTAGTTAATAACACTTTTTAGCTTGCAAGCCTGCTAGAGTTTTGTAACAGAATACTACCTGCCAAGATACAAAGTACTTCCATCTTTGTCTACCACTATTCTGAGTAATGGTAGGTGTGAAGGTAATTCTTCCAGGTGGTTCAGGAACTATATGAATAAATACAGCACAATTCATCATAGCAATACTTTGAGAATGTTTTAAAAATTCATGTTTTTATGCCACCATCTTTTTAGCAGTCTAAAAATTGCTAGTTGCGTGGTCGTGTTCTGAAACATTGTAATATTTGATAGCTGAGCTAAAAGTCAGATTTTATATAATATTACAGAGTGCCAATAAACTGCAGTGTGTATCATCTTTCCCTACAACTTTGGCAACAAATACAATGACAAAAATATGTTCAACCACCACTTTTAGTCTCGGCAGGGATGACAGCGTTTA
>CALINO010000089.1 GCA_938045295.1 uncultured Arenicella sp.
ACCTAACCATGAATCATACTCACCGGTTTCACTGACGTTTTCAAAGCTGTCAATGTAGGTGGTATTCCATGTAAAAGTCATGTCTTCACGCGCCAAACGTATGCTGGTGTTAAAGCGGTTTTCTGGGTATGCATCGCTGCCATCTTCGGTACCCACCAACTCATCAACCTCGCTGTCTTCACTGGTTTGTTGGTCGTAATCTAAAATACGAACCCAGGTTAGATTCATATCAACATCGCCAATGCCGGCGTCGAAACCATAATTCAAGCCCAAATCAATGCCTGATGTTTCCAATACCGCGCCGTTAGACTTAGGGTTGATAATATTAACAATCGCACCCGGAACACCGTTCACGGTAGCACCACGATTAACAATAACACCCGGTGGCAATTGCCCTGAAGCTTCACGCTCATTCACTTGCGCCAGAGTCAACTCAGTCACTTGATTGCTAATTTCAACGTCATAGTAATCCAAGCTTGCGGCAAAACGACCAAACTCAGTAACCATACCAATATTAATGCTCTCCGATTCTTCTGCCGTTAATGTGGGGTTACCACCAGAGAAGTTTTGCACTTGAAAGGTTGGGCAGTCATTTGGCGCCAAACCTTGTGCTGAACAACGCACTTGGTCAGCTAAATCGTCAAACGACTCAGGCGGCTCTTGAAACAAATCAATTAAATTAGGCGCCTTGAAACCTTCGCCCCATGAGGCACGAAAGGTGAAGTTATCGCTGGGTGAAAAGCGCGCATTAACTTGCGGTGAAAACTCATCGCCCACGTCATCGTAATCGTCATATCGACCGGCAACGTTGACTTCAAAGTTATCGGCAAATGGAAGACGAAATTCACCAAAAGCGGCGTAACGAGTACGGTCGCCCTGGGCTGAGTTACCCGCTGAACCGAGCACATCAACCGCTTCACGAAATTCATCGTACAGGTCGGTGTATTCTTGATCAGCCCACTCCAAACCAAATGCCCAACCGGTGTTGCCGCCAGCCAATGCAAACGATTCACCATTAAAGGTGACGCCGACTTCAATGTCTTCGGTTTTTAAATCGCGCGACAGTTCAAGCGCCGAGCGTTCAATCGCACCTAAGTGAACCGGGTCTTGGGACAACGGGTTGAACACATCGTAATTGCCTGCGGCCACTTCGGCTTCCAACACACTGGTTCGCACATAGGTGTTACCAAACTCATTACCCGAATAATCGAAATAGCGCACATGAGCGTCATAGCCTATGCCGTTTTCGAATTTTCCTCGAATGCCAGTAGCAATGGTGATTTCATCAACGTCAACGCTGTCAACACGATTACCGTGACCGACAAAACGGTGGAAGGCACTGATGTCACGACCTAATGTATTGAATGGGCTTGAGGCTGGAAAATTAAAAAAGCCCACCGCCGGCGCATAACGACCAAAAGTTTCGTTATTGTTATAACGAGCGTCCAGATACAGTTCTGTGTTTTCGCTTAACTCATAATCGGCGCTCAAGAACACACTGTCGCGCTCAACGTTACCGGTTTGCAAAGAAATATTGGCGTAAGCAAAACCGCAACCTGAGCCCGGCACGCCAAAAGGGTCGGTGAACACACCGGCGTACAAGTCTGGGTTACAGTCGCCCAGAGGAAACGCACCCGAAAAATCCGTTTCAAAGCCGGTGTTACCACCAACCGACACACCTTCGGTATTACCAAAAGTGGGGCCCGTTGTATCCGCACGGCTGTATGGGCGATCAGCGTCTGAAATGGCATCACGCTCAAAGTGCTCATAACCAACAATCAGGTTACCGCGATCATAGGTTTTACCCCAGACTAAATTAAACGATTGCGAATCGGCACCTTCCAAACTGGGCCGTTCTACATTTGCGCCAACAGAAAAACCTTCAAAGTCATCTTTGAGTTTAATGCTGATAACGCCGCCAATAGCATCGGCACCGTAAATGGCGCTGGCACTGTCCTTTAGAATTTCAATGCTTTTAACCGCGGCCAGTGGAATGGTGTTTAAATCCACAATGGATGCGCCCGTTAGAGGCGAACCTGGCACTCGGCGGCCGTTGATTAACACCGCCGTATACTCCGAGCCAAGCCCTTTTAAATCCACTGTGGCAATTTGCCCGAAACTGCTGCCCGATCGCTCACGAAAACTACCAAAGCTATTAAAGCTTGATGTGCGTAATAAATCGGAAAGATTGCTGATGCCTGATAGCTGTATATCAAGCGCATCAATCACGGTAATGGGTTGTGGTGCATCCGAAATCGGCCGCGGGATATTAGTTCCCGTTACCGTGATTTCTTCAATTGCCTCATCCTGAGCATAAGCCATGCTTGACAGCATGGTGGCCGAAGTAACGGCCAACGCTAACGCGCTTTTTTTAAAGTGTTGGTACTTCATACGCCCTCTCTCTATTTACTTTAGTTATAAATAATTTAGTGCAATGAAACGGCCCAGCTTGTGAGTCAAAATCTGAAACCAGAATTTAAAATTCCATTTTATCTACTATTTATTATTACCTTTCACATCTGCAAGTTCTGTTCAAAATTAAACGCAAGCAAACACACCATTTAATGAGCCTTAATATGCAATCAACAAGACAATTAAACGGTGAGCCAGCCGCCCCCAGTAGTAGACACTTCAAACAATTAAACTTGAAATGTCTAATACCACCACCATATATGAGGGTTTTATATAAGACAACGTGTCTAATTTCGTATGGCAATACGATTACAGACTTTTATGCGGTTTTGCTTTTTGCTTTTCGAATAAAATTCTATATAGGACAAATGACTAGGAAAAAGCTTTAATAACAACCATGTAAACGACTCTTATACATCTTTAAGACATCCTATCTAGATACGAGATCACTACATGCCTGAGGCGGCGGCCAACAGTTTTCGGGTGTAATCGTTTTTAGGCGATTGCCATAAGGTTTCGGTTTCGGCCAGCTCAAGAAGCTTACCGTGCTGAATCACCATCACTCGGTCACACAAAGAGCGCACCACGGACAAATCGTGCGACACGAACAGCATGCTTAAATTATGCTTTTCGACCAACTGAAAAATAAGCGCCAAAATTTGTTTTTGAATGGTAACGTCTAATGCCGACACCGGCTCATCGGCAATAATCAGTTCTGGCTTGGTGGCAATAGCACGGCCGATGGCGATACGTTGGCGCTGACCGCCAGAAAATTCATGCGGGTATTTTTTAACCGCTTTACGCGCCAGACCCACGTCGTCCATTAAGTCCAGCACTTGGCTTTCAACGGTCTGCTTATTCGCCACGCCGTGATACAGCATGGGTTCGGCCAATGCGTCGAACACCGTCATGCGCGGGTTCAGTGATGCGTAAGGGTCTTGGAAAATCATTTGAATACGTTTGCGGTAAGGCAACATGGCTTTGCGGTTCAGCGCCAACAATTCTTGATCGTCAAAAATCACCTTTCCTGAGTCGGCATTCACCAACTTTAAAATACTGCGCCCAATGGTTGATTTTCCTGAACCCGATTCGCCCACTAAACCCAGTATTTCATTGCGTTTGATATCAAACGACACCGCATCAACGGCTTTAATACGCTGGCCTGAATTTCGGTCTAAAAAGCTGGTGGTTAAGGCTTCTACTTTAAGCAACGCATGATCTTGGCTTAAATCAGCGTAGGCCTTAGCGCCGTTAGGCACCGCATTCAATAGCTGCTGTGTGTACGGGTGCGTTGGGTTGGCAAACAACTGCGCGGTGGCGTTGCGCTCGACTACTTTACCTTCTTTCATGACCATCACATTATCGGCCAAATCGCGCACTACCGCTAAGTCGTGCGAAATAAAAATCACGCCCAGATTGCGCTCTTTTTGCAACTCGGCCACTAACTCTAAAATTTGCGCTTGTATGGTCACGTCTAAGGCCGTGGTTGGCTCATCAGCAATCAATAATTTGGGTTCGGTAATCAGTGCCATGGCAATCATCACACGCTGGCGCATACCGCCAGAAAACTCATGCGGGTAAGCATCAAAACGTGTTTCAGCTTGCTGAATACCGGTTTCTTGCATTAATTCTATGGCACGTTCGCGCGCTTGTTGGCGGGTGTAATTTCGGTGGTAAATGAGCGGCTCGATCAATTGCTCACCAATGGTCAGAAACGGGTTTAAGCAGGTCATGGGGTCTTGAAAAATCATCGCCACGTCGTCGCCGCGCAACTCTCGTAATTCGTCCTCTGACATCGACAACAATTCTTTGCCGTCAAACATCACACGACCTGATTCAATCTTACCCGGCGGCATCGGCACTAAGCCTAATAAGCTGTAACAGCTGACCGACTTACCACTGCCGGACTCACCCACAATGCCTAATATTTCGCCACGCTCAACACTAAAACTCACTTGATCAACCGCCGTAGTCACCCCGTTACGAGTGTGGAATTTTACGGTTAGGTTTTCTACGCTTAATAATGTCATTGCCGCCCCCTAATCTTTTGACGCTTTGGGGTCTAGCGCATCACGCAAACCGTCGCCCAAGAAGTTCAATGCAAACAGTGTGATTGACAAGGCCAGGCCCGGAAATATAAGTAGCCATGGCGAATCCTCCATGACTTCAGCCCCTTGCGAAATCAACACGCCCCATGAAGATTGCGGCGGCTGAATACCCAGACCTAAGAAACTTAAAAACGCTTCTAAGAGCATGACTTGCGGCACGGTTAAGGTGGCATACACAATAATCGGCCCAAGTGCATTCGGCACCACATGGCGGCTTAATATGTGCGGTGTCGACAAGCCCATGGAACGCGCGGCTTCTATGTATTCTTGATTGCGAATACTCAATACTTGACCGCGCACAATGCGCGCCATGGTGAGCCATTCCACCGCGCCAATGGCTAAGAACAACAGCAACAAGCTGCGGCCAAACACCACCATCAACAAAATAATAAAAATGATGAATGGCAAGGCGTACAACGCGTCCACAATACGCATCATAATTGCGTCAGTGCGCCCACCCACGTAGCCCGCGGTGGCGCCCCACGCCACACCAATCACTAAGGCAACGGTAGTGGCAATCAACCCTACAGCTAATGACACTCGCCCGCCATACATAACGCGGGTCAGTAAATCTCGGCCAAACACATCGGTGCCAAACCAATGCGCCCACGATGGCGGAGTTGCGCCCAGCTCAAGATTTTGTTGTTCGTAACCGTAAGGCGCAATCAACGGCGTTAATAACGTGATGATAATAAGCACAATTATCACGCTTAAACCAAACACCGCTAATTTGTTCTTTTTCAGCCGAACCCAAGCGTCGGCCCACAGTGACGTGCCCTTTTCGTGCATGTCGCGATTCGCTGTTTGCGTTGCCATTAAGTGTTACCTCCCGCTTTAGTGCTCAGCTGATTACGCAACTTGGGGTTCATCCACGTGGCCAACAAATCGGAAATTAAATTGAACACAATGATCAGCGTAGACAGGAAAATGGTAGTGCCGAGTATCATGGTGTAATCGCGATTAAACGCGGCTTGTACATAAAAACGCCCCAAGCCTGGGATTTGAAAAATGGTTTCCACCACAAATGAGCCGGCTAATAGACCAGCAAAAGCGGGGCCTAAAAAAGCAACCACGGGGATTAAACCACCGCGCAAGGCGTGTTTAACAATCACCACTCTCTCAGGCAAACCTTTGGCGCGCGCGGTGCGTATATAGTCTTGGCTCATTACTTCCAGCATGCCACCGCGAGTTAAGCGCGCCACGTACGCGGCATACGCCGCCCCTAACGTCAGCGACGGCAAAATTTTATCACCGGGCAAATCACCCCAGCCAGAGATCGGCAACCACTGCAACCAAAAGCCAAAAATTAAAACCAACAACGGGCCAAGTAAAAACGTCGGCATGCAAATGCCCAACATGGCCAACGACATAGGCACATAGTCGCGCGCGGTGTTGGGTTTTAATGCCGCGGATACCCCCGCCGCCACACCAATCAGCAAGGCCACTAGCAAGGCATAAAGCGCCAGTTCGGCGGTGGCGGGCAAGCCACTTAAGATTAGGTCATGCACCGCCCACCCAGGGTATTTAAAGCTCGGGCCCATGTCACCTTTAAACAAGTCGCCCAAATAATGCAGGTACTGCTGCCACATTGGCAGGTCCAAATTATACTTAGCTTCCAACGCGCGCTTTACCGCCGGGATGACGGGTTTTTCAGCATCAAATGGCCCACCGGGGGCTTGGCGAATTAAAAAGAAGGTGGCCGTAATCACCGCAAACAATACTGGGATTGCTTGCAGTAAACGCAAGCCAATATATCGCAACATTCGTTGGTTCTCTCTGGTTAGTTTCTTGCTTGTTAGTTTTCTTGCCTATTGGACTCTTCAGGCTCTAGGTACACGTCTCGAAAATTGTGATAGTTCATCACATTTGAAGCCATACCCTTAACGGACGGATGAACAAAATGGTGGCTAGAGTAGGTGTAAATAGGAATAAACGGCATGTCGTTCATCATTAAGGTTTCGGCTTCAAAAAACGCCGCATACCGCGCTTCACGGTTTTTTGCCTCTGGCGCCGTTTTCAGCACCAGCTCATCGTAACGTGAATTTCCCCAGCCAGTTCGATTTATGCCGCTGCCGGTTATCCACATATCCATAAATGTATTGGGGTCAACGTAATCGCCGATCCAACCGCCACGCGATATTTCAAAATTACCGGTGGCTTCGTCATCCAAATACACTTTCCAGTCTTTGTTTTGCAAACGAACATCAATGTTCAATTCTTTTTTCCACATCTGCTGGATCGCAATGGCAATTTTTCGATGTTGATCGTTGGTGTTAAATTGCAGCTCGGTTACCGGAAAGCCATCACCATTTGGGTAGCCTGCTTCGGCTAATAAGGCACGTGCTTTGTCGGGGTCATAAGAAAAGGTTTTAGGCGGCTGATAACCTAAAAGACCGGGCGGGGTGATGGCGTACGCTGGGGTGAAAAAGTTATTTAAAACCGTGTTCATTAACGTATCACGATCAACCGTCATGGCCAAAGCTTTGCGAACACGCACGTCTTTTAAATGATCAACCTTATTATTGATGCGGTAAATATAGGTACCAACATAAGGCTTTATACGCATTGCATCAGGGTTATTTTCGCGATACCACGGCGCGCGCTCAATCGCCACTTCATCAGTCCAGTGCAATTGCGAAGCCCGAAACATACGCTCTTCAGTCACCCCAGATTCAATGGGGTAATAGACAATTTTATTAAGTCGTACTCGCTCAGCCCCCCAATAATCCGAGTTACGCTTAACAATTAAATTTTTATTAAGCCGCCAAGACTCCAATAAAAATGGCCCATTAGTCACAATGTTTTCAGGGCGCGTCCAGCGGGTGTAACTTTCGTGCGGTTTACCCCATTTTTCAATGGTGGCGCGGTGCACAGGGAACATCGAATAATGATCCAACAGCTGCATAAAATACGGGGTTGGGTTGTTCAGCCTCACCTGCAATGTGTAATCGTCTAAGGCTTTAATACCCACTTTTGAAAAGTCGGTGATCTCCTGCTTAAAAAAGGCTTCGGCATTTTCAATCGGGAAATACATAAACACATATTGACTGCCCAACGCCGGCTGCAAAGCGCGCCACCACGACCACTCAAAGTCTTTGGCAGTAAGCGCATCACCGTTTGACCATCTTGCGTTTTTGCGTATCTTAAACGTATAAACCTTGCCGTCATCGCTCACCGACCACGACTCTGCGGCGGCCGGTTCTACTTCTAAGGTCTCGGCACTTTTCATTACCAGACCTTCAAATAACGCTTGCACCACATGGTGCTCAGCAATACCCGTGACTACGTGCGGGTCCAAGCCTTGCAATTCTGCGCCATTACCAAAGTGCAGTATTTGTTGACGGTTACCACTGTCAATATTACTTTCGCCTTGCATGCAGGCGGATAAAAAAACCAAGCCGCAGAATATTATTAAAAGGCGGTGTAATCGCGCAGGAAGCGCGGTAGAAAATAAACGTATTTGTGATATGTTCAATGGCTGTATAAAGGCTGATGATAGTTTTAGTTGTTTTTAATGCTTCTGACTATCTAATATGAAAAACGTTTCGTCAAATAAAAATAATGCCCGCCCAAATTTAAACACAGGCGTAATGATGAATCGACAATAACAATAATACAGGTGATGTGATGAGCAATACGAATGCAAGCGGCGGTTCTTTAGATACGGGCTTCTTTGGCCACCCACGAGGCCTAAGAACTTTATTTTTCACCGAAATGTGGGAACGAATGAGCTACTACGGCATGCGTGGCTTATTGGTGTTATTCATGACCGCGGCAATGCAAACAGAGGGTGGATTAGAACTCAGTGTTGCCACAGCCACGGCAATATACGGCTTGTACACCGCGTCTGTTTATTTTATGGGCTTGCCAGGCGGCTGGATTGCTGACCGGCTGATTGGAAGCCAGCGTGCTGTCTGGTATGGCGGTATTATTATTATGTGTGGGCATATTGTGCTTGCCATACCCAACGACAGCACCTTTTTTATCGGCATGATACTGGTGGTATTGGGCACCGGTTTACTTAAACCGAATATCAGCGCACTAGTAGGCCAACTCTATGGCATGCAAGACAGCCGTCGTGACAGTGGCTATGCGCTGTATTACATGGGGATTAATATCGGCGCCCTGATTGGCTACACCGTCTGCGGCTATTTGGCTGAAAACGTGGGCTGGCATTGGGCATTCGGTGCCGCCGCTATTGGCATGGCACTAGGGCTAATACAATTTCGGTTAAGCATCGACAACTTAAAAGGCATTGGCGCACAAGCAACAACCAAAATGTCGGCGGCCGGAAATCGCAACAGTTGGGGAGCCATTGTGGCTTTCTTATTCGCCCTAGCATTGGTCGCCGGCCTAATGATTAGCGGCGCTTTATCAATCGACCCGGGCGTATTAGCTCGTTACAGCGCATGGGCATTGGTGTCCATATTTTTCATTTACTTTGGTGCCATCTTATTTATGGGCAACCTAAACACCGTCGAGAAAAAAGGCATGCTGGTGTTATTGTTAGTGTGCATCGCCTCGGCTTGTTTTTGGTCTGGCTTTGAGCAAGCAGGCTCTTCTTTGAACCTGTTTGCGCGCGACTACACAGAGCGCATGCTGGGCTCCTTTGAAATACCCACAACCTGGTTTCAATCCACCAACTCAATATTCATCATTTTGCTGTCGCCGTTTTTTGCTGCCTTTTGGATATGGCTAGGCAAACGCCTGATTTCACCGGCTTACGGCATTAAGTGCGCGCTCGGCCTCATCATTATGGCCAGTGGATTTATTGTTATGTTTTATGCAGCACAAATTGCCGCGTCTGGCATGAAAGCGGCGCCATTTTGGTTGGTGATGACTTACTTTGTGCACACCGTCGGTGAACTGGTACTTAGCCCGATTGCACTGAGTGCCGTGAGCAAGCTATCACCAAAACGATTTATCGGTCAGATGATGGGCGTTTTCGTTCTGACCTATTCCATCGGCAACATTATTGCGGGCATTTTTGCTGGCAATTTCGACCCGTCAAACGTGGCCGAAATGCCTAACTTGTACCTGCAGATCGTTACTTTCAGTATTGCGATCGGAGCCGTTATTTTAATCTTTGGCTTACTCACTAAAAACTGGGAAACCGAAGTGCAAAAAAGCCATCAAAACGATTAGTCGGAGAGTAAAGACATGCTTAAAAAATTCACTATTGGTGTCGCTCTTGCAAGCGTTATAACCACATCAGCGTACGCAGAAAAAAAAGAAACCGCGAAAGAATTTGTTGAACGCATTCAACAAGAATCGCTTGAGCTTAGCAAAGAAACCGCGGCCGCGGCTTGGGTGCGTGCCACTTACATTACGCCCGATACCGCCATACTGGCTTCCAAAGCCAGAGAACGCTCTTTGGCTTTTCAAGCCAAGGCATTTGAACAGGCTAAGCGCTATAAAGACGCTAAAACAGACCCCGTCACCGCTCGAGCCATCGAGCTGATGTTGCGCGGTTCTTCAGCGCCAGCGCCGAATAACCCAGCCCTGCAAGCTCAACTCGCGCAAACCTTAACCGACATGGCTGGGCAGTATGGCGCCGGCACCTATTGCGATGACTCGGGCAACTGCCGCCAACTGCAAGAGCTTGAAGCAGTATTAGCCAAATCGCGCGACTACGATGAATTGTTAGACGTCTGGAAGGGCTGGCGCACCGTATCCCCGGCTTACCGCAGCACCTACCAACAGTTTGTGGCGGCCGCAAATCAAGGTGCCAAAGACTCGGGCTTTAAAGATTTGGCCGATGCGTGGAAGTCGAACTACGACATGAGCCCTGAAGCTTTCACCAAAGAAGCCGACCGCTTGTGGAATCAAGTGAAGCCATTTTATAACGAACTTCAATGCCACGTTCGCGCCAAACTTAACGAAGAATACGGCGATGAAAGAGTGCCGCTAGATCAGCCGATTCCGGCTCACTTACTTGGCAATATGTGGTCACAAACGTGGGACAATCTGTACCCATTGCTAGAGCCACACAAAGGGGTCGCCTCGCTCGACGTTACCGCCGCCTTAAAAGAACAAGGTTACGATGAGCTGAAAATGACGCAAACCGCTGAGGCGTTTTTTACCTCATTAGGCTTGCCATCATTGCCAGACAGTTTTTATAAAAACTCGATGATCAAAAAACCCGCTGACCGTGACGTGGTATGCCACGCCAGCGCTTGGGACTTAGGCAACGGCAGCGACCCACGCATCAAACAATGCGTGGAAATTACCGAAAACCAATTTGGCACACTGCATCATGAACTTGGCCATATTTATTACTATTTGATGTACAAAGACCAACCGCGAGTGTTCAAAGGCGGCGCTCACGATGGCTTTCATGAGGCCATTGGCGACACCATTCAGCTGTCGATGACGCAGAGCTATTTAAAGGAGAAAGGGCTCATCAAAGAGATCATCAAAAGCCCCGAAGCCACGTTAAACCAGCAAATGAAGTTGGCCTTAGAGAAAATTGCATTTCTGCCGTTTGGCAAAATGATTGACGAGTGGCGCTGGAAAGTATTCTCTGGTGAAATTGCCCCCGAAGATTACAACAAAGGCTGGTGGGAGTTACGCACTCAATACCAAGGTATTCGTGCGCCAGTAGAGCGCAGTGAAAAAGACTTTGATGCGGGCGCCAAATATCATATTCCCGGCAACACGCCCTACACACGCTACTTTTTGTCGTTCATTATGCAGTTTCAGTTTCACAAAGCGTTGTGCGAAACCGCCGGCTTTACAGGGCCATTGCACGAATGCTCAATCTATAACAATAAAGCCGCCGGCAAAGCCTTGGGCGACATGTTAGCCATGGGGCAAAGCAAACCGTGGCCAGACGCCATGCAAGCATTAACTGGCCAACGAGAAATGGACGCCAGCGCCATTATTGATTATTTCGCCCCGCTCAACAGTTGGCTAAAAGAACAAAACAAAGACCGACAATGCGGGTGGTAAGCTAACTCGAACAACAAGAATAAAAGGGGTGGTTCAAGACCGCCCCTTTTTTATGGATACCAGTTTACGATTGTTTGGCAACCGCTTCTGGCTTGACCGCCGAGGCCTTAGCGTTAGCCTGTGATTTAACTGGCGCTGGTTTTACCGCTGCCGATTTTGCTGTTGCCGATTTTTCCGATTCAGGCTTTTTGGCTGTGGCCGCCGAGTTCTGTGCTGGTTTGCTTGCTGCTGGCTTCTCTGCTGCCGCGGCCGGTTTTACCGCTTCTGACGTTGCAGTTTCATTAACGCTCTTGGGCTTTGCTGCTTGCGCCTTAGCGTTTTCGCTGGCCTCAACCACTTTTTTCGCCTCACCAGACGATTTGGCTTCTATTCGCACGGGCTTATTACTCGGATCACTCTCATCCGCCAATGCTGCCGCCACGCTGTCTGGGCGACATAAGGTGGTCGCGCCGGTAGCAAGATGCTTATATAAGTCTTGATATTGCTCGGTCATATTTTGAAACTTTTTAGAGGTGGCTTCAAAATGCGCTTCAACGTCATTTTTGTATTCGTCGAACTCTTGTTTAACACCGCCAGCCGACACTGAGCCGCTTCTAATCTTGTTAAAAATCAGCATTGCCAACAATCCAACGATAAATCCAGCCGCAAAGCCTGAAGAAATTTGTAATAAATCCAGTTCCATGAGTTTCTCTAAATAGTATAAGCAAATGTATATTGTAACTCACAAATATTGCAGTAGATTGCAAACAAATGATTAAGGTTACGAAAAAACTATTTGCTTGATTGAATTCCGCGTTACAGTAGTTATTTAAACAAGGCTTGCCCTGCAATAAGCATATAAGGTAGGTTTAGAGTTTACAGTATAAAATGCGATCAGGCTCATAACAGAGCACCCTCGGTTAAGAGGCAATGGTCAAAAGACAGTAAGGTACATTATGGAATTTCCAAGTTTGGTTTCAGGCGCAATTTTAAAAAGCAAAGTGGCCTTAACGGTAGCGGTTGCTTGTTTTTCACTGGCGGCGTTGCCAACCGCTCACGCCGATGTAAAAGAAGTGTCGGAAGCTGAGCTCACCATGACCAAAGACTTGAGCTTTGATATTCACAAAACCTTGTACTACCTTCGCTATGGCCATTACTCGCCAAAGCGTTTGGATGATCAATATTCAGAAAAGATTTTTGATGCTTATTTAAAAGTCTTAGACCCTAATAAACTGTATTTCACTCAAGCCGACATTGATGGCTTTAGCAAGTATCGACACAAAATAGACGATTTCTTAATTCGTCGTGATGCTGAGGTGGCGTTTGAAATTTTCAAATTGTTCCGAACTCGTTTGGACGAGCGCACTGAAACCATTCGGGCGTTGGTTAATAAAGAGTTTGATTTTAGCAAAGACGAAGAACTGAACATTGATCGCGACTCGTACACGTGGAAAAGTGAACGCCAAGTACAAGACGAGTGGCGTAAACGCATTAAGAACGACACCTTGCAGCAGTTAATGGCCAAAACGTCGATTGACGAAATTAGAGAAAACTTGTTACGCCGCTACGACCGTCAACGCGACGTGATCTTTCAACTCAAAGGCGAAGAAGTCTTCGAGTGGTTTATGAACTCCTTCACTACCGAACACGGCCCACATACTACGTATATGTCGCACGTGACCGCCGAAAACTTTGACATCAGCATGTCATTGTCACTGCAAGGTATTGGCGCCGCGCTCAGTAGCGATGAAGACTACACCGTGGTAAATCGCATTATTAAGGGCGGGCCTGCGGAAAAGAGCAACGCCATCAAAGCCGAAGACAAAATCATTGCGGTTGGCCAAGAAAAAGGCGACATGACCAACGTCATTGGCTGGCGCTTGAATGACGTGGTGCAAATGATTCGCGGCGATAAAGGCACCAAAGTTAGGCTGGATATTCTACCCGGCGACGCAGCCCCCGGCTCACCCGCTGAGCGCATTGAGCTGATTCGTGACATCATTCAGTTGGATGAACAAGCGGCAAAACTGAGCTATGTGGATGTGCCCGAAGGCAAGCAAAGCGCCAAATACGGGGTCATCAGCATTCCAAGCTTTTACTCGAATGCCAATCAAGTTGGTCAAGGCGGCGGCAAGTACGTTGCCACTACCCACGATGTGGCAAAGCTAATCAAACAGGCGCAAGACAATAACGTTGCCGGCTTGGTATTGGATTTGCGCGGCAACGGCGGCGGTTACCTTAACGAAGCCGTAACCTTAACCGGTTTGTTTATTGACCAAGGCCCGGTTGTGCAAATTGTTGGCTCACAGCCAAACCAACGAAAAGTAGAAAAAGACCTCAACCCTGAGATCGCCTACAGCGGCCCATTGGTGGTCATGATAGACCGTTACAGTGCGTCGGCGTCTGAAATTTTTGCTGGCGCCATGCAAGACTATGGCCGCGCCTTAATTATTGGCGAACGCTCGTTTGGCAAAGGCACCGTGCAAAACCCAGCATCGCTTAGAGGTTCTGGTCGCAAGAGTAAAATTAAATACACCAATGCGCAGTTCTTTCGCATCAGCGGCAGCAGCACGCAATACAAAGGCGTGATACCCGATTTGAAATTAAACTCTGGCCGCGAAGACGATGAATTTGGCGAACGCGCGTACGACAACGTATTACCTTGGACCCAAACAACGCCGGCCGAGTACAAGCCCGGTTCATTGCCGGTTGGCTTAGTTGAGTCGTTATCAAGCAAACACGCATTGCGCTCTAACGCATCGCCCGCCTTTGACTTTTTACGTAAAAACTCTGACCGTGTTTTGGGTAACAAAAACATCAAATCTCTGTCATTGAACTTGAGTCAGCGACAAACCGAGAGAGACGCCAGAGAAAGCAATTTATTGGCCGATTTAAACCAGTACCGTAAGTCACTGGGCTTACAGCCGGTCACCACTGACACTCGTAAAGACAACCCTCTGCCGGGTGAAGATGAGCACTGGAACACCGTGTTTCACGATGAGGCCGCGCGCATTCTGCACGACTATCAAAAACACAAAGCACCGATTGTTTCCAAGAACACCAATACAGACAGCTCAATGAATGAACAGCTTTGATCGGCGCAGCACCAGCATGGCGTGCAAAAGCACGCTTGGCCTGACACTGTGCTTGTGGGCATCTGGCCAAGCGTATGCGCAGACAGCGCTAAGCGCTGCACCAGCCACAAAACCAGAAATTACCGCTCAGCGCATTACCGCGCTCAACGTTAGTCAATTACAACGCCAAGGCCCTGATGCCATTGGCGGCATTGACGATTGGTTTATTTCCAACGGCACCGTATGCGCGGTGATTTCGGGTGTAAACCACGAAAGTGAATTTTCCACCAAAGGCGGCTCACTGGTTGATCTTGGCTTTTGTGGCCGTGCGGATGATCATTTCCCCCTCACCCAAGATTTGGTTGACGGCAGCCGATTGCGCCCGATTGACGCGCAATCAATCAGCATTGAAGACCACCAAGGCCAGCCCAGCATTTTAGTGCGTTCTGCCACCGAAGGAGTAACGCTGACAACCCGTTACTACTTTGACACTTCACAGCAAACCCAATTAAAAATCGACAAACGCTATAAGCGAGCTGCGGGCGACGAATTTAGTTTTGTTTCGCCACTGCATTTCAACTTACACTCGCTGGAGCCGTTTGTTTTTAATAGCCGCAATACGGCACTGAGCAACGGCTTTAACAATGAAGACTTTGTCAGCCGTGGCGTAAGCGCAATCAAAAAATCCGCGCGCACTGCCGACACGATTATCACCATAAGCCCGCGCAATACGGCAAACCCGATTGCCTATGGCTGGCAACTCAGCCGCGCTGAGCGGGTAGAAAATAAGCGCCGTACTGAGGTGCCTTTTTTCATGCTGGCCGACACCAGCAGCACCGCCATGATGGTGCTTACTGATACGTTTTATATTGGTGACGGCGAAAAAATTGGTTGGCTTCAGGTGCCACAAATTCCACTGCTGGAACTTGACCAAGGCGCTGAATTACACACCACGGAAACTGTATTTTTAGCCGCCAAAGGTGAGGTGGCAGCCATCACCGACCAGCTGTTATCGGACTCTCCCAACGTCACTGGCAAGATTGATGAGCCAAACAGCGCCATTCATATCTACCAAGACAATGGCGCACCGCTCACGCACATTACACCTGAACCCGATGGCAGCTTTCAATTTCGAGCACCGGCGGGTAATTACTCGTTAAGCGCCATTGCCGACGGCGCTCGCTCCATGCAAACCGCATTCTCTGTGAGCGACAAGACCAACACCGTACTGCCGCAGTTAACATTGCCCAAAGCCAGCCAACTCAGCTTACCCACCGGTGATGCCATGCGGCTGGTATTTAAGGGGCTTAACGGCACCCCCGACCCTGATTTTGCCAACAACCTCACGCTGTCTTCGGTTGCGTTTGATGATCATGTGGTCACGCCTCAGCCGGTGTCATCATTATTCTTAGCCGGAGTTGCCAGCGATCTTAAACGCGTCACACTAGCGCCGGGAGATTACCGCGTCTACGCCACGAAAGGGCCTGAGTTCTCTCTTGAGAAAACAGAAATAAGCCTCAAACAAGGTGAAGCAAAAACTCTGTCTATTCGCCCGCCAAAACGAGTCATTAGCACACCCAATTTTATTGCCAGCGACTTACACGTGCACTCGGGCTTAAGCTTTGACAATGCGTTTGCGGAAACCGAACGTGTGCGCAGCTTTGTCGCCGAAAGCGGCGAAATCATGGTGGCCAGTGAGCATGACTTGCCCACGGACTACATGCCTCACATTAACGCACTTGGGGTAGCGGACAAAATTGCCGCCATTCCCGCCGCCGAGATGACCAGCTTGCTGATAAGCAACGACATGCCACACACCGGTGGCCACGCCAACTTCTTTCCTTTTACACCCAAGCCAAAGCAGTATCGTAATGGCATGATTGCTCACGAAGGCCGCCGCTTGCGCGACTTTATACACGCAGTTAAAAGCCACCAACATGACGACACTGACATTCTAGTGCAGTTAAACCACCCACGGGCGGGCTTAACTCTGAGCAGTAAAGAACTGCCACGGAACTGGGACACACTGATTGATGGTGGCAACTATCTCGATCATATGGGGCACGCTGCGCACCCGTACAACCCGCACTTAAGCGTGCACAGCCAGCCGAATACTTCGTTAATCGAACCAGACCCTAATACTGGGGTTCGAGATATCGACTTTGATTTAATCGAGGTGATTAACCCAGGTGGCGATGAGCATGATGATCGTATCAAAGCGGTTCGCCAAGACTGGCTGTCTTTTTTAAAGCAAGGGTTCAAAATCGTGGGCACCGCCAACAGCGATTCACACACGGCTTTGCAAGCCGTGGCCATGCCGCGCACCATGGTGGCGATCGGCGATGATCGAGTAACGCAGTTCAAGCTGGGCGAATTTATCAGCAACCTCAAGGCCGGTAATGCCTACGGCACCACAGGCCCCATGATTAATATGACCCTGTTAGAAGCCACGATGGGCGACACTTTTTCAGGCATGCGTGCACCACTGAAGGTCAACATTGAAAAAGCACCGTGGATAAAACTCACGGAACTCAACGTGCAAATCAATGGGCACACCATCACCACGCAAACACTGTCTGAGCAAACATCGCAGCAATACATTATTCCATTAGAGTTTGAAAAAGACTCCTTCGTCACAATTGAAGTCATGGGTGTAACCACCCCCGATTACGCAGCAATTTACCCTGAAGTAACGCCGTATGCGTTTTCCAACCCAATCTACGTTGATTTCGACCAAGACGGCCAATGGCAAGCCCCAGGCTTGTAATTAGGGTGAGTATCGGTTTGGCTTAATAGCCCGCCACTTAAGTAAATTCTGTTTTAAATAACCGCGTGCGCCTATTAACATGGCCTTAGCCCGTTTATTATTAGCCCAATAGAATGTTACACACGACAAGCGTTTGCGATCTTATCATCGCCAAGACGGTCTTAGAATGACAGAGTAACTCGCGACAATGATAAGAATCACAGACAACGCCCAATGAAAAAGTATTGCCGATCTATTTTTACACTGATGCTAATAAGTATCAGCCTGTTTGGTTTATCCGCCAACGCTCAGCTTTGGCCGCAAAAGACCGATGACCTATTAAGCGAAACCGACGCTTTTAAAGCAACGGCGTATATTGAAGGAAGCACATTGAACGTCAGCTGGCAGGTTGCCAATGATTACTATATGTACTTAGACCAATTTGCCATCGTGCCTCAGTCGCAAGGCTTGCAATTGGGCGAGGCGAATTACCCGGCCGGGGTAATAGAAAACGACCCGGAATTCGGCGAAGTGACGGTTTACTTTGGCTTAGTGGAATACAGCGTACCAATCACTGTTTTTCCCAGCGCCACAGACACCTTAGTGGTGCAACTCAAAGGCCAAGGTTGCAATAAACCCATAGGTTTATGTTACCCACCGCAAAGCCGTGAAATACACATTCAATTTGACCCCAACCTTATTCCAGCTCAAGCGGCTGGCCAACAAATAACAGGACAAACAACCGAGCAAACAGCGGCCTCACCTAAATCATCGACGACGCCGGGTACAACAAATAGCGGCGGTAATGCGCCAGAAAACAAAAGCTTTTGGGGTTACGTGCTCACCGCATTTGGGGCTGGCTTATTGCTCAGTTTCACCCCGTGCGTGCTGCCCATGATCCCGATTCTAGCCGGCGTGATCGCGGGTCAACGATCACCCACCAAATTGCAATCTGGGTGGTTAGCCATATGCTACGTGCTGGGCACGGTAGCAACCTACGCAGTAGCCGGTTGGGTGGCTGGCGCCACTGGCACGCAGTTACAAGCGCATTTTCAAAACCCTTGGGTAATCGGTTCAATTTGCTTTTTCTTATTGGTATTAGCGGCTTCATTGTTTGGTGCCTTTAAAATACAACTGCCCAGCGCAGTGCAAACCAAACTCAATACCACGTCGGTAAACAGTAAGTCGGCCAGCCTTTCCAGCTTCTTCTTGGGCTTAGTGTCGGCCTTAGTCGTCGGCGCTTGTGTGTCGCCTATTTTAATTCTTACCCTAGGTGCCGCCATCACCAAAGGTGACCCCATATTGGGAATGGCGATTATGAGCTCAATGGCACTAGGTATGGGCAGCCTGTTAATTTTATTTGGTTTTGGTGCCGGCTGGATATTGCCGCGCACTGGCGCGTGGATGAACAATATTCAAGTACTGTTTGGCTTTATGGTACTCGGTGTGGCCATTTACATTGCCAGCACGCTGCCAGCAGTGCCGGCGCTGCTATTATGGGCCATATTACTGCTGAGCACGGGCAGTTACTTACTGCACTTTGCTGGCCAGCTATCGGGTGGTGTGCTGACGTCTGTGCTCAAAGGCATTGGCATTGGCACCATGCTATGGGGCGGCATGGCGTTAGTGGGAAGCACCCTCGGTGGCACCGATATTCTGCGCCCGCTAAACCAACTGCAACTCAGTGCTGGCAATTCGGGCGCTAACAACAACACTGAAAAACTGCCCTTTCAAACCATTACCACACAAGCGTCGGCGGCTGATTTACTGCGCCAAGCAAGCACCAACGGCCAACCGGTGTTGGTCGACTTTTACGCCGACTGGTGCTTAGACTGCAAACGAATGGACCGCACCACGTTTGCGGATGCACAAGTAAAAGCAACACTGAACGGTTGGTCATTAATTAAAATAGACGTGACTGAAACTAACGCTAATAGCGAAAGTGTGAAAAAGTTCTTTAATGTGTTTGGCCCGCCCGCCACACTTTTTTATAACGCCGACGGCACAGAGCAGCAAAACCTGCGACAATACGGCTACTTAAAAACGCCTGACTTTATTAATCTTGCTAATCAGGTGGCACAATAACCTAATTGCCAACCTTCTTGTAATAAGGCTAAGCTGGATATGTCAAATCAAAATAAAATACTGCTGGCCGCCGTCGCCATAGTCGCCTTCATTATTGGCGCGGCCATTAACTCGGCTAAAGTTGAACCCGTGGCCAACACTAGCCAGCTATTAAGCGCGAAGCTGTTAACCAAAGACGGCAACAGTGAAGCCCCAGAGCAACATTTAGGCAAGATCACCTTAATCAACTTTTGGGCCAGTTGGTGCGCGCCATGCCGCCGAGAAATGCCACTGTTTCAAGCCGTTTACGAGCGTGAAAAGCAAAACGGTTTTCAGATTATCGGCATTGCCATTGACGACCCCAGCACCGCTGAACCGATGCTCGACTCCATGGGCATTAACTACCCCAATTTATACGCCGAACAAACGGGCATGCAACTGATGGAACTGTCTGGCAACCCGGTGGGCGCCATGCCCTACTCGGTGTTAATCGACCGCAACGGTAACGTCATTGATCAAAAATTAGGCGAGATACATGAGCCGCAACTTACCGCATGGGCACAAGGCCAAGCGTATCAGGAACAGGAATAACCATGAGTTGGTCACAAGCCACGTTTGTCGTAGACGCATCGCGCGTTGAACCGCTGTCGCAATTACTAGAAGCGTTTTTAGCCGCTTCAATTACCACCGAAAATGCCGGTGATGATGAATTCTATGAAGTGGCATTTCCCGGCACCCCAGATTGGGAGAAAGTCAGGGTAACGGCGTTATTCGATGAGCGCATTGATCTAGATCCGATTATTGACTTCATTAACGCTCAGCACACAGACCAAGAAGTGCCGGTGCAAGTAAGCCGCCTAGTGGATCAAGACTGGGAACGAGTGTGGTTAAAGTCATTTACGCCCATCGAAGTGGGCACTAATTTATGGGTATGCCCCACTTGGTGCGAACCCGAAGAGCCAAACGCACGCAACATTCGCCTTGACCCAGGGCTGGCGTTTGGCACCGGCACCCACGCCACCACCTACATGTGTTTGAAGTGGTTAGCTGAACAAAACTTAGACCAACAACGCGTACTTGATTACGGCAGTGGTTCTGGCATTTTAGCCATTGCCGCCTTGCTAAGCGGCGCGATTTACGCCGACGCGGTTGACATTGACCCTCTGGCGGTCAATGCTTGCGCAGAGAACGCTGAACGCAATCACGTTACCGACAAAATGTCGTCTTATTTGCCTAATCAGCTGCCCGAGCATAGCGAGCCTACGTACGACTTGGTAATTGCCAATATTTTGGCCGAGGTGATCATTGAGTTACGCGACATCTTGTTGTTACACCTCAAACCTGGCGGCACCTTATTAATGACCGGTATACTTGATTCACAAGCTGAGCGAGTTATGCAACATTACGGTGATGAATTCACTTTTCAGAAAACCATTAAAGACCAGTGGGTGTTATTAACAGCCACGCGATGATCAAATTTCATGCCTTTTTACACCACACAATGCCCTCGCTGTTTTACTGATTATGTGATCAGTGACCAACAATACCACGCCGCCGAAGGCATGGTGCGTTGTGGTACTTGCCGTGAACATTTCAAAGGCCGAATTTTAGAAGGTGAACCAGAGACGCCTAAGTTTGACCCTCGCAAAGTGTTTATAGAACCACTTTCAAGTTCAAACGATGAGACTGAAGCGGGTGTTACAGAAGGTGCGCTAGAGAATACGACAGAAAGCGAAACCCCCGCGGCCAGTCAAACCTTAGACGCTCAGTCGTTCAATGAGCAGAGCCTCAACAACAAACAAATTAATTCTGAAACCTCATTCTCTGGCTCACACAGCTCTGAATTACAAGACTCTGAACTTGATGGCATTGAGTTTATGAGTACGCATGAGTTCGATGCCTCAACCTCAAAGCCCAGTGACTCAAAAGCTGATAACGAGCTTAGCATTGGCAGTGATTATGCCAACAGCGACGAATTATCCACCTCAGAAATTTTGAATAACATTCGCTCGCGTAACCAAGTACGCGATAAAGAAGAATACGAAGAGCCCAGTTCAGGCCAAGTGGAATTAAGCTTACCCGACGATCAAAAACGCACGGGCAACCACAGCAGAAAAGAACCTGAATTGGATCACGCATTGCACAGTGAAAACACCTTAATTGACGAAGTGGACAAGTTGGTTGACGAGAAATTAGTCAGCCCATCATTATTAGAAGATGATACGCACACACCGCTCAATACCCGCCCTCGCCCCATTGAGACGCGCAGCGAACCGTCACTGGTAAGCACTGAGCCCGACGACGATTTTTTTCTAGAGCCCAAAGCCAATAAGCGCACTAAAAAACAGCGCCGCGGAGTGCTCGGGCTTATTGCCCTGTTGTTCACCAGCGCCTTGTGGTTATTGTTCTTTAGCGCGTTACTTGCCGTGCTGATTTATCAGCTGTGGCTAAAGCAAATCATCACCATCCCCAGCAATAACGCTTGGTTGAATAACGCAACGAGCAAAGTCATGCCATTGATTGAACGTGGCCAAACCGAGCTTTCTAACTATGGAATCAAGCTAGCCATACCGCAGCGCCGCAATCTCAGCCAGTTAGAACTAGTGTCTGCAAAAACAGAGCCCCACCCTACGCGATCAACCACCATGTTATTAAAGGTTCAAGTGATAAACAGAGCCGCTATTGAACAACCTCTGCCTTGGTTAGAAATGTCGCTGATGGATGCTGACGGCCGTTTAGTGGCGCGCCGAAACTTGTCGCCCAAGGATTACATTTACAACAATAAAACCAATTCAAACATTGGGGCGAATGAACTGAAAAAAGTGACGATTGAATTGTTGTCGTTTCCAAAATCAGCCACCGGCTATGAAATTAAACTGCTGAAC
>CALINO010000090.1 GCA_938045295.1 uncultured Arenicella sp.
TGCACTGGAAGAAATTGTTGTAACGGGAATACGCAGCTCAATTAAGCGTGCTCAAGATATCAAGCGAGATGCATCCGGCGTGGTGGATTCAATTGCCGCGGAAGATTTGGGTAAATTCCCAGATTTGAATGTGGCTGAGTCGTTGCAGCGTATATCCGGCGTGTCGATTGACCGAGCTGGTGGTGAAGGCCAACAAGTGACTGTTCGTGGTCTTGGGCCACAGTTCAATACTGTATTAGTGAATGGTCGGCAAATCGCGACAGATACTGGCGGTCGTGAATTTAATTTCGATACTCTTGCTTCAGAGCAAATCACGGGCGCAGACATCTATAAAAGTGGGCGCGCGAGCCTACAGGATGGCGGTATTGGTGCCACAGTTAATGTGAATACGGCTCGCCCTCTCGATAACCCAGGCTTGCAGATCGTAGGTCAAGTAAAAGCGATTTATGAAACTCTATCAGAAGAAACAGCACCGGCGGTATCTCTGCTAGTAAGCAATACCTTTGCTGATGACACATTTGGCGTAGCGCTTGCGTACAGTCGTCAAGAGCGAGATGTGCAAATCAATCGTATTCAAACAGCGGGTTGGCGTCCTGGGCAAACTATTTCTAATAATCGCGATGGCGTATTGTTCGAGAATGCATTTATTCCACGTAACTGGGATCAAATTGTTGATGAGCAATCTCGTGAGCGTGAGAACATGAGTTTAGTGCTGCAATTTGCGCCAACCGAAGATCTGCAAGTTACCGTTGATGGTTTTCAGTCTTCTTTTGAAATCGATTCACTGGTAACCGATTTGGCCTCATGGTTTGAGCCAGACCGCGTTGGTTCAGGTACGTTGGATTCAAACGGTACCTTGATTAACTTCACGCAGGAAATTGGTCTAAACCAAGGTTCTGGTGACCCAGCAACTGACTTTGTATCGCATACCCGTAATGGTCGTGATACGGAAACTACTGGTTTCGGTTTGAATGTGAAGTGGGACATTAGCGATAACTTTACAGCCAGTTTCGATGCCTCGACTTCTGAGTCTGAGAATGACTACGCAGCTCAAGCGCGTTTTAATGTAATTGGGATTATCAACAACTATCAATTTGATGGTAACCCTGGTGGTATCCCGACTGTAGCGCATGATGGTTTTGGTAATGGTCAATTGGCAGATGCAAACCGCTCTCGTTTGCACTACAACGAGCGTGGTGGTAGTACTTTTTCTGATGAAATCAGTGAGTTGAAACTTGATTTCGAATATTTGTTTGACAGTGAAACTATCGAGTCAGTTAAGTTTGGCGCATATTCACAGTCGCGTGAAAATGAACGTTTCACAGTATTCGGTAATCAGTGTGCTTTCTGTGGATATCAGACTGCCGCGCCTAATGGCACTGTTGGTTTCCGTGCGTTCCAAGCTGAGAACTTTTTCTCAGGTCTGATTGACAATTTTTATACTTATGATGGCGATGCCTATGAAGCTTTCTTGGCGTCTACTGGAAACCCTGTGGCGCCTACACTGCAAAATAACCGTTTTACAGTGAACGAAGACATCACCGGTGCTTATGTTGATGCTACATTCAACTTTTCATTGGCCGACAAACCGTTGACGATGAATGTTGGTGCTCGTTACACAGAGACTGATATCGATGTAGATACAGTGCAAAGCTTCATTAGCGATGTTGTGCCCACCACCGACTTGACGCTGTTCTCTAATCGTTTCGGGCCAGCAAATGATTTCACTCAGGGCGATAGTTACGACAATTTCTTGCCGAATATTAGCTTTAAATATGAGTTGAATGACAGCATGGTGTTGCGTGCAGCAATTTACGAATCGTTAACCCGTGCAACTTTGTCTGAGTTGTCTCCGGCGACTACTTTCAATGAACCGCGTCGTCAAAACTTGACTGCTCAAGGTGGTAACCCGGGCTTGAATCCATTCGAGTCTACTAATATCGACCTTGGTTTCGAGTATTACTACGGCGACTCTAATGTGTTCTCAATTGCATACTTTGAGAAAGACATCGATAACTTTGTAACTCGTTTGGTTGGTAGTGAAGAGTTCGAGCTAACTGATCGTAGTGCAGCCAATGGTTTCCGTTGCTCAGATGCCTTGTGTGCTCCGGGCGCTTTGGTTCCAGGCCAAGATATCGTTGCTAATACTGAAGAGTTGAATGGACAATTTGAAACTTACTCAGTGACCCGCCCACAAAACGGTGAGTCAGCTAAAGTAGATGGTTTTGAAGTGTCGGTTACACACATCTTCGATAGCGGTTTTGGTATCTCTGCGAATGCAACGTTTGTAGATAGTGATGCTAACTTGTCGGGTGATCCAAGCCAGACCTTCGCGCTAGAAGGTGTGGGCGATTCTCAGAACTTGGTATTGTTCTATGAGAATGATCGTATGCAAGCGCGTATCGCTTACAATAATCGTGAGGAGTTCTTAAGACGTATTAACAATGGCTTCAATGGCGAACCGGTAAATACTGAGGAATTTGGTCAGGTGGATATCAGCGCAAGTTATGATATTAATGATTCACTGACTGTTTTCTTTGAAGGAATTAATATTACTGAAGAAGAACTGATTCAGACCGGTCGTTTCCCTAACCAAACCTTCAACATTGAAGACAACGGAGCACGCTACGCAATTGGCTTACGTGGTAAATGGTAAGCTTGAATAATGATTGATGAGCCACTGATGTGGTTCATTATATTATCAATCATATTTTGAGATTAAATAGCCCGCGCTTGTGCTTAAGTGCGGGCTATTTTTTTATTTGCCGTAGCATCACGCTAATGGTTTACTATGATTGATGCCGCATGGTTAATTGCCCGTTACGAGGCTTACAGTGTGTAACTTATATGAGCGATAGAATTAGAAAAATAGCCATTGTTGGCGGGGGTACCGCCGGCTGGTTGGCGGCCGGCGTGATTGCTGCGCACCATAAAAGCGACGACCCTAATGCGATTTCGGTCACGCTGGTAGAATCTTCAGACATTCCGACCGTGGGTGTGGGCGAAGGCACGTGGCCGACCATGAAAAATACGGTTCGGCGAATAGGCATTAAAGAGAGCGATTTATTCAAGCATTGCCATGCCGCGTTTAAGCAGGGCGGCAAATTTGTAGATTGGGTGCACGGTAATGGTGATTTTTATTACCACCCGTTTACCTTTCCGTTAGGTTATGGCCGCTTGGATTTGGCCCCTTACGTTGATGACATTGCCAGCTACGCTGTTGAATCTAATTTCCAACATCATATCTGCGAAGCCGGTTTGGCGCCTCGCACATTGGCCGAGAACGATTATTCTGGCCAATGTAATTATGCTTACCATTTGGATGCCGGTGCGTTTGCCGAGTTATTAAAAACGCATTGTAAAGAAAAGCTAGGCGTAGAGCATGTGATTGGCACGGTTGACGCGGTTTCAATGCATAATAATGGCGACATACAGTGCGTGCATTTGCAGGGCGAGGCTAGCGAAAAAAGCACAGAATTACACGCAGACATATTTATTGACTGCACGGGCTTTAGCTCTCGTTTGTTGGGAAAAGAGCTGGGTGTTGGTTTTAAAAACATGGACCACGTGTTGTTCAATGACTCAGCGCTGGCTTTGCACGTTGACTACCCAGAACACAATGCCCCTATTGCGCCTTACACCATTGCAACCGCACAAAACGCCGGCTGGTTATGGGACATTGGTTTAACGCATCGCCGAGGCGTGGGGCACGTCTATTCAAGTAAATTTCTTAGTGACGACGAAGCGGCCGATAATTTGCACCGTTACCTAGGTGCAGAGCCGGGTTCTCTAGAACCAAGAAAAATCAGCTTTCAATCCGGTTACAGAGAAAAATTTTGGAAAAATAATTGCGTTGCAATTGGCATGTCCGGTGGGTTTGTTGAACCACTGGAAGCCACGGCCATTATGCTGGTGGAAATTGCATCACGATACGTTGCTGAAAATATTCCTCCGAATCGAGATATCATGTCGATTACCGCGAAGCGTTTTAATGAGCAAATGCATTACCGCTGGCAACGCATTATCGACTTTTTAAAGTTGCATTACATGCTAACGCAGCGGCCAGAGCCTTATTGGCGTGCTCATGCCGATGAGACACACATCCCTGAGTCTTTAAAAGAGGATTTGGCCATCTGGTCTACCAGAGGCCCCGTCAGTGCTGATTTTGATAGCGCAATTGAGCTATTTCCAGCTGCGAGTTACCAATATGTGTTATATGGTATGGGGTTCAGGCCAGATTTTTCTCAGCAAGCATATTTATACCGTGAGCAGGTGCAGGCCAAACGCATTATTCAACAGAATCAGCAGGTGACGCAGCAAATGTTGCGCACCTTGCCGTCGCACAGAGAGTTTATTGATAAATGGCTGGCGACCACCGGTTGACCTACATTTTTGATCTGTGCGGGTGGCGAACACTAAATATAAAATAACTAAATTAAATACTGGAAATTTATACCAATGGCAGAATTAATAGAATTGTCCCTTGAGGAGCACGGCGATTTCAAACTTGACCCAAATGCAGCGGTTGAGGTTGCAAAACGCAGTCATATTATGAGTTTGAGAGTGGTTGAGGTCAGTCGCGCGGGCTGCGAAATGCCGGTTTTCTTATCTAAATCTAGTGATACTGGTGACTGGTTAATTTCGGCAATTACGTCTTATGAAGTTGAAAAAAATCTGATGGTTTATGATGACAAATGGCAAGGCATTTACCAGCCGAGCGCCATGTCGACGTACCCATTTTTCTTGATGGCGCACCCAACAGAAGAAAAAAAGTACACGATCGGCATAGACCCAGAAAATTCTGCTTTTTCGAAAGACAAAGGCGAGGCGTTGTTTGAAGACGGTAAAGCCGGAATGATGCTCTCTCGCATCACAGCCACGTTGCAAGAAGACATGCGTAATGATTTGCATACCTTTCAGTTTTGCAAACACATCAGTGAATTGGGCTTGATAAAAGAAATGGACGTGGCCGTCACTTATGCCGATGGCCGGGTAAACACCTTGAAAGGCCTGAATACCATTGATGAGGAAAAATTAGCGGGTTTAAGCGAAGAGCAGTTCAAAGAGCTGCGTGAGAAAAATTACTTACCACCGCTGTATTCTTTTTTAACCTCGTTGTACCAAATGAATCGTCTGATTCGTCTGCATAATGATCACAGCAGCGGTGAAAAAATCACGCAGGTTCAGTTGGCCGTGCCTAAAGACGAAAGCGCCGCAGCGTAGCCAACGTAACGTAAGCTGAGGTTTCGTTGAACGTTGGCAGTCATACATCAAAGGCGCGTTTAATCAGGCGCCTTTTTTGCGTGCACTTTTGCGTGCACTGAGGGAATCAGGGTTGGTGTTTTTTATAAAACCACTCATCACTGCGGTTGACTTATTGTTTTGGGCAAACACTTTCGAGTAAACTACGGCCTTTAGATTCTCATTTCAGCGACTAACATTTCGTGACCGGCAAATTATTCATTATTTCTGCGCCATCGGGCGCAGGCAAAACCAGTCTGGCACGCGCATTGATTGCGAATGGCAGTCAGTGCAGAATGTCTATTTCGCATACCACTCGTCAGCGTCGAGCTAACGAAGTGGACGCGCAAGACTATTTTTTTGTCAGCAAAGATGAGTTTTTGTCGATGACTGAGCGTGGCGTGTTTTTAGAATACGCTCAAGTCTATGGCAACTACTACGGCACTTCTCGCGAAGCGGTTGAAGCCATGCTGCAAGAAGGTATTAATGTGCTGCTGGATATTGACTGGCAAGGCGCTCGCTTGGTGCGAGAGCAGATGCCCGAAGCCGTCAGCATTTCCATTTTACCGCCGTCTGTTAAAGAGCTTGAGCGCCGTTTGCGTAGCCGTGGCAGTGATTCTGAAGATGTGATCGCCGCTCGTATGCAAAAAGCGTTGGATGAAATGGCGCATTGCCGAGAAGCGGATTTTATTGTGTTAAATGATGATTTTAATCAAGCTTTACATGATTTGTCGCTGATTCTTGCCGGCGAAAGTGATAATATTCGCCCCCTTGAGCTGGATATTGATTCATTGTTAAGCGACACAAGTCTTTAGCATATTTCATACCTGGCTTCCAATTGGCTGCTTTTTGCGCTTTTTGGATTAAGACACAACACACATATGGCACGACATACTAAGCCCGCGCGAGCGCTGATGCACTGAGCGGCGAGCAATGATCGTTACATAATTTAGTTAGAACGTTTAGTTAGAAAATTTTAAAGAGGTGAGCCATGGCTCGAGTTACCGTTGAAGATTGTTTAAGCAATGTAGATAACCGCTTCCAACTGGTGTTGGTGGCCACTAAGCGCGCGCGCCAAATTTCATTGGGAGCCGAGCCGTTTGTCGAAGAAGAAAACGACAAGCCAACGGTAATTGCATTGCGTGAAATTGCTGATGGCCTAGTCACTCGTGACATTCTTAAAGAAACGCCTGAAGAAGAGTTGCTTGAAGCTATTTCTGGTGATGAAGTGGCTGAAGAAGGCGCTGAGCCGACAGAGCTAGACGCCCTGGCCGAAGCATTGCAGGCCGAACTGGCTGATGCTACTGCGGCTAAAGAGCAAGAAGCGGCTGAGTAATCAGCAGTAAAAAACAAGCCACGCACTGATTTGCAGTGGCTTATTTGTAAGCGGCAAGTTTGAATGCTAACTGTACCGCACAAAAGAGAGGGGTAAAGCGAAATGCTAAGCCCCTTTTTTAATGCACTTATAATCTCTTCTGGTATTTAATACATTCCATTAGCTGATTTTTTAAGCTGCTGTTTATAAGACAAGGTAGTATACTTTTTAAGTGATTAAGAACCCTTCGCCATACAGCTTATCAAAGCGTCGATTCTTTACGGCGTCGCCTGAAAAAGCGATTCGCGCCGTTTGTAAAAATCGGCTGTCCTCTTATTTGTCTGAAGACGCAATCGAAGACGTTTACAAGGCGTTTGTTTTTGCTGAAAAGTATCATCGTGGGCAAACTCGTAAATCGGGTGAGCAATACATTCATCACCCGATCGAAGTTACCGAAACATTAGCGGAATTGCGCATGGACTCGCGCACTCTAATGGCGGCCTTATTGCACGATGTTATTGAAGATACTGATGCCACTAAAGAACAAATTATTGATCAATTTGGTGAAGACATTGCCTTGTTGGTGGATGGGGTCAGTAAAATAGGGCAAATAGAATTTGCCACTAAAGAGCAAGCCGAAGCTGAAAACTTTCGCAAAATGCTAATGGCCATGTCGGAAGACGTGCGAGTCATGATCATTAAGCTGGCCGACCGCTTACATAATATGCGTACGCTGTCGATCATGCGGGCAGAAAAACGCAAGCGCATCTCTCAACAGACGATTGATATTTATGCCCCAATTGCAGAACGCCTAGGGTTGTATCATTGGGCGCGTGAATTGCAAGACTTGTGTTTTAGCTACCTGTACCCTAAGCGGCATCGAGCGATTGAAAAAGCCATTAAATTTCGTGAAGGCAATAGAAAGCTGATTGTCGAGAAGCTGCAAAACAGTTTAAATCAGACCATTGAAAACGCAGGCTTGACCGACTTTTCGGTTAAAGGCCGCCGTAAAACGGTCTACAGTATTTATAAAAAAATGATCAAAAAGCGGCAATCTTTTGATGAGCTGCATGACATTTATGGCTTTCGCATTATTGTGGACTCGGTGGATGAGTGTTACCGAGTTCTGGGTATTATTCACAACACCTATAAGCCGATTCCGGGGCGTTTCGTGGATTATGTCGCCATACCCAAGGCGAACGGCTACCAATCGTTGCACACGGTTGTTTTTGGCCCTTTAGGCGATAACATTGAAGTGCAAATTCGCACCAAAGAAATGGACCGTATTGCTGAAGCCGGGGTGGCCGCGCATTGGATTTATAAGCAAGGTGAAAGCAGTAATGAAAACTCCAGCCACCTTGCGCGTCAGTGGTTGTTGGATTTACTCGATCCAAAGCACCACACAGGCAATCCGGTTGAGTTTTTAGAGCATTTAAAAACCGATTTATACCCTGATGAGGTGTATGTCTTTACGCCTAAGGGCGACATTAAAAAAATGCCTCGCGGTTCCACTGCATTAGATTTCGCTTACGCCGTGCACACCGATGTAGGCAATCATTGCACCGGCGCGCGCATCAATCGCTCGTTGGCGTCACTGCCAACCGTGTTGCAAAATGGCGATAGCGTTGAAATTATCACCTCTAAAAGCTCATGGCCGACCACCGCTTGGCTTAACTACGCCGTGACGGCCAAAGCGCGCACCCAAATTCGCAATTACCTAAAACATCAAACTCAGGGCGATGCACTGAAACTCGGTAAGCGCTTATTGGCCGGAGCCACCAAGCAACGTCTCTTTGGGCGGCGTAAAATACCCGCTAAAGTGCAGCAAAAGCTGTTGCAAGAATTGCAGCTCGATACGTGGTCTGAGTTGTTGGTTGAAGTGGGGTTTGGCAAGCGCCTGCCAGACATGGTGGCGCGGCAAATTGCGCAATTGTCTGATGACAGTGCCGAAGGCGAATTGGAAGAGCAAGAGCCGCTGATAATCAAGGGCTCAGAAGGCTTGCTGGTTACCTATTCGCGGTGTTGTTGCCCCATTCCGGGCGACTCTATTTTGGGTATTTTTACCGCCGGTCATGGTTTGGTAGTGCATACCACCGATTGCCCTAATATCAGCGAACTGCAACGCCAACCAGAAAAATGTTTATTGGTTGATTGGGATGACGAGATCGAGCAACATTTTAATGTGCGCTTACAAGTCAAACTCAATCATGTGTCTGGTGCTTTCGCCGCGGTGGCCACCGCCATTGCCGAAAACGGCTCCAACATCAATCATGTTGATCTGCATGAAGGCGCTGATAATGTGCGGCAAATGGACTTTGTGGTGGAAGTAACCGACCGTATTCACTTGGCGCAAATCATTAAAGCCATTTACCGAACGCCTAATGTAAGCAAGGTAAATCGTCAAAAAGGCTAATTAAACACCTTTATTTTGATGCTGAGTATTGTTTTTTAGACCCAAAATCGAATATTAAAGCACTTTTGTGGTTTTTGGTTTCCATTCTTTATTAACACGCCATAATGACTTTGTGAGCCAAAGGTAACTAATTATGAAACAACAATATCATTATAAAAAACGGCAAGTTGAAAAGAAGTCATCGAAAGAATTCCGTTTTGGTGAAGGGCGAATCAGCAGCTATTTGTCATTTGTGTTGGGCTTGTTGAGCCTATTGGCGGTGTTTGCCTATTTATACCCATCGTATTTAACCACCACTGAATTGCGTCAAGCCTATGACGCCAAGCAGTTACAGAATGTGCTCAAGTACGGCATGTATTTTTCCTTGCTATTCGGCGTTCTGAGTTTGTTGCTGAATAAAGCAAAGTATCGTCTGCGTGGCTTGATGGGCATTGCTCTTACGCTTGCGGCCTTTGCGTTGGGTGGGTACAACATCCCTGTTGGGCAAGTAGAGCCAAGAGAGCTGTCATTAGGCGTGGATTGGCTAATTTTAGCCTTCCTCGGTTCGGCAATTATATTCATGGTATTGGAAAAGTTGTTCCCTAAATATCGAGACCAATTGATAATGAGGCCAGAGTGGGGCGTTGACATGTTCTATTTCTGCTTCAATCACTTGGCCATTTCAGCGATTATCATTTTCGCCAATTACCATATTAGTCATTTTGATTGGGCGGTGAGTGCCACGGTGCAAGACGCCATTCAGTCAACGCCAATTTTTTTGCAAGTGGCGATCATTGTGTTATGCGCTGATTTTGTTTTGTATTGGGAGCACCGAGCCTATCACGAGATTAAATGGTTGTGGCCGATTCATGCTGTGCACCACTCGATCGAAAACTTAGACTGGTTGGCCGGTTCGCGCGGGCATTTTATTCAGGTGTTTTCTGAGCGTGCCATGGTCATGATTCCGCTGTATTTGTTAGGGGCTGATCAAACCGCGCTTAATATTTACGTTACCTTTGCCGCTTTGCAAGCCATCTTGATTCATTGCAACCTCTCGATATCGTTTGGCCCATTAAAGTATGTGTTTGTGACCCCGCAATTTCATCATTGGCATCACAGCTCTGAAGAGCCCGCCATTGACACTAATTATTCAGCGCACACCGTGCTTTTTGATCGTTTATTCGGCACTTACCATTTGCCAGATCAACATTGGCCGGCCGAATACGGCACAACCGTTCCGTTACCAAAGTCGGTGATCGGTCAAACCCTGTACCCGATCAGTGCTAATGCTAATTTATTGCGTAATAAAGAATAAATTATGACGGGAAAAAAAAGAGCCAACCGCTTAACACACAAAGCGGTTGGCTCGAACATTACTACCCACTCCAGTGAGCGCTTTTACAAGCGAAAGTAATGAGTCTGAGGGACACTGATACAACTAACTAAAAACAATGAGTGTGGCGCGTGCTTGAACTAACAATTAATACAGTCTCGTCATTCATGCAAAACGCCTTACTTACTAATAAAGAACGGCAAATAGCCAATTCATTGCCTTACGCTTTATTAATAAAACCAGTGTCATAACTTCTGCTTAAAAGCGTTCATGCGCAGAGTCGAATTCTGCCAAATTGGTGTGCTAACCATAGGCCATGCGTGTTGCGTAACAAGCGTCTAAGTGTCAAACTTAATCCATGAAAAAAATTATTAATACTGACAAAGCACCAGCGGCGATTGGGGCTTATTCTCAGGCCGTGTCTGTTGGTGGCACGGTTTATGTTTCTGGCCAAATACCGCTAGACCCTGTCTCCATGACTGTGGTCAGCGATGACTTTAGCGAGCAGGCTCATCAAGTGTTTAAAAATTTGTCCGCCATCTGTCAGGCCGCCGATTTAAGTTTGGATGATGCGCTTAAGCTGACGGTGTATTTAACCAACCTTGACGACTTTGCTGCTTTAAATGAGGTCATGGCGCAATACGTGAATGAGCCATTTCCCGCAAGGGCTGCGGTGCAAGTCTCGGCGCTGCCCAAAGGCGTGCAGATAGAAATAGATGCAATTTTGTGCGCAGAATAAAGCCGCCCTTGTGCGCTTAACGGCATTGCTTCCCAATGTGTCGCTTATAAGTGTATTCGTAAGCTTTTCTGTTTCATTAGCATTGCGAGCTTGTTAATGAGTTTGCAGCTCTCTGATTCAGTGCTTAAGTTAACGGGCGTGGGGCCGCAGCTCGCCGCCAAGCTTGAGCGCTTGCATGTGCGCAGCGTGCAGGATGTACTGTTTCATTTACCGCATCGTTACGAAGATAAAACCACCGTTACCCCCATGGGGGCACTGTTGCCAGAAATGTCCAGTGTGGTCATCGGGCAAGTTGATTTGGCGCAAGTGGTGTTTGGCCGGCGGCGCAGTCTACTGGTTAAGATCAGTGACGGCACTGGCAGCGTTACCATTCGCATGTTTCATTTTAACCGTGCTCAAGAAAAGAGCTTTCAACGCGGTTTATGGGTGCGTGCCTTTGGTGAGTTACGGCGCGGGGCTAAAGGCTTGGAATTAGTGCACCCAGAATATCGTGTCAGTGCCGATCAACCAAGCGGCGGCATAGATAAAACACTGACCCCGGTTTACCCAACCACCGATGGTGTGAGCCAACTGCTGTGGCGCAAGCTAAGTGACCAAGTGTTGAGCTTGGCTCTGGGCGAACTCAACGAATTGGTTGACCGGCATTGCCTGCCTAAAGAAATGCAGCAAGTGTATGAGGCGGCGTCGTTACAGCACGCGCTGAAAACCTTACACCGCCCCAGCGCCGAAATGAATATGGTCGCCATGCAGCAAGCCACCAGTGCCGCTCATCAGCGTCTAATCATGGAGGAGCTATTGGCTCACCACTTTAGTTTGCGCAAAACCAAAGCGCTTCGTGAGCGCGATCAAGCCCCAAGCCTAGTGCCGGATCATGAACTGCAACAACGCTTTTTTTCTAAGCTGGGCTTTACCTTAACCGGAGCGCAGCAACGAGTGTGCGGCGAAGTGTCTGACGACTTAAGCGGTAATCGGCCAGCCATGCGTTTAGTGCAGGGCGATGTGGGGTCGGGTAAAACCGTGGTGGCTGCCGCCGCCATGTTGCAAGCGGTGTCTTGCAAAGTACAAACGGTGCTAATGGCGCCCACCGAACTGTTGGCTGAACAGCACTACCGCACTATTTCCGCCTGGTTTAATGAACTGGGCATTGATGTGGGCTGGTTGGCCAGTAAAACTCCGGCAAAGCAAAAACGCGAGACAATGGCGCGCTTAGCCAATGGTGAGCTGTTGGTTGCCGTGGGTACGCACGCATTAATTCAAGAAGCGGTGGCGTATAAGCTACTGGGTTTGGTGGTGATTGATGAACAGCACCGTTTTGGCGTTGAACAGCGTTTGGCGTTGCGGGCAAAAACGCCCACTGGGCAAGTACCGCATCAGTTGGTTATGACGGCAACCCCCATACCCCGAACCTTGGCCATGACTTTTTACGCCGATCTAGACGTTTCTAGCATCGACGAGTTACCGCCCGGGCGAAAAACCGTTGAGACCGTGGTGATTCCGGCTGAGTCACGCCGAGCTGAGGTAATTCAACGTGTGCAAGTGGCGTGTCAGCAACGCCGGCAAGTGTATTGGGTGTGCCCACTCATTGACGAATCTGAAGTGCTTGAAGCGCAAGCCGCTACCGACACCGCAGAAGAATTGTCACAAGCCTTGCGCTCGTTAAAAGTGGGTTTAGTGCATGGCCGTTTAAAACCTAAAGAAAAAGAGCAAGTCATGGCGGCATTTCGTGCCGGCGATTTGGATGTGCTGGTGGCCACCACGGT
>CALINO010000091.1 GCA_938045295.1 uncultured Arenicella sp.
AGTTCTGCTACTTCAATCTTATCGCCAGTGCTCACTTTGAATGGAGTCTTAACGGCTTTGTATTTAGAGTCGTCTAGAGATTGTGCTGAGCTTTGATTAATGACGAAAGCCAATGAGAATGCGGCGATTAAGCCAGCAGAAAATTTTAAAATTTTAGAACGTAAAGACATAGTTTTCTCTCTGTTATTTCATTCAATGTGATTGATAGAATCAGTTCAAAATTGTTGCAATTGTTACGTAAGCTGTCAAATAAACAGCACACTATTTAAATGGGCTTGCAGTGCAACATTTAACGTAATTATAGCCATGCGAAGATGAACGTTAGCTTAATTTTTCTATGAGACGTTGATACAGGTTTTCAAAACCACCGTTACTCATTATAAGAACGTGGCAATCATTATTTTCTTGCTTAATGTTGTCAACCAACGCGGCCAGTAACTGTTCTACGTGAGCGTAGGTGTGGGTGGTGTCGTTGTTTAATTGCTCGATGTTCCACTGTACTTGCTCGTTGGCGTAAATCATAGCCTTATTGGCTTTCTCCAAGGCACTGTTGAGTAAGTGTTTGTGAATGCCTTGCTTCATGGTGTTTGAGCGTGGTTCTAGTACCGCTAGTATTGTTTCGTCACCAACGCTTTTACGCAAGCCGTTCACGGTTTGTTCAATGGCGGTTGGGTGGTGTGCAAAGTCATCAAACACCGTGACTTTTTTCCCCTTTACCGTGCCTTCAAAAATTTTCTCCATGCGGCGTTTGACCGATTTGAAGGTGGCTAATGATTGCACCGCATGCTCAATTTGCACCCCTACGTGATGTGCGGCTGCCACAGCGGCTAAGGCATTATGCATATTGTGATCACCAATCAAAGACCAGCGCACAGGGTAAGCCGTGCCTTGGTAGTGAATAATAAACTCACTGGCGTCTTGCCGGGCTTTTTCGACTTGCCAATCGGCGTTATTGGTCGCTGAGCCAAAACTCTTGGTTTCGCTCCAACAGCCCATGGACAATACTTCATCTAAGGCACTTTCTGCCGCGTTATGAATAATTTGTCCATGACTTGGAATGGTTTTAATTAGGTGATGGAACTGAGTTTGAATGGCGGCTAAATCGGAAAATATATCGGCGTGATCAAACTCTAAATTATTCAGAACTAAGGTTTTACTTTTGTAGTGAACAAATTTTGAGCGCTTATCACTGAATGCGGTGTCGTACTCATCGGCTTCAATCACAAAAAAGGGGGTATTACCCAGTCTGGCCGATTCGCCAAAGTTTTCCGGTACGCCACCAATTAAGAATCCAGGGGCTAAATCATTATCTTCTAATAGCCAAGCTAGTAAACTGCTGGTGGTTGTTTTGCCATGAGTGCCCGCAACCCCCAAAACCCAACGTTCACGCAATACGTGTTCACCCAGCCACTGTGCCCCAGAAGAGTAACAAAGGTTGTTATCCAACACGTACTCAAGCTCAGGATTGCCGCGACCAATGGTATTACCAACAATAATCGTATCGGCTGAATCCGGAATGTTCTGCGCGCGGTAACCTTCGAACAATTCAATGCCCAGGTTTTCTAATTGAGTGCTCATCGGTGGGTAGGTGTTGGCGTCAGAGCCAGTCACGATGTAACCCATGTCTTTGGCTAGGCGTGCCACACCGCCCATAAAGGTGCCGCAAATACCGATAATGTGTATGTTCTTGTTCATAAAGTCTTACTCACTGGCGGCGATTTGCACTGATTCAATAGGAAAAATACTGGAGGCCACAATCATGGAAAGCATGGTGATTCCAAACAGTGAGAACACCGCGCGAACGAGGCTGTAATTCAGTGATTGCATGGCCACTCGGACAGAGCAAGAAATCTTTAAGCCCAAAATGATCAGCGTGATTAAACCACTGCCAGGCAGTGGCGAGGCCAATGTATTAATCGCGGTTAAAATTACCGACGTTCCAAAAAATGCAGTGGCGGCTTGCACAAAGCGAGCTTGTTTTTGTTGAGCCGCAAAGAAAGAATAAAACAGGGCGGCAAATAAAACGGTGTACACCGCAGCCAGCCCAACGGGTATTTTAGTGATTTTAACTTCACCCAGATCGATGCCCGTTTTATTAATCATGATACATAACAAGAACAGTGGAAGGGCATCCACTAAGACCGCAATAACCGCGAACTGCGGTTTGTAGGTAATGTCTTTTACCTCACGTTTTTGGAAGATGAACTGTACAAGTTGGGCGATTATGTTCATTTGTTCTGCTTTACATGCCAACAATACTGGTTGGCCGTAGAAATTAGTTAAGAATAACGTGTGCGCATGGTAGCATCCTAGAAGACAGATAAGAAATGATGATTGCGTAAGAAAATAATGAACCACTTAATACAGGAGCAAGCCCAGCTCAAGGAACTCGAGATAACCATAGACGCATTGTGCGAAAAAGGCGGTGTGGTTGCCGTAGACACTGAGTTTTTACGCGAAAAAACCTACCATGCCAAATTGTGTTTAGTGCAATTGGGTATTGATGAACATCAGTATTGCATTGACGTGCTTAATATTGATGATTTGAGTTGTTTAGTTAAGCTGTTTTCAGCGGCCAATGTGTTAAAACTGTTTCATGCGGCTCGACAAGATATTGAAGTGATTTTACACACGTTGGATGTATTGCCTAAGCCAATATTTGATACCCAGTTAGCGGCGGCATTTTGTGGTGCGGATATGCAAGTGGGCTACGGTGCTTTAGTGCAAGAAGTGACTGGCGTTGAGTTGCCTAAGTCTCAATCGAGAACCGATTGGACACGTCGCCCCTTAAGCGCTGAACAAATTAAATACGCGGGCGAAGACGTGGCTTACTTAGAGGCTCTTTACCAAGCAGGCCTTGAAAAGTTACAACAACAAAACAAACAAGCGTGGTATGACGCTGAGATAGAGCAGTATTACGATGAATCGCTGTATGTGATTGCTCCTGAACAGGCTTATAAACGCTTATCGGGTGGTATGTTGAAAATTAAGCCGCAGCATGTTTTGAAAGCGCTGGCTAATTGGCGTGAAGCGGTTGCCCAAGAGCGAGATATTCCCAGAAGCTGGGTGATTCGTGACGACAAATTGTACGACTTAGCGCAAGCCAATGTAAAATCAGAGCAAGAGCTTTTGTCGTTGGCGGTGTTTGGGCGCAGGTCGGCCGGTGCCTTAGCATCACAGGCATTCGAAGTTATTCGCAATGTCGACAGTGCGAATAACGAGAAAGTTTGGCGTAAAGTGGAACCGCTAAATAAAGAAGAAAAGTCAGTGTGTTCGCAAATGATGCGAGATTTGTCTAAGCTCTCGGAAAGCCATGGCATTGCCCAGGCATTATTAGCCACTCGTAAAGACATTGAGGCGCTGTATCGCAATCGGCAGTCGAAAAAATTACTTAAAGGGTGGCGAGAAGCGCTGGTTGGCAAACCCATGCTAACGTTCATTCACCAATTTGAAGGAATGAAAGCCTAGGCTGTTGGTTGGAGTTTACTAGGGTTTAGGTGTAGACGTTTAGGCCTAGCTGCTCAATCGCCTACAATCAGCGTTATGCGTGGCAAGGAAATAGGCCTAGTAACGGTCAAATAGTATAGACACAAGCAAGTGCTCGAATGGGTCACTTGCTGTAACTTTCTCTATTTGCTAGGTGCGCCATGCTAACGACTGCTCGTATTAACCTGCGTTTTTTCCCACGCATTATCTGTTTCATTTGTGTTGTTTTACTGCTCTTGATCACCAAGCCTTGGCTTGCTCTGGCGGATTCAAAAGCAGCCAAACCCCTAACTCAAGCTGATTTTATACAACTCATTTTAGCTGAAGAAGGCAGTGACATAGACGCCATTATGGGGCGTTTGCAAACATCGTGGTCGCACAAATATGTTCCAATGGCGATTGAAACCATGGGGTATTCACGCTCTCCCAGAGTGCGTCAAGATATGCAGTCTGTATTGTTAGAAAAGACTCAATACACTCACGCTGAAGATATTAACGATTGGTATCACTGGCTGTGGAATCAATCCGAATCAATCACCGATGATTACGCCGACTTTAAAGCCGAACTCTATCGACATATAGACCCGCGCTTTGAACGCTACTTCAAAGGCCGTCAAGCATCGGCTCAAATTCGTTTGGACGAAATTCGATGGGGCGGAGTGGCTCAAGACGGTATTCCGCCACTGCGCAACCCCGAAATGTTAAGCGCTGAGCAGCAAGATTACTTAGAAGACAGTCATGTTGTCTTTGGCGTGAAAATTAACGGCGAGGCACGCGCTTACCCCAAACGTATTTTAGCTTGGCATGAAATGTTTACCGATACGTTTGGCGCTGGTGAGCAGGCTGAGCCTATTGCCGGTGTTTATTGCACCTTGTGTGGCACCGTTATTATTTATAAAACGCGGCATAACGGTGTTGAGCATACTATTGGCACCAGCGGCTTTTTATACCGCTCGAACAAACTCATGTATGACAACGCCACTCAATCATTGTGGAGTACGGTGCGCGGAGAACCGGTGGTGGGGCCATTGGTTGGCCAAGGTATTGCGTTGGAGCATTTAAGCGTAGTGACCACATCATGGGGCGAGTGGAAACGCCGCCACCCAGACACCAAAGTATTATCACTCAATACCGGGCACAATCGCGATTACGGAGAAGGGGTGGCTTACAACGACTATTTTAGCAGCGACCGATTGATGTTCACGACGCCGTTTAACGACACTCGTTTGAAAAACAAGCGTGAGGTGTTGGCCTTACGCTTTCAAGGTGCACCGAATACCCAATTGGCAATAGACACCGAATTTTTAAACGACAACCCTATTTTCTATGAACGTGTGGGCAAACAAGAATTCGTGGTTATTACCGACAGCAGCGGTGCAAACCGAGTGTACCAACCTGATGGTGTTCGTTTTAAGCAATACGACCAACAAGATCAACTTATCGACAGTGATGGCAATGTTTGGCGTGTTACTGAAGAGGCTCTTATTGCGCAAAATGGCCTGCAACTCAAACGTTTACCTTACCATCGTGCCTTTTGGTTTGGTTGGCATGCGGCGTACCCTAAAACGCGCTTAATAAAATAAATAGACTATTTTTGATAGCGAAAAAGCAGTTCAGCTTCCATTCAGCGAGCGTGTCATAAAGTGGCTTCATCGAAACTTAAACGATGAACGAGGAGTCACCCATGACAAACGTTAATTTAGAAAAGAATAACCGAACTAATACCGCACCAGATGTGGCTAAGCCAGAAAGCATAGACAGGCTTAAAAAGTACGCCTTACCGTTGGCGATTGCCGGTAGTATCACGTTAATTTCAGTGCCAGTGGCGGCTAATAAATATCGTTCATACAATAATCACGCTTACGATTATGCCAAGGTGATCAGTGTTGACCCTGTGTATGAAACGTATCAGGTTAATAAACCAGAAAAACATTGCTACGATGAGCGTGTGCGAGTGAGAGATGACCGCCATCACCGTCGTCATAGCCGCCATGACAGTAAAACCCCTGAAATTATTGGCGGTATTATTGGTGGTGCCATAGGCAACCGCGTAGGTAAAAAAGGCGGTGGTAAAGCACGCGATGTGGCTACCGTGGTTGGCGCGGTGTTAGGGGGCAGTATTGCCCGAGATGTAAAACACAAGAATCGCCACAACCGTGACCGACATTATAATGATCGTTACGATCGTTATGAAACAGTGAAACGTTGTGAAACTCGCGATTCATACATCACTGAGCAAGAGTTAGTTGGGTATGATGTTACCTATAAATACCGGGGCAACGTGTTTCATAATCAACTTGATTACGATCCAGGGAAAAAAATTAAGGTAAAAGTCACCGTAGATCCGGTATAAAATAATACCGAGAGGCTTTGCAAAAGGCTACGAGAGCGATGTGGTATAGGTTGCTAGTACGCTACAAGCGACCAACCACTTCGCTCAGTTACCTAAATATTTTTAACTGAGCAACGGAGAAATAGGCAGTTTAGCAGTGAGCGTTACTTAAGTTGGTGTAAGGTTTTAATCATGACTTTGTTTGCAGAACTAAAACGCTTGGATAACTAATAAAGTGGGTAGTATGAAAAATAGGCTGTTACAAAATTCATTAAAGCACAGGCTCAAAGCACCTTACTTTGCGGCTTGTGTTTTCTTGTTGGGTGCTGTCTGGAGTGCCTCAGTTGTTGCCCTTGAGTCTGACTCGAATATTGATCTGCTGCAGCTGCCTTATCAGCAACACCAGCATCAAGATTACTTAGCAAAACCGTACGCACAAAACGCAGCACGTCGCCCCCAATCTAAGCAGGAACGTATTGGTAAAAGTGAAATAGTACGCAAAGTGAAGCAGCGTTTTGATGCGCAAGTATTGCGCATTTCATTAAATAAATCGGGCACGGCCTACCGAGTTAGAGTGCTTATGCCCGATGGCCGAGTTAGAGTTATTGTG
>CALINO010000092.1 GCA_938045295.1 uncultured Arenicella sp.
TGCGTATTGTAATTACCAGCTCCGGTGCCCACTGCCACGTCAGGCGCGTCACCGTAATCACTGGCACAGGCCAATACGTCAACGTCACCAAACAATGACTTTGCGCCTGTTGGGTCACCAACATCGGTGAGAGAAACGCCAATACTGTCGGCAATACCGCCGCCGTTTACTGGCGTATATTGAAAGCCATACGCGTTGGTTGCGTTTAGCGCATCAGCCGTTGAAATAACAAAATCTTGAATTCCATTAACCACATTAGTGCCAACGCTGTGATAGGAAAATTCAACGCCACCACGACCATTAGCACCCTGCTCTAAAGCGGTTCCCAAGGCGGTATTGTCTGAGCCTAATTGAAATGTGCCGGTCGGCATAGCCGCCCATGCGCCACTGCCACCGTCGTAACGTAACACCCTCGCTTCATGAGAAACTGATACCGGTGCTTGCATACCAAAGGTGCCAAAATCAAATCCGCTGTCGAAGCCAATCTCCGCCAGAACCAGAGCATCACCACTCAAGTTGAACTCAATATCACCAACCGGCATATTGTAAGAGCCCGATGGCGGCCCAGCTCTATCAGGCAATTCAAGCGCCGGTGTTTGAAACTCTTCTATGTCCGTTAATGGGTCAAGCGCACCGCTTGCATCAAGAGCAATTGAACGCACACTGTTAAAATTAATACCAGCAGGGTCAATCGTACGGTCTCCGCGCCATACTGAGTAATAAACACGGCGCTCAACGGGGTTATAGGCTAATCCAAGAAGTCGTTCACCAAATAGCGCAAGGCTGTCGCCACTTGCTGGTAGCTCGTCAACACCCGCATCCAGGTCTGGATTGTAGGTTTGTAAAACCGCACCGGTGGTGCCATCAATTCGATAGATTGAGCCTGTGCCCATACCAACTACGTACAGCTCGTCACGCTCATTATTGTAATCGAGGTAACCAATACCAAAGTTTTCAGCATTGACCAGCGGCGATTGATTCTGCGCTAAATCGGTTAAATTAACCAACACTGATACAGCGCCATTGACGCCATCAATTTTGTAAACCACCGCAGGGCCGGCGGTTAACTCGCCAAAGCCATCAAAAATACCCATGATCTCGCCGTACAGGCGTGTTGAACCGGTAAATATATTTCCGTTATCTGGATCAATGGCATGAGATAAGACTTCTTGAGGCCCCACCCCGCCAATATTAAAATCTTCAGTTCCCCATTCGCGAACGGTCGGCACATTAGAGGCATCGTTAATATTGCTACGCCCGCGATTGGCGGAATCGTCGTGCAGCGTACCGAAAGCGGTAATGTCTTTCACCGCCAAGGTACTGTCGATACCTGAGCCCGGTACGCCCGGTTTACAGGCCACTACCGCAAAACCGTTTTTAACAATACGGTTGGTGTCCACTGGGCAACTTTCCACGGCCAACGGGGCTGGTTCATTGGTGAAAGTACAAGTGATGTCTTCACCGTTTTGTAGGTCAATAGTGACGTCGTCGTCACCCGCATCAAACCCACCGCTTGCACCGATTGTTATGGTTGAAGCCGTCGCGCCAGTACATTGAATGTCGGTCACGATCCAGCCGCTGATCAATATTTCAGAGGCTTGATAACGACTCATTATGATGTCACTGAATACCTGCGTATTACCATAAACATTATCTTCACCAGCCGCTCCCGCATCATCATCCAACGTAAAGGTAGCGGAGGTTACTCCGCCAGAAATACGAAAATTAAAATCTTGCGCATTGTTCGGTATGGTGTCTTTGATTATGGTAATCGAACCCACCACAGAAAAACCTATGTCTAAGTTATCTTCGTTATCCCCAAAATTACCGGTGGTATAAGCAATAACCGCGGTATCAGTGCCTGATATGTTCACCGAACTTGCATCTGAGTCTCTTGAATCAGCATTAGCCGCGCCACCTGAGGCTGCGCCATTATTTCGTTGAGTCAGAGTAAAAGCGGCCAGTGCAGTTTGCGTTTCATCAACTCGAATTTCATAGTTTGTCGACGGATTAAGGCTGCCGCTGCTTAAATTTGCATCGGTTTCACCGCCAAAAACGTAAGTACCATTTGCCAGTGTAACGGCGGTGCCCACTTGCGCATCAACAGTGCCATTGTCATCGGTGTCTGCCCACAGCTGAACCGTAACGTTCGCAATACCGGGCTCTGAAGCGCCTTGCACGCCATCGCCATTAACGTCTTGCCAAATCAAGTTGCCAATTTCAATGGATGGCAGAGCTGAAAGCGGCTCTAAATCGCCCAAACCATTGGCTTTAGCGAACGTGTCATCAAGGTTGTTTTGCCCAACCGCATCGGATGAATTGTAGGTGCGATAACCACGCGTTCTGGCGCCAGTATCACCATTCAACCAATAGATACCACCGTCGTAAAATGCACCGGATGAATCAATGGGGTCGTACATGGTTGAAACGGTATCCACATTGCCGGGCACATGAACTAAGCCACCGGCACTAATGTCATTATGAAAACCACCCGCAAAACTACCGCTTGGAAAGTCGTCGTAATCGTCTTGGTAATAATACTCACCACCACCAGGGCCTTCGCTGCCGGCGCCAGGCGTATTAACCCCGCCACATGAGCCGTTATTCTCCAACGTCCAACCGGATTGCGGCGTGCCGCACGCACGCAAAGTGTCACCAGCGGTAATTCCGTTAAACAAACCGGCAAATACCGAAGTACGGCAACCAGGGCCAGTGCTGGCATTAATCACAATGCCTGGAGGCGCCGCTTGCTGATAACCGGTTTGATCACCAAAGCGGTCGCGAATACCCAATACTAAGTTGCCACGATCAAACTCAATATCCGTTAGCCACGGCTGCGGATAAGCGCGGTCAGCCAAACAGTTCCCGCTTACATTATCTCGATCATAAACAATGAAATCCGGCGTCCACGGATTCCACTCGCCCGGCGAGGTATTGCGATGCGGCAAGCTTGAGCCAATAGCTCGCTCACGCGGGTAATTCAGTGGTGCAGTAAATACGGCCGACGTGCTTGCCGTACCGGCTAAATTTTCAAACTGATCGTCTTCTGGGTCATACACCAACACATGAGCGGCCAAAAGGTTACGATTACCGTAACCAGGTAAGGCGGCTAAATTGCCCGCAGAACCAGCCGGCTGATGCTGCAATTGCGCAGGGCCTGTGGCCGTAACCGAAGACTGCCCCGTACACGTAACCCCAACATACACTCTTGAGTCGTAAGACTTGGTGGCAAACGGGCGAAAATCCGCAACATCAGCGCACGGATTGGGAATGGCAATGGAAGAGATGTCAGCCAAGGTAACTGGAGCCGCCTGAATTGGCACGGTATACAGGCGCCGGTCGAACAAATTGACCGCGTAGAGCTTAGTTTCATCGGCTGAAATTTCAATGTCACCAAAGCCCACTTTACCAACGGCGTCCCACGAGTTTTGATCTTGCTCCCAAGCGGCTCCTGAAGCGCCATCGGCCGGGTGCGGGTCTGTACCGGTATCAATGCCCAATGCATCAAAATCTACGTACGCGGTTGGTGTGCCCGGCGTGGCTGAATCGGGGTTTTCTATTCGATAAATAACGCCCGTTTTTCCATTACGCTGAAAGCCAACGTGGCGCTTCATAAATGAACCAACGTAAACAGCAGGGGCAACTCGGTCAACCGCCATTCCCATTGTGGCACCAATTTGATCAGTGGTGGCGAGGGGCGCCGACGCTGGGGTATCAAAACTTTGACCTGCGCTATCACAAGTGCCGTTCAAGGTTGCATCAACACAACCGGCATTGTAAGAAAAGCGGATTAAGGCCGCGCTATTATCACCCACGGCGGGGCCGTGGCGATACACATTAGTGACTAGATTTGGGGATGGGTTTGAGAAGGTTTCTCGGCTGTTGAAACCGGCCGATACAGTCGCGCCATTGACCGCGAACTGAACTGACGATGCTGGACTGACGGATGAGCTTAAAAAGTTTAAGCTGCCATCAACTGGCAGCGTAAATTCGATTCGATAGTCACCGGCACCAAGCGTTAAATTGTAATCACCTGAGGCATTGGTAGTGGTCGTGGCGGCTTGTGAACCGTCTGATGCATAAGCAGTAACCACAATGGTTTCGATGCCTTGTTCGCTCGTGCCATCGTCAACCCCATTGTTGTTGTAATCTCTAAACGCATTACCACTGATATCGGCAATAGCTGAGTGGCTGAACCCCAAACCCAAAGAGATTAAAAATATCAGAACACTTCGTTTTAAAAAACCGGTAGGTGCTTTTCCTGAATCAACTTTTTTTCCAGAAATATTTTTTTCAACAACCTTAAACGACAAATTAATCGTTCTCATTTTGACTCCCCAAAAGACAAAATCTATCTAAATGTGTTTGTGTTGATGACAAAATCACACCAACACAAACGACTCATTCATTTGAATAATAAAATTCCAGAGGAGAGACTGCTCTAAACACACCCAATACCCAATAGCGCGCAACAACGTGGCGCGCTATTGGGTATTGAGTTCTGAACATGGCAAAGCAAACCCTTAGCGGGCCCGCTAATGATTCAATTAATTTAAACTAGATCTGAAAGGTCAGAAAGCTTACTAGAGCCTTTGATCAATAAAAGAACTACCATGTTCAGTGCCCCCCCCGGAGCAACAATTTTACTAACTGTTGAATATCAGTCTACAACAAAAGTGATATCACATACAAGCGGCTATTATTTATCAGTTTTTTACAACGCATGTAGGCCACCAAACCAAGGCAATGCGCACTATTTTCATCGTACAAGCCGCTTTTTCAATTTGACAAAACAATAAAACCTTGTCAATAATTGCCGGCACTGAGTTGCAAAAATGGGTTTTACAAGGACGGTTGGGCGTGTAAATCCAGTCAATTCAGCGCTTACGATTTAGTCGGCGAATATTGCCGTTTGTAAGTAATTTATCTTGTGTCTTATTAAACGTTTTTCTATTTCTATTAGCTGCTAAAGCCGTATCGTTGCTAGAACTGTATGGTTACATGGCTATGTCACTAAAAGGGTAAAAAGAAATAGAAACCTAATATTGGGTCACTATTTTATTTTGTCGTTTCGGGTTCAATTCCTTAGGGGGGAATACGCCATGTCTTACCTATCTTTTAGAGCGCTGAGCGTCAGTGCACTGCGATTAACCGTCGTTAGCATTATGTGCTTATTGCTGAGCTTGCATGCTCACGCCGAACCTGTCTCCGATGCAAATAACAAGCTGATAACTTCGGCACTGATCGAATATCAACAAGTTGCGGTTAAGGTGAGTTTTAGTGATGAAAAAACAGGCCGTAATATTGCTCGAGGCTTCGAGCCATTAAAAACTGAATTTGATCAGGGTTTTGTTATTTTAGTGCTCGACAGCAGTGAGTACACGGCATTACAACAAGCCGCCGAATCGATGGCAATCACCGTTGATTATGACGAAGCAACCATGCAACGTTATATATTCAGCGATGCCACAGAGTCTCAATACAGGCAAGGCAACGTGTTTAGCCGTTCACAAAATCTGGCTGTAGAAAACTCATTCAACGGGGTGGTATACCCTTCAATCGCGGGCTTTGATTGCTATCGAACCGTGGAAGGAACTTACTCGACCGCGCAAGACATTGTGGCTGCTTTTCCAAATTTAGCTTCGTGGCAAGACATTGGCGACAGCTGGGAAAAAACCGTGGGCCAAGGAGGGTACGACATTCAAGCGCTTACTCTTACAAACAATGCCATTGCCGGCCCTAAACCCGCCATATTAATGACGGGCGGCATACACGCACGTGAATACACGCCGGTGGAATTACTAATACGATTCGCCGAGCATTTAGTAACCAGTTACGGCAACGATGCCGATGTGACGTGGATTTTAGATCACCACACCGTTCACATTATTCCGATCGCCAACCCCGACGGCCGCAAGCGCGCTGAAACCGGTTTGCTGTGGCGTAAAAACGTTAATGAAAATTACTGTGGTGCCACCAGTAACAGCCGTGGCGCAGACCTTAATCGAAATTTTCAATTTGCTTGGGGCTGCTGTGGTGGTTCCAGCTCTAGTGAATGTAACCAAACATACCGAGGTGCGTTTGCCGCTTCCGAGCCAGAAACACAAGCAGTGCAAAATTTCTTGTTCAACAATTTTGCTGATAATCGAGGCCCAAACATTACCGACGCGGCACCACTCAGCACGCAAGGCATGTACATTGACATACACAGCTCAGGGCAATTTGTATTGTGGCCATGGGGTTTTTCAGCCGCACAAACACCCAATGGCACGGCGCTACAAACATTGGGCCGTAGGCTTGCTTTTCCGAATAACCACTCACCTGAACAAGCCGCCAGCAGCTTCACCACCGACGGTGAAACCGACTCGTTTGGTTACGGTGAGCTCGGCTTGCCGTCTTACACCTACGAACTTGGTACTGAGTTTTTTCAAGCTTGCTCGGTATTTGAAAACACCATTGTGCCAGACAATTTTGCGTCGTTAATGTACGCATTAAAAGTGCTGCGTGCGCCTTATGTCACGCCAGCTGGGCCCAACTCTTACAACGTGGCTTTATCAATAAATTCAGCGGTGCCCGCCGGCACTCTGGTGGATATTTCAGCCACCATTGATGACACTCAATTTAATAACAGCAATGGCACAGAAGCCACGCAAAGTATTAGCAATGCTGAGTACTACATTGATGTGCCACCATGGCAAGCGGGCGCATCGGCCAACGCACTTAGCGCGAATGACGGCGCATTTAATTCAGCCACTGAAACAGTGTCAGCCGCCATTGACACCTCATCATTATCTCAAGGCCAGCACATCGTGTACGTTAGAGGGCAAGACTCCAGCGGCACATGGGGGGAAATATCAGCCGTCTTTCTTGATATCGACAATTCCGCCCCAGTACCGGTTACTTTGTTCTCAGATGACTTTGAATCCGACCTTGGTTGGACAACCAACCCAAGCGGCTCAGACACCGCCACCACCGGCCAGTGGGAGCGCGGAGACCCAGAAGAAGTGGTGTATCAAGGTGTCTTCACGCAGCTTCCTGACTCAGTCAGTGGTACTAATAATTTAGTTACCGGTCGGCTGCGCGGCCCGGGTGTGGGTTCTTTTGACATCGACAGCGGGGTTACCAGCGTTCGCTCACCGGATATTGCAATACCAGCCGGCGCACAGTCGGTGAACTTGTCTTTGTCGCAATATTTGTATCATTCATCGAATTCCTCAAGTGCCGACTTTCTAACCATTTCCGTGGTGGGTAATAACACATCAGTGGTACTGGATGAACGTGGCACCAATTCAATCAGAGCCGCGCAATGGGCATCATTTAATACCGACATCACCGCTTTCGCAGGGCAAACCATTCATGTATTAATTGAAGCCGCTGATGCTTCCAATGGCAGCTTGGTTGAAACCGGCATTGACGATGTTGTGATCACCGCAGTGGTCAACGCCCCGACGAATCAAGCGCCCTCGGTCGACGCCGGTGCAGACCAGTCAATATCATTACCAAATACTGCCGCGCTCTCTGGCAATGCAACGGACGATGGTTTACCAAGCAATACGCTAACCACCACTTGGAGTGTAGTCAGCGGCCCCGGCTCTGTTACGTTTGGTGACGCTAGCGCCACCTCAACAACGGCCACATTTACAAGCAACGGCACCTACGTATTAAGACTGAGTGCGAATGACGGCGACCTATCAAGCTCAGACGACATCACTATCACTGTAGAACCGCAAAACTCAGCGCCGACGGCCAATGCGGGGGCAAACCAAAGCATCACACTGCCAAGCAATGCGACCTTATCAGGCTCAGCGTCGGACGATGGGCTTCCGTCAAATTCGTTGACCACCCTTTGGTCTCAAATCAGTGGCCCGGGCGCTGCGAGCTTTGGCAATGCCAACGCACTGATCACACCCGTTAGCTTTTCAAGTGCGGGAACCTATGTATTAAGGCTCACCACCAACGACAGCGAACTTACCGATACCGATGATGTGGTGGTAGTGGTAAACCCAGCACCACCGGTTAACCAAGCACCCACGGTGAGTGCGGGCGCGAATCAAACCATCACCTTGCCCGAGTCGGTTAATTTAAGCGGTTCGGTTAATGACGATGGCTTGCCCAGTGGCACTCTCACTTCCACCTGGTCTCAGGTGAGTGGCTCCGGCACCGTCAGCTTTGGCGATGCTAATTCGGCCGCAACCAGTGCCAGCTTCTCAACAAGCGGCACCTATGTGTTAAGGCTTACTGGTAACGACGGCGCCCTTAGTAACAGTGACGATGTCACCATTACGGTTCAACCGGTACCGCCAGTCAATCAAGCACCCAATGTTAATGCCGGTGCGGATCAAACGGTTACCTTGCCTTCTACAGCATCGCTCTCTGGCACATCGAGTGATGATGGCTTGCCCAGTGGCTCACTGACTAACACATGGTCATTGCTTAGCGGCCCTGGCACAGTCACTTTTGGTAACAGTAATGCGTTAAACACCACGGCCAGCTTTTCAGCCGCCGGTAATTACGTGTTGCGCTTAACCGCCAACGACGGCGCCTTATCAAGCTCAGACGACGTTGCCATTCAGGTAGATCCAGCGCCGGTTAGCAACAACTTTGAAACCATGGTGTTATCAAAAATCAACACCGTGTGGCAAACCATGTCGTTCACTAACAGCTACACCAACCCGGTGGTGGTGTGCACACCTCAATATTCACGCTCTGAACTGCCGGCCGTAGTGCGGGTTAGAAATGTGTCGGGCAGTGGCTTTGAGGTTAAAGTGCAGAACCCAAGTAATTCGGCGCTCAATGACTTGGCGGTATTTTGCTTAGCCATGGAAAGTGGCCGCTGGACAATGCCCGACGGCCGTTTGATCGAAGCGCAAATCTACAACAGCACTGTGACTGATCGTGCGGGTGGCTGGAATGCTCAAACGCAGTCGTACCTCAACAGCTACACCAGCCCAGTTGTGATCGGCCAAGTAATGACCGAGAACGACGCAGACTGGTCTGTGTTTTGGTCTTACGGCGCATCACGAAGCTCGGCACCTAATGCGTCAACGTTACGAACCGGCAAACAAGTGGCGGAAGACTCCGACACTACGCGTGCCAATGAAAGCGTTGGCTTTATTGTTGTGGAAGCTGGCAGCGGTAACGTTGGTGGTTCAAGTTATATTGCGCAAATCGGGGCAGATTCAATCACCGGCGCAACCAACAGCTCGACGAGCTACAACTTCAGCCCGGCATTTTCGTCAACGCCCGCATTCTTAGTTGCCTCCATGGCAGGGCTTGATGGCGGTAACGGCGGCTGGGCCTTTTTAGATGGCGCGTCGGCCATTAATGCAAGCGGTGTTACCTTTGCCATTGACGAAGATCAAATTCGCGATTCAGAACGTTCGCATATAACGGAACAAGTAGATTATTTCGCGTTTGAAAACTCAGTGTCGCTGCCGTTAACACCGGCTCCGTAAACGCTAGCTATACAAGCAACGTTAACCGTAAAAAAAGCGTTAACGATAAAAAGCTCTAAGCTAATTGGCGGTTGTTATCGAATAGATAGCAATCGCCATTTTTTATCTTCGTTATCCAGCGCTAAGGTGTACTTTTTATATTTTCTATTGGTTTCGGCCGCCAAACGGTAAGCAAATTCGGTGTCGTCTAAGGTCATTAAATGCGCCCCAGCCTTGCTTTTAGAAATACGAATTTTACGAATTTGGGTGCTGTCGCCGTTTTTAAATTCCAATAGAGACAGTTCGTACTTCGGGGTTTTATTTTTCTTAAAGCGGCCATTATTGGTTAATGACAGCGAGTACAAACTTGAGGAACGCGCATCACCAAAATACAAGCGCTTACCGTCTTGATGATTGAATATCGCCAACCCTAGGGCATCAACCCCTGAGAGCACATCAACCAACTTGCCCGTGGTTAAATCTATTTGATAAATTTTGCCCGCCACATTATTCGGTTCAGAACCAGCAAGCGAGCTAACGTATAGTCGGTTCGTTGTGCAATCAATGGCAAGCCCCACCACACCGAACGGGTTTTGCTGAGACTCTTTTTCAGGCAAAGGCAGTTGTTTATACACTTCAATGTCGCCATTGTCTGAACGAATACGGTACACCGTATTTCTTTTAGATAATGGGTTTGAATCTAATGCCACGCTGGGTATAGGAACAATGTATATATTGCCTTGCGCATCACGCACAGTAGAGCCGACATGGCCGGTTACTTTCCAAGCATCAGGCTGATACATGCGCTTCTGGCCGGTTAATTCTCGAATAACCACGCCCGGCAATTGAGACATACTGGTGTCAATCGCAACCGGTTGCTGCAAGCCGGCTTTGTGCACAAACTGCGGAATTCTTGCGCAGTTATAAACACCGCCTACTGGTGCCACAGCCAACGACGTTTTCTGTTGTGCGCTAACACCCGCACTCATGGCTACCAGTGCCGATAAAACAAGTAACATTCTAATCATAATTACCCTCGCTATTTTTTATGCCACAGACTCAGTTCAGCCTGCTCAGCCTAATTAGCACCAGTAGTCAGCGGCACAAACATCGGGCCGGCCACACACGGCCAGGTTTTAGTTTTAAGCACTCCGTCAACCACTTGGTTTTCAGCCCAGCAATACTCTTGGCCTTTACGCCCATCGTTTTTCATTTGTGGCACGTACCATAATACTAATGACTGATTACTGAGCGTTTCCGCCGGCTGCATAAACTGCTCTGGCCCTTGTTCGTGCCCGGTGTTACAGCAGGCCCCTAATGTCACCAAATCACGCTCGCCTTCGTCTTTATCGGCGTGATTCACGGTTACGTATATGTACGCATTATCGCCACGACCACCGTCATTAAACTGCCCAGCCGAAGGCTCTAGTAAAAACCCCTGCCCGTTGTCATCAACAATTTGATGGCTAAAACGTTGTTCCGCTAGCCTTGCGGGTTCTTTCTGCCTGACCCATGACTCAGCCTCTACTGGCTTCCAAGCGTCTGCCCAACGGCGCACTTGGTACTGAGAATTTTCAGAAGGCTTACCAAGCGCCATTCTGAAAACTGGCCGATACGTACCGTAAGAACCACAACCTCGGCCGTGGCTGACCATGGCAACTCGGTAACGCCCGTCTTTGTAAAATTCATAGCGTTCTTCATAACGGTAATTACACGGTGCCGGCCACGAATGTTGCTGGAACTCTTGGGTAATATGAAAACCAACCTCTTTACCATTCTCCACAATGGTTTCTACCCTTGGGCCTTCAAACGCCACCACCACCGCCGAACTGTACATGGGGCAACCGGTGGCATCACTAAAGCCAAAGGTGTCTTTGCGCGAATAGCTAACATGCCAATCCACCACTTTGGCCGACTCAAACACACTCTTGCCTTTGTAGGTGGCGTTTGCCAAGCGCAAACCGTCTGAAGTTGTAATGTGATAATCAAACGCCCAACCGTCTCGGCTTAGCTGATTCACTTGCTCACAATAATTTTTATACACGTATTCATTTTCTAAAATACGTTCAGTCACAATGGTGGGTGGGCCTGCATTACCAACTGTAGTCCAGCGTAAGCCAGCCACTTTCATGTCGGTTAAATCCACGATCACCCACAGCGCTTTATCGCCCAACACATACGTTGGCGCCACGCACAGGTGCCGAGAGCGTTCACATAAAGTGTTACGCAACGCTGATTTTGTGGAAGCCATAACTGGCAATACGTCGGCTGCTTTTGCGTCTTCACCAAGCGCAGACAAGTGCTTTTCTATTTCTAACTGCACGGCGGGCTCATGCTTGGCAATGGCAATAGCCAAACGCTCTAAACGCTCACTGAGTTCTGGTTGAGATTCGGGCAAGCTGTCTATTGAAACAACCACTTCATTCTTAGCATCCACCAACGCACTGATGGAGGCATTAAAGAAAAAGTTATACAAATTAATACGGTAGCAACCGCCCTTCCAACAACGCCCATCGGTGCCCACTCGGTCGCCAGGCAACGCGGGTTTAATTGACATTACTTCAGTGCGCAATGCTTTTTTCGTTGCTGGGTCGAACGCCGACTGTTTTATGCGCTCGTCTTTTAACAACACCCGTTGAGCTGTGCGCTCTAACGGCTCAGTTATGTCGTCTAGCATCAACACCGGAACGGTGCTGTTTAATGCCGCCTTAATGCGTTTTTTATACGCTTCTTTTTCCGGTGCTTGGCTGGCCGGAAACTGCGACGCCACCAACGCTAACTTGGCTTCGTCATACGCCGGCGGTGTTTCACTATTAGTGTCACCGGGCGAATATGAGAACGCACTCGGCAAGACAAAAAAACTTAACCAGAGTGATTTTTTTATAACGTGAATGAATCTTTTTTTTAGCAACACATCTCCCCCAGAGACTGTGAAAAATCAATTTAATTGCGCTTCCTTAACTGGCACTGTCTGTCAGTGCCAAACACTTTACCTCAACCGCTTACACTCATCAAAAAAACGGTGTATGCCCAAGCTTACCTAGCCATTATGAAGTAGCTTTTTAAGCTGGTTTAAAAAATCATTGGGCAGAGCATCAAACCCGCCGTACTCCAACGCATAGCAAGGCGTTTGCCGTATTAGCTGCATAACATCTCTAAATCCGTGGCCGTCAATATTTCGCGCATTCACGTGGTTTGACATTAAAGCCATGCCCGCTTGCGCGCTGGAAAGTTGGGTAAAAGAAAACCCCGCATCAGCGCGATACGTTGGAAACACAAACAAGGCCAACTGGTTGTCTGTTCGTGCACTGAGCTGCCCGCCTAGGCTTTCAATTGGCACGCTGTTAGCAAAGCCACCAGCGTATATTGGGCTTTGCTTACTGCGCAACAATGGCTTAATGGCCGCCACACCGTGGTGCTTAATTTGAATAGGCCGCGCCACGCCCTGTATGTTCGACTGGCTGTCTAGCAGTATCAACTCATCGGTGATGTAGCCTAAGCCTTGAGCCACCAACCAACAGGTTAACGAGCTTTTACCAGAACCGCTGCTAGCGGGTATGGCAATGACTTTACCATTATCAGCCACCGCAGCGGCATGCAAACAATGAGCGCTGGCCGACTTATCGGCGACGTAAAAAACAATGCGGTCTGTTAAGTGATACAGCGCGTCACCTTGACTTAACAACCGCCGATCAATGCCCGCAGCGTCATCACTTAAACGCCATTCATTGCCATGTTTTAAAAGGCGCACCTGCGCGTCAAACTCATTACCCTCAACATTTTGAGACTCAACTTTGTGGTTGTAAGCGCTTGCATTTAAGTGGCTTTGAAGTACGTGATTCGCTACCTCACAATCGGTTTCAACCAGCACCGAAACTTCTTGGTAAACCAAATGCCATGCGTTAATACTCAACGTAACTGTGCCTTATTGTGGCGGCTGCTTATCGGCTTTTACTAAAAAGTTTTTCGCGGCCAAATCATTAACCACGTCAATAATGTCGCCTGGAATTTGCTCGGCCTGTTCAGGGAAGGCTTCTGACACAATATCAATAATATCTTGCACTGCATGTTCACCGGTGCATAAGCTCCACACAATTGCCGAAGGGCCATTTAAATGCAAGGTGGTTGCCGATTCTGGCTGATATACCAACAGTTCGCCATTCATGTCTTCGCTCAGGCATTGCTGGTGTTGTTGGTAGGTAATGTTTGTGGTCATTGTTGTTTGTCTCTTATTTGCTTCCCGCAAGGCCAAAGTATACACGCTGCGCTGCCCAAGTCATGATTCTAAACGGGTGCCGTAAAAACTTCACAACCCATATGGAGCGGTGTGGGCTAACGTTATAATGAAGGTGCAACCACCAATCCGACGGTGTTAGCAACGCTTTAATGCGCTGCAACATTGATAAGTCAGCGCCCACAATGGTTCTGAATGATTTCATTATTTGCCCAACCCCTTGCATATTCTTTTTCAACGGTTTTACATTGAGCTTAGCTTGCAACGCTTCTGGCAACGGCGTGATCAAGTGCAGGCACTCAAGCGTGCTTAACACGTGCGGGTAACGCAATGCCAACTCTGGCCAACGCCCGTTATTGTTAACCACCTGCGCCAAGGCAACCACGTCCATCATGTTGATGAGCTTCATCACATTACCCGGGTGCAACCCCTCTAAGTGGCGCGCCACTTGGTGCAACATGGTAACGTCTTCAAAGCAGGTAAGTTCTAAATCATGCCAGCGCACCGTTTGCATGGCCGCAGCATCAGTAGGGTAAGACAAAGTGCCGCTTACGTCTCGGGGTATGCTTTCTTTGTGTATTTCAACACTGCACGTGAACCCATTTACTTTTTTGGTTGCCGTGGGTAATTCATGAGTGCCTTGAGTGAAGCACGATGCATAACCGGCAGGCATATCAAAACCGCACTCTTTAATTAATTCAACCGACTGCTCTAGATGCGTGAGCGGCACCAAAAAGTCCATGTCTCGCATTGGCCGCAGTTCTGGTTTTTCATACACATACGGCATGAGTGCCACGCCTTTTAATGCCAGCAATGGCACTTTGTTTTTATACCCCGCCAACAAGTCTGATACAGCCTGATAACGCGCTTGCGCAATGGCCTTGTGGCGCATGTTCAATGCTTTAACACTCAACACGGTGTCGGTAGGCACCGGCAAGCCATGCTGCTCAATGTGCTGATTAGCAAAACCAGACAAACCGTGCACCTCAATTTGCTCAAGCCAAGTTCGCCACTGCGTTTCTTGGTTCAACAACTGCGCGGCTTGTTCCACTTGCTCGGCATTAAGGGTAAAGCGCGCCAAACACGCCACAGATGGCAATAACTGGCTCACGGTAACGCCCGTTCAATAATATAATCAACACACATAATGAAACCGCCCACCCCGTTAGTATTTTTGCATCGCCTTGTGTTTCCTGTAGCCGCTATAGTGTAAAGTGCGCAGACTATGAAATCCATAAGCAATACATTACTCACATGGCATGCCGAACACGGGCGCCATGACTTGCCGTGGCAAAACACCCAAGACGCTTACCGCATTTGGGTGTCGGAAATTATGCTGCAGCAAACCCAAGTGGCCACGGTAATACCTTACTACCAGCGTTTTATGCAGCGCTTCCCCAGTATTGTTGATTTGGCCAACGCTTCCACCGACGAAGTGTTGCACCTATGGACGGGCTTAGGCTATTACGCCCGCGCACGCAACTTGCACAAAGCCGCACAATTAGTAAGCACTGAATATGAGGGTAAGTTTCCAACCGACTTTGAGCGCGTACTTGCCCTGCCCGGCATTGGCCGCTCTACCGCCGGCGCAATTTTGTCGTTCTCTACCCAACAGCGCTTCCCCATTTTAGATGGCAATGTAAAACGCGTGCTGTCTCGTTTTTACGAAGTGGAAGGTTGGTACGGCAAAAAAGCGGTTGAAAACACACTGTGGGAATTGGCCGATTTCAATACCCCCGACCAAGGCGTGCACACCTACACCCAAGCCATTATGGATTTTGGCGCCACACTCTGCACGCGCAGTAAGCCCAGTTGCAGCCAATGCCCGCTAAGCGCACACTGCAAAGCCTACGCGAATGGCCGCACTGCCGAACTGCCTCACGGCAAGCCCAAAACCGCCAAGCCCACCAAAACAACCTATATGTTGTTAATAAAAAACGCCAACGACGAGTTTTACCTGCAGCAAAACCCGCCGTCAGGCATCTGGGGCGGCTTATGGTGCCCGCCTCAAGTAGAAGCCATTACCGACCCAATCACGCTGAACAGCCTAAAACTTGAAGTTTTACAAACACTCCCTATTTATAAACACACGTTTAGCCACTATCATTTACAAATCACCCCTGTGATGTGCCGCCTAAAAAGTAACACCCAGCGCACCGCAGAAAGCAATGAAACATGGTATCGGCTAGGTTCAGAACAAGAGTTTGGGCTAGCCGCACCAGTAAAAAAACTATTAGCCAAATACGCCTAATAGATCATCGGAGTAAATATGTCGCGCACTGTATTCTGCCAAAAACTAAACACCGAAGCCCCAGGCCTGCCATTTCAAACGTGGCCCGGCGAGCTCGGCAAACGCATTTTTGACAACATCTCACAACAAGCATGGGATCAATGGATAAACCACCAAACCATGCTAATCAACGAGTATCGTCTTAACCCGATGGACCCAAAAGCCAAAGAAATGATCACCACCGAAATGGAAAAGTTTTTGTTTGGCGCAGGCAGCGAAAAGCCATCGGAATACGTGCCACCACAAAACCCAAACGACCCAATCACCGAAGAATTTTAAAAGCCGCCCCACAGAGCAATAAAATTTTTCAAAAACACTTGACTCAAAGGGCGTATTGCATTGTAATGCGCCCTCCAAACGGAACCCCCTTTCGTTTGATTTGTTAAGCCTTAACCTTAAGGCAGTAATACAAATGGCCAGGTAGCTCAGTCGGTAGAGCAGGGGACTGAAAATCCCCGTGTCGGCAGTTCGATTCTGTCCCTGGCCACCATTTAAAGCCTTTTAAAATCAAAAACTTAAGATGGATTAGACAAGCCCCTAGTCAGCCTTAATTTGACTTGAAGTGCTTGGGACACCACTATGACACCACTGCCAAAACTTTTGGAGGTGTTCTATGGCATCGATAGTAAAAGCACGTAGCGGTAATTGGCAGGTACAAATCAGGATCAAGGGTTGGCCTACTCAACGCAAAACCTTTCGGATTAAACGTGACGCCGAAGCGTGGGCAAGAACCACCGAGGATGAAATCACAAGAGGGATTTTTATCGCGCGTAATGAGTCAGAGAGTATGACCATTTCGGAGGCATTGGATAAATACCTATCTGAAGTTACTCCAACGAAAAAAGCAGAAACTCAAAAGCGAGAAATTGGCCGCTCCAAACTACTAAAAGAAAAGCTGGGAAAATACAGTTTAGCTAGCCTTAATTCTAAAACAATCTCTCAGTTCAGAGATGATCGAATCAAAGACGGGAAGTCAAACAACACTGTAAGGCTGGATCTCGCCCTCCTTAGTCATTTGTACACTACTGCTATGAAGGAGTGGCAATTAGGTCTAGCAATGAACCCTGTAGCCAATGTTCGTAAACCAAGCCCTGGAAAAGGCAGAACAAGAAGGCTTTCGGGTGCCGAAGAAGATCGCCTTTTTAGAGCGTGTAGAGCCCACTCAAACCCATTCTTAATTTGGATTGTTAAGCTCGCTCTCTATACAGCGATGCGGCAGGGCGAAATCCTATCACTCACACGGGATCAAATTAATCTGAAGAAACGTACTATCTTTTTACCAGACACCAAAAACGATACAGTCCGAACAGTCCCGCTTTTTAAAAAGGCACATGAAGTTATCTTGGAAGTGTTAGAACACCCTGTTCGCCCAAAAGATACAGACCTACTATTTTTCGGTGAACCGGGCAAAGACGGGCACATTCAAGATCCAGGATCATGCTCAAATTTCACGCCGACTTTGGCACCAGTTTGTATTGATTTTGAAGATGGCTA